>NZ_CP107942.1:4172500-4790833 GCF_036053395.1 Actinoplanes sp. NBC_00393 | reverse complement strand
GCCGGAAGGCCCGGGCCTGACCTCGGTGTACCTGACCGGGCAGCGGCTCGGCGATCTGCCGGCGCGGGCCGGGCAGTTCTTCCACTGGCGCTTCCTCGACGGGCCGGGCTGGACCCGGTCGCACCCGTTCTCGCTGTCGGCCACCCCGGGTGCGGACATGCTGCGGATCACCGTGAAGAACCAGGGCGACGGCAGCGCCCGGGTCGCCGCCCTGAAGCCCGGCACCCGGGTTCTGGTCGAGGGCCCGTACGGGAAGCTGACCGGCGAACACTACGACGGCGGCCCGGTCGTGATGCTGGCCTGCGGCATCGGGATCACCCCGCTGCTGTCGCTGCTGGGCGAGCTGCCGTACCGCGACGGCGAGGCGACCCTGGTCCATCGGGTGCGGACCGAGGCCGACCTGGCGTTCCGCGACGAGCTGGAGTGGTTCGCCACCCGGCGCGGCGTGCGGGTGGTGCCGCTGGTGGGCAGCCGGCGTGAGCATCCGGTGACCGACCTGCCGGTGGTCGCGGGGGCGCACGTCTACATCTGCGGCCCGGAGGAGTGGGCTGTCGCCGCCCGTGCCGCGGCCATCGAGGCGGGCGCGCGCCCGGACCGGATCCACACCGAACTGTTCGCCTGGTGATCGGGAGTCTCGGAAAAATGCGACGAATCGTTCTTTGGCTGCTCTCCACCGTCGCCGCGCTGGTGCTGCTGTTCAGCTACCGCACCAGCACCGGCGCCTCGCTCACCTCTGAAGTCGTAGCGAGCGCGCCGGTGGACGCCGGATCCGGCGCCACCTACACCGGCGACACCGTGCAGACCCAGGAGGGCGACGTCCAGGTCGTCATCACGGTCGCCGACGGGAAGATCACCGCGGTCAGCGTGCCGGTGCACCCGTCCGGCAGCGCCCGGCACGACGAGATCAGCGCACGGACGCTGCCGGCGCTGGTCGAGGCCACCCTGGCCGCGCAGAGCGCCGACATCGACTCCGTCTCCGGCGCGACCTACACCAGCGGTGGCTACCAGGAGTCACTGCAGTCCGCGCTCGACCAGGCGGGCCTGGCAGGCTAGATCACATGCGGATCCTGGTGGTGGAGGACGACGCGGCGGTACGCGACTCGCTCGCCCGTACCCTGCGGTTCGAGGGATATCAGGTGCACACCGCCGGTGACGGGCAGCAGGCCCTGGACGCGGTGCGCACCGGCGAACCGGACGCGCTGATCCTGGACGTCAGCATGCCGCGGATGGACGGCCTGACCGCCTGCCGGCAGTTGCGCGCCGACGGGGTGGTGCTGCCGGTGCTGATGCTGACCGCCCGCGACAGCGTCGGCGACCGGGTCGCCGGCCTGGACGCCGGCGCCGACGACTACCTGGTCAAACCGTTCGCCCTGCAGGAGCTGCTGGCCCGGGTCCGGGCGCTGCTGCGGCGGGCGGCACTGGCCGCGCCGGCCGCTGACCTGCTCACCTTCGCCGACGTACGCCTCGACCCGGACACCCGCGAGGTGTGGCGGGGCGAGCGGTCGCTGCGGCTGACCCGTACCGAATTCGCCATTCTCGAGGCGTTCCTGCGCCACCCGCGGCAGGTGCTCTCCCGGGCGCTGCTGTTCGAGCAGGTCTGGGGCTACGACTTCGGCGAGCAGTCGAACAGCCTGCACGTCTACCTTGGCTACCTGCGGCGCAAGCTGGAGGCCGAGGGTGAGACGCGGCTGCTGCACACCGTCCGCGGGGTCGGTTTCGTGCTGCGCGAGGAGCCGCTGTGAGCCCGGCCGCCTGGTGGCGGTCCCGCACCCTGCACGCCCGGCTGTCGTTGCTGGTCACCGGGGCGGTCGCGGCGGCCGTGCTGGTGGTCTCGGTGGGCGCGTTCCTCAGCGTGCGCGAGATCCAGAAGAGCAAGGTGTCGGCCGAGCTGATGGCCGACGCCCGGACCATCGCCGCCGACCCGCAGCAGTGGCTGGCCGCCGAGGGCGCCCGCTACGAGTACCGGCCGGCCGGCGCCGGGCGGGAACTCGGACCGTGCTGGCAACTTCTGGACGCCGCCGGGTCGGTGGTCGGCGGGACGGCCACCCCGCTGCCGGTCACCGACGTGGCCCGGAAAATCGCCGCGGGCGGGCACCGGGAGCTGCAGGAACAGGTCACTATCGGGCCTGGCGACTACCTGATGCTCACCGTGCCGATCGAGGGCGGGGGAGCCGTACAGGTCGCCGTCGACCGGGACCCCGACCGGCGCGTGCTCGCCCTGTTCGCGATCCTGCTGGCTGTCGGCTGCGCGGCCGGGATCGGCGGGGCTGCGCTGCTCGGGCGTACCGTCTCGCGCGCCGGCCTGGCCCCCGTCGACCGGCTGACCGGCGCGGTCGAGGACGTGGCGGTGACCATGGACCTGACCCGGCCGATCGAGGTGTCCGGCGACGACGAGATCGCCCGGCTGGGCCGCTCGGTGAACGCCATGCTCGCCGCCATCGACGCCTCCCGGCGGGCGCAGCGGGCCCTGGTCGAGGACGCGGGGCACGAGTTGCGTACGCCGCTGACCAGCATCCGCACCAACGTCGAGTTGCTGCTCGCGGTGGAACAGCGGCCCGAACTCGCCCACCGCCTGCCACCCTCGGAACGCCTCAAACTCCTCGACGACCTCGACGCCCAGGTGCGCGAGCTGGCCACCCTGACCACCGAACTGGTCGAACTGTCCCGCGAGGAGGGCAGCCGCGAGACGATCGAACAGGTCGACTTCGCCGACGTGGTGACAGCCGCGATCAACCGGGTCCGGATCCGGGCGCCCGGCCTGCAGTTCGACACGCTGCTCACGCCGGTCACGGTCATGGGCCGGCCCGGCGAACTCGAACGCATGGTCGTCAACGTCCTCGACAACGCGGCCAAGTGGAGCCCACCCGGCGGCACCGTCACGACCCGGCTGACCGCGGGCGCGCTCACCGTCGCCGACACCGGCCCCGGCATCGCCGGGGAGGACCTGCCGTACATCTTCGACCGCTTCTACCGCGCCCCGGCCGCACGTTCCATGCCCGGCTCCGGCCTCGGCCTCGCCATCGTCGCGCAGACCGCGGCCCAGCACGGGGGCACGGTCAGCGTCGGCCCCCACCAGCCACACGGCACGCTGATCACAGTGCGACTACCTTTCCGGTACGCGTGACGCCGCCCCCGACCCCACCCACCCCGTCCCCGCTCACCCGGGGCGACCTCAGCGCGTCCCCAGGCCGATGCGCCGCCGCCGGGCTGATGCGGTGGCCCAGCTGTCACCCAGCCGGCCGGACCACTGGGTGAGCCCGGCGGCGGCGCTGGGGCCCGGTGGCGTGCGAAGGTCGCCCCGGGTGAGCGGGGACCGGTGTCGTGCGTACAAGGAATGGGTTTTCAGGTGGCCAGGTAGTCCAGGCCGCGCAAGGTCTCTATGACGCTGGCGATGTGGTCGCGCATCGCGGTCTCCGCGGCCTTCGGGTCGCGGTCCCGGATCGCGGCGATGATGCGTTCGTGCTGGGGCAGTGACTTCTGGGGGCGGCCGGGGACCAGCGAGAGCATGTACTGGTGGCGGACCAGCTGGCCGCGCAGGGTCTCCACGATGCGGTCGGCGGTGCGGTGTTCGGCGATCCGCCGGACCAGGGCGTGCAGCCGCTGGTTGAGGTCGCTGTAGCGGCGGTGCTCGCCGGCTTCGACCGCGCGGCGCATCAGTATGCCGATCTCGTCGAGTTCGGTGGCCTGGTCGTCGGTGACGCGTTCGGCGGCGCGGGCGGCGATCAGACCCTCGACGACCATCCGCACCTCGGTGATCTCGACGGCTTCGGCCATCGACACCTTGCGAACCTGGGCGCCGCGGTTGCGCTGGGTCTCGATCAGGCCTTCGGCGGCGAGGTCCTGCAGCGCGGCGCGGACGTTGAAGCGGCTGGCTTCGAGGCGGGCGCAGAGTTGAGCTTCTACCAGGCGTTCGCCCGGCAGGTACACACCTTTGAGGATGGCGTCGCGCAGCGCGTTCCGGACCTGCGCCGCGGTGTTGATGGCGCGCGCCGGCCGGCGTTTGGTCTGGCGGTCAGAAGGCATCTGCACCCGTTGCTCCTCAGGCCTGTGGCTCCTGGCCCGTTGCTTCTGGTCTGTTGCTCTTGGCCCGTTGCTCCCGGCCGTTCACTCCCGGCTGGTTGTTGCCGGCCCGTTCTGCCTGCCCGTTGTTGCCGGCCCTGCCCGGCTGCCGGCTCGTGCTGCCGCTCGTGCTGCCGGCTCGTGCTGCCGGCTCGTGCTGCCGGCCCGTCGCCGGCAGCCCGTTCGCCCAGCTCAGAACGGACTTACCCACCCGAAGCCTGCCTTGCACCCACAACATTGTCAACAATTGATCCTGGGTTCCGACAGGCTTATTGTTCGTCCCGGCGGCTTTCCAGACATGATTGTCGACAATCAGGAGCGGGCGATGACGCGGATTCCGGTCGTGATCATGCGGGGCGGCGCCTCGAAGGGCGCGTACTTCCTGAGCGCGGACCTGCCCGCCTCCCCGCAGGACCGGGACGACGTCCTGTTGTCGATCATGGGCTCACCGGACCCGCGGCAGATCGACGGCATCGGGGGTGGCGATCTGCGAACCAGCAGGGTCGCCGTGGTGAGCCGGTCAGCCGATCCGGCCGTGGATGTCGACTGTCTCCTGCTGCAGGTGCGGGTCGATGAGCCACGGGTCAGCGCCGGGCTGCTGTGCGCCGACATCCTGGCCGGGGTCGGCCCATTCGCGATCGAGCGCGGTCTGGTGGCCGCGTCCGGCGCGACGACTCCGGTGCGTGTCCGGATGGCCGTTGGCGGCGCGCTCGTGATCGTGCATGTCCCGGTGAAAGGCGGGCGGCCGGAGTACTCGGGGGAGACCGCGATCAGCGGAGTGCCGGGGAGGGCGGCCCGCATCGAGGTCGAGTTCCGGGAAGCCGGGGCGCTGTTGCCGGCCGGCCGGAAGGCCGGGGCGTTGCCGCCGGCTGGGCGGGAGGCGAGGGTGCTGTTGCCGAGTGGGCGGGCGGTTGATGACCTGGGTGAGGTGGCGGCCACCCTGATCGACAACGGGACGCCGCTGGTGCTGGCCGCCGCGTCGTCGCTCGGGGTGAGCGGCTATGAGTCACCGACGCGCCTGGAATACGACGAGCGGCTGCGCCGCCGGGTCGAGGCGCTGCGGATGGCTGCCGGGGAGCGGATGGGCCTGGGTGACGTTCGGGCGGCGATCGACCCGCAGGTCTGCCTGCTGGCCCCGGGCGCTGAGGGCGGCAGCCTGTGCACCCGGATGTTCGTCCCGCACCGCGTGCACCCCGGAATCGAGGCGCTCGCCGCTGTCACCGTCGGCGCCGCGGCTGCCCTGCCCGGCACGATCGCGGCCGACCTGGCGGTGCCGGCCGACTCGAGAGCGGGCCTGGCGGCGGCCGGCATGGCAGCGGGCCTGGCGGCGGCTGGCGTGAGAGCGGCGGCTGGCGTGAGAGCGGCGGCCGGCTTGAGGGCGGCGGCCGGCTTGAGGGCGGCGGCTGGCGTGAGAGCGGCGGCCGGCTTGAGAGCCGGACTGGCTGCGGCGGGCGGCTTGAGTGCGAGCGTGGCGGCGGGTGGCGAGGCGGCGTCGGGCGGCCGCAGGGAGTTCCGGCTTGAACATCCGTCTGGATTCGCTGACGTGGTGGTCGAGACTGACGTCGCCGGAGCGGTGATCACGGTGAGCCGTTCGGCGGTTGTCAGCACGGCCCGGCTTCTGCTCGAGGGCGAGGTCCACGTCCGCGTTTAGCTGCCAATATTGGTGACAATCGAAAACGCCCCGTCACCGCAGGTGGCAGGGCGTTTAGCGTCGCTTCCGGAAAGCTGAACGAAGCCTGAGAAGTGATTTTGTTGACATCATTGGGGACGATTCGTAGCGTGCCCGTTACGCCCGTCACACAAGCATGCCTCGTCCCCCGGCGGCTGCGTGACGAGGCGCGGAAAGGTCCGGGATGTTGGCTTCGAAACTGCGCGGACGCTCAGTCCCGGCCCATCTGGTCCTGCGGGGACAGGTGCTCCACGGTCACGCCGGTCTCGGTGAACGTCCGGGTCACGTGACCCGACGTGTAGACCCACAGGATCCGCAGCGGCTGGTCACCCACATTGCGGAACAGATGGGGGATCGGCGACGGGATGTACGTGGTGTCGTACCGGCTGAGCCGCGTCACCGTCCCCTCGACGAGCACCTCGGCCTCGCCGTCGAGGATCGTCACGTGCTCGTCGCAGTTGTGCGAGTGCATGGGCGCCCCGGTGCCGACCGGGTAGACGCTGATGCCGCTGGTGATCCGGTTCTCGCCGCCGGCCGCGGACGTGGTGATCAGCGGCGTGGTGACGATGGCCCCGCCGCGGTCGAGAACGGGAACCTGCGACGACTTGATGATCACGGTCATGGCCCGAGCGTAGGACTGCCGGGCGCACGTCAGGCGCAGCCTTACCTTGCGTTCGGCGACCTGTGAGGGCGATTTCCCCGTTGTTACGTTCCTGCGAAACATCACCAGCTAGAGGGGCCAGTCGTCGATGAGACTTCCCGTGATCAACCCGGATGACATGACTCCGCGCCAGCGGGAGGTGGCCGAGCGCATCGCCGGTCGCCGGGGCGCGGTCCGCGGACCGTTCCGGGTGTGGCTGAACAGTCCGGAGCTGTGCGACCGGGTCGAGTCGCTGGGCGCGTTCCTGCGCTTCGAGTCCAGCCTGCCGTTGCGCCTGCGTGAGCTGTCGCTGCTGATCGCGGCCCGGCACTTCGACGCCCAGTACTCCTGGAACGCGCACTGGGAGAAGGCGGTCGCCGAGGGCATCCCGGCCGAGGCGGTGCGGGCGATCGCCGAGAAGCGCGAGCCGGCGTTCGCGTACGCCGAGGACCAGGTCTTCTACCGGTTCTGCACCGAGCTGCTGGAGGACCATTTCGTGTCCGCGGAGACGTTCGCCGAGGCGAAGGAGCACTTCGGAGCCCAGGGCCTGGTCGACGCGGTGGGTTCGCTCGGCAACTTCAGCATGCTGGCGATGTGCCTGAACGCCTTCGAGGTGGACCTGCAGGCCGATCGGGAACCGCCTTTTCCTGATATCCGTGGGTACGCCCGGGCCGCCGGATGACGGCGCCGATAGTCCGGGTCAAGGGTGTCACCAAGAGCTTCGGCGGTGCGGCGGCGCTCAAGGACGTGTCGGTGGACTTCCGGCCCGGCGAGGTGCACGCGCTGATGGGCATGAACGGCGCCGGGAAGTCGACGCTCGTACAGATCCTGTCCGGCGCCCTGACCCCGGACACCGGTGAGCTGGAGGTGGGTGGCCAGAAGCAGGACCACCTCACCCCGCGGCAGGCCCGCAAGGTCGGCATCTCCACCGTCCCGCAGCGCCGGGAGCTGGTGATGAGCCTGACCGTCGCCGAGAACATCATGCTCGGCGACCTGCCGACCAGCGGCGCCGTGGTGCGCTGGAAGTCGGTACGCGACACCGCGCAGCGGGCGCTGACCGACCTCGGCATCGCGATCGACGCGGACGCGATCGCCGGCGACCTGACCGTGGCCGAGCAGACCATGGTCGAGGTGGCCCGCGAGGTACGCCGCGGCGGCCGGGTGCTGATCCTGGACGAGCCGACCGCCTGCCTCGGCCCGGAGGCCGCCGCGCAGATCCGCGACCTGGTCGTCCGGCTCCGCGACAGCGGCGTCGCGATCATCTTCATCTCGCATCACATCTCCGAGGTCCTGCATCTCGCCGACCGGATCACCGTGCTGCGCGACGGCGAGGTGACCTGGGCGGGCCCGGCGAAGGACACCGACGAGGCGGGTCTGGTCCGCGACATGGTCGGCCGGGACGTGGTGTCGCAGCGCCCGGTACGCGCCGAGCGCTCACCGGAGGTCGGGATCAGCATTCGCGGGCTCCACGACGGCCGGTTCCTGCAGGGCTTCGACATCGACGTGCACCGCGGCGAGGTCGTGGCCGTGCTGGGCCCGGCCGGCGACGCCCAGTCGCGCCTGTTCGACCTGCTCTCCGGCCGCCGCCGGGCCCAGAGCGGCAGCGTCGAGATCACCGGCCGTCCGCTGCGAAGCGGAAAGATACGGCACTCGCTGGCCAGTGGTCTGCGATGCGTGACCGGCGACCGCCGCCGGCTCGGGCTGATCCCCGGCCTGACCGTCGACGAGAACATCCTTCTCGCGCAGGACCGGCTGGACCGCCGCCGGATGCACAACTGGCGACTGCTCACCAAGCGGGCGGCGCCGTTGCGGGCCGGCTACCGGGTGGTCTCGCTGGCCGAGAACCCGCCGGTGGAGCAGCTTTCCGGCGGCAACCAGCAGAAGGTGCTGCTGGCCAAGTGGCTCGGCACCACGCCCTCGGCGGTGCTGCTCGAGGACCCGACCAACGGTGTGGACGTGGCCGCGATGGCCGAGATCCACAGCCTCGTCGACGAGCTGACCGGCCGGGGCGTCGCCGTCCTGCTGGCCTCCTCGTCCGCCGAGGAGGTGATGCGCCTGGCCGACCGGGTCGTGGTGGTCCGGGACGGCCGGCGGATCGCCGAGCACGAGGTCGACCGCATCACCCGCGACGAACTGATCGCGGCCACGCTGGGAGGAACACTGTGACCTATCAACTGGCGCTCCCCAGAAAGCTGTCGGTTCCGCACGCCGGCCTCCTGCTGGTGCTGGCCGGGATCGTCGTGTTCGCCAGCGTGCGGGCTGACGCGTTCCTCAACACGAACAACCTGCTCAACGTAATGCGCCAGGTGAGCGTGGTGGCCGTGATCGCGGCCGGCCTCACCCTGCTGATGATCGCCGGCGGGATGGACTTCTCGATGGGCGGCAACGTCGCCGTCACCACCGCGGTGGCAGCGCAGATGCTCTCGCACGGCTACTCGACCGCGCTGACCCTCGCCGCGTCGATCGGCCTGTCCATCGCGATCGGCCTCGTCAACGGCATCGTGGTGACCTTCACCAACGTGGCGCCGTTCGTCGCGACGCTGGCCACCGCGACCCTCCTCGACGGGGTGGCGCTGCTGGTCATCAACGGGATGAGCATCTCGATCGGCGACCACCTGTCCACGCTCGGCAACGGCACAACGTTCGGCCTGCCCAACCTGATCTTCGTGGCGGCGCTGGTGCTGGCGGTCACCGCGTTCGTCATGCGTTACACCGCGTTCGGCCGCGACGCTTTCGCGATCGGCGGCAACGAGGAAGTGGCCCGGCTCAGCGGCATCAACGTGGTCCGCGACAAGCTTCTCCTGTACGGCCTCGCCGGCGCCCTGTCCGGCCTGGCCGGCATCATGCTGCTCTCCCGGCTGGCGGCCAGCAGCCCCGGCACCGGCGGTCTGCAGTTGCAGCTGACCGCGGTTGCCGCCGTGGTCATCGGCGGCACATCGCTGGCCGGTGGTCGCGGATCGATCGTCGGGACCATCCTCGGCGTGCTGCTGCTCGGCGTCGTTGCCAACGTCCTCAACCTGCTGCAGATCTCCTCGTACTACCAGCAGATAGCTGTCGGCGCGGTGCTGCTGGTCGCCGCCATCGCGAACCTTCTGCACAACTCGAGAAAGCGATAAGAGATGAAATTTCGAGCAGCAGCGGTCGCAGCGCTCTGTGTGCTAGCGACCGCAGCGTGCAGTGACGAAGCCGGTGCCGGCGGCGACACGGTCACCCTCGGATTCGTCAACGGCGCCAACACCGAGTTCCACACCTGCCTGCAGCGGGCGGTCGACTCGGAGGCGAAGACCGCGGGCGCCAAGCTGATCACCGCCAACTCGAAGCAGGACCCGGCCACCGAGCTGAACAACATCGAGGACATGATCTCGCGCAACGTCGACGCGCTGATCGTGCAGACGGTGAACGTCGACGCGCTGAAGAACGACATCACCAAGGCGAAGAACGCCGACATCCCGATCTTCCTGACCTCGGTGATCACCCAGGACACCTCGGAGATCCTCGGCGCGGTCGTGGTGGACCTGGAGAAGGTCGGCGCGCTCGACGCCGGCTTCATCGCCGAGGACGCCGGGGACACCCCGGTCGAGGTGGGCATCATCGCCGGCGCCCCGGGCGCCGCGTCCGACCTGATGGTGAAGGGCTTCGAGAGCGCCCTGCCGGCCACCGCCACGGTGGTCGCGAACCAGCCGGGCATGTTCAACCGGACCAAGGCGCAGGACGTCGCCGAGAACATGATCCAGGCGCACCCGAACATCGCGTACGCCTTCGTGGCGAACGAGGAGATGGCGTTCGGCGCGCTCCAGGCATTCGAGGCGGCCGGCAAGAAGGTCAAGATCGTCACCACCAACGGTACGGACGAAGGGCTCGCCGCCGTGCAGGACGGCCGGTTCGCCGCCACGGTCGCCAACTCGGCGACGGTGACCGGTCAGCTCGCCGTCAAGAACACGCTCGCCCTGCTCAACAAGGGCACGAGCGAGAAAATCGCGAACACCCCGATCAAGTTGATCACCAAGGAGAACCTCACGGACGCGCCGAAGTACTGTCTGGAGGGCTGACAAAGTGGATCGCATTCTGGTCATGCGCAGTTTCGTCACGGTCGCGAAGGTCGGCAGTTTCAGCGGGGCGGCCAAACAACTCGGGACCTCGGGATCTCTGATCTCCCGGCACGTCGCCGATCTGGAGAAACAGCTCGGCGTGCACCTGGTCAACCGCACCGCCCGCTCGGTCAGCCTGACCGAGCCGGGCCTGCGGTACAGCGAGTTCGCCCAGCGGATCCTGGACGAGATCGACCAGGAGGACGCCCGCATCGCGGAGGCGCACGACCGGCCCGAGGGCCCGCTCTCCATCATCTGTCCCAAGTGGATCGGCGGGCTGGACCTCGGTGACGCGATCGCCGAGTTCTCCGTGGCACACCCCAAGATCGCTGTTCGGTACGAGCTGGGCGGCATGTCCGACCGCACCTACGACTTCCTGGACAGCGGCTTCGACGTCGCGTTCCACACCCGGGACCTGCGGGACTCCAGCGTCCGGCTCAAGCGGATCGCCTCGCTGCCGTTCGTGCTCTGCGCGTCGGACCGGTACGTCGCCAAGCACGGCCTGCTCACCGACCCCAACGACCTCGCCGACCACGACTGCCTGGTGCACGTGAACGACCCGGTCTGGCGGATCGGGCACGGGCACGCCAGCACCCTGCACAAGATCCGGAACATCGCGTTCCAGTCGAACTCGTACGTCGCCCTGCACAAGGCGGCGGTGCACGGCCGCGGCATCGCGCTGCTGCCGAGCCGGTCGGCGTACGACGACCTGGTGGCCGGCAACCTGCGGGTGCTGCTGCCGGAGCTGCCGGTGCCCAGCCGGTCCCTGTACGCGATCTACGGCCCGGCCCCGCAGGTGCCCCGCAAGGTCGAGGTCTTCCTCGGTTACCTGACGAAGTGGTTCGCCGAGAATCCGCTCCCGGTATTCGAACGCGACGCGCAATAAAGGCTTGCGAAATCGCGGGGGTGGACCCGGCGAAAAGGCTCCTAGGATCGATTTCGACACCTGGCAGAAAGGTAGCCGACGGTGGGAATCCAGCGCATCGAGTCGGTGACGTACACCGTCGATGATCTCGACACCAACGTACGATTCTTCGAGGACTTCGGCCTGACGCTCGTCTCCCGCGACGAGACCCGGGCGGTCTTCGAGACGCGCATCAAGCAGACCCTGCACCTGGATGCCACCGAGCGTCCCGACCTGCCGGCTCCGGTGGAGAACGGCCCGACGCTGCGCGAGATCGTCTGGGGCGTCGACACCCGCGCCGAGCTGGAGCGGCTGGCGAAGCAGGCCGGCGCCGACCGGGAGACCCCGGACGGCGTCCTGCACACCGTCGACCTGACCGGCTTCGGCGTCGGCCTGACCCTGGCCCGCGCCTTCGACGGCGAGCACGACGCGCCGCGCGCGGCGAACAAATCCGGGTACGTGAACCGGGTCAACGCCGCCCTCGAAACGGTCGGGCAGGTCCGCCCGATCCGGATGTGCCACGTGGCGCTGAACATCCCGAAGGCGGGCCGCGAGGAGGCAGTCGCCTTCTACACCGAGCGGCTGGAGTTCATCCCGACCGACGTGGTCAAGCCGATGGGTGTGTTCATGCGCGTCGAGGGCGACGCCGACCAGCACAACTTCCTGCTCTGCCACCGTCCCGACAAGGCCGGCGTCAACCACGTCTCGTACGAGGTGAACGGCTTCGACGACGTGATCGAGGGCGGCAACCACATGATCGAGAAGGGCTGGCAGGAGGCCCGCAGACTCGGCCGGCACACGGTCGGCTCGAACGTCTTCCGGTTCGTGCACGCCCCGTGCGGCGGCCGGGTCGAGCTGGCCGCCGACATGGACCGGATCGACGACTCCTACGGCACCCGGGTGCACGAGACCACGCCGCCGCATCACATCTGGACCCTGCGCACCAACCGGGAGAGCAGCTCATGACGCTTTTCATCGATGGCGAATGGATCACGACGGGGAACACCGCGCCGGTGATCGACCCGGCCACCGAGGAGGTCACCGGCGAGATCTCGCTCGCGAGCACGGCCGACCTCGACCGGGCGATCGCGGCCGCGGTCCGGGGCGGCCGGGCCTGGCGGAACACCCCGATCGCCGACCGCACCCGGATCCTGCTCAAGGCCGCCGACCTGCTGGCTGCGCGGGCTGATCATGTCGCGACCGTGATGACCCGCGAACAGGGCAAACCGAGAAGCGAAGCCAAGGGCGAGGTGCTGCGGGTGGCCGGCGCGTTGCGCTGGGACGCCGAGGACGCGCGCCGGGCGTACGGCCGGATCATCCCCTCCGCCGGCGACACCGTGCTCAGCGTGCGGCACGAGCCGATCGGCCCGGTCGCCGCGTTCACCCCGTGGAACTTCCCGGCCGGCTCCCCGATGCGCAAACTCGCGGGAGCGTTGAGCGCCGGCTGCTCGATCGTCATCAAGGCCTCCGAGGAGACCCCCGGCACCGCCATCGAGATCGTCAAGTGCTTCGCCGAGGCCGGGTTGCCGGCCGGCGCGCTCAACCTGGTCTTCGGCGATCCGGCTGAGGTGTCGAAGCATCTGATCGCCGCACCGGAGATCCGGCTCGTCGCCTTCACCGGCTCGATCCCGGTCGGCAAGCTCCTGGCGTCGCAGGCCGGCGCCGCGATGAAGCCGTCGCTGATGGAGCTGGGCGGGCACGCCCCGGTGATCGTCTGTGCGGACGCCGACCCGGTGCAGGCCGCTCGCAAGGCTGTCGCCGCCAAGTTCGCCAACGCCGGCCAGGTCTGCACGTCGCCCAGCCGGTTCCTGGTGCACCAAAAGGTATATGCCGGATTTGTTGAGGAATTTCTGGCCGCGACCGCGAGAATCAAAGTCGGGAACGGCCTCGACGAGGGCGTGGCCATGGGCCCGCTGGCGAACGCAAGGCGGCTCAAAGCCATGGAGGAGTTCGTCGCCGATGCGGTGAGCCGAGGCGCGAAGATCCAGACCGGCGGCGAACGACTCGACCGGCCCGGCTTCTTCTTCGCGCCGACGGTCCTGACCGACGTGCCGGGGGATGCGCGGGTGATGCGGGAGGAACCGTTCGGCCCGATCGCGCCGATCGTCGCCTTCGACGACCTCGACGAAGCGCTGAAGACCGCCAACGAGCTGCCCTATGGCCTGGCGGCCTACGGGTTCACCAGGTCGTCGAAGACCGCCGAGAAGCTGATCAACGGCTTCGAGGCAGGCATCCTCTCGATCAACCACTGTGGTGGGTCGGTCCACGAGGCGCCGTCCGGCGGGGTCAAGCAGTCCGGCTACGGCCGCGAGGGCGGACCCGAGGGCCTCGAGGCGTACCTGGTCACCAAGCGCGTCTCGCACCTGCTGGTCGACTGATGCGCTACGCACGCATCGAGGCCGGTGGCCGCCCGGCGCACGCCGAGATCGCCGACGGGATCGCCCACGTCCTGACCGGCGACCCGATCCGCGGCGCGGTGAAGCGGACCGGTGACCGCCTGCCGCTGGAGAACCTGACGTTCCTGCCCCCGGTGATCCCCGGCGTCTTCTACGCGGTCGGGTTCAACTACCGCAGCCACGTCGAGCACTACGGCAAGAAGGCGCCGGAGCGGCCCGAGGTCGGTTACCGCGCCAACAACGCGCTGACCGGTCACCGCGCGCCGATCATCAGGCCGGCCGACGTGACCGGGCGGTTCGAGGCCGAGGGCGAGGTGGTCGCCGTCATCGGGCGGGTCCTGAGGAACGCCACCCGGAGCGAGGCGCAGGAGTCGATCTTCGGCTGGACGATCGGCAACGACGTCAGCGCCCGTGAGTGGCAGCACGCCGACCGCACGTTCTGGCGCAGCAAGAACAGCGACACCTTCAAGCCGATGGGCCCGTGGATCGAGACCGGCGCCGACCCGATGACGCAGACCACCACCGTCCGTGTCGACGGTGGCGTCCGCGCGCGGTTCCCCACCGGCGACATGATCTTCGACCCGTACGACTACATCGTCGAGACCAGCAAGTACATCACCCTGCACCCCGGCGACGTGCTCTGGATGGGCGCCGACAGCACCGTCCAGCTCGAGCCCGGTTCCACCGTGGACATCGAGATCAGCGGGATCGGCACGCTCTCCAACCCCGTCCTGGCAGAAAGGCACCCCTGATGAGCAATGCGCCCAAGTACATCCATCACGTCAACTTCCCGACCACTGATCCGGAGCGCACCAAGGAGTGGTACTCGAAGGTGTTCGGGCTCAAGGCGATCACGCCGAAGAGCAACACCAAGGTGGTCCTGATGACCCGGGGCAACTTCGACCTGCACTTCACCCCGGTCGAGGAGATGGACCGGATGGCGCCGTACCACTTCGCGATCGAGGTGGAGGACTGGGACGCGTTCCTGGCGCACCTCAAGGAGCTCGGCATCCGGCACACCCGGCCGGTCGAGCGCCCGGAGAACCAGTCCAAGTTCTGCTACATCCACGACCCCGACCACACCATGATCGAGCTCGTCTACCACGGAAAGCGGCCGGCCTGATGCCATTCACCACTGCTCCGGACGGAGCGAAGATCTACTACGAGCGGCACGGTGACGGGCCGGCGATCCTGTTCGTGCACGGCTCGGGCGGGCACCACGCCGCCTGGTGGCAGCAGGTCGCCGCGCTGCGCGACCGCTACACCGTGGTCACCGTCGACCTGCGCGGCTTCGGCAAGTCGGACTCCTCGATGCCCGAGTTCGACGGGCAGGACTTCCCCGGCGACCTGATCGCGGTCCTGGAGGCGGAGGATCTGCGCGACGTGCTGCTCGTGGGCCAGTCGATCGGCGCGGTCGCGGCCCTCAAGGCCGCGATCACAACCCCGGATCGGGTACGCGGAGTCGCGCTCGGCCACTCCCTCGGCGGACTCGACCACCCGGAGCTGTCCGAGCTGGTCGCCGCCGACCGGGCCGAGGCGGTCAAACTGCCCGTGCTCGACCGGCTGCTGAGCAGGCGGTTCCAGACCGAGGAGCCGGCGAAGACGTTCCTGTTCCAGCAGATGGGCACCTTCAACGTCGCGAAGATGGCCGACCTGCGGAACCTGTCCGTCAACGGTCCGTCCATCGAGGACATCGTCGCGTCGGGCGTACAGATCTGGTTCCTGGCCGGCGAGACCGACGCCGTGCTGAGCGTGGCCACCATGCGCCGCGCGCACGAGCTGGTGAAGGGCTCGCACCTGGAGGTTGTGGAGGGCGCGCCGCACTCGATGTACTGGGAATCGCCCGACCTCTACAACGCCGCGGTCGCGAAGATCCGGGAGGCCCTCTCATGACGAAGCTGACCCTCGCCGAGGCCGAGCAGATCCTGGCCGGCACGCTGCAGCGCGGCGAAGCCCTGGGCAAGGCGCTGAGCGTCGCGATCGTCGACGCCGGCGGCCACCTGATCTCGGTGAAGCGGTCGGACGGCGCCCGCGCGCTGACCCCGAGCATCGCGATCGCCAAGGCCTACAGCGCCGCGATCATGGAGCGGCCCACCAACATGCTGTACGACTGGGCGCAGAGCAACCCGGGCTTCTTCGCCCAGCTCTCCGAGATGGCCGCGCACCCGATCGTGGCCACCGAGGGCGGCGTGACGATCAAGCGGGACGGCGAGATCCTCGGCGGCCTGGGCGTCTCCGGCGGCACCCCCGCCGAGGACCAGCAGGCGTGTGAAGAGGTGCTGAAAGAGCTCGGCTACGAGCTCGTCTTCGCGGCGTGGGGGAAGAAACGTGGCTGACACCTTCAAGTTCCGCATCGACCACCACGGCAGCCTGGTCCGGCCGCCGGAGCTGCTGGCCGCGCGCGCCGCGAACAGTCCGGACCTGCGGGAGATCGAGGACGCGGCGATCGCCGAGGCGGTCCGCAAGCAGCGCAAACTCAGCCTCACCGTGGTCACCGACGGCGAGTTCCGGCGGGCCGACCTGCGCAGCGCCGTCTTCGACGCGGTGCACGGGTTCCGGCGGGCCGAGGACGAGCGGTGGGTCGCCGAGGGGGAGCTCAAGGCGTACCGATCATTGGTTTCGGAAGATGTTGCCGCGGTCGCGGCCCTGACCCAGATCCCGGCGAAGGCGACGCTGCCCTCGCCGGCCTACCTGGCCGCGCAGACCTATCAGCCGGGCGGCCCGTGGGCGAGCGCCCGCGAGCTGGGTGAGGCCCTCGCCCAGCTCGTGCGTGACGAAATCGAGGCGATCATCGCCCGCGGGGTCCGCCTGATCCAGCTGAACAACCACGGGTACGCGGAGCACCTGTCCGGCGCGAGCTACGGCGCGCTGAGCTTCGAGGACGCCATCGCGGTCGACTCGATCGCGGTGAGTGTCGCGGACAAGCCGTTCAACGTGCGGATCGGGCTCTGCCCGGCCACCAGCGCCACCGGTGACGTGGACGTGGCGGCCGCCGAGCGGCTCTTCGCGTCGGTGCCGGTGGACCGCTGGATCCTGCCCTACGACACCGGCGCCCCGGCCGAGACCGAGCTGCTGCGGGTCGTGCCCGCCGAACGGGACGTCTGCCTGGGCATCGTGTCACCGTCGACCCCCGAACTGGAGGACGTCGACACGGTGATGACCCGGCTGGACGTGGTGGGCTCGATCCGCGACCTCGAGGACGTCGCGATCAGCCCGAGCGCCGGGTTCTCCGACGTGGCCGGCCGCAACGCGATCGGCGTCGAGGACCAGTGGCGCAAGCTCACCCACGTGGAGACGTTCGCCCGGATGTGCTGGGGCAACGAGCTCTGACCCGGGAGAAAAGGGCCGGCCGGGCGGCCGGCCCTTTCTTTCACAGCACTTCGGCGAAGGTGACCCGGCGTTCCAGCAGGCGAGGCCGGACCGTGCCGATGATGTACTCGGCGAAGTGCGTGCTGTTCGCGTGCGCGTCGAACGCGGACCGGTCGGTGTAGACCTCGTAGAGGACGAACGACGTCGCGTCCTCGGCATGCACCACATATTCGAGATTTCCCGGCTCGCTATGGGTGTGTTCGCGCATTGTCAGCAGCGTGTCGCGGACGAGCTCGGCGTCTTCCGGCGCACACCGGTAGTGGGCGATGACGGCATAGGCCACGGTTTGGCTCCTCGGTTGGGTTCCGGGAATTCCACCAGTGAAACCGGAACCTCCACCAGGGGAAATCGGTGCGCCGGGCGCAAGCAATGCTTCCTCCGCAACGCATGGTGCGCGCATTTCCCGGTTCCTAGCATTCGCTGCATCCCTTTCTGTTGAGGAGCAGTGATGTCCGTTCGCACCATGGAGACCCTCGCAGGCGGACGCTGGGTGGGCGCCGGCAGCTGGGTCGACGTCTACGACCCCACCGATGTCCGGGCGCCGTTCGTCCGGGTGCCGGCCCTCACCGCCGCCCAGGTGACCGGCATCTACGAGGCGGCCCGGGCCGGTTTCCTCGCCTGGCGCGCGCTCGGCGCGATCGAGCGGTCGAAGATCCTCGCGAAGGCCGCGGTGCTGCTCCGGGTCCGCAACGCCGAGATCGCCGCGGCGATCGTCACCGAGAACGGCAAGACCCTCGCCGAGGCCCGGGTCGAGGCCGAGAAGGCCGCGGACTTCTTCGAGTACTACTCGGCGGTCGGCCGCCAGGAGTACGGCTCGCTGATCCACGATGCCCGTCCCGGCACCCGCACCGGATTCCAGCGTGAGCCGCTCGGCGTGGTCCTCGCGATCGCCCCCTGGAACGACCCGCTGATCACCCCGGCCCGCAAGCTGGCGCCGGCCCTCGCCGCCGGCAACGCCGTGGTGCTCAAACCGGCCACCGAGACCCCGACGTCGGCGTTGCACCTGGCCCGGGCCCTGCACGACGCGGGCGTACCGGCCGGTGCGATCAACGTGGTGACCGGGCGGACCGCAGAGATCTCCGACGCGCTGCTCGACGACCCGCGGATCGCCGCGGTCAGCTTCACCGGCGGCAACGACGTCGGCGAGGCCCTGCGGGTCCGGCTGGCCGCCCGCGGCGTGCGGTTCCAGTCCGAGCTGGGCGGCAAGAACGCCTCGGTGGTGCTCGCCGACGCCGACCTGGAGAAGGCCGCCACCGCGGTGGTCGCCGCGTCGTTCGGCCAGGCCGGGCAGCGCTGCACCGCGACCAGCCGGGTGCTGGTCGACCGGACCGTCCACGACGAGTTCCTGACCCTGCTGCGCGCCAAGGTCGCGGCGCTGCGGGTCGGGTCCGGCCGGGCCGAGGGCACCCAGGTCGGCCCGCTGGTCAGCGCGTCGCACCGGGACAGCGTGTTGCGTGACATCGCGACGGCGGTCAAGCAGGGCGCCCGTGTCGAACTCGGCGGGGAGGAACTGCCCGGCGCCGGTTGCTTCGTGACGCCGGCGATCCTCACCGGCGTCACCCCGGACATGGACGTGTGGCGCGCGGAGGTCTTCGGGCCGGTCCTGGTGGTCCGGCCGGTCGACGGTTTCGACGAGGCGGTCGCCGCGGTCAACGACACCCGGTACGGCCTGGCCGCGGCGGTCTTCACGGACAGTCTCGCGGCGGCGCACCGGTTCCTCGCCGAGGCCGATTGTGGACAGATCGCGGTCAACACCACGACTTCCGGCTGGGATGTGCACATGCCGTTCGGTGGCTTCCGCGAATCCGGCTCGCCCTTCAAGGAGCAGGGCGCGGAGGCGCTGCGGTTCTATACCAAGGTCAAGACATTCGCCATCCACTTCGGTGGGTGAGGCGCTAGGAGGAACACGCAGATGGCGGACGAGACCATCGGGATCGTCGGGGCCGGCATCGTCGGCCTGGCGATCGGCCGGGAGATCTCCCTTCGGCGGCCGGGCACCCGCGTCGTGGTCCTGGAGAAGGAACCCGAGGTGGCGCTGCACCAGACCGGTCACAACTCGGGCGTCGTGCACGCCGGCATCTACTACACGCCGGGCAGCCTGAAGGCTGAGCTGTGCACCCGCGGGCGGCTGCTGCTGCGCGAGTACTGCGCGGAGCGGGGGATCGCGTACGACGAGTGCGGCAAACTCGTCGTCGCGGTGCGCCCGGACGAGCTGGGGCGCCTGGACAACCTGGAGAAACGGGCGCGGGAGAACGGCGTACCCGGTCTGCTCCGGGTCGATCCGGCCGGGATCCGCGAGATCGAGCCGCATGCCGCCGGCCTCGCGGCCCTGCATTCGCCGGAGACCGCGATCACCGATTTTCCCGGCGTGGCCAGGGCCTTCGCGGCTGATATCAAGGCCGCCGGGGGAGAGGTACGCACGAACTTCCCGGTCACGACGATCAAGAAGGACGGCGGGTCGATCCGGGTCGAGTCGGGCGAGCAGACCGTGACCGTCGATCAGGTGATCGTCTGCGCCGGCATCCACACCGACCAGGTGTCGCGCCTGGCCGGGGACGCCCCGGCGCCGCGGATCATCCCGTTCCGCGGCGAGTACATGCGCGTCAGACCGGAGAAGGCGGACCTGGTCCGCGGCATGATCTACCCGGTCCCCGACCCGCGTTACCCGTTCCTCGGCGTGCATTTCACCCGCCGGGTCACCGGGGTCGTCGAGGTCGGCCCGAACGCGGTGCTCGGCCTGGCCCGCGAGGGCTACAAGCGCAGCGACATCTCGGTACGTGATCTGGCGGGCATCGCCGCCTGGCCGGGCACCTGGCGGATGGCGCGGCAGCACTGGCGTACCGGGGTGAAGGAGGTCCGCGGGTCGCTCTCGATCCGCCGCTACATGGCCGACGCCATGCAGTACGTGCCCGAGATCGGCGCGGCCGACGTCGTGCGTGCCGGAGCCGGCGTGCGCGCCCAGGCGCTGGACCGCGACGGCGCCCTCGTCGACGACTTCCGGATTCACCGCCTCGGCCCGGTCACGGCCGTCCGGAACGCTCCTTCACCTGCGGCAACGTCCTCTCTCGCGATCGCCGAATACGTCGTGGACGACGTCTTCAGCAGGTGACGCCCGGCGCAACAACCGATTGCGCGTCACGGACTCCGCAAGGACGCGAATCACAAATAGCTTCATGGCATCCCCTGGAACCACAGCCGGAACGAAAGGAACCACATATGTTCGTCGTCGACTCCCAGGTGCACATCTGGAAGGAAGAGACCCCGGACCGTCCCTGGGTCCCGGGCGCTCGCGAGCGTATCCGGCTGAACGGCCACCGGGAGGACCCGTTC
The DNA here is from genome assembly GCF_036053395.1 of Actinoplanes sp. NBC_00393. Lineage (NCBI taxonomy): Bacteria > Bacillati > Actinomycetota > Actinomycetes > Micromonosporales > Micromonosporaceae > Actinoplanes > Actinoplanes sp. NBC_00393. The sequence goes on along the minus strand of NZ_CP107942.1, from coordinate 4,770,378 downwards.
AGCTACGAGGAGTGCCTCGCGCTGATGGACGAGGCCGGCGTCAACCGGGCGCTGATCCTGCCGCCGTCCTGGGAGGGCGACCGCATCGACTACGCCCTGGAGGCGTGCGAGGCGCACCCCGACCGGTTCGGCATCATGGCCCGCATCCCGCAGAACAAGCCTCTCGAGGGTGCGGCCATGTTGCGGGACTTCGCCCCGAACCCGTACGTGAAGGGCACCCGGCTGACGTTCCACCGGCCGATCGACCGGAACTGGATGATCGACGGCACCAACGACTGGTACTGGCCGATCGCCGAGGAGCTGAACATCCCGACCATGGTGCACGCGCCGGTCTGGAAGGCGGAGCTGGGCCAGATCGCCGCCCGCCACCCGGGTCTGAAGATCATCATCGACCACATGGGCATCATGGCCCGCTGCGTGGACGACGCGATCGGCTACTGGGTGTCCGAGACCGCCGACCTGCACAAGCACCCGAACATCTACGTAAAGGTGTCGGCCCTGCCCGGCTACTCCACGCAGCCCTTCCCGAACCTCAACATCGAGAAGTACGTGCGTGAGATGGTCGACAAGATGGGACCGCAGCGCTGCTTCTGGGGCACCGACATCACCCGCCTGCTGGGCCACGGCCTCAGCTACGTGGAGACCATCGAGCAGTTCACCAAGCACTACGAATTCACCGCCGAGGAACTCGAGTGGATCATGGGCCGGGGTATCTGCGAGGTCCTGGACTGGCCGATCTCATGAGCCGCACCGATGGCGGCGACGCGGTCGTCAGCGCGTTCAACGCGATCGGGGCGGACTACATCTTCTCCTCGCCGGGGTCCGAGTGGGCCCCGGTGTGGGAGTCGCTGGCCCGGCGGCACCGCGACGGGCTGCCCTGCCCCCGTTACCTCGACCTGCTGCACGAGACGGTCGCGGTCGGCATGGCCACCGGCTACGGCCTGGTCACCCGCCGCGCCCAGGGCGTGCTGCTGCACGCAGGCCCGGGCCTGCTCCAGGGCTCGATGGCGGTGCACGGCGCGCTGCTCGCCGGCGTGCCGATGGTGGTGGCCTCCTCGGAGTCGATCACCTACGGCGACGGTCCGGGCCCCGACCCGGGCGGCCAGTGGTACCGCAACCTGTCGGTGGTCGGCGGCCCGCACACGATGGCCGCGCCGTTCGTGAAGTGGTCGAACCAGGCGGCGAGCGTGCACACGCTCCCCACCATGATCACCCGGAGCGCGGAGCTGGCGTCGCGCGCGCCAGCCGGCCCGGTCTACCTCAACATCCCGCTCGAGGTCCTGCTCGAGCCCTGGTCCTCCGAAGATGTCAAGCCGGTCGTCCCGCAGGGCAACACGGTGAGCACGGCTGAGGACATCCAGGCGGTCCTGGAACTGCTCGCGGCCGCCGAGAAGCCGGTGATCATCACCGAGACCACCGGCCGCGAGCAGGACGGTCTGGAGGCTCTCGTCGAGTTCGCCGAGACGCTGCGGATCCCGGTCGTCGAGCCCAACTCGGCGGTCTGCGCGAACTTCCCCCGCGACCACGAGCTGCACGCCGGCGGCGAGATCGAGCAGTTCGTCGACACCGCCGACGTGATCGTGCTGCTCAACTGCCGGGCGCCGTTCTACCCGCCGAGCCGGAAGCCGGCGCGAGCGAAGATCGTCGTCATCGACGAGGTGCCGCAGCGGCCGCACATCGTCTACCAGGTGCTCAACGCCGACTTCTACCTGGAGGGCGGGGTCGCCGCGACACTGCGCGAGATGGCGGTCCGGGCCCGCGAGCAGGGCCTGATCGCCCGGACCGCGGACACGTCCTGGCACGCCGCGGAGATCGCGGCGGTGGCGGCGGCGGAAGACCGTTCCGGTGACGGCATCGACCCGGTGCATCTCGTCGCCGCGCTGCGTTCCCTGGCCGACGACGCGATCGTGGTGGACGAGACGATCACGCACAGCCGGGTCGTCCAGCGGCACCTGCAGCGCACCACCCCCGACTCGTACTTCTACGTACAGGGCGGGCTGGGCCAGGGCATCGCGGTGGCGCTCGGCGTGAAGCTGGCCGCCCCCGCGAAGCAGGTGATCTTCACGGTCGGTGACGGGGCGTTCCTCTACAACCCGATCGTCCAGTCGCTGCAGGCCGCTCGCAGCAACGGCCTGCCGATCCTGATCGTCGTCTTCAACAACACCGAGTACCGCTCGATGAAGATGAACCACCTGCGGTTCTACCCGCAGGGCGCGGCGGTCGAGACCGGGGAGTTCCTCGGCAACGACCTCAGCGACCAGCCCGACCTGGCCTCGCTGGCCGAGCCGTTCGGCATGCACGGCGAGACCGTCACGGTCCGCGACGAGCTGACCCCGGCGCTCGATCGCGCCCTCAAAGCGGTCCGCAACGGCACCACCGCGATCGTCAACGTCCACGTAACCCGATAGCGGCTGGTCGACAGGGCTGTTTCCCGGCCCCCCGGAACAGCCCTAATGAGATTTACCGGGTCGGCGTGAGTCAGACTCGGTGCCGGTAGCCGCCGGCAGGTGAGCACTGCTTAGCCCAGGACGTCGAGTCCTATTGACAGATCGTGCCCCGCCTGGTGGTCGGGAGACCAGACCGCTGATGGGATGTCGTGCCCGCTGCGCTTTGGCGTGAGCACTTGATCATTAGGTTGCGGTAGTGCTCCCGCAGGCTGCTACGGATCGGCCGTGAACAGGGAGGACGAGGCGTTGTTGCTGCTGGTCGGGGACGACTGGGCCGAGGATCACCACGATGTGGAGGTGCAGGACGAGGCCGGTCGCCGGTTGGGCAGGGCCCGCCTGCCGGAGGGGATCGCGGGCATCTCCCGGTTGCACGCGATGATCGGCCAGCACGTCGGCGACGACGACGAGCCGGTCGAGGTCGTGGTCGGGATCGAGACCGAGCGGGGGCCATGGGTGCAGGCGCTGCTCGCAGCCGGCTATCAGGTGTACGCGATCAACCCGTTGCGGGTCGCCCGGTACCGGGAACGGCACAGCGTGTCCGGGGCCAAGAGCGACCCGGCCGATGCGCACACCCTGGCCGACATGGTGCGTACCGACCGGCATCAGCTGCGGCCGGTCGCCGGGGACAGTGACCTGGCCGAGGCGATCAAAGTGGTGACCCGGGCGCACAAGACGCTGATCTGGGAACGGACCCGGCACACACTGCGGCTGCGGCGGGCGTTGCTGGACTTCTTCCCCGCCGCGGTGACCGCCTTCGACGACCTGGACGCCCCGGACACCCTCGAACTGCTGGCGGCGGCACCGGACCCGGTCACCGCTGCCGCACTCGACGACGAGCAGATCACCACGGCGCTGCGCCGCGCGCGCCGCCGGGGCATACCCGGCAAGGTGGCCAAGATCCAGGAGGTGTTACGGACACCGCAGCTGGCCCAGCCGAGCGTGGTCGCCGGCGCCTACGCGGTCACCGTGCAGGCCCAGGTCGCGATCCTGACCACCTTCAACACCCAGATCGACATGATGGAACAACAGGTGGGGGCGCATTTTGGCCGGCACCCGGACGGTGAGGTCTACCTGAGCCAGCCCGGCCTCGGTGGCATCCTCGGCGCCCGGGTGCTCGCCGAGTTCGGCGACGACAAGACCCGCTACTCCGATGCCAAGGCCCGCAAGAACTACGCCGGGACCTCCCCGATCACCAAGGCATCCGGCAAGAAGAAGATCGTGCTCGCCCGCTACGTCCACAACGACCGGCTCATCGATGCCCTCGGCCAGCAGGCCTTCGCCGCGCTGAAGGCCTCACCCGGCGCCCGCGCTTACTACGACCAGCAACGCACGCGCGGCATCGGGCACCGCGCCGCGCTGCGCCAGCTCGGCAACCGCCTCGTCGGGATTCTGCATGGCTGCCTCAAGACCGGCACCCCGTACGACGAACACACCGCCTGGACACACCATCAACAAGATCAACAACTTGCCGCTTGACATCAAAGATCATGGGATGTCTGTCAACCAGCCTGCGTCTCTTGGAGTAGCGATGCCCCCTCAGAAAGTTCTGGTGCCGGCTGACGAGCTGCGCGCCTTCACCACCGCGCTGTTCACCGCCGCCGGCGTCACACCGGAGCACGCCGCCACGATCTCGGACGTGCTCACCTGGGCCAGCCTGCGTGGCGTCGACTCGCACGGCGCCTCCCGGGTGCCCCGCTACCTGGAACTGCTCGACTCCGGCGAGGCGAACCGGGACCCGTCGCCGGCGTTCAGCTCGACCAGCCCGGCGGTCGCGGTGCTCGACGCGGACCGGGCGCCCGGACCGGTGGCGCTGACCGCGGCCGCCGACGAGGCGATCAGCCGGGCGCGGGCCAGCGGCATCGGGGCGGTGGGCGTACGCCGTACCGTGCACACCGGCGCCATCGGCTACTACACCTCCCGGATCGCCGACGCGGGCCTGGTCGGGATCGCCTTCGTGGCCGGGATGCCGAACATGGCGTACCCCGGGGTGAAAGGCGCCGCCGTGGCGACCAGCCCGCTCTCGATCGCGGTGCCCGCCGCCGGACAGCCGCCCGCGCTGCTGGACATGGCGACGGCCGGCATCGCGCTCGGCAAGATCGCGCAGTTCCGCAACGCCGGCAAGCAGCTGCCGGAGGGCACCGCGGCCACCGCCGACGGCACCCCGACCACCGACCCGAACCTGGCGAAGATGCCGCTGCCGCTCGGCGGGGTCAAGGGCGCCGGCATGTCGCTGGTGTTCGAGCTGCTCACCAGCGTGCTGGTGGGCGCGCCGATCTTCAGCTCGTTCCACGGCGACGACCCGCAGGGCCGGGTGCACCGGCAGAACGCCCTGATCCTGGCGCTGGACCCGGCGGCGTTCGGCAACGCCGACGAGTTCGGCCCGGCGGTGGCGTCCACGCTGGACACCCTCAAGGGCCTGACTCCGGCGGAGGAGGGCACCGAGATCCGGTATCCGGGTGAGGGCAGCGCCGCGGTCGCCGGCCGGCGGGCCGCCGACGGCGTGCCCGTGGCGGCCAAGGTCTGGGGTGAGCTCCAGGTCGCGGCCGAGAAGCTGGGCGTGCCGGCGCCGGCACTCTGACGAAACGAACGCCGCGGTCCGGATGGCGAGGCGAACGAACGCCGCGGTCCGAGAGGCGAGGCGGACGAAACGCCGCGATCTGAAGGCGAACGCCCGGTCCGAAGAGGGCCGGGCGTTCGCTTGCGGCGCTTCAGCGGTAGTTGAACCGGCCCACCAGCTGGTTCAGGTCGTCGGCGAGCGCGGCCAGCTCCGTAGCGGCCTGCTGGCCGGCCGAGGAAGCCGCCCGGCTCTGGTCGGCGGCGCTGGAGACGTGCCCGATGTTCTCGGCGATCTGCCGGGCGCCGGTCGCGGCGGTCGCCACGTTGCGGTTCATCTCGGCGGTCGTCGCGGTCTGCTCCTCGACCGCCGAGGCGATCGTGGTCTGGAAGTGGTTGATCTTCTCGATCACCTCGCCGATCCGGGCGATCGCCGCCACCGCGCTCTCGGTGTCCGCCTGGATGGCCTGCACCCGCTGCGAGATGTCCTCGGTCGCCTTCGCGGTCTCCTGGGCCAGCTCCTTGACCTCGCCGGCCACCACCGCGAAGCCCTTGCCGGACTCGCCGGCCCGGGCCGCCTCGATCGTCGCGTTCAGGGCCAGCAGGTTGGTCTGCTCGGCGATCGAGGTGATCACCTTGACCACGTTGCCGATCTCCTGCGAGCTGGCGCCGAGCTTGCTCACCGTCGCGGTGGTCTCGGCTACCACGGACACCGCCTGCGTGGTCACCCCGGCGCTGGCCGTGGCGCTCTGCGCGATCTCCTGGATCGCCTGGGTCATCTCGCCCGCGCCGGTGGCGACGGTCTGCAGGTTGAACGACACCTCGCCGGCGGCGCTGTTCGCCGAGCCGGCGCGTTCCGACACCGCCTGCGAGCCGGCCACCGTCTGGTCGTTGACCCGTTCCAGCTGGGCCGAGCTCTGCGCCAGCATGGCGGAGCTGTCGGCCAGCGCGGCGACCGTGTCGCGCACCGACCGGGTGGCCCGGTTCACCGAGCGGGCCATCGCCCCGATCTCGTCGTTGCCGCTGGCCGGGACGGTCCGGGTCAGGTCGCCGGCGGCGACCGCCTCCATCGCCTCGGCGACCGGGTCGAGGCGGCGGGTGATCGACCGGGCCACCAGCACCGCGAAGCCGATCCCGAGGGCCAGGGCGACGGCCAGCATGATCAGTACGCTGCGCCGGGCGGCCACATAGGCGGAGTGCGCCCGGGCGGCGGCCTCCTCGGCGCTCGTCCCCTCCTCGATCACCAGGTCGTCGACCGACCGGGACATGCCGCCGATGACCTCGTCGAAGTCGATGCCCGGGTTCTGCCCCGCCTTGGCGGCCGCGAGCGCGGTGTCGAACTGGTTCCAGTACTCGGTGAACTCCGCCAGCGTGGCGGTCGCGGTGGTGGTCTTCGGCTGCGCGGTGTACGCGGCCAGCGCCTCCTCGAGCTCCTCGATCGCGGCCGCCTGGCCCTTGCCCGCGGCGGCCCGGTCGGCGGCCGACGTGCCGGCCGAGACCAGCGAGGTGGAGTAGTGGTTGATGTCGGACTGGGCGCCACGGATGTGCCCGAGCAGCGTCAGGTTGCGCACGTTGGTGTCGCGCAGCTGGTTCATCCGGTCGTCCATGTCCGCCATGCGCTGCACCCCGAAGGCGCAGGCCGTGGTCAGGGCAGCCGCGACGACCAGTGTCGATGCGAGGATCTTGTTCCGGACCCGGAGGTTGGTGAACCCCCGGGCCAGGCGGTTGCCGTCGTCCGGCGCGGGTTCAGGGGACATGCCCCTTCAATCGTCTGACCGACGCGCGGGTTGAGGAATCAGGACACCGCGGCACGGCGGCGGGCGGCCGGCACGACCAGCGGCGTACCGGTCTCCGGGTCGTCGATCACCCGGCAGGGCAGCCCGAACACGTCGGCGACCAGCTCCGCGGTGAGCACCTCCTCCGGCCGGCCCGAGCCGACCACCTTGCCCTCGCGCATCGCGATCAGGTGGGTGGCGTAGCGGGCGGCGTGGTTGAGGTCGTGCAGGACCGCGACGAGCGTACGGCCCTGGGTCTCGTGCAGCTCGGCGCAGAGGTCGAGCACCTCGATCTGGTGCGCGATGTCCAGATAGGTGGTCGGCTCGTCGAGCAGCAGCAGCGGCGTCTGCTGGGCGAGCGCCATCGCCAGCCAGACCCGCTGCCGCTGGCCGCCGGAGAGCTCGTCGACGTTGCGGTCGGCCAGATCGGCCACCCCGGTCGACTCCATCGACTCGGTGACCACCTGCTCGTCGGTGCTGGACCAGCGGCGGATCAGGCTCTGGTGCGGGTAGCGGCCGCGGGCCACCAGCTCGGCGACGGTGATGCCGTCCGGCGCGGTCGACGACTGGGGGAGCAGGCCGAGCGTCTTGGCCACCTGCCGGGTGGGCAGCGAGTGCACGTCGGCGCCGTCCAGCAGGACCGTGCCGGCGGTCGGCTTGAGCAGCCGGGACAGGGCCCGCAGCAGGGTGGACTTGCCGCACGCGTTCGGCCCGATGATGACGGTGAACGAGCCGTCCGGGATGTCGACGCTGAGCTCCTCGGCGATGACCCGCTTGTCGTAGGCCAGAGTCATTCCCGTACCGCTGAGGCGACTCATCTTCTCTCCTGTGCTTGTCATGATCAGATCCGGCCGCGCCGGCGTTCGGTGGTGAGCAGCCAGACCAGGTATCCGCCGCCGATGATGCCGGTGACCACGCCCACCGGGAGCGGCCGGCCGGCGTGCTGGGCCAGCCAGTCGGCGCCGGTCAGCAGCAGCGCGCCCATGGCGAGCGAGGGCACCAGGTTGGGCCCGGGCGCCCGGGTGAGCCGTTTGGCGAGGTGCGGCGCGATCAGCGCGACGAAGGCGACCGGCCCGGCCGCAGCCGCGGCGCAGGACACCAGCAGCGCGGCGGTGAAGAGAGCCCCGGTACGAAGAACGCCCACCGGTACGCCCAGAGCCGCCGCCGCGTCGTCGCCCATCTCCAGGATCCGCAGCCCCGGACCGCAGGCCAGCAGCAGGATCGGCAGGGTGACGGCGAGCACCGCGAGCAACGGCCCGGCCTGCTGCCAGTCGCGGCCGTCCAGGCTGCCGGTGAGCCAGAGCATCGCCCGGGCGTTCTCCATCTGCACGCCGCGGGTCAGCAGATATCCGCTGATCCCGGTGAGGATGGCGGCCAGCCCGATGCCGACCAGGATGAACCGGTACCCGTGCAGGCCGTGCCGCCCCCCGATCAGCCAGATGAGCGCGGCCGCGCCGAGCCCGCCGGCCATCGCGGCGAGCGACAGCTGGGTGCTGGAGCCGCCGAGGATCACCACGGCCAGCGCCGCGGTGCTCGCGCCGTTCGTGATGCCGAGCACGTCCGGGCTGCCCAGCGGATTGCGGACCAGCGACTGGAAGACCGCGCCGCCGGCCGCCAGGGCCATCCCGACCAGGATCGCCGTGATCATGCGGGGCAGGCGCAGCTCGTTGACGATGAAGTCCTGCGCGGCGGTGCCCTGCCCGAACAGGGTGCGCACCACGTCGGCCGGGGCGATCGGGTACTCACCGGTGCCCAGCGTCAGCACGCTGATCACGGCGGTGCCGAGCACCGCGACGATGCCGACCGTCACCGCGCGGGGACGGATGCCGACCCGGCTGCCGATGGTGCCGTCGAGTGTGGTCATCGGGCCGCTCGCACGAGGTAGAGGAACAGGGGGCCGCCGAGGACCGCGGTGACCGTGCCGACCTGCAACTCGCCGGGGCTGCCGACGACCCGGCCGAGCACGTCGGCGCCGAGCAGCAGGACCGGGGCCAGCACCGCGGTGTACGGCAGCATCCAGCGCAGGTCGGGGCCGGTGAACGGGCGGACCATGTGCGGGATCAGCAGCCCGACGAAGACGATCGGCCCGCAGGCCGCGGTCGCGCCGCCGCAGAGCAGGGTGACCGCGACCAGGACCGCCGTGCGGATCACCACGGGCCGGGTGCCCAGGGCGCGGGCCGCGTCGTCACCGAGCGACAGCGCGTTGAGCGGGCGGGCGGCGGCGAGAGCGATCAGCAGGCCGGCGGCGAAGAACGGCAGCAGCCGCACGATGGTGGCGAAGTCCGCGCTGGCCAGCGAGCCGGCGGTCCAGAACCGGACCTTCTCGATGGCCTGCGAGTCGGACAGCAGCGCGGCGCTCACATAGGAGTACAGCGTGGCGTTCAGCGCGGCGCCGGCTAGGGCCAGCCGGGCCGGGGTCGCCGAGCGTCCACCGCCCACTGTGTACACCAGCGCGGTGACCACCGCGGCGCCGAGCAGCGCGAACCAGATGTAGCCGTAGAAGGTGCCGATGCCGAGGAACACCGCGGCGCTGGCCACGCCGGCCGAGGCGCCGGCGTTGATGCCGAGCAGGCCGGGATCGGCCAGGGGATTGCGGGTCAGTGCCTGCATGATGGTGCCGGCCAGGCCGAGGGCCATGCCGACCATCAGACCGAGCAGCGTACGCGGAAGCCGCATCTCATGCACGATCCGGTAGTACTGCGAGGACGGGTCGGTGAGACCGGCCCACACCTCACCGGGCGCGAGGAAGCGGGCGCCGAACCCGATGCTGAGCATCAGGACGGCAGCGAGCACGACGAGCGAGACGAGCAGGCCGATCAGGCGCACGGAGGAGCGCCGGGTCACCGGCTCGGCCGGTGCCGGGGAGCGTAAGCCCTGACGGGTCAGGGTGTCAGAGGTGGACAGTTGCGGCTCCCGTCACGGTTCAGCTCATCCTGTTGACGCGCGTTCGGCTCGTTAGGTTAGCCTAACCAACAACTGGTCGGACGGCCGGTCGTACCCCTAGGAAAGAATGACGATGTCGTACTCGAACCTTTCTTTGTCCCGTCGTGGCCTGCTGGCCGCGGGTGGCGCCACCGCCCTCGGCGCGCTGCTCAGCGCATGTGGCGGTAACGACGACTCCGGGTCAGCGTCCGGCACCTCCTCGGCCGCCGCGGCCGGCCCCTGGGCGTTCACCGACGACCAGCCGAAGGACCTGAAGGCCGACAAGACCCCGAGCAAGATCGTCGCGTTCACCGGCACCGCCGCCGCGCTGGCCGACCTCGGTCTGCAGGACAAGATCGTCGGCGTCTTCGGCGAGACCAAGAAGGCCGACGGCACCGCCGACCCGCAGGCCGGCTCGCTGGACGTCAACAAGGTCGAGATCATCGGCAACGCGTGGGGCGAGTTCTCCGTCGAGAAGTACGCGGCGCTCAGCCCCGAGCTGCTGATCACCCACATGTTCGACCCGGGTGCGTACTGGTACATCCCGGACGAGAGCAAGGACAAGATCCTGGGTCTCGCGCCGACCGCCACCATCACCGTCGGCCGGGTCCCGCTGACCAAGCCGATCGAGCGGTACGCCGAGCTGGCCAAGTCCCTCGGCGCCGACCTGAACGCGCCGAAGGTCACCGAGGCCAAGGCCCGCTTCGAGAAGGCCGCCGCCGACCTGTCCGCGGCCGCCAAGGCGAGCGGCGGCATCAAGGTCCTCGCCAGCTCCGGGTCGCCCGACATCTTCTACGTGTCGAACCCGAAGGTGTCGTCCGACCTGATGTACTTCAAGGAGCTCGGCGTCGACGTCATCGTCCCGGAGAAGACCACCGACGGTGACTACTACGAGTCGCTGAGCTGGGAGAACGCGGACAAGTACCACGCCGACATCATCTTCCTGGACGCCCGTGCCAGCGCTCTGCAGCCGAAGGACCTGACCGCCAAGCCGGCCTGGAACGCGCTGCCCGCCGTCAAGGCCAACCAGGTCTTCCCGTGGGAGGCCGTGCCGATCTACTCGTGGGCCAGCGCCGCGCCGCTGCTGGAGGCACTGACCGCCGCGATCACGAAGTCCAAGAAGCTCGCCTGACGGATCAGACCGGATGCCCCGCCCACTGTGGCGGGGCATCCGCGGTTGAAGCGGAGTGCCTCACATGTCTCGCAGAACACGCGCCCTCATAGCCCTCGTCCTCACCGGCGGTCTCCTCGCGGCGTGCTCCTCGCCGGAGGAGACCGAGCCCCGGGAAGGCTCGTCGGCCGCCGCCGCGTCCTATCCGGTCAGCGTCACCCACAAGCTCGGCACCACCACCCTGGAGAAGGCGCCCGAGCGCATCGTCGCGCTCTCCGACGCCGACCTCGACGCGCTGCTGCTGCTCGGCGTGCAGCCGGTCGGCATCTACCAGTCCCTCCAGGAGGGCGGCGTCAACCCGTGGGCGAAGTCGAAGCTCACGAGCAACCCGAAGCAGCTCGCGGTGGGCGAGAACGGCGTCGACCCGGAGGAGGTCGCGGCGCTCAACCCGGACCTCGTGCTGGCCGGCGGCGACTACTACGTCGACACCCTCTACAGGGGCATCGGCGAGCTGGTGCCGACCACGGCGTACGAGTCCGGGCCGTTCGAGGACCCGTGGCAGACCACGCTGCGCCAGGTCGCCAAGCTGCTCGGCAAGTCCGAGCAGGGTGAGCAGATCATCAAGGACGTGCAGGCCAAGGTCGACGGGGTGAAGACCCAGTACCCGGGGCTCGCCGGCAAGACGTTCTCCATCTCGCAGGTCTTCGAGGCGGGCACCATCGGCGTGCTCCGCTCGGACAAGGACGTCACCGTCAAGGCGTTCAACGACTTCGGGATGAAGCTGGCCCCCGGTGTGGCCGCCCTGCCCGGTGACGAGTTCGCGGTCACCCTCAGCATGGAGAAGGTCGCCACGATCGACGCCGACGCGGTCATGGTCTACTGCACCGAACCGCAACTGCAGACCGCCCTTGAGGGGAACACGCTGTTCAAGAACACGCCGGCGGTCAAGCGCGGCGGCTACCTCGCGTTCGACGTCGGCACCTTCATGGCGCTGCGCAACCCGAGCCCGCTGTCGATCCCGTACTTCATCGACAACACCATGCCGTCGGTGGCGAAGGCCGCGGGAGCCTGATGACGGTCGCCGGGACACTCACCCGCACCGGGCGAGGGTCCCGGCCGGCCTGGCTCGCCGTTCTGGTTCTGCTCGCCGTGGTCGCGGTGCTGCTCAGCCTCGGCCTCGGCGCGCAGACCGTACACCCGGCCGACGTGTGGCAGGCCATCGTCGACCCGGACACGTCGGACGCCACCGCGGTGGTCCGGGAACTGCGCGGTCCGCGTACCGTGCTCGGGGTCCTCTGTGGTCTCGCGCTCGGCGCCGCCGGCGCCCTGATGCAGGGGCACACGCGCAACCCGATCGCGGATCCCGGTCTGCTCGGTGTCTCCGCGGGCGCCTCCCTCGGGGTGGTCGTCGCGATCGCCTTCCTCGGCATCGGGACGTTCCACGGCTACATCTGGTTCGGTTTCGCCGGTGCGCTCGCCGCGAGCGTGCTGGTCTTCGCCCTCGGCTCGGCCGGAAGCCACGGACCCACCCCGGTCACCCTGGCCCTGGCCGGCATGGCGCTCAGCGCGCTGCTCGCCTCCTTCACCTCGTCCATCCTGATCGGCAACCCGGAGACGATGTCGGTGTTCCGGTTCTGGGTGGTCGGCTCGCTCGCCGGGCGGGACATGACGACGGCCTGGGAGGTCGCCCCGTTCATCCTGGCCGGGCTGGTCCTGGCGGCCGTCAACTCGCCGGCGCTGAACGCGCTCGGCCTCGGCGAGGACGTGGCCCGGGCCCTCGGGCAGAACATCGCCCTCGCGCGTACCGCCGGAGTGGCCGCTGTCGTGCTGCTGGCCGGCGCGGCCACCGCCGCGGTCGGCCCGCTCGTCTTCGCCGGCCTGATCGTCCCGCACCTGGCCCGGGTGATCACCGGCCCGGACCATCGGTGGCTCATCCCGTTCTCCGCCCTGCTCGGCGTCAGCCTGGTCCTGCTCGCCGACGTCACCGGCCGGATGGTGGCCCGCCCCGCCGAGCTGCAGACCGGCATCGTGCTCGCGGTCGTCGGCGCGCCGTTCTTCATCTGGCTGGTCCGCCGGATCCGGATGGTGCGGCTGTGAGCAGCACACTCCTCGAGCTTCCCGGCCGCCGTGTCCTGCGGGCCGGGCCGGTCTCCGCCGTGGTTCCGGTACGCACCGTGGTGGTCACCGTCCTCGCCCTACTCGCAACGGTCGCCGTCGGGGTCCTCGCCGTCGGCCGCGGCGACTTCCCGATGACCCCGCAGACCGTGTGGGAGGTCGCCACCGGCGGCGGCACCCGCATCGAGCGGCACATCCTGCTCAACCTGCGGCTGCCCCGGGTGCTCTGCGGCCTGCTCGCCGGAGCCGCCCTCGCGGTCGCCGGTGCGCTCACCCAGACCTTCGCCCGCAACCCCCTGGCCAGCCCGGACGTCCTCGGTGTCACCTTCGGCGCGTCCGCCGGGGCGGTCACCGCGATCGTGCTGGGCGGCGTCACCGGCGCGGTGGGCGTACCCCTCGCGGCGCTGGCCGGGGCCCTGCTGAGCGCGGCGGTCATCTACCTGCTCGCCTGGCGGCAGGGCATCGACGGCTACCGGCTGGTGCTGATCGGTCTCGGCGCCGGGCAGCTGCTCGCCGGCTACACCTCGTGGGTGCTGCTCCGCGCCGAGCAGGTCGACCTGACCCGGGCCAACATCTGGCTCAGCGGTTCCCTCGCCGGTCGGGACTGGACCCACGTACGCCCACTCGCTGCCGCCCTGCTCGTCCTGCTGCCCGCCGCGCTCGCGGTCACGGTCGCGCTGCGGGTGCTCCAGTTCGGCGAGGACACCGCCCGCGGGCTCGGCCTGCGGCTGCAGACCGCCCAGCTCGGCGTCGTGGTGGTCGCCGCCGCCCTGGCCGCCGCAGCCGTCGCCTCGGCCGGGCCGATCGAATTCGTCGCCTTCGTGGTGCCGCAGATCGCCCTGCGCCTGTGCGGTGGCAGCCGGCCACCGCTGGTCGCGTCCGCGGTGTTCGGCGCCCTGCTGGTGGTCGGCTGCGACCTGCTGGCCCGGATCGTGATCGCACCGGCCGAGCTGCCGGTGGGCCTGGTCACCGCCATGGTCGGCACCCCCTACCTGCTCTGGCTGCTGCTGCGGAGATCTCGGAGGACCAGCGCGTGAACGACCGGCTGCGTGGCGAAGGCCTGCACCTGGCCTACGGCGACGTAGAAGTAACCAAAGACCTGGATATTTCCGTCCATGACGGTGTCATCACCACGATCATCGGGCCGAACGGCTGTGGGAAGTCCACAGTGCTGCGCGCCCTGGGCCGGCTGCTGCGGCCCGCCGGGGGAGAGGTGCTGCTGGACGGCGCCCGCATCGACAAGATGCCCACCCGCGAGGTCGCCCGGGTCCTCGGCGTCCTCCCGCAGTCCCCGACCGCCCCCGACGGCCTGACCGTCGCCGACCTGGTGATGCGCGGCCGGCATCCGCACCAGAGCTGGTTCCGCCAGTGGTCCGGCGACGACGAGGCCCTGGTGGCGGACGCGCTGCGCTGGACCGGAATGCTGGAGTTCGCCGCCCGCCCGGTCGACGCCCTCTCCGGCGGCCAGCGCCAGCGCGCCTGGATCAGCATGGCCCTGGCCCAGGGCACGGACCTGCTGCTGCTGGACGAGCCCACCACGTTCCTGGACCTGGCCCACCAGATCGACGTACTCGACCTGATCCGCCGCCTGCACCGCGAGAAAGGCCGCACGGTCGTGATGGTCCTGCACGATTTGTCGCTGGCCGCCCGCTACGCCGACGTGCTGATCGCCATGAAGGACGGCCGGATCGTCGCCACCGGCAGCCCGGCCGAGGTCCTCACCCCATCACTGCTGGACAAGGTCTTCGGCCTGCGCGCCATGGTCGTCCCGGACCCGGCCACGGGGACGCCGCTGGTGGTCCCGCTGCCCCGCCCGGAAGAGCCTTAGCCCGGCTCCAGCCTTCGGCCCCTGCCGGGCTCCTCCCTCGCCAGCCCGCCCACGATCTTGAGCACCACCGCCCATCGCCGCCGCCAGGCGTCTGCCACCTGCAGCCGGCGGCCGCAACGTCTGCAGCCGGCTGCCGACGAGCCCGCTGTGCTACCTGCCGTTGCGATCTTGTGCCCGTTGCCCCACGGGAGGGTGCACCCGAGCCCAAGATCGCAACAGAACGTGGCGCACGATGAATTGCGCCTGGCAGCAACCGACGTTACGGCCGCGAGTGGCCACTCCGCCGCTGGGAAGCGGCCTGGATTCCACCGCAACAAGCCGTGGAACCCGGACCAGACGATGAAGACAGCCCTCGATCCCGCCGCGACGGGCCCTGCGGCTCGGGCCGGGCGCTCCGGCCGCGGGGGGGGCTGGGGGCTCGAAGGCTGAGGGCTGGGGGCTCGAAGGCTGGAGGGCTGGAGGGCTGGAGGGCTGGAGGGCTGGAGGGCTGGAGGGCTGGAGGGAAGCAGCCTGGATTCGCCACGACGGGGGCTGAAGAGCCGGACCACCCGCCCGGGCCCGGCGGTCGCCGGGCGGCCGGGACCACCCACTCAGCTCGCGCCGTAGCGGGGGACTGCGAAAATCCGGCGGGACGGCGCTGACCCGTACCGTTGCGTCTCAAGCTCCCCCGAGCCCCGCCTCCCGGGCCCGGACTATGGCCTGGGCGCGGTCGGCGACCCGGAGTTTGGCCAGGATGGCCGAGAGGTAGTTACGGACCGTCTTGTCGCTGAGCGAGAGGCGCCGTGCGACCGCGAGATTGTCCAGGCCGCGGGCGACCAGATCGAGGACGTCGAGTTCACGCTGGGTGAGTTCGGGGAAGGGCGAGCCCGCGGTGCGTGCGCCGGTCAGGAAGCCGAGTGCGCGTTGGGCTACCGGGCCGGAGAAGAGGACGTCGCCGTTGGCCACGGCGCGGACGGCGCGTTCCAATTCGTCCGGGGAGGCGTTCTTGAGCAGGTAGCCGCGCGCGCCGGCGCGCATCGCGGCGAAGACCGAATCGTCGTCGTCGAGCATGGTGACCACCAGGATGCGGACCTGCGGGTCGCGGCGTACCAGTGCGGCGGTGGCCTCGACACCGGAACCGCCGTCTTCCAGATGCAGGTCCATCAGCACGACGTCGGGGCGCACGGCGGCGACCACGTCGAGCGCGGCAGGCAGGTCGGCGGCCTCACCGGCCACCTCGATGCCGTTCAGGGAGAGAAGCAGCGAGCGTACGCCCATCCGGAACATCGGATGGTCATCGACGATCACGACGCGGATCATCGGGGGACCACCACCCGGACCAGCGTGCCGCGGGGTACCGCCGTGCCGAGAGCGAGGGTGCCGCCGAGTTCCTCGGTGCGTTCCCGCATCGAGCGCAGGCCGATGCCCGGTTCGGCGGCGCCGTCCAGGCCGCGGCCGTCGTCGGCGACCTCCAGGACGACGTTGCCGCCGTCCACGGCCAGCCGCACGGTGGCGCTGTCGGCCCGGGCGTGCCGCCGCGCGTTGACCAGCGCTTCCGCCGCGATGCCGTAGAGGCCGGCGGCCAGTTCCGGCGGCAGGTCCCCGGTGTCGCCGGAGACTGAGGCGGTGACCGCGAGGTCGGGGCCGCCGAGCCGGCCGGCCAGTTCGGAGACCGCGGCGCCCAGGCCGTGCCGTTCCAGCGAGGGCGGCAGCAGCGCCCGGGCGAGGGTGCGGACGTCCTCGGCGCTGCGGTCGAGTTCGACGCGGAGCTGGTCGAGCATCCCGGCGGCCTCGGCGGTGCGGCCGGTGTCGAGCAGGTTGCGGGCGCCGCGCACGGTGAGCCCGACCCCGACCAGGGTGGGGCCGAGCCGGTCGTGCAGTTCGCGGCGCAGCAGGCGGCGTTCCTCGACGCGGGCCGCGGTGGTGCGGGCCCGGGCGGCATCCAGTTCCCCGGTGCGCACGGCGAGCTGCGCGACGGCGGCCACCGGGCCGGCCAGCACGGCAAGATCCTTTTTGGTACGCGCATCGAGCTTCTCGCCCGGCGCTCCGGTGACCACCAGCCAGCCGGCGTGCGCGCCGCCGTAGCTCAGGTCGACGGTGAGTGGGGGTCCGCCGGGATCGCCGGCCGCCGCGAGCACCTGCACGTCGGCGGCGCCGTTCTTGGCGCTGTTGTTTGTGGCGCCGCGATCTTCGGCGGCGCTGTCTGTGCCGTCTTCGTCGGTTTTACGGTCTTCGGTGCTCCGGTCGGGGATCTCGAGGCGCACCGAATGCAGCCGCAGCGACTCGCGGATCGCCTCCAGAGCGCCCTCCACCGGCCCCGCCGCGTCGCTGCCGATGCGCCGGGCCAGCCGTTCCGCGGCGGTTCCCGGCCGGGCCGACGGACCGCGCACCAGATGGTCGACCCGGTCCTGCAGCCAGGTCCGCGCCGGGAACACCGCCATCGCGAGCACCGCCGCGGCGACCGCACCGGCGGTGCCGTCCGGCAGCGGCACCAGCGCGACGACACCCTGGGCCAGCAGCACGTAGGCGGCCACCGAAACCGCGGTGAGCAGAGACCAGACCAGGGTCCGGCTGACCGCGACGTCGATGCCCCACAGCCGTTGCCGCAGCACCACGGCCAGGGTGGCGGCCGGGAAGAACGCCTGCGCCGCCATCTGCAGGATCGGGGTCACCGACGCGTACGCGATCGGCCGCGACACCTCCAACGGCAACGCGAGCGGAACGAACGAGAGCGCCATCAGCGCCGAACCGATCGCCAGCCAGCCCAGCCCGCGCCGCCGGTCCTCCGGCAGCCGCCGCCAGCGCAGTACCGCGTCGCCGGTGGCCCAGAGCCCGAGCAGGACGACCACGCCCATCTGCACCGGCAGGGTGTTCTCGACGAACGCGTCCCACTCCGGGCTGCCGACCCGGATCACCCCGTTGACCGGCCGGATCACCCGCGCCAGCGTGATCGCCGCGCTGACCGTCGCGCCCGCCGCCACCGCGACCCGGGCGTGCCGGGGCAACCGGTCGTCCCGGACCAGCCAGGGCACCACGGTGATCAGCGCGAGGGTGCCCGGCACCCAGGCCGTCCCGACGACATCGAGCAGCTGTTCGGCGAAGGGCGGCCCGCCGGGAACCTCCAGCAGCGGGTACCGCTGGCCGATCGCCGCCAGCCCGCACCCGATCGCGGCGAGCCCGGCGAGCGCGCCGACCGTACGCGCGCCCCGGCTCAGCAGCAGCCCGGCGAGCAGCCCGTAGACCACGGCGACGATCACGTCGTTGAGGTAGAACCATTCGGTCCAGGCCTCTTCGGTACCGGAGAACGGCAGCATGACGACCGCGATCACCGCGGTGAGAAGCGCGACGGCGGCGACCGTGGTCGCCGCCGCCCGGTGGTTCGAGGTCCCTGGCACGCGGCCATGATGTCAGCCCGGCCGCTGATCTCCAGTCGTCTGATCGACACTCCACCGTCCGGCGGGCGGCCATTTCTGCTGCCCGGGCCGCCGCTTTGCCGACCGCGCCCCTGCTTTGCCGAGCGCCCCCCGCTCGACCACACACGCCGCGTGACGGCCCGCCGCGCCCCCGCGCGACGGGCCGTCGTACCGCCGCGCCGCCACGCGGCGGGCCGGCGCCTCAGGCGCGGCGGCGCAGGGCGAACGCCAACCCGGCGATGACCAGCCAGATCGCCCCCAGGTAGCCGGTGAGGTACTGCTGCGGGAACACGTTCACGGCGATCATCAGCAGGCTGAACACCGCGCTCACCCAGCCCAGCCAGCGGGGCGCGGCGCCGTGCCGCAGGGCCGCCCAGGTGACCGCGCCGGTGGTGAGCAACAGACCGGTCCACACCCAGGGCAGCGTGTCCATCAGGCGCTGCAGGCTCATCGCGATGTCCGGGTCGGCCGGGTTGTACGTGTGCAGCACCTGGAAGTACACCTCGGTGACCGGGCCGGAGCCGACCAGCACGAGCGCGGTGACCAGCAGGGCGCCCCAGCCGGCGAGGTCCGGCAGCAGGCTCCCGGCCGGGGACTGGGCGGCCAGCCAGCGTCGCAGCCCCGCGCCGAAGACCGCGGCGGCCAGGCCGGACAGGACCATCAACGGCAGGAACACCGCGATGGTCAGGCTGCGATCGTAGGACTCGGCGTACATGAGGGCGGCGTCGGCGTACACCGGTTCCGCGCTGTACATCGCCAGCCCGGACTCCAGCATGAGGGCGGCGAAGCCGGCCGCGCCGGCGAGCACGCCGGCGACGGCCCAGCCGCGGCCGGGGGTGGCAATGGATGCGGGCGCGGGCGCGGCGGCCAGGTCCGGGTGGTCGGTCATGGAAAGGCTCCTTCGAGACGTACGCGGGGCAGGCTCGCCCGCTGCCGAAGAAGATCTCCCGCCCGGTGTCCCGGTTTCCACGGACACCGGTCCCAGATTTCCGGGATCCTGCCCGGGCCCGGCGATCCGCGCCGCCGCCCACGCCCACGCCGCCGCCCACGCCCACGCCGCCGCCCACGCCCACGCCGCCGCCAGCTGCCCTTCGCCGCCGCTCGCTGCCGCGGGGCGCGCTCAGCCGGCGATCTGCCGCCGCTCGTCGCTGCCGGCTGTGATGTTGATGCGGCGCGGCTTGGCGCGGTCCGACACCGGGATGCGGATGGTCAGGACCCCGTTTTCGTACGCAGCCTCGAGCTTCTCGGTGTCGAGAGTGTCACCGAGCAGCAGCTGCCGGCTGAACGTGCCCATCGGCCGCTCGGAGATCACCTGCTCGACGCCGTCACGCTGGGCGCGCCGGCGTTCGGCGCGGACGGAGAGCACGTTGCGCTCGACGGTCAGGTCGATCGAGTCGGGGTCGACGCCGGGCAGGTCGAAGTAGACGTGGAACCAGTCGCCATCGCGCTCGGCGTCGACGTGCATGACCGCGGGGCGGCCGGCGGTGCCGAAGAAGGTCTCGGCGAGACGGTCGATGTCGCGGAACGGATCGGTACGCATCAGCATGGCCAACTCCTCCCTGGCTGAAACTGCCTCCGATTTCGTATTAGCACTCTCGGGTGGCGAGTGCAAGACGGCAGTTTGTATCAGCAGTTCAGGGCCGTTCCTTCTTCGGCAGAGCGGCCACCACCGCCTCGTAGGAGGCATCGACCGCCTCGAGGATCTCGTCGTCCGGGATGGCGCCGCCGACGCGCAGGCTGTTCCACCCGTAGCGTCCGATGTAGGCGCTGGCCGTCGCGTCCTCCGGATAGCGGGCGAGCCACTCGTCGGCGGCATCCCGGTTGCGGCCGCACTTGACGCCGACTCGCTCGCCGGTCCCGACGAAGGCGAAGATCTTGCTGCCCACCTTGGCCACGACGTCGCCCTCCCAGGGCTCGTCCTGCCACGCGCCTGGCTTGGCAAGGCAGTGACTCAACAGCTCAGCCCCGGTCATCAGCGACCCCCTCCCGGTCAAGAGCCACCCTACGGCGCTGACCCGGCCGCCCGCCGCCCGCTATCCGAGCCGATCACCCCGGCTGGCTGTGAGGGCTGTTTCCGCGCTCGCGAAACAGCCGTGAGAGCCAGCCGGCCATCCCGGCCCGTCGCTGAGGGCCGGCCGGGTGTCCTCAGGTGCCGGTGTAGAAGGCGTAGGTGGCGGCAGCCCGCCGGCGGGCCGTCTCCGGGTCCTCGCCGGCGGCGATGTCGGCCTCGGCCCAAGCGTCCCCGCTGAGGCGCATGAAGAGCGCACCGTCCGGCGACCCCATCCAGGCCATGATCGCGTCGTCGTCGCGCGGGGCCGCCGGGTCGCTCAAATGCAGGGTCAGGCCCAGCATGCCGGAGTCCCAGCCGATGCCGGCCGCACCCGGGCCGTACTGCTCCCAGTGGTCGTCCACATGCGCGATGTGGCTCAACGAGAAACGGGTGCGCGAAGGTCCCTCCGGGATGAGCCGGACCTCGATCCAGCTGATCCCGCCACCGAACTCCCAGGTCGCGTCGTATCCGTGCGGCCGGTCGCAGCGGGTGATCGTCCCGCCGGCGTTGCCCTCGAGCTGATACTTCCCGCCCTCGCGCAGCTCGCCGGAGATCGGGAGGAACCAGCGCGCGATCCGCGAGGCGTCGCTGACCACGTCCCACAGGTCGTCGAGGTCCGTGTCGTACGCCTGGCTGATCGTGACGACCCGGGCCTCCCCAGCTTCGAGGACGCGGGTGCCGAGCTCTCGCCGTACCTCACTGATCTGTTCTTTGACGTCAATCATCGTGCGCTCCTGAGTCGGTCGGGGTTGTGGCGAGACGCCGCAGGCGCTTGCCGCGGGCGACCTCGGTGGCCATCGCGGCGAGGTGCGGCGCCCAGAACCGCCGGAACGGCGCCAGCCACTCGTCCACCTGGCGCAGCGCGGTGTCGTCGACCGCGTAGAGCCGCCGCGCGCCTTCCGGCCGGACCGTGGCGAAGCCGTTGTCGCGCAGCACGCGCAGGTGCTGGGAGACGGCCGGCTGGGTGATGCCGAACTCGGCCCGGATGGTGGCGGTCACGGCGCCGGAGGTCTGCTCGCCGTCGGCGAGCAGCTCGAGGATCCGGCGCCGGACCGGATCGCCGAGGACGTCGAACGCATGCACGGGCTCACCCTATCAGAAGCCACTTATATAAGTGAGGGCTGTAATGAGGAGGCGCCGGGCCCACCCGAAGGTGAGCCCGGCGCCGGTGGCGACCCGGATCGTGGGTACGGGCCGCCGATCGGGACCGCTCTGGCGGGAGCGGCCCCGAACGTCAGGCGGTGGGGAAGTTGTCCGCGGTGCGGATCCGGGAGCGCAGCAGCGTTCCCGAGTCGGTCAGCACACCGGTCCCGGCGAAGCTGCCGCCGGAGCAGGTGCCCGGTCGCAGCGCCGCGCTGCCCTCGGCCTTGTCGGCCCACGACCAGTTGGCGTAGCCGATCTTCAGCCGGTCCAGCAGGTCGATCCAGGCCGTGGTGCTGGCCGTGTCCACCGAGCCGCCGCCGTCCGCGGTACCCGTGCCGAACTCGGTGACGAACAGCGGCAGCGAGGCCGCCGCCCGCTGCACCTCGGCGCGGTAGTTGTCCTTGTGTGAGCCGGCGTAGAAGTGGAACGCGTACATGATGTTCGACGCGTTGACCGGGTTGCTGATGATCTCCGACGAGCTGGAGCCCTCCGAGACGCCCAGCGACGACCAGGCGCGGGTGCCGACGATGATCACGGCGTCCGGGTCGTTCGCCCGGATCACCGGGATGACCTGCTCGGCGTAGTTCTTGATGCCGGCCCAGCTCACGCCGTTCGGCTCGTTGGCGATCTCGTAGATGACGTTCTTCTTGGCGGCGTTGCGCTGCGAGACCGCGGCGAAGAAGGTCTTGGCCCGCTGCAGGTTGTACGCCGGGTCACCCGGGTTGAGGATGTGGAAGTCGATCATCGCGTACATCCCGCGGGCCTCGGCCAGGTCGACCAGGTTGTTGACCTGCGAGGTGAAGCCGCTCGGGTTGGTCTCGTAGCCACCCTCCTGGACGTACATCGCGATCCGGAACAGGTCGGCGTTCCAGTCCTTCGCGATCGCGTCCAGCGCCGTGCCGGTGTAGCAGTTCGGGAACCACTGCAGACCGTGCGAGCTCATGCCGCGCAGCTGGACCGGCTTGCCGTACTGGTTGCACAGGAAGTTGCCGCAGACGCGCAACTGCCCGTTGATCGCCAGCGGGGTGGAGCCGGTCGGCGGCGGAGGCGTGGTGACCGAGGCCGACGGCGAGGGCGCCGGGGACGAGGGCGCCGGAGAGGAAGCCGCCGGGGACGAGGGCGGCGTGACCGTTCCGGTGCAGGCCTTGCCGTTCACCAGGCAGCTCGTCGGTCGGCCGGTCCCGTTGGCGATGAAGCCGAAGTTGGCCGCCGAGTTCCCGGGGATCGTCGCGTTCCACCCGGCCGGCGTGAACGTGTAGGTGCTCCCGGACACGCTCATCGTCGTGTTCCACGCCTGGCCGACCGTGGTGCCGGCGGGCAGGACCAGCTCGACCTTCCAGGTGTTCAGCGCGGTCGACGACTCGTTGTTGACCGTCACCTGTGCCTGGTAGCCACTGCTCCACGAGTTCGCCACCGTGATGGTGGCGGTCTCCGCGTTGGCCGGCAGCGCGACGAAAGCCGCGAACGAGGTGGCGGCCACGGCGAGGGCCGCGGCTAGGATGGTCTTCGCTCTGCGTTTCATGTGCACCTCGGGGGATGGAGGCGGAGCACCGTGGTGGGTACGGCGCTGGGGAAATCCGCAATGGGAGCGCTCCCAGTTGGGGCTCCGACTCTAACCCGCCGATAGAAGCGTGTAAAACGCAGGGCTTACTCCAATGCCACCGCCACCGGATTCAGCGTGACCCGCACCGGGGTGCCCGGGGCCAGATCGGGCAACCGTCCACTGGGGACCTGCGCGACCACCAGGTGTTCGCCGACAGTGACCGTGACCCGGCTCGTCGGCCCGAGGAAACTGCTGGTCAGCACCTGTGCGTCGCCGTCAGCGTCCGGGATGACGTCCACCGATTCCGGGCGTACGAGCGCCGTCGCGGCGCCGCCCGCGTGGGGCGTCACCAACGGCAGCCGGGTGCCGAAAACCTCGATCCCGTCGCCGTCGACCGTACCGGGCAGCCGATTGCTGAGCCCGACGAAATCGGCCACAAACGCGGTCGCCGGCCGCAGGTAGACCTCGGCGGGCGGGGCCAGCTGCTCCAGCTTTCCGGCGCGCATCACCCCGACCCGGTCGGCGACGGCGAGGGCCTCCTCCTGGTCATGCGTCACGAACAGGGCGGTCGTACCGATCTCGGTCTGGATCCGGCGGATCTCGTCGCGCAACTGGACGCGTACCTTGGCATCCAATGCCGACAACGGCTCGTCCAGCAACAGCACCTGCGGCTCGATGGCGAGCGCGCGCGCCAGCGCGACACGCTGTTGCTGGCCGCCGGAGAGCTGGTGCGGGAACCGCCCGGCGAAGCCGGCGAGACCGACCAGGTCGAGCATCTCGGCGGCCCGCGCCGATGCGTTGCGGCGGCCGCGCAGGCGCAGGCCGAACTCGACGTTGCGCTGGGCATCCAGATGCGGGAAGAGACTGTACGCCTGGAAGACCATGCCCATGTCGCGCCGGTTCGCCGGCAGGCGCGTGACGTCCTTGCCGCCGACCACCACCCGCCCGGCGTCGGCGTCGTCGAGACCCGCGAGGATCCGCAGCGCGGTCGTCTTGCCGCAGCCGGACGGCCCGAGCAGGGCGATCAGCTCGCCCGGCTCGATCGACAGGTTCAGGTCGTCGAGCGCGTGCGTCTGGCCGAACGTGCGGCGCAGCCCGTCGAGGTGAACACCTACTCCAGTCATCGGGACTCCCGTTTTCCGAACAGCGAAAGCACTAGGAGCAGGGCGAACGCCAGCAACAGGGCGGCGAGCGAGACGGCCACCGACATGGTGGCGCTGCTCTTGCCCAGGTAGTCGATGGCGACCTGCAGGTTGGTGCGGTGCAGCAGTGACGCGATGGTGAACTCGCCGAGCACCAGCGCCACGGTCAGGAATGCGGCGGAGAGCACGGCCGAGCGGATGTTCGGCAGCACCACGCGCCAGATCACGGTGGTCCAGCTCGCGCCGAGACTGCGGGCCGCCTCGGCCAGCGTCTGCACGTCGATGGCGGAGAGGCCGGCGTCGATCGCGCGGTAGGCATAGGGCAGGACCAGGACGGTGTACGCGAAGACCAGCGTCAACGACGAGCCGCCGAGGAAGTAGTTGACCCAGGCGTACACCGGCGCCAGCCCGACCACCAGCACGATCGCCGGGATGGTGAGCGGGAGCAGACAGAGGAACTCGACCAGCCGGCGCAGGCGGGGCAGGCGCAGGCGTACCCAGATCGCCGTGGGCACCAGCAGCACCAGCATGAGCAGCGAGGTCAGCGACGCCTGGCCGAGTGAGGCGACGATGCCGTTGGCGAGATCGGGGTAGGTCTCGCTGAGCCGTGGCCAGTTCACCAGCAGCGGCCAGGTCTCGGCGTCCCGGGTGCTGAACTCGACCATCGCGATCAGCGGGACAACGAAGAACGTGCCGAGGACGAGCAGCACGCTCCAGCGGAACGCCCGTTGCCGGCGGGCCCGGCGTACGGCTAACCCAGCCATCGGGCGGTCCTTTTCTGCAGCAGGGAGTAGAGGGTCATCACGACCGCGACGACGACCACCATGCCGAGCGCCATGGCCTTGCCAAGGTTCGCCTGGCCGAGGACGACCTCGCTGGTCAGAGCGCCGCGGATCTGCAGCGGCACGATCGGGCTGCCCTGGCTGACCAGGGCGGCGGCGGTGGCGTACGCGGAGAACGCGTTGGCGAACAGCAGCAGCGTGGAGCCGAGGAACGCCGGGGCGAGCAGCGGCCCGGCCACCCGGGTCCAGTACTGCCAGGTGGTGCCGCCCAGGCTCTCGGTCGCCTCCCGCCACTGTGGCCGGATGCCGTCCAGCGCGGGCAGGAACACGATCACCATGAGCGGGATCTGGAAGTACGTGTAGACCAGGGTCAACCCCGGAAGTTCGAAGAGCCAGACCCCGTTTGCGTACGGGTCGAAGCCGTGCTCGGTCAGCCAGAGCGTGAGGAACCCGGACAGGCCGATCGTGGCCAGGAACGCGAAGGCGAGGGTGACCCCGCCGAACTGGGCGAGCACCCCGCACGCCGCGGTGACCATCCGCCGGAGCAGACCGCCCGTTCTGGCGGTGACCAGCGCGTACGCCAGCAGTGCTCCGAAGATCGCGCCGATCAGCGCGCTCGCCGCCGACAGGGTGATGCTGCGGCCGAAGGCCGCGACGACGTACTCGTCGCCCAGAGCGCGGACGTTGCCCAGGGTGAAACCGCCGGCGTCGGAGGCGAACGCCCCGATCACCACGACCAGCGTCGGGATGATCAGGAAGATCGTCACGTACGCGAAGAACGGCACCGTGCCGAGCAGTGACGAGGCGCCCCGCAGGCGTGGCCGCCGGGCCACGCGCTGCGGAGCGGTCGTGGCGATCTCAGCCAACGGCCTTGGTCCAGTTCGCGGCGAGGTACCCCTTCGCCTTGGTGTTCTGCGCCTCGGTCGGGATCACCGGAGTGCCGTCGACCTTGGGCAGCGCGGCGAACGCGGTCGCGTCGATCGTGCCGGCCTTCTGCATGGCGTCGGCGCGCACCGGACGGGCGCCACCCTTGAGCCACAGGTTCTGGCCCTCGTCGGAGTAGAGGAACTCCTGCCAGAGCCGCGCGGCGGCCGGGTGCGGCGCGTCCTTGTTGATCGCCTGCACGTAGTACGAGCCGAGCACCGCGTTCGACGGGACGAACGTCTTCCAGGTGCTGACCTTGGTGGCGCTCGCGGTGTTCAGGTAGTCCCAGTCGAAGACGACCGGCGTCTGGCCGGACGTGATGGTCGCCGGGTTCGGGTCGACCGGCAGGAAGTTGCCGGCCTTCTTCAGCTCGCCGAAGAAGTCGACGCCGGGCTTGACGTCCTCCGCCGAGCCGCCCTTCGCCACCGCGACCATCTGCACGCCGCCGAACGCCGCGCCGGCCTGCGTCGGGTCGCCGTTGAGCGCGACCTTGCCCTTGTACTCCGGCTTCAGCAGGTCGTCCACGCTGGTCGGCGCGGGCACCTTGGCGCTGTCGTAGCCGATCGACATGTAGCCGCCGTAGTCGTTGACCCAGGCGCCGTTCGCGTCCTTGAGCTCGGCCGGGATCTCGTCGAACGTGGCCACCTTGTACGGCGCGAACATCGCCGTGTTGGCGGTCGCCACCGCGCCGCCGAGGTCGAACACGTCCGGGGCGGTGTCCTGCCCCTTGAGCTGGTTGGCCGCGTTGATCTCGTCCTGGCTGGAGCCGTCCGGCTGCGCCGAGTTGACCTTGATGCCGTACTTGTCACCGAACGTCTTGATGATCTCGCCGTAGTTCGCCCAGTTCGGCGGCAGGGCGATCACGTTGAGCTGCCCCTCCTTCTTCGCCGCGGCGATCAGGGCGTCCATGCCGCCCAGGTCGGCGGCGCTCGCCGCGGTGGCCGCGCTGCCCGCGGCGGCCTCCGTCTCCTTCTCCGGCGGGGAGCAGGCCGCGGTGGCGGCGAACATGGTCGCGGCCGCCACCACGGCGACCGAGCGGGAAAGGGTGCGCACTGTGTTCCTCCTTCTGCGGCACCGCAACCGGTGCGCGCTGGTGGATCATGAAAGTGCTTGGTGGAGGAAAGGCGTACGGAAGAAGTCCGCTCGGCGACGTTTAGCTGTTCCGGCGAAGGTCACTCCCGGCCGCGGTTCTTTCTGCACCATCGCACGCAGCCCGGAAGATCGAAAGCGATCATTGGTAACAGCAGAAGGGCCCCGCCCGCGTCCCCTTGGCGGAGGGGAGTGCGAACGGGGCCTTCGGCGCCGCCGGATTGCTGGGGACAAGTCCGCCGGCGCTGCAGTGTTCCTCTGTAAGAGTGTCTGACCGGGCCGGATAGGTTGCGTAATGTGATCTAGATCTCAGTCCGGGCTGATATCAGTGGCCGCCGATGATTCCTGGAACCGTGTGGCAGACTCACCGATCGATGGAACCCAGCCCGAGCAGGACAGCTCCGGCCCGGATCGCGGCGGCGCTCGGCGCGGGCGGCGTCGTGGTGCACCTGGCCCTGGCCGGCAGCCACTCCGGTCACGCTCCGGTGGCCTTCGCCGGACTCGCCGTGCTGGCGCTGGTCTGCGTGCCGTGCGGGCTGAAACTGTGGCACCGGCCGGACGACCGCGGCGCCTGGCTGAGCCTGCTCGCCCTCAGCGCCATCATGATGCTGCTCCACCTGGGACTACGCCCGCAGGGTGCGATGCTCGTCGCGACGGTGGCGGTCCCGGCCGGGCAGGTGCTGATCGGCGCCCTGGTGCTGGCCCGCCGCTAGGCGGCCACCGGGCGCGCCCGGTCCGTGGCGAGCTTGACCGCGATGACCCCGAGCACCGTCCCCATCAGGTAGCGCTGCACCCGCAGCCAGCCGGGCCGCCGGGCCAGGAACACCGCGATCGTCCCGGCGGTGAGCACGATCGCCAGGTTCACCGCCATGCTGACCAGCAGCTGCACGCCACCCAGCAGGAAGCCCTGCGCCATCACGTGGCCGGCCGCCGGGTCGACGAACTGCGGGATCAGCGACAGGTACATCACCGCGGCCTTCGGGTTCAGCAGGTTGGTCAGCAGGCCCATGGTGAACAGCCGGCCCGCCGAGTCGGCTGCCAGCGGCTGCGGCTCGAACACCGACGTCCCGCCCGGGCGCAGCGTCTTCCAGGCCAGCCAGGCCAGGTAACCCGCGCCGGCCAGCTTGATCGCCGTGTACAGCTCCGGCACCGCGACGAACAGGACGGACAGCCCGAGATTGGTGGCGGTGAGGTAGACGAGGAAGCCCAGCGCCACCCCGGCGAGCGAGACGATCCCGGCCCGCGCTCCCTGGGTGATGCTGCGCGAGACCAGATACATCATGTTCGGCCCGGGCGTGAGAACCATGCCCAGGGCGACGGCGGAGACGGCGAGGATCGACGAGAGGGTGACCACGCCCCCACGCTTCCCGGCCCGGCGCCGCGCCGCGACGACCAATTCCACGGCCGTGGCCTGCGGCTGTTCTGGTGATCCGCCGTTCGGATCACGGTCCATCGGCCCGCCGGTGGCCCAAGTCGGCCGAACGGGCAGAATGGCCGCGTGCGCGACAGTACAGAGTGGACGGACATTCGCCCGGGCCGCCCGGCCGACGTGCCGGCGGTGCTGGACCTGCTCGACGGCGCGGTGCGGTGGCTGAGCGACCGCGGGCGTCCCGGCCAGTGGGGCACCGAGCCGCTGTCCGCCAACCCGCGCCTGTCCGCCCTGGTCAATCGCATCGCCGCCGACGGCGGTCTGCACGTCGCGGTGCACGGCGAGCGGGTGGTGGGCGCGCTGGGCTTCGGCAACCCGCCGGCGTACGTCGACCGGGCACCCGAGCCGGAGCTGTACATCGTCCTGCTCGTGACCGATCGGGATCACAACGGCCGGGGGATCGGCGCCCGGCTGCTGGACCACGCCCGGGCGGTCGCCGCGGACGAGGGCATCGGCCTGCTCCGGGTCGACTGCTACGCCGGCGACGACCGGGCCCTCGTCCGGTACTACGAGGGTCAGGGGTTCACAGCGACACAGGGCTTCGTCATGGCGCAGCCGGCTGATCCGTGGCCGGGCCAGGTGCTGGAGCAGCGCCTGCCTCCAGGTTCTCCCTGAGCCGGTTCAGGTCGGTCATCACCGCCGCGCTGTCCCGCTCGAGCTCCTCGGCGGTCATGCCGGGGAAGGGGCGCAGGGTGAAGACCACCTCGGCGCCGTCGCCGTGGGAAGTGACGCGCATGGGCACGTACACCGTTTCGCCGGCGGGCGTCCGGACCTCGTGATCCAGGACGCCGAAATCGTTGCGCGGCGCGAAGGTGACCTGGGCGTCGCTCTCGATGCCGGTGACCCATTCCCGCAGGTTCGCGACGTCTGCCGCGTACTCATAGACGGTCTTCGCCGGGCGGTCGATGCGCACGCTGAGGAAGCGGGAGTCCGAGGTCATCCGGTCATCCTTCCATCAATCGCGGGCCCTTGACGCCGATCCCATCGATGACCATAGTCCGTATCCATGAATGTGACATCGTTCCGTTCTTGGAAACAGTGGGCTGCTGCGGCGTCGGTTGCACTGCTCGCTGTGACGCTTGCCGCGCCGGCTCCCGCGCACGCCGCGACCACGGCGGTCGCCGGCTATCCGACGACGATCAACGGTGACAGCGCCGACGTGTACCACCCGGTGACCGGCACCCGGCTGCCGGTGGCTCTGCTGCTCCAGGGGGCGAACGTCGACAAGTCGCACTACTCGGCGTTCGCGACGAAGCTCGCCTCGTACGGTTTCGTCGTGGTCGTCCCCAACCACACCCGGTCCCTGTTCGGCGTCAGTGGCCTCTATCCCGAGGGCGCGCAGGCCGGCTGGACCGTCGACTGGGCCGAGGCCGAGGACGACAACGCCGCCTCACCGCTGTACCGGCGCATCGACGAGAACACCCTCGTGCTGGCCGGCCACTCGTTCGGCGCCGCCACCGCGCTGAGTCTCAGCACCGGGCTCTGCGTCATCCCGTTCTGCGCGATCGCGAACACCGCGCCGGGTGAGCTGGAGGCGGTCGTCCCGTACGGCGGCAACAACGTGCTCTACGGCACCGACCTGGTGCTGCCGGTGCTGAACAACGTGCCGATCGGATACATCCAGGGCACTGTGGACGGGGTCGCAACCCCGGCCGAGGGGCGGACCACCTATAACCTGACCGCGGGCACGCCGAAGGCGTTCATCGAGCTCGCGGGCGCCAACCACTACGGCATCACCAACGGGCAGAACCCGGCGGGCGCTCTGCCGGACGCCTCGGCGCAGACTCTGAGCCAGGCGGTGGGCGTCGAGACCATCGCACGATGGTCGGCCCAGTGGCTGCTCGCGCAGACCGGCGACAGTGCGGCGAAGAAGTACGTCTACGCCACCGGCGACGCGACCGATCCGAACGTGACCGTCACCTACGTCAAGTAGCTGCTGCGGAGGTGGGGCCGGGCGTCAGTGCCGCCGCTCGGCCCGGCGGCGCCCCTTCTTGCCCTCGCGCTGGGCCGGCACCGCGGCGACCAGCTGCTCCGGCCAGGTGACCCGGACGGCGCCCTGACCCTCCCACTCCTCGGCCAGCTCCAGCAGGTCCTGCACGGCCTCGTTGACCTGCTCGTCGGTCCACGGGAACGGGCCCGAGTCGAGCAGTGCCCAGGCGTCGCGGGTCAGGACCGGCACCTTCGTGGTGTCGCCCTCCTCGACCGCGCGGTGCACCACGTCGGCGATCAGCTCGGCCAGGCCCAGGGCGCGCTTGTTGGCATCGAGGAGCCGCTTGCTGCGGGCCGCGGCGTCGTACCGTGGCTTGCCGCTGAGCAGCCGCATGTTCGGGAAGACGCCGCCGGCCGCGATCGACCCGAAGACGCCGCCGGTCATCCCCAGGCAACGCTCGGTCGCGAAGCAGGCGAGCTCGTGGGGAACCCGGTGTTGTCGATCATGGGCGGGTATCTGAAGCACCACGCCGTCGTCACGGTGCACTGTGGCGACGGCGGACCCGATGGTGCTGTGAGCGAACAAGATTTGCATCCGGTAATACTGCCATCACTGACCGCTACAAGTCATCGACCAGGGAAGATCGACTCTGCGGGGCCGATCCGGCCACCAGCAGGTGGGCACTCATCGGAATCAATTCCGGCTCGGCGCTGTACAACCGGGCCAGCTTCAGCGCGCCCTCGAAGATCGCGTCGGCGTCCGGCCCGCCGGCCGCGGCCTCCGCCGCGGTCCAGAGTGGTCCTTCCACACCATGCACGGTCACTTCCGCCAGGCCGGCCTCCCGGCACTCAGACACCAATTCGGGTACGCGGTGAAAGTACGCATGCGTGAAGCCGATCGACGGATCGTTCTCCCCGCTGGTGATCAGCTTGGCCGCCTCGTCCAGGACCCGGTCGGTGAGCTCCGCCTTGGTCGCCATGTCGAGCGGCCCGGCGAACCGGGAGATCGCCGCCGCCAGAACACGCCCGCCGGGCCGGGTGACCCGCACCGCCTCCCGCAGTGCCCGCACCCGCTCCTGCCGGTCCAGCAGGTGATAGAGCGGCCCGAGGAGCAGCGTCGCGTCGTAGCCACCGTCCGGCTCCGGCAGATCCCGCGCATCGCCGACCACCGCGTCGACTGGCGGGTCTCCGGCGCGGGCCTGCTCCACATGCGCCGGAACCACATCCACCAGCCGAACCCGGTACCCGGCCGCGGCAAGCGGCCGCGCATACGCGCCGGGCCCACCACCGACGTCCAGAATCGCCGCCGGCGCGGGCGGCAGCAGCTCTTCCAGCAGCTCGAGAGTGCGGATCCGCTCCAGCCGCGCCTGCGGCCGCCGATCGAGCCGGCCGGCCTCGTCATACCGCTCCGCGTAGTAGCTGACGATCTCCGCAGTCATCCGGTCCATGCCGGGATCCTGGCAAGAAGGCCGCCCGAGCGGCACCCCATTTCCCGCCGCCCCGAATCCAGCTGACGCTCACTGTCGTCTCCCGGCCCCCGGAAGCAGCAGTGGTGGTCAGCCGGGTCGTCCGGCTGACGCCGAGTGTCGTTTCCCGGCCCCGGAGGCAGCAGTGGTGGTCAGCCGGGTCGTCCGGCTGACGCTGGGTGTCGTTTCCCGGCCCCGGAGGCAGCAGTGGTGGTCAGCTGGGGTTGTCCGGCTGACGCTGGGTGTCGTTTCCCGGCCTCGGAAGCAGCGGTGGTGGTCAGCCGGGTTGTCTGGCTGACGCTGGGTGTCGTTTCCGGGCCCCGGAGGCAGCGGTGGTGGTCAGCCGGATTGATGGTGGCGGCGGGAGCAGGGTTCAAGGGGCGGGCCGGTCGGCTTCCGGCGGGAGGCGGGCTTCGATCTCGGCCTCGACGGCCAGCAGCACCAGCGGCGGGCCCGGCTGGAGCAGGCCGCCGAGCAGGGCCATCTGCTGGCAGGGGATGACCTCGTAGGTTTGTTCACCCCGGAGAATCCGCAGGAACCACCTGCTCGACGACGCGTCACGCTCCAGGCCGGTGATCTCGGCGTACGGGATGCGATAGGTCGAGGTGATCCAATGCTGGGTGATCGCCTCATCGTCGATGACGGTGCGCACCCGGCAGCCGCCGATCAGGAAGGCGGCGAAGGCGGTCAGTGGCACCAGGATGAGAAAAGCCTTGGCCACGGCCGCGATGCTCGCCTCGCGGAACACATAGCCGACGACCGGGACGGCGAAACCGATCGTGAACAGCAGGACCACCGCGCTCCAGGCGAGCCACGGCCGGTAGCGGTAGGTGCGGGACGGCATCCCGCCATGCTGGCGGATGATCGCGAGCCGGTGGGGGCACGGGGGGAGAGGTGGAACGGTGGGGGCGCCCGGCCGGGCGCCCCCACCGGAGGGGATCAGCGCAGCGCGTGCGAGCCGGAGTCCGCCGTGGCCGCGGCGGCCTTGGCGGCGGCCGGGGCCGGTACGGCGAAGTCCGCCCGGGTACGTGCAAGCGTGTAGGTCGCGTGCGCGGCCGCGTCGCCGAGCTCGCTCAGGGCCCGCTTGTTCAGGTTGCGGATGTCGTCGCAGGCCTCGTGGTAGCACGGGTCGTACGGCTCGCCCGCGGTGCCGCCGTACTCGGCCGCCTGCTCCGGCGTCTTGACGCCCTCGGCGCCGCTGAACAGGCCGCCGGCCGGGATGCCGACCGCGATGAACGGGCCGTAGTCCGAGCGGCCGTCGAACGCGGTGGGCTCGCTGGCCAGGCCCTGCCCGGTGAAGTAGTCGGTGAAGATCTTCTCGATGTCACCGGAGCCGGCCGGGCCCTCGGTGCCGGTGTCCGAGCCGTCGCCGTCGTAGACGAAGCGCACGTAGTTCGGCGAGCCGACCATGTCGAAGTTCAGGTTGGCGAAGATCGTCTTCTGCTGCGCCTCGCTGAGCTGGGCCACGTAGTGCTCCGAGCCGAGCAGCCCGGCCTCCTCGGCGCCCCAGAACGCGAACCGCAGCTGCTGCCGCGGCTTGATCTTCAGCTTGGCGATCTGCTCGGCGATCTCCAGGATGGTGGCGGTGCCGCTGCCGTTGTCGTTGATGCCCGGACCGGCCGCCACCGAGTCGAGGTGGGCGCCGACCACGAGCACCCGCTCGTCGTCGCCGCTGCGGCTGTCCGCGATGATGTTGCTGGTCGTGGCGCCCTCGCGGGTCTCGGTGCTGGTCTGCACCCGGACCGTCACGGTCCCGGCCTCGGCGGCGTCGAGCGCGCTGCCGTCGGCGAAGCTCAGGCCCACCACCGGGATGGTGAAGATCGCGCCCAGGGTGCCGGTGAGCAGCTCGTCGCGGCCCGGCTGGCCCTCGTTGAAAATGATCACCGCGTCGTAACCGGCGGCCTGCGCGTTCTGCGCCTTGACCGAGAAGTCACAGCCACCACGCTGGATCAGGGCGATCTGCGGCGCGGTCGCCGACGCCGGGGTGAAGTCGGTTACCGCGCACCCGGCGGCCGAGCTGGGCTCGGGGGTCGGCGGCAGCACGTTGTTCAGCGCGGGGACGACCTGGCCGGTCACGTCGCCGGTGCCGGAGTAGTCGAAGGTGTGCGTCTCGTAGGCCGGCCCGGCCGGGGACACCCGGGTGAGCTGGGCGGGCGCGAGCTCGCGGTAGAACGGGAAGGTGAACTTCTGCTCGGAGACGCGGTAGCCCGCCTTACGCAGCACGCTCTTCACATAGGCGGCACTCGCGTCGTACCCCGGCGTGCCGGAGGCGCGGGTGTCGTCGTTGCGGTCGGCGATCTTCTGGAACGCCCGCAGGTGGTCCAGGACGCCGTTCACGGTCACCGCCTCGCGGAGCCGTTTGCTGCTGTTGTCGTGGTGCCCGCCCGCGATCGCCGGTTGTGGGGCGAGGGTCGCGAGCAGCGTCGCGATGACGGGGATGGCCAGTTTGCGCAAGGGGATCTCCTCTGTATGGCAACAGTGGCATCGAGGGTGGTCAGCGGGCCGAGATTAACCGACCTGGATCAATGGCGAAAGCGGAGCGGCGTGGTCGTGTCACTCTTGGTGGGTCGGCAAGTGGACAGCAGGTCGGAGGAGAGCATGTCCGAGGCGAGCTTCGCACGGCCGCGCAGTGAGAGTTTCGAGTACGCGGGAGCAGTCATCGAAATGGTGGATGCCACCACGTTGCTCGCCGCGGCCCGGGTGAACCCGGTCGAGTTGCTGCGCCGCGCGACCTGGCCGGCGCCGGTGCAGCGGGTCGACCTGACGGTCGCCGGTGCGGACGACCCCGCCGGCCCGGTACACGTGTTCACCGCCCTGATCAGTGCCCGCGCCGAGGAGATGTCCACTGAGCGGATGCGCAAGCTGGTGCTCGGCCAGGACCCGCTCGGCGTGCTGCTGGCGAAACGGATCGCCGCGGGGGACCCGGTGGCCACCCGCATCGTGGACGGTGTCGGTACTGCGGCTGCGGCCGCGTACCGAAAATTGGGTCTTGATCGTCCCTCCGGCCCGGCGGCCGGGCGCGAACCCGGCGTGCTCGCCGACGCCGCCGTGGGGTTGCAGGCGACCGTGACCTATGAGGACGAGGGGACCGTGGCCCGCCTGGAGGCCCGTGTGCCGCGCGACGACGTCGGCCCGGACCATCTGCGCGCCTTCGTCACCCTGACGCTGCAGGCGGTGATCGAGCTGACCAGCCCGGACGCTCTGCGCGGCCGGCGCTATGTGATCAGCCGCGAGTCCCTGCCGAAGGCGCCGGTCACCACCCAGGCGGTCACCCTGGACATGGTCGGCGGGCTCGCCGACGTGGTCGCCGAGCTGCGCCAGATCGCGGTGTCGTTCCGGCATCCGGAGGCCATGGCACGGTGGGGCGCGCGCCGGCCGCAGGGCATTCTGATGTACGGGCCACCCGGCACCGGCAAGACGATGCTCTCCCGGGCGCTGGCCAACGAGATCGGCGCCGACTTCCGGGAGATCCGCACGCCGGAGATCCTCGACAAGTGGCTGGGCGGGTCGGAGCGCAACATCAAGCAGATCTTCCGCGACGCCCGCCGCTACCGGGTGCCGACCCTGATGCTGTTCGACGAGTTCGACTCGATCGTCAGCTACGCGGGCGCCGGCGGCGACGCGGCCAGCCAGGCGCTGAACGCGGTCGCCGGCATCTTCAAGCAGGAGATGAACGATCTGATCGAGGCGAACCCCAACGTGATCGTGGTGGCGACCACGAATTTCCCGCACCGGGTGGACGAGTCGCTGATCCGGTCCGGCCGGTTCGACATCAAGATCAGCGTGCCGAAACCGGACGAGGTGAGCCGCGCCGAGATCTTCCGCAAGATGATCCGCGGGCTGATCGCGGCGCACGAGAACCCGGACTTCCGGATGTTCGCCGAGGACCTCGACGCGCCCGCGCTGGGCGTGGCCAGCACCGGCATGACCGGCGCGGACATCAAGGAGGTGCTGCGCCGGGTGCAGCTGGCCAAGGCGATGCAGGAGGCCCGCAGCGGAACGGCCGGGCCGATCACCCAGCAGGAGCTGCTCGACGCGGTCCGCGACCTGCGCGGCCGCGCCTGAGCTAGGCGGGCATCGCCCGCTCGACGATCGCCGCGGTGTCGACGCCGGGCGGCAGGGTGCCGAAGGTCTGTCCCCAGTCGCCGCCGAGGCGGCTGGCGCAGAACGCGTCGGCGACCGCGGCCGGCGCGTGCCGGACCAGCAGCGAACCCTGCAGGACCAGGGCCATCCGCTCGACCACCCGGCGGGCCCGGGTCTCCGGGTCAGTGCGGTCGGCGAGCCGCTCGCGCAGGTCGGCGATCGCCGCGTCCAGGCGCCGGTCGGCGCCGGCGGCCGCACCCACCTCGGCCAGGAACGCCTCCACGCTCTCCGGGCTGCGCTGCATCGCCCGCAGCACGTCGAGGGCCTGCACGTTGCCGGACCCCTCCCAGATCGAGTTGAGCGGCGCGTCGCGGTAGAGCCGGGGCAGACCGGAGTCCTCGACGTAGCCGTTGCCGCCCAGGCACTCCAGCGCCTCGCCGACGACGGCCGGCTGGCGCTTGCACACCCAGAACTTGCCGACCGGGATGGCCAGCCGCCGGAACGCCTGCTCGTCGCGGTCGACCGCGCCGGCCAGCCGGATCGCCAGCGCGGTCGCCGCCTCGGACTCGACGGCCAGGTCGGCGAGCACGTTGCGCATCGCGGGCTTGGCGATCAGCGGGCCACCGAACGCGCTGCGATGCCGCG
This sequence comes from Actinoplanes sp. NBC_00393, assembly GCF_036053395.1. Classification (NCBI taxonomy): domain Bacteria; kingdom Bacillati; phylum Actinomycetota; class Actinomycetes; order Micromonosporales; family Micromonosporaceae; genus Actinoplanes; species Actinoplanes sp. NBC_00393. Next base: position 4,734,010 of record NZ_CP107942.1, on the reverse strand, counting down.
CGTGGTGGATCGCCGGTACGAGCGCCGCGCGCATCCCGGAGGCGGAGCCGATCACACAGTCCAGCCGGGTCATCGCGACCATCTCGATGATCGTCCGTACGCCCTGGCCCTCGCCGCCGACCAGCCAGGCGGTGGTGCCGTCGAACTCCGGCTCGCTGCTGGCGTTGCTGCGGTTGCCGAGCTTGTCCTTGAGCCGCTGGATGCGGAACACGTTGCGGGTCCCGTCCGGCAGGATCCGGGGGGCCAGGAAGCAGGAGAGCCCGCCCGGCGCCTGCGCGAGGACCAGGAACAGGTCGCACATCGGGGCGCTGGTGAACCACTTGTGGCCGCGCAGCAGCCACGTGCCGTCGCCGGCCGGGGTGGCGGTGGTGGTGTTGGCCCGCACGTCCGAGCCGCCCTGTTTCTCGGTCATGCCCATGCCGGCGAGCAGGCCGCGCTTCTGTGTGGGCGTGCGCAGGCCGGGATCGTACGCCCGGCTGGTGAGCAGCGGCTCGTAGACGGCGGCGAGATCCGGGTTCTGCCGCAGGGCGGGGACCACGGCGTAGGTCATCGAGACCGGGCAGCCGTGCCCGGCCTCAACCTGCGACCACACATAGAAGGCGGCGGCCCGGGCGACGTGCGCGCCGGGACGGGTGTCGGCCCAGGCGGCGCCGGCCAGCCCCTCGCCGACGGCGACGTCCATCAGCCGGTGCCAGGACGGGTGGAACTCGACCTCGTCGAGGCGGTGGCCGTACCGGTCGTGGGTCTGCAGGCGGGGCTCGTACCGATTGGCCTCGTCCGCCCAGCGCTGGGCCTCGGCGCCGCCGGCGAGCTTGCCGAGCCGGTGCAGATCGCCGGCGGCCCAGCCGGCGCCCTCCCGCTCGGCCGCCTCCAGCAGCGCCGCGTCGGCGGCGACGTCGTGGTCGAGCAGGAGCGGCGGCTGGTTGAACACCTCGTGCGTAGCGGTCACCCGCCGGAATCTACTCGCCGGTAGCCCGCTCAGCGATGGCCCGGACGTGCCGAACGTAACGGTGTGGGGGCTGCGCCGAGCGTACGGTTCCGGCCGCTCGCGGCTCTGCGGCGCGGTGAGCTGATCCCGACCATCGGCCTGCTCGTGGTCATGCTGGTCATGCGACGCGGCCCGCGGCGTGGACGCGGTCCGCTCCTCGGTGCACGACATCAACGCCGGGGCGGGCGCCGCGCACGCCGCCACCGAGCAGATGGCCGACCACGCCGCGCAGGCCGACCGGGCGGCCGAGGCGCTGACCGTCAGCCTGCCGGCGATCCGCAACGCGATCAAGCAGGTCAACGAGCTGGGCAGCGGCGCGGCGCCGGACCCACAGGTGCTTCGCAGCCGGGGTGTGGGGTAATAGGCCGCCATGCGGCCCGACCACGAGACCACCCTAGAGGTACGCACGACCGCGGCGGTCGCGGCGGCGGCGATCCTGCTCGTCCCGTTCGCGCTGATCGCCGCGCTGGTCGCCGGGCAGTACACGCCCCTGCACGACCTCGACGCCCGGATCACCGACCGGCTCCACCAGGTCGCCCTGGACCATCCGGGCTGGGCCGGCGCCATGGAGTGGTGGAGCCTGATCTTCCACCCGACGACGTGGCGGATCGCGGCGGCGCTGCTGGCGATCTGGTTGTGGCGGCGGCACGCGCGACCGTTGGCCGTCTGGGTGGTCGCCACGGTGGCGGCGGGTGCGCTGCTCGGCGTACTCCTCAAGCTTCTGTTCGGAAGGCACCGCCCGGACCTGCTGGATCCGGTGGCGCAAGCCACCGGCTACGCGTTCCCGTCCGGCCATGCGATGACCAATGCGCTCGGCGCGGCCGTGTTCCTCATGGTGCTGCTGCCGCTGCTGCGCGACCGCCCGCTCGCCCGCGCCGCCCTCTGGCTGGCCGCGGTGCTGATCCCGCTGGTCACCGCGTACACCCGGGTCGGCCTCGGCGTGCACTGGACCAGCGACGTGACGGCCGGCCTGCTGCTGGGCGTCGCCCTGCCGGCCCTCTCCGTCCTCGCCTTCCCGCGCCGGTTCAGCGGGACCCGTGTCGCTGAGAGCGTGCCTGGGTAGAGAGCGGTTCGTGCTGACCGTCACCGCTCAAACCCTCAAGCGGGTCGTGCTGCCGATCGCTGCCCTGCTGCTGTTCATGATCGGGCTCGGGATCCTGCTGACCCGGGCTGCCGCGCACCTGTGGCCACTGACCATCGAGGACAGCGTGAACCGGGAGTTCGCCGGCGACCGCACCGAGACCCTCGACGACATCTCGCATCTGGTCAGCGGGGTGGCCGACACGCCCCGGATCATCGGTGTGACCGCCGCCGCCGCGCTGGTGCTCTGGCTGGTGCTGCGCCGCTGGCGCGAGCCGGCCTTCCTGTGCCTGGCGGTGACCGCGCAGGCACTGGTCTTCTACTTCACCACCAAGGCGATCGACCGGCCCCGCCCCGCGGTGCAGCGGCTCGACGAGTCGCCGCCGACCTCCAGCTTCCCGTCCGGGCACACATCGGCGGCGGTCGCCCTCTACCTGGGCCTCGCGGTCCTGCTCGCCGGGCTGGCACGGCACACCTGGCTCAAGGCGCTGTGCTGGGCGCTGATCCTGGTGCCGCTCGGGGTGGCGATGGCCCGGATGTACCGGGGCATGCACCACCCGAGCGACGTCGTCGCCGCCTTCATCAACGGCACCACCTGCGTGATCGTGATGTCGCGCGCGTTCCTGGACCGGCACGTGCGCGCCTGGCGGCTGCAGATCCCCGGCCCACGCCGGCCGGCGCCCGTCCCGGTGGCCCGGCCGGCCGGCTGAGCGGAGGTCAGCTGTAGCGCAGCTGCGGGGCGTCGATCTCTTCCCAGCGGGCCCGCAGCTCGGCGACCAGCGCCGGGTGCCTGGCGGCCAGGTTGGCCTGCTCGCGCGGGTCGTTCTCCAGGTCGTACAGGGCGTCGGCGCCGGTCGCGCTCAGCCGCAGGTACTTCCACTTGCCGCGGCGCAGCGCCCGGTTCGAGCGGGTGCGCCAGAACAGGTCCCGCTCCGGGGCCTTGGCGCCGCGCAGCAGATAGCCGGCCAGGCTGGCGCCGTCGAGCGGGTAGTCCGGGTGCGGCTTCGCCCCGGCGATCTCCAGCAGCGTGGCGGTCCAGTCGTGGGTGACCAGCGGGACGTGACTGACCTGGCCACTGCGGATCCGGGCCGGCCAGCGCAGGATGGTGGGCACCCGGATGCCGCCCTCGCTGAGGCTGGCCTTGTTGCCGGAGAGCGGCCAGTTGTACGAGAACCGCTCGCCGCCGTTGTCGCTCTGGAACACCACGACCGTGTCGCGTTCCTGGCCGGTGTCACGCAGCGCCCCGAGCACCTGGCCGATCCGCCGGTCCAGGTTCTCCACCATCTTCTTGTAGGTCTCCAGCGACCCGCCGTCACGGTGGAAGAGGGCCTGCCCGTCGCCGGCCTTGATCCGGGCGGTGATCTCCTCGCTCACCGCCCGGTCGCCGGGCGCCTCCCACGGCCAGTGCGGGCTGGTGAAGTTCAGGTTCAGCAGCCACGGCTTTTTGTGGTCGCGGCGCACGAACTGCTCGGCCCGGTCGGCGATGACGTCGGTGTAGTACCGCCCGTCGTTCTCGGCCGGGGTCTCGCCCTCGTAGAGGTCGTAGCCGTCGAGCGTGTACTTCGAGTAGTAGTCGACACCACCGGAGTAGTTGCCGAAGAACTCGTCCCAGCCGACCCGCAGCGGGCTGAAGTGCGGCAGGAACCCGCCGTGCCACTTGCCGATCAGGGCGGTGGCGTAGCCGGCCTCCTTCAGCAACGAGGCCAGCGTCGGATGCGAGGCCGGGATGCCGTCGCGCTCGTTGGCACTGCCGATCGGCTCGGGCAGGCCGCCGGGCGTGCGGCCCGGGTAGCGACCGGTGTAGAACGCGACCCGGGTGGGGGAGCAGACCGCGCCGGCCGAATACCCGTCGGTGAAGCGGACCCCGGCCTTGGCCAGCCGGTCCAGGTGCGGCGTCTCGATGTTCGGCGACCCGTAGCTGCTCAGGTCCGCCCAGCCGAGGTCGTCGGCCAGGATGAACAGGATGTTGGGCCGCTTCGAGGAGCCGGGCTTCGCCTGGAAGGGGCGCTCCTCGGCGCCACCGGCGAAGGCTGGTTCGGCGGTCAGGGTGGTCGCGGCGGCGGCGCCGGCGAGCGCGCCGAACACGCCGCGCCGGGTGGTCCCACGGTTGGTCACGATGTCTCCAGTGGATCAGGGGAAGCCGAGATTATCGATCGATCCGGTAGGAGTAAAGGGTGATCCCGGTCCTTGGGCCGCCGCGCTGGAGACCGGCTGCCAGGGCGGCCAGGCCCAGCAGCAGCACCACGATGAACAGGGCCGGCCCGGACCGGTCCCAGTCGGCGTAGCCCTTCCAGGCCTCGGGTTCGTCCTCGTGGGCGGTGTCCACGAGATGCGCCGTCGGTGGCTGCTGAGGCAGGGCGAAGTCCACCTCGTACTGGGTCGTAGTGCTCAGCGATGCCCCCAGGTCTGCCGCCATCGATGTGTCCAGGCCCGCCGTCATCGACCACGTTTCGGTGGGCTCCTCGATCGGCTGGCCCGACACCAGGTCGTTCCCGCCCGCGGCGGTCAGCGCGCCGAAACCCACCACCAGCACCGGCAGCAGGGCCACAGCGGCAGCGCGCAGCGGCCCCCGCCGGACGAGCCCGGCGTTCACCGCGAAGCCGAGCAGAATCAGGGCGGTGGCCGGCGCCAGCAGGACGGTGGCGCGATCCAGCAGGTCCGGGCCGGTCAGCCACGGTACGAGCGGCTGCTGCCACAGCATCTCCCAGGTGATGCCGCCGACCAGCAGGGCAAACGGGGCGGCGGGCAGGAGCCGTCTCTTGCTCCACCGGTCGACCCGGGCCAGGACGGAGCCGGCGAGAGCGGCGACCGCGCCGGTGACCAGGCCGATCGCGGCGAGTTCGTGGCCCGCGCCGAGCGCGCTGTCGTCGGGACGGTAGTAGCCACCGGCCTGCGACTCCGCGACTACGACGGCCGCGGTCAGGAGGGAAAGGCCGGCGAGCAACAGCTGTTCCGGGCGGCTCCGGTGCGAGGTCGAGCCGGCCAGGGCGTACGCCAGCAGAGCGGCCATGGTCGCGGTGCCGTTGAACGGCAGCAGGCCGTGACCGGCCAGGAGGAGGCCGGCGACCTCGAGGACGGCGAAGGCCAGGAACCACTGGGCCGGTCGGTTCGGAGTGCGCACCTGAGCATGATCCGCACGGTGCTACAGAATCGCAATCCTTCCGGCATCCAGTGCAAATCAGCCAAAAGGTCGGGCCGAGTCTCGCGTCGGGGTGCCGGCCAGCGCGGTGATGGCTGCGTCGATGCGGTGGCGGAGGCGGTCGTCGGCCCACGACGGATCATCGAGGCCGGCGGTGGGGATGCGTTCGTCGCGGTCGGCCAACTCGGTCAGGGCCGGGATCGCGGTGCGGGCGGCGATGGCGACCAGCGTGTCCAAGGCCTGGTGGGCAGACGTGCGGCCGGCGGCGATGGTGTCGACGAGGGGGTCCGCCAGGTCGGCGGGGGAGACGCCCAAGCGATGGAGAGCGCGCGCCGCGCCACTTCGTGCGGACGGCTCGGATTTCAGCAGTTTGTGCAGCTCGGGCTGGAGGTCGTGGCCGGTGCCCAGCTCGGCGAGAAGGGTGGCTGCGTCGCCGGCCGGGGCGAAGCCGGCCCGGACCACCGCGCGCAGGGTGGGCAACACCAGGTCCGGGTCCGCGCCGGCCCGCCATGCGAGTCGTGCGGCCGCTACCTGCTCGCGGCGGAGCTCGTGATGTTCCGCGGCGGCGGTTCCGGTGAGCCATCCGGCGAGGGCGGGCAGCAGGACTGCGGCTGCCGGGCCGGCGTCGGCGATCAGGTCGAGTTCGTAGGCGACGTGGCGGGAATTCCCGGTGAGCAGGATCGTGGCGGCGGTGACCAGCGGGACGGCGTTGCCGGTCAGTTTCAGCACGGCGTGACCGGCGCGGACGTCGCCGTGCTCGGCCCGCTCGGTGAGGGCGGGCACGGCGGGAAGCGCGGCCGGGCCGAACGCGGCGAGAGCGCCTGCGGCGGCGACGGGGAACTGCGGCAGGACGGCGATCAACTCCGGGATCGCGCCGGCGGCGGCCGGGCCCCATGCGGCCAGCACCCGGATCAGGTCGGCGGTGGCGTTGCTCGCCGCCCAGGGATCGGACGGCCCGGTTGGCGCGGGCCGGGTGGGCGCGGGCGCGGCTATCCGGTGCCGGATGGCGGTGAAGAGCGCCGGGTCGAAGGGTGGCGGTTCGAGGCCGGAGAAGATGTCCGGAGCGGCGCCGGCGTCCCAGGCCGTGAGCAATGCCTCCCGGTAGCCGGGAGATCCGAGCCGGATCAGGATGCTGAGCGCCTGCCTGTCCCCGCTCGCCGCCGGTCCGGTCAGCGCATCGGCCAGCGGCGCGGCCGCCTCGCCGGCGGCCAGCGCGGCGGAACAGGCCGCCTCGCGTACCTGCGGATCGGGGTCGGACAGCGTCCGGACCACGGGGAGCAGGTCGGTCGCGGCGGAGCGGGAACGCCGGAAGCGGTCGCCCAGCGAGTAGGCCAGATGGGTCCGCGCCGCGGTGCCGCCGGACCGGGACATCGTGTCGGCCAGGACAGCGGCGGCTTCGGGGGTGGCCGTGCGGAAGACCCGATGCCAAGCGGAGCGTGCGCCGGACCAGGGGTTGTCGTGCGGCTCGATCCGGGCGAAGGCGTCGGCCACCGGTTGCCGGGCGCCGGGTGGCAGCGAGTGGCCGGCTCGCGTTGTGGCCAGGGCGGCAGCGACCCGGATCTGCGGCGACGGGTCATGGAACGCGGTGGCGAGCAGCGAAGCGGTGGCGGTGGGATCAAGCATCATGAGACCCGGGAGCAGGGTCGCGCGTACCCCCGGATCTGTCTCGGTCTCCCAGTGCTCGCGCAACGTGTCGTAGGTGTGCGGGCCGCTCCACGCCGCCGCGTATGCGGCGTGGCGCCGGATCGCCGGATCCGGATCGGCCAGCAGCGGCAGCAAGGGCCCGCTGTGCACCGCGACCGCGGCCCGGACCAGGGGTTGCGCGGCCCCGTCGGCCTGCTCGGGATCGCACAGCGCGCCCAGCAGGCGCAGCAGGTGATCGCGCTGGTGGACGCCGTCGGTGGTGGCCAGCTCGATCAGGAACGGGACAGCCTCGGCGGTCACCGGGTAGACGGTGCCCTGGTGCCAGAAGCTGGAGGCGAACTCGTACCGGCCCTCGCCGGCGACCTCCGGATCGGGTGAGGCGATCGCCCGCAGGATGTCCGGCGCCTCGGTGCACGGGCCGTAGGCGCCGTCGAGCGACTCCCAGTCGATGTTGTCGATCCCGATGAGCACCGGATCACGGTACGCGGTGCGAGCATGAGGGCATGACGAAGCTGAGTGGACAGGAGATCGCGGACCGGTCGCCCGCGGGGTGGGTCTATCTGCCGGGGGCGCTGCGGACCCGGCTGCGGACCGGAAGCTTTGCCGCCGGGCTGAAGCTGGTGAACGCGATCGGTGCGGCGGCCGAGGCGGCGGATCACCATCCGGACCTGGACCTGCGGTACACGTACCTGGACGTGTCGCTGTTCAGCCACGACGTGGGCGAGGTGACCGCGCGTGATCTGCGGCTGGCGGCGACGATCAGCGAGCTGGCCGCGGAGGCCGGGGTGGTGGCGGAGTCGGCCGGGGTGGTGCGGCTCGAGCTGGGGCTGGACAGCCCGGCGTACTCACGGGTGCTGCCGTTCTGGCAGGCGCTGCTCGGGTTGGAGCACCGCACCAGCGAGTTCGGTGACGAGCTGAACGACCCGGCCGGGCTGCTGCCGGCGGTGTGGTTCCAGGAGTCGGGTGACGAGGAGCCGCGGCAGCGCTGGCACCCGGACCTGTGGGTGGATCCGTCCGAGGTGCAGCCCCGCATCGATGCCGCGATCAAGGCCGGCGGCAGCCTGGTCAGCGACGCCGAGTCACCCAGTTTCTGGGTGCTAGCCGATCCGGAGGGCAACAAGGTCTGCCTGTGCACCTGGCAGAGCCGGAGCTAGAGCTTTGTAGGGACAGGGTCTGCAGGCTGGAACCGAGAAGCAGACCCTGACCCGAGAAGGTCGATAGACGCGACGAGGCGGGGTGGCCCGAGCCACCCCGCCTCGCCTCACAGATCAGGCCGCGACAGTAGCCTGATCAGTGACCGGAGCCGCCGACCCGCCGGACAGGTGCCGAAGGTAGGCCGGGAGGGTCAGGAACTCCGGGCAGGTCCGCTCGGTGAGCAGGACCACGAGCAGGGTCCGCGCCTGGCCGAAGCACCGGGCCGCGTCCTCGTCCAGGGCACCTGTCTCGCTGAGCACATCGAGCTCCTCGCGCAGCATCCGGGTGACCAGGGCGGCGGTCACCGGCACGCCGTAGTCGGTCGGGGTGCCCGAGGAGATCCACTGCCAGAGCTGCGCGCGGCAGATCTCGGCGGTGGCGGCGTCCTCCATCAGGCCGCCGAGCGCGACCGCGCCGCGCCCGCCCAGCCAGGCGGCGATGTAGCGCAGCGCCACGCTGCAGTTGTTGCGCAACGCCACCTCGCTGACGGTGACGTCGGTCGACCGGATGCCCAGCAGGTCGGCGGCGGTGACCCGCACGTCGTCGCGCTTGCGCACGATCTGGTGCGGCTCGGCGCCGAGCCACTGGTCGAACACCTCTCGGCAGGTCTCGACCAGGCCGGGGTGCGCCACCCAGGAGCCGTCGAAGCCGTCGCCGACCTCGCGCCGCTTGTCCTGGCGGACCTGGTTGAGTGCCCGCTTCGCGGCCACCGGGTCACGGCTGGGCACGACGGCGGCCATGCCGCCGATCGCGTGGGCGCCGCGCTTGTGGCAGGTCCTGACGAGCAATTCGGTGTACGCCCGCATGAACGGCGCCGTCATGGTGACCTGGGACCGCTCGGGCAGGACCACGTCCGGCCGGTTCTTGATCATGCTGAACAGGTAGTCCCAGCGTCCCGCGTTGAGTCCGGCCGAGTGCTCGCGCAGCTCGTACAGAATCTCCTCCATCTCGAACGCCGCGTTGATCGTCTCGATCAGCACGGTGGCCCGGATGGTGCCGCGCGGGATGCCGAGGTATTCCTGCGCGTAGACGAAGACGTCGTTCCAGAGGCGGGCCTCCAGGTGCGACTCCAGCTTCGGCAGGTAGAAGTACGGTCCGCTGCCCCGGTCGATCTGCTTCTGCCCGCAGTGGAACAGGTACAGACCGAAGTCGAACAGCGAGGCCGACACGGCCCGGCCGCCGATCCGCAGGTGACACTCCGGCAGGTGCCAGCCCCGCGGCCGGACCATGATCGTCGGAACCTGGTCGCCGATCTCGTACCGGCGGCCGTCAGCCGCGGTGAAATCGAGGGTGCCGTCCAGGGCGTCGCGCAGGTTGAGCTGGCCGAGAACCACGTTCTCCCAGGTGGGGGAGGTGGCGTCCTCGAAGTCTGCCATCCAGACCTTCGCGCCGGAGTTGAGCGCGTTGATGGTCATCTTGCGCTCCGGCGGACCGGTGATCTCCACCCGCCGGTCGGTGAGGTCCGGCGCGGCCGGGGCGACCTGCCATGACAGGTCGTCCCGGACGTGCTGGGTGGAGGCGAGGAAGTCCAGGTCGGTGGTGCGGGTGGCCCGGCGGCGCCGGCGGCGCTCCAGCAGCTGCACCCGGCGGGCGCCGAACTCGCGGTCAAGCGCCACGATCAACTCGACGGCCTCGGGAGTCAGGATCTCGGAGTAACGGCCGGCGGTCGTACCGGTGATGGTGATCTCTTCGGCGCCCATTGTTCCTACCCGTCTTCCCTTAGAACTGCTCGGCCTCGGTGGAACCGGAGAGGGCGGTGGTGCTGCTCTCCGGGTTGAGCGCGGTGGAGACGGCGTCGAAGTAACCGGTGCCGACCTCGGCCTGGTGCTTCGTGGCGGTGTAGCCGTCGGCCTCGGCCGCGAACTCGGCCTCCTGCAGCTTCACGTAGGCCGTCATGCCGGTCTCGGCGTAGCCCTTGGCCAGCTCGAACATCGAGTGGTTGAGGGCGTGGAAGCCGGCCAGGGTGACGAACTGGAACTTGTAGCCCATCGCGCCGAGCTCCTTCTGGAACCGGGCGATGTCGGCGTCGTCGAGGTTGCGCTTCCAGTTGAACGACGGCGAGCAGTTGTACGCGAGCATCTTGCCCGGGTGCTTGGCGTGCACGGCCTCGGCGAACCGCTTGGCGAACTCCAGGTCCGGCTTGCCGGTCTCGACCCAGAGCAGGTCGGCGTAGTCGGCGTAGGCCACACCGCGGGCGATCGCCGACTCCTCACCGGGACGCACCCGGAAGAAGCCCTCGGCGGTGCGCTCGCCGGTGAGGAACGGCTGGTCGCGCTCGTCCACGTCGGTGGTGAGCAGGTCCGCCGCCAGGGCGTCGGTCCGGGCGATCACCAGGGTGGGCACGCCGGCCACGTCGGCTGCGAGGCGGGCGGCGTTGAGCGTACGGATGTGCTGCTGGGTCGGGATCAGAACTTTGCCGCCGAGGTGGCCGCACTTCTTCTCGCTGGCCAGCTGGTCCTCCCAGTGCACGCCCGCGGCACCGGCCGCGATCATGCCCTTCATCAGCTCGAACGCGTTGAGCGGGCCACCGAACCCGGCCTCCGCGTCGGCGACGATCGGGGCGAACCAGTCACGCTCATACTTGCCGTTCGAGGTGTCGATCTGGTCGGCGCGGATCAGCGCGTTGTTGATCCGGCGGACCACCGCGGGCACCGAGTTCGCCGGGTAGAGCGACTGGTCCGGGTAGGTGTGGCCGGAGAGGTTCGCGTCCGCCGCGACCTGCCATCCGGACAGGTAGATCGCCTTCAGGCCGGCGCGCACCATCTGGGTCGCCTGGCCGCCGCTCAGCGCGCCGAGCGCGTTGATGTAGTCCTCGGTGTGCAGCAGCTCCCACAGCTTGGCGGCGCCACGCTCCGCAAGAGTGTGCCGCTCCTGGAGAGTGCCCCGCAGCTTCACGACGTCCTGCGCGGTGTAGTCGCGCTTGACGCCGGTCCAACGGGGGTCGCCGGCCCATTCCCGAGTGAGGTCCGCAGCGGTACCGCCCCTGGTTTGGTTCAGCTCAGTCATCGAAAGATCCCTTTCCTGCCCTGTCGCGTTCTTCCGGGTGGAAGAACTTCACTCTCACGGATCACACAAGCCCCTTTGAAGGGCTTCCGGGGGAGAAGAAGCTCGTTTTTTCTGCTAGGTTGAAACACGTGACCGCTTCACCTTCCCCCGAGGCTCCCGTCGATCTGGTGACGCTCGGGCAGCGCCTGCGACACCTGCGCCGCACTCGTGGCATGACACTTGACCAGCTCAGCGACGCTGTCGGCCGGGCGCCGTCCCAGCTGTCGCTGATCGAGAACGGGAAGCGGGAGCCGAAGCTGTCGGTGCTCCAGGCGATCGCGAGCGCCCTCGGCGTGCCGATGCAGGATCTTCTGCGCCCGGAGGCGCCGAGCCGCCGCGCCGGGCTGGAGATCGACCTGGCGCACTTCCAGAAGAGCCCGGCCTACGTCGCCCTCGGTCTTCCCGCGGTGCGAGCCGGGCGCCGCTTGCCGGCCGACGCCCTGGAGTCCCTGATCGGGCTGCACCGCGAGCTCAACCGGCTGCACACCGAGCAGAGCGCGACGCCCGAGGTGGCCCGGCGCGCCAACGCGCAGCTGCGCGCCGACATGCGCCGGCGCAACAACTACTTCGCCGAGATCGAGCAGGCCGCGGCCAAGGTCCTGCAATCGGTACGGCACACGACCGGCCCGCTGTCGCAGCGCGGGATCCTCGACATCGCGGCCCAGATCGGGTTCAGCCTGCACTACGTGAACGACCTGCCCACCTCGACCCGCTCGGTCACCGACCTGAAGAACCGGCGGATCTACCTGCCACAGGTGGCCAGCGGCAAGGGGCACGACCCGCGCGCGGTGGTGCTGCAGACGCTCGGGCACTTCGTGCTCGGCCACAACAACCCGGCCGACTACGGCGACTTCCTGCGCCAGCGGGTCGAGGTCAACTACTTCGCCGCGGCGCTGCTCATGCCGGAGAAGTTCGCCGTCGAGTTCCTCACCGAGGCGAAAGCCGACCGGGCACTGGCGATCGACGACTTCCGGGACGCCTTCGGGGTGTCGTATGAGACGGCCGCGCACCGGTTCACCAACCTGGCCACCCACCATTTCGGCATCCCGGTGCACTTCGCCCGGGTGCACGAGAGCGGCATCGTCTACAAGGCGTATGAGAACGACAACGTGCGCTTCCCGTCCGACGTGACCGGCGCGATCGAGGGGCAGCCGGTGTGCCGCAAGTGGGCGTCGCGCACGGTTTTCGAGGCCGACGACCCCTATTCGTCGTTCTACCAGTTCACCGACACGACCGCGGGGACGTACTGGTGCACCGTCCACGTCGAGGCGACCAGCTCGGGGCTGTTCTCGGTCACCGTCGGCACGCCTTATGAGCATGCCCGCTGGTTCCGGGGTGGGGATGTGACCGGGCGGACCGTCTCGAACTGCCCGGACCCGGACTGCTGCCGGCGACCACCCACCGACCTGGTGAACCGCTGGGCCGGCAACGCCTGGCCGAGTGCGCGCGTGCACTCACATCTGCTTGCCGCGCTGCCACCGGGCACCTTCCCGGGCGTGGACAACCGCGACGTCTACGACTTCCTGGACCGTCGCGCCTGACCTTTGCGGTGGGGCGATACTTCGCCGGATTTCGCGCTGTCGGCTCAATCCGCGGGAGGTGCAGCATTGTTCGTCACCGCGTCGTCGAAGGCCTTCCGGTGCTCCCGGATGTAGGCGGCGTCGCCCAGATATTGGCGGTGGTGGCCGTCGGCGAGGTGGCCGGCGAAAGCGGCGTTGCCGCCGGCGGCCTCGGCGTGCATGTGGTCGACCAGCCACTGGATTCGGGCCACCACGGTGTCGATCAAGGCCGCGCGGTCGGGCCGGGACAGGCCGTAGCTGTCGCAGAACAGGCGCAGGCGGGAAGCCTGCGAAGAGACCGTACCGAAGCCGTCCGAGTTGTCCGGCGCGGCCAGCGGCACCCAGCGGTAGGCGGCGAAGGCCACGTCCCACAGCCGCGGCCCGGGCATCGCGTAGTCGAAGTCGATCACACCGGTGACCCGGTCGCCGGTGAGGACGCAATTGTGCGGGGCGTAGTCGCCGTGGCAGATCACCTCGACCGGCTCGCGGGCCGGGACCTGCCAGCCGTCGCGGGGTGCCGACAGCGCGAAATCTGCCACGGCGTCGTGGTAGGCGCGCAGCAGCGAAGCGGCGGTGACCAGGGCGGAGGTCGATGCGGCAGCCGGGGTGGGCGGGTAGTTGGAGACCTCGCCGGGCAGGAAGTCCAGGATCTCGTGGCCGTCGGCCGTCACTCCGTGGAAGCGGGGCGTCCCGGCGAACCGGTCGAGATGCCGGAGCAGGTCGTGCACGCGTGGCGACCAGGAGCCGGTGGGTCGGCGTACCCGGTCACCGGCCCGGACCACCTGGTTGACGCCGCCCGCGAGGATCTCCTCCATGCCGTTGATCTTAGACCCTAAAGAATCCTTAACAGTATTTACTGTTAACAGCCTTTAATTTACGTTGGTGAACACGTCGTCCCCTAAGGAGCAACGTATGAGGCGCAGGTTCACCCTTCCGGCCATGACCGTCGCGGCGGTCACCGGATCTCTGTTCGTGGCCGTCTCCCCGGCGTCCGCGCACGGATACATCTCATCCCCGCCCAGCCGTCAGGCCAACTGCGCGAGCGGCGCGGTCTCGGGCTGCGGCGACATCGTGTACGAACCGCAGAGCGTCGAGCAGCCGAAGGGCTCGAAGCAGTGCAACGGAGGCGGCAGCCGTTTCACTGTGCTCAACGACAACAGCAAGAGCTGGCCGGCCGCGTCGGTCGGCCAGAACGTCACCTTCAACTGGGTGCTCACCGCCCGGCATTCGACGGCGACGTGGGAGTACTTCATCGGCGACACGCTGCTGGCCTCCTTCAACGACGGTGGCGCGCAGCCGGGGGCGACCAAGTCGCACACGGTCAACATGAAGGGCTTCAGCGGACGGCAGACGGTTCTCGCCCGGTGGAACATCTCGGACACCGTGAACGCGTTCTACTCGTGCGTGGACCTGAACATCGGCGGCGGCACCACGAACCCGACGCCGACGCCGACGGCCACCAGCAGCCCGACGCCGCGGCCGACGGCGACGACGAACCCGCCCACCCCGACGCCGACGGCGACGACCAACCCGGGCGCGACGTCCTGGGCGGCGGGTACGGCGTACAAGGTCGGTGACCGGGTGACGTTCAACGGCCGGTCCTACCAGTGCCGGCAGGCGCACACCGCGATCACCGGGTGGGAGCCTCCGTACGTCGCGGCGCTGTGGACCGCTCTGTAACAGGTGTGGGCGGCCCGGTTCGCCGGGCCGCCCTGGCCCTGTTCCTGCTGGCCCTGCTGGTCGCGGGGTGCGGTGGGCAGCAGCAGGAGACGGCTGCGCACAACGACACCGACGCGATGTTCCTGCAGATGAGCCTGGCCCAGATCGGCGAGGGGCAGCAGGTGGCCGCCGTCGCCGAGGAACAGGCGGCGAACCCGGAGATCCGCGCGATCGCGGCCGAATTGCTCGGGCAGTGGCGTACCGAGAGCGACACCATGCGCGCCTGGCTGCTCAGCTGGCAGCGCCCGGTCGAGGCCGACCCGTCCGCCGGGGTGCACGCCGGGCACGGCGACCTGCACTCGCTGCGCGAGGAGGACGTGGCGGCGTTGCGGTCGGCGAAAGGCGCCGACTTCGATCGGACCGCGGTGGCGCTGCTGCTCGGCAACCTGCACAACGGCATGGAGACGATCCGGATGGAGAGCGAGGGCGGCGCCTATCCGCCGGCCGTGCAACTGGCCGGCCAGATGACCGAGTCCCGGCAGCAGCAGATCCAGCGCCTGCTCGCGCTGGCCTCAGCCGCCTGACGATCAGCGCCCGGCGAGACGCGAGGCCGGCGTGCGGCCGGCGCGCGGCATGCGGCGGTGCCCCAGCGGGCGTGAGGCCGGCGCGCGGCGGTGCCCCAGCGGGCGTGAGGCCGGCGCGCGGCGGTGCCCCGCGGGCGTGCGGCCGGCGTGCGGCGGTGCCCGGCGGGGGTGAGGCCGGCCGCGGCGGTGCCGGCGGGCGTGAGGCCGGCGTGCGGCGGTGCCCGGCGGGCGTGAGGCCGGCCGCGGCGTGCGGCGCCAGTCGATGTCTTGGGGAGCGCGAGGCCGGCCGCGACCCGCGGTGGGGCCCGGGTACGGTCGGCGCATGCCCGAGTTGATCGCGCCGACGGTTCGTCTGCACGCCGCGTGGATCGAGTCCCACGACGAGTGGGGCCGGGGCGTGCACCAGCCCGGCGCCGGCCTGCGGCCCGATGTCGACGTCGACTCGCCGGCCGGCTTCGCCTCGTGGGTGGCGCGGCTGCTGGTCGAGGAGGACACCTCGATCCCGGCGGCGGAAGGGCTGGTGCACTGCACCTACCGGTGGATCGTGGACGGTGACCGCCTGCTCGGCACGATCTCGCTGCGGCACGAGCTCAACGACTTTCTCCTCGAGGCCGGCGGCAACATCGGTTACGGCATCCGCCCGTCCGAGCGCCGCCGCGGCCTGGCCACCTTCGCGCTCGGCGAGATGCTCACCGAGGCCCGCAAACTCGGCCTCGACCGGGTGATGGTCAGCTGCGACGTGGACAACCTCGCCTCGGCGCGCACGATCCGACGCCACGGCGGCGTCCTCGAGGACATCCGGGACACCTCGATCGGCACGGTCAAACGCTTCTGGATCAATCTTTAGTACGCGCGACGAAAGTCCCGCCCACCCAAGCGATCACCTGCCACTCCAGGCCGAAGCGCCCCTGCCGGGCTTACCCAGCCGGTCCAGCCGGCCAGCCCCTCAGGACCGCTTCAGCGGGCAGGAAACAGCCCTGAGTGCCGGCCGGGCAGTTCGGGCTGGTTCTCACGGCTGTCTCGGAGGGCAGGAAACAGCCGTGAGCGCCAGCCGGGCAGACCGGGCTGGTTCTCACGGCTGTCTCGGAAGGCAGGAAACAGCCGTGGGCGCCAGCCGGGCAGTCCGGCTGGCTGCCGAAGCTGTTCTCGTGGGCGAAACGACACTGAGCGTCAGCCGGGCAGCTTGGCTGGCTGCCAGGGCTGTTCTCGTGGGCGGGAAACGACCGTGAGGGCCGGCTGGAGGTGAGGGTGAGCCCGGCGCGGGCGCTGGGGCCTGGACCACCTGGGTGGTCGCTTCGTAGTGGGGGACGGGCACGGTTTGCGGGGACGGGCTAGGCGTACCGATGGTTGGTCAGAGGGGTTGCGGGGAGCGCGGTGACGGTCTCCTCGAGGATGCGCAGCAGCGTGCCCACCAGGGGGTTGGGCCGGCGGCGCCGGGCTGTGGCGACGCCGACGTAGCGGCAGGGGCCGGGTGGGGCGAGGCGGGCGGCCGTCAGGCCGGAATGATCGGCGGTGAGGGCGACCTCGGGGATCATGCTGATGCCGATGCCGGCGCGGACGAGTGACTGGGCGAACTGGTAGTCGGTGCCGCGGCAGGCGGTGCGGACCTGGAAGCCGGCCATCGCCGCGTAGTGGTCGAGCAGCTCGCCGACGATCATGCAGCCGTGCACCCAGCGTTCGCCGGCCAGTTCGGCGACGGTGACCGAGGTGCGGCCGGCGAGGTGGTGGCCGGCGGGCAGGACGATCCACATCGGGTCCTCGAGCAGCGGCGCCCAGGACAGCCCGGAGCGGTCGCCGGGACGCACCGGCGGCGGGCCGTCGAAGTGGTAGGCCAGGGCGACGTCGGCGGAGCCGGTGCGGACCAGCGGCAGCGCCTCCTCCGGCTCGCTCTCGATCACGGTCAGCTCGACGCCGGGATGCGAGGCGGTGAACCGGGTGAGGGCCGGCGGGAGCAGGCGCTGGCCGCCGCTGGTGAAGGTGGCGACGGTGAGCCGCTCGGTGCGGGCGGTGGCCAGCTGGGCGATCTCGCGTTCGGCGCAGAGCAGCTCGGCGGCGATCGCCTCGGCGGTCTCGACCAGCACCCGGCCGGCGTCAGTCAGCTCGACGCCGCGGGTGCTGCGCCGCACCACCGGGGTGCCGACGGTCCGCTCCAGGGCGCTGATCTGCTGGGACACCGCGGACGGGGTGAGCCGCAGCTCAGCGGCCGCGCGGTTGAAGCTGCCCTGCCGGGCCACCTCGGTCAGCACCTGGAGACGCCGCGAGTCGATCATCAGTTTTCCTTAACACCGCATCAGCAAGCCATCACTACCGCTTACCACCGTACCGAGTGAGGGTAGGGGAGTGAATCGTCTCGCCTGGCTCCTTTTCGTGATGGTCTCGGTCCTCTGGGGCATCCCGTACTTCCTCATCAAGATCGCGATCGAGGACCTGTCGCCGCTGCTGGTGGTGGCCGGCCGGGTCGCCATCGCGGCGGCCGTGCTGATCCCGATCGCCCTGATGCGCGGCACCCTCGGAAGCCTGCGCGGCCGGATGCCGGCCGTCACCCTGATCGCGATGGTGCACATCGTCGGGCCGTTCCTGCTCATCACCTACGGCGAGCAGCACATCTCGTCCTCGCTGACCGGAATCCTGATCGCCGTCGAACCGGTGGTGATCGCGCTGCTGATGTCGCGGACCGAGCCGCTCACCCCGATCCGGGTGGCCGGCCTGGTCGTCGGCTTCGCCGGGGTAGTGGCACTGCTCGGCCTGGACGTCTCCGGTGACTCCGGGCTGCTCGGCGCCGGCATGGTGCTGCTCGCCGCGATCAGTTACGCCGTGGCGACCATGCTGGTGCAGCGCCGCGCCGCCGACATCCCGCCCGAGGCGCTGACCGTCGGCACCACCTCGATCACGACTGTGGTGCTGCTGCCGTTCACCTTCTTCGCCCTGCCCACCGAGCCGGTCGGCGCGGACTCGTGGGCGGCGCTGGCGGTGCTCGGCGTCCTCTGCACCGCGGTCGCCTTGCTGGCGTTCTATAAGCTGATCGGCCTGGCCGGCTCGAACCGGGCCGGCCTGGTCACGTACGTGAACCCGGTCGTCGCGGTGCTGCTCGGTGTGGTGCTGCTGAACGAGTCGATCGGCGTGGCCACAGTCGCCGGTTTCGCGCTCGTCATCCTCGGCTGCTGGCTCTCCACTCGCCCGGCGCCGGTACGCGAGCGGGAGTCCATCGGCGTGTGAGATGTCGCAATTCGTGCCGGATCGGTTACGGTCCGGTCCGGCGCGGCGGCTTTTGCACTTCGTCGACCAAGATTGCCAGAAAACTCACAGCTGACAGATGGCTCTCATGTCTTGGCTGCACAGACTTTTTGCGGAATCTTTTCGAAGTCTTCAAGATCTGTGCGGAGACGTGGAGAGGAGCGACATGACGAACCGGGTGGAGCTGATTTACGGTGGCCGCCATGTCCAGTGACCGCCCGATCTTCGTCGTGGGCTGCCCGCGATCCGGCACGACGATGTTGCAGCTCATGCTCCATGCGCACCCGCGCATCGCTCTGCCGCCGGAGACCCGCTTCCTGCTGGCCGGCTGGCAGCAGCGTTCCGACTTCGGTGATCTGACCGACGCCGGCAACCGGAAGTCGCTGGCCGAGTTCATCGTCACATCGCCGCAGTTCACCGACCTCGGGCTGGACGAGACCGAGGTGGTCGACGCGATCGTCACCGGCCCGCCGACGCTGGGCTCGGCGTTCGGCATCGTCTTCCGGATGTACGCGCAGCGCTTCGGCAAGCCGCGCTGGGGCGACAAACGCCCGATGTATCTGCGGTACCTGCCGACGATCCTGAAGCTGTTCCCGGACGCGCAGATCATCAACATCATGCGTGACGGCCGGGACTGCGTAGCGTCGCTCAAGGAGACGCCGTGGAAGCCCGAGGAGTTCGACACGCTCCTCGACTACTGGAAGAAGTCGGCGGAGGCCTCGCTGGTCGCCTCCCGCGTCTACCGCAAGGACGTCTACCACCAGGTCCGCTACGAGGACCTGGTCGCCGACCCGGAGCCGCACCTGCGGAAGATCTGCGCCTTCCTCGAGGAGGACTTCGACCCGGCGATGACCGCGCCGAACAAGCTGGCCTCGGTCGCCGTGCCGGAGTACAAGACCTGGCACACGCTGACCCACCAGGCGCCCACCACCGAGCGGATCCAGAGCTGGCGCAAGCGGCTCAGCGGGGACGAGATCCGGCAGTGCGAAGATGCGTTCGGCGAGCTGCTGCCGCACTTCGGCTACGAGCCGTCGATCCCGATCCCGCGCAGTGTCCGGATGCGCAACGACGCGACCCAGCTCGCCAAGAAGCGGCTCGGCCCGGCCAAGCGTGCCGTCACCGGTCTGCTGTCGCAGGCGCGCCGTCACCCGGTCACCGAGACCGAGCCGCCGGTCGCGGCCCGGCTCACCAGCCGCCAGCTCGCGGGCTGACGTACCGCCGGGCGTGGGGCCGGGTCAGCCGACCAGGCGCCGCTCCCACGCCCAGGCGGCGATCTCCACCCGGTTCCGGGTGTCCAGCTTGGCGTGCACGCTGCCCAGGTGGGTCTTGACGGTGCCGACCGAGATGAACAGCTCGGCGGCGATCTCGGCGTTGGTCAGGCCGCGGGCGGTCAGGCGGACCACCTCCAGCTCGCGCGGGGACAGGCCGCCGTCCTCCGCCGGCTGAGCCGGGGTGGCCAGGTGCTGGAGCAGGCGTACGGTGACCGACGGGCTGATCAGGGCGTCCCCGGAGGCCGCGGCGCGTACCGCCTCGACCAGCAGTGCCGGGCCGGCGTCCTTGAGCAGGAAGCCCACCGCGCCGTTGCGCAGCGCCTGGTGCACGTACTCGTCCAGGTCGAACGTGGTGACCACGACCACCTTCACCGGGTCGGCGACGCCCGGGCCGGCGAGCAGCCGCAACGCCTGCAGGCCGTCCATCTTCGGCATCCGGATGTCCATCAGCGCCACGTCCGGCCGCAGCTGCCGGGCCTGCGCGACCGCCTCCACGCCGTCGGCCGCCTCGCCGACCAACTCCATGTCCGGCTGCGCACCGATGATCATGCCGAAGCCGGTGCGGACCATGGCCTGGTCGTCGGCGACGAGTACGCGAATCAAGAACCACTCCAGTTCAACGGTAGAGAGACGTCGACCACCCAGCCGCCGTCCACGCCCGGGCCGGCCGAGAACTGCCCGCCGACCGCGCGGACCCGTTCGGTCAGCCCGGCCAGACCGTATCCCGGCCGGTCGCGCGGGGTGGCCGGACGGGGTGGCGGCCCGTCGTTCGCCACCCGCACCAGCAGGTGGTCCGGGGTACGCCGCAGCCACACGTCGACGGCCGACGCGCCCCGGGCGTGCTGCCGGACGTTGGTCAGCGCCTCCATCACCACCCGGTACGCCGAGGTGGAGACCTCCACCGGCAGCCCGGTCGTCTCCCCGTCCCGATGCAGCCGGGCGGGCACCCCGCCGGCCGCGGTGAACTGCTCGACCAGCGCCTCCAGCTCGGGCACCCCGGCGATCGGGGCGAGCGGCGCGTCCGGCCGCGAGTCGGGGTCGCGCAGCACCCCCACCATCCGCCGCATCGACGCCATCGTCTCGGCGCCGGCCTGCTCGATCTGTTCCAGGGCCAGCAGCACCCGTTTCGGGTCCTGCTCGGCGATGAACCGGGCGCCCTGGGCCTGCACCACGATGCCGGTGACGTGGTGGGCGATGAAGTCGTGCAGGTCGCGGGCGAACTCGGTGCGCTGCTCGGTGCGGACCGCGTCCAGGGCGCGTTGCCGGTTGCCCTCCAGCGTGCGCAGGTAGACGCCGACGCCGATGGCGGCCGACCCGATCAGCGCCTGGAGCAGACCGAAGACCAGGTAGGTGCGCACGTCGCCGGAGCGCAGCGGGAGCAGGGCGACGGCCAGCAGCAGGGCGGCGCAGGCCGCTGCCGCCCAGCGGGCCGAGCCGCGGCGGGCCACCACCATGAGCACCCCGAACAGGGCGGCCGACTCGGCGAGTCCCCAGATGGCGCCGCGGTCGGTGCCGCTGAGCAGGAAGGTGAGCAGGATCGACTGCCCGGCCAGCACCAGCGCCGCCTGGGGCAGCCGGGACGAGCCGGGCCGGTGCACCGGGAGCCAGACCGCGGCCGCGACGACCGCCGCGCCCACCTGCCAGAGGCCGAGTTCGAGGCCTGCCAGCATGCCGCCCTGCACGTCGACCAGGCCGAGCACGGCCAGGGCGCCGAGCGCGGTGAGCTGGCCCAGGTGGAGCAGGGTGCGGTTCATCATCGTGACCCAGCGTAGGCGGCCGGACGGGCTCACCCATCGGCCGAAAGGCAGAGTCGCCGCCGGCCGGGCCTGTCGCCGGGCCGATGTGCGGGCGGCCGGGGATCGAACAGGATCCCTCTGTCCCTTTCCGCTTCCTGGGAGCACTCATGCAGACGCAGTCATCACCCGACACTCTCGCGGCCGTCGCGGCCGTGGACCTGGTGAAGGTGTACGGCACCGGCGACACCGCGGTCCGCGCGCTGGACGGGGTCACCGTCGGTTTCGACCGTGGCCGGTTCACCGCCATCATGGGCCCGTCCGGCTCCGGCAAGTCCACCCTGATGCACTGCCTCGCCGGCCTGGACACCGCCACGTCCGGCCAGGTGCTGCTCGGCGGCACCGACCTGACCCGCCAACCGGAGAAGGTGCTCACCAAGGCCCGCCGGGAGCGCATCGGCTTCGTCTTCCAGTCGTTCAACCTGCTGCCGCAGCTCACCGCGGCCGCCAACATCACGCTCCCGCTGGACCTGGCCGGGCGGAAGCCGGACGCCGAGCTCTACGACCGGCTGGTCACCACGCTCGGCCTGACCGGGCGGCTCGGTCACCTGCCCAGCGAGCTCTCCGGCGGTCAGCAGCAGCGGGTGGCGCTGGCCCGGGCGCTGGTCTCCCGTCCCGAGGTGATCTTCGCGGACGAGCCGACCGGCAACCTCGACTCGCGGTCCGGCGCCGAGGTGCTGGGCCTGCTGCGGGACTCGGCCACCATGCTGGGCCAGACCATTGTCATGGTCACCCATGACCCAGGGGCAGCGGCGTACGCGCATCGCGTCGTCCTGCTGGCCGACGGCCGGCTCGCCGGGGAGATCCATCAGCCGGACATCGCCGCCGTCACCGACGCCCTGCAGTCGCTGGCGGCCGCCCGATGAGCATCGTGCTGCGGACCCAGCTGACCGGGGTGGCCCGGCGGCCGGCCCGGTTGCTGCTCACCGGACTGGCGGTGCTGGTCGCGTCGTTCGTGGTCTATGCGACGGTGCTGGCCCAGCAGATCACCGAGCGCAGTGTGCTCAACGGGCTGAGCGGCACCCCGGAGGCGGTCGGGCTGGTGGTCCGCGACGGGGCGATCACCGCCCGGCAGCTGGCCGAGATCCAGAAGCTCCCGGGCGTGGCGGAGGCGGTCGGGCGTACCGAGGCGGGCGGGCAGGTCGGCGCGGCCGAGTACCTGGCGGTGATCGCGGACCCGGGCAGCGGCCCGCTGAGCCTGCTGACGATGCGCGAGGGCCGCTATCCGGCGGGTCCGGGGGAGATCGTGGTGACGCCCCGCACGGTGGACCGGATGGGCCTGACGGTCGGCGCGACCGCCGAGCTCGACACCGGCACCGGCAAGCCGGCGCACCTGCGGGTGGTCGGGGTGGCCGAGACCCGCGACGATTTCGGTTTCATGGCGTACGCGCCACTGGCCACGGTCACCGCACTGGCCGGTGGGGACGCGCTGTCCCAGATCGACGTTCGCCTGGACTCCGGCGCCGACACCGTCGCCCTGCAGGAGAAGCTCGCGAGCCTCACCGCCGACCCGGAGGCGGCGCCCGAGGTGGCCACCGGCGCCGAGGTCCGGCTGGCTGAGGCCCGCGAGGCGGCGTCCGAGGTCGACCAGGTCTTCGCCGTGGTCGCGACGTTCGTGGCGGTGGCCGTGGTGGCCGCCGGCCTGATCGCCGCCTCCACGTTCCGGATCGTCTTCGCGCAGCGGATGCGCCAGCTCGCCCTGCTGCGGGCGGTCGGCGCCGGGCGCGGCTCGCTGGCCCGGGCCCTGGCCGCCGAGGGACTGCTGATCGGGCTGGTCACCGGGGTCACCGGCGTGCTGGCCGCGCTCGCCGCCGGACATCTGGTGCCGCCCCTGCTCGGACTGTTCGGCTGGAAGGTGTCCGGGCCCGGGTTCCCGCTCGCCGCGGCCGCCGGGACCGTCGCGCTCGCCGTACTGATCACGGTCCTGGCCGTCCTGGCCCCGGCGCTGTCCGCCTCGCGGGTGGCCCCGCTGGAGGCCCTGCGGACCGCCGCCTCGACCGGCGCCCGGCGTGGCATCGGCGGGCTGCGCTGGGCGACCGGCCTGCTGCTCACCGCCGCCGCGTTGGCCGTCGCCGGCTACGTCGTGGCCAGCCTGCCCGGCCCGAACCCGGACAGTTATGACCCGATGCCGCTGCTGCTGGCCGTCGTGGTCTCCGGCGGGCTGGCCTTCCTCGCCCTGATCGCGCTCGGCCCGGCGCTGGTCCGCCCGGTCCTGGCGATCTCCGGCTGGCCGCTGCGCCGGCTCGGCCCGGTCGGCAAGCTGGCCGTCGGCGGTGTTGGCGGCAGCACCCGCCGGGCGGCCGCGGTCTCGGTCGTGGTCGCGCTCGGCGTCACGCTGATCGCCGGGGCGCTGGTCGGTGGCGCGTCGATCCGGGTCCTCGCCGACCGGGAGCTGGCCGCCTCGGCACCGGCCGACTTCGAACTGACCTCGCCGGAGGGCGGGCCGCTGCCGGCCGGGGCCGTCGACCGGGCCCGCGCCAGCGCGGATCTGACCCGGGTCACGCCGTACCGGCGGGTGGCCGACATCAGGATCGGTGGGCTGTCCGACGTCGGCGCGACCGATCTGGCCCTGACCGCGCTGCCGCGGCTGGCCGACCTGGACACCGCCTCGGGCCGGGCCGGCGATCTGGGGCCCGGCCGGATGATCCTCGGCCGCTACGTGGCCGACCTGGAGGGCCTCCGCGTCGGTGACACCGCGGTGGTCTCGGCCGGTGGTAAGCAGGTCACGCTGACCGTGGCCGCGGTGCTTGCCGACATGGCGCCGCTGCACACCGGCCTGCTGGTCGACCCGGCCGACCTGACCGCGCTGGGCGCGCCGGCCGCACCCACCGGGCTGCTGGCCGACGCGGCCGGCGACGGCGAGCAGGCGCGCACCGACGGGTTGCGGTCGATGCGCGCCGCGACGGCCGGACAGCCGGGGTACGGCGTAGCCGTCCTCGCCGACCAGCGGGACCAGATGAACACGGCGCTGACCCTGCTGCTCGCCATCGCCGTCGGCCTGATCGGGCTCACCGTCCTGATCGCCGTGGTCGGCGTCGGCGCCACCACCGCGCTGTCGGTGGTCGAACGGGTCCGCGAGTCCGGTCTGCTCCGGGCGGTCGGGATGTCACGCGGCGGGCTGCGCGCCATGCTCACCACCGAGTCCGCCCTGTACGGGGTGATCGGCGCGGTCCTCGGTCTGCTGCTCGGTGTCCCGTACGCCTGGCTCGCCCTCTCGGCCACCGGCGTGAACGCGCCGCTCAGCGTGCCGGTGTGGCAGCTGGCCGCGGTCTTCGCGATCCTGGTCGGGCTGACCGCGCTGGCCGGGGTGCTGCCGGCCCGCCGCGCCGCCCGGGTGAGCCCGGTGACCGCGCTGGGCGCCGACTGACCGCAGTCACCGCGAGCCACTCACCCGAGGTGGCTCGCGGTGACCGTCCAGTTACTGATAACGATCTCCCGAACCGGTCCATCCATCGATCGGACGCTCCGGTAGCGTTCACGCGCGCAAGATTCTCTTGGGGACGCGGGGGCGGGGAATGCGGAGACGGTTGGCGATCGGTGTCGGCGCGGCGGTGGCGGTGCTCGCCGCGGGTGGTGGGGTCGCGGTGCTGGCCTGGCCCTCCGGGGCTGAGGAGAACGCGGCGGCCGCGGCTACCGAGCAGGTCGAGACCCTGGCGCCGGACCCCAACGCGGAGCCGCCCCGGATCAAGACCGACCTGCACACCGTCGACGTCAGCGGCTCCGGTGGCTCGGCCGAGGTGCCGCAGCGCGACACCGAGCGGTTCAGCCTGCTCGGCGTGACCTGGGCGAACCAGAGCGACGCGCCGAAGGGCGCCATCGAGGTGCGGACCCGCAGCGTCAAGAGCGGCAAGTGGTCCGGGTGGGAGAGCCTGGACCTGCGCGACACCGGCCCGGACGGTGCGGAGGCCGCCGACCCCGGCCGGGGCGCGACCGAGCCGCTCTGGGTGGGACCGTCCGACGGTGTCGCCGCCCGGATCGCCGGCGGCGGCTCCGAACTGCCGGCCGGCCTGCGGCTGGATCTGATCGACCCGGGCGCCGAGCCCGGCGGCCGGGGTGGTGGCGAGCCGTCCGGGCCGGCCTCCGCTGATCCCGGCGTCGTCGCTCCGCCGCCCGCGCCGGGCACCGGGACGGAGACCGACGAGCCGGAGACCGGGACCTCACCCGACCCGGACCCCGAGGACGAGGTGGGCGCGTCGGCCACGCCGCCGGCCAAGCCGCCGGTGAGCACCACCACCGGCGCGACCACGCCGCCGTCGGTCCAGCCGAGCACGCAGGCCACCACCACGCCGCCGACCGGCCAGCCGACTTCGGCCACGCCGATCCCGACCTCGACGGTGCCGGTGAAGGCGCAGTTCCCGGCCTACGTCAGCCGCAAGGGGTGGAGCGCCGACGAGACCATCGTCAAGTCGATCGACGTCGCCAGCGAGGTCAAGGTGGTCTTCGTCCACCACACCGCGCACAGCGCCAAGGCGAACGACTACGCGTGCTCCGAGGCGCCGGCGATCGTGCGGGCCATCCAGTCGTACGACGTGAAGAGCGACAAGTTCTCCGACATCGGCTACAACTACCTGGTCGACAAGTGCGGGCGGCTCTACGAGGGCCGTCGTGGCGGCGTCGAGAACGCCGTGGTGCCCGCCGCGATCATCGGTTTCAACACCGGCTACGCCTCGATCGCGGTGATCGGCAACTACGAGACCGCGGCGTCCAGCGCGGCGATCGAGCAGATCCTGGCCCAGGTCGCGGCTGCCCGGCTCGGCAAGTACGGCTACAACCCGACCAGCAAGGTGACCGTCAAGGCCGGCGTGGCCAACGGCAAGTTCAAGGCGGGCGAGAGCGTGACGCTCGGCCGGCTGTCCGGTCACCGCGACGCGTACGCCACCGCCTGCCCGGGCGCCAACCTGTACGCCCGTCTGACCGCCATCCGGGCGCTGTCCCAGGAGATGGTCACCGGGATGACGCTGTGGTCGGTCGCCGGCGGCAGCGGCACCGCCGGGATCTGGTACGTCAAGAACCAGGCCCGGATCTCCTGGAAGACGAGCACCCCGGCGACGCAGATCAACCGGGTCGAGGTGCTGGTCGACAGCAAGGTCACCGCGACGCTGCCGGGCACCGCCACCAGCGCGACCGTCAGCCTCACCCCGGGCGCGCACTCGGTGGCGATCCGCGCGGTGCACAACTCCGGCACCACGGCCCGGCTGGTCGTCCCGATCCACGGTGATCCCACCGCCCCGTCGACCCCGTCCGCGCTCGGCGTCGGCCTGCGCACCGGCACGGTGAGCGCCACGGTCGTGCCGGTCACCTTCGGATTCCAGGCGACCGACAACGCCAAGCTCGCCGGGTACACGATCAGTCACCCGCGGGCGGGCACGGCGGCGGCCACCGCGTACTCGTGGCCGACCACGGTCCGGCCGGGCGCCACCAAGTACGCGCTGACCGCCAAGGACTACGCGGGCAACGTCAGCAAGCCGGCGTCGGTGACGCGCACCGTGGTGCTCAGCGCCGAGACCGCCGCCAAGAAGACCGGCAGCTGGACGAAGAAGAGCGGCAGCGGCTACCTGGGCGGCAAGGCGCTCGCGGCCACCGCCAAGAACCGGAAGCTGACCTGGACGTTCACCGGCCGGTCCGCGGCGCTGCTGTTCACCAGGAGCGCCAAGTCCGGCAAGGCCGCGATCTACGTGGACGGCCGGAAGGTGACCACGGTCGACCTGAAGTCGTCGAAGACGCTGAACCGGCAGGCGGTGTGGACCCGCAACATGGCGTACGGCAAGCACACCGTCGCGATCGTCGTGCTCGGCACCTCCGGCCGGCCGACGGTCGTCTCGGACGGTCTCGCGTACGTGAAGTGACGCTCTAACCGGAGCGGCGGGCCGCGCCACGCCGCTCCGGGCCGGTGTACTCGTCGGCGGGCGGGAGGGTGAACCAGAAGGTCGCCCCCCGCCCTTCGGCGCTCTCCGCCCGGATCTCCCCGCCGTGCCGTTCGACCGCCCGGTTCACCGTGGTCAGGCCGATCCCGGTGCCGGGGAAGTCGCGGGCGTCGTGCAGCCGGGCGAACGGCCGGAACAGCTGGCCGGCCTGCTCGGCGGGGAAGCCGGCCCCGTTGTCGCGCACGTAGTAGCGCCCGTCGTCCCAGCCCACCTCGACCACCGGCTGTTCGACCTTGCGGCTGAACTTCACCGCGTTGTTGATCAGGTTCTCCAGGATCACCCGGACCAGGCCCTCGTCGGCGTCGGCGGTCATGCCCTCGCGGACGGTGAACGCCACCCGCCGGTCCGGGTCCCGGGCGGAGACTTCCGCGATGACGCTGCGGGCCGTCGCGGACAGGTCGAACTTCGCCCGGCGCAGCTCACCTCGGCTGGCCCGGGCCAGGATGAGCAGCGACTCCACCAGGTCCGCCATCCGCATCGCGGCGGCGTGCACCCGGGTCAGCCGGTGCCGGGTCACCTCGCCCAGCACCTCACCGTCCTCCTCCTCCAGGATGTGCTCGGCGAAACTGGTGATCACCTGCAGCGGCCCGCGCAGGTCGTGCGATACCGAGCCGGAGAACGCCTCCAGCTCCTGGTTGCGCCACTCCAGCTCCTCGACCAGGGCGGCCCGGGTCTCGGCGAGCTGCCGGGCGGCCCGCTCCTCGGCGGCGTCCAGCTCGCGGCGCATCAGCTCCTCGCGGATCCGGCGGGCCTCGTCGTGCGACTGCTTGCGGCGGATCTGGGCCCGGACGTGCGCCAGCAGCCCCTCCGGGATGTCCACCCGGCGCACGTAGTCGTCCGCGCCCGCGGCCAGGCAGTCCAGCATGGCGTGCTCGTCGCCGGTCACGATCACCGGCAGGTCGCCGATCTGCGGCACCTCCCGGATCCGGCGGCAGGCGTCGCGGGCCTCCTCCACGTCGTCCTCGAAGCCGACCACGATGCAGTCCGCAGCCTGCTCGGTGAGCAGCTCCAGAGCGTCGTCGACGGCGGGTGAGACGACCGTGTCGTACCCCTCCGGGCGCAGCGCGTCGGCCCAGACCTCCTGGTCCTCCCGGTTCGGCGTGATGATCAGCACCTTGCCCGGGCCGTGCAGGCTGCCGATCACCTCGATCGGCAGCTGCTCGGCGCTCTGCCGCAGCACCGCGGCCAGCTTGGCCAGCACCACGGCCAGGTCCTGCTGCTTGCGGACGAAGGCGTCGGCGCCCGCCTCCAGCATCTGCATCTCGGTGGCGTAGTCGTCGGCGGCGGTCATCAGGATGCACGGGGTGTCCCGCAGCGCCGGGTCCAGGCGGACCCGGCGGATCACCGTGGCGCCGTCGATGCCGGGCATCACCCCGTCCACGATCACCGCGTTTGGCCGCCGGTCCGCCGCCATCCGCAGCCCCTCCTCGCCGCTGGCGGCGGTCAGCACCGCGTAGCCCTCCGGTTCGAGCAGGTCGCGCAGCTGTTCCCGGAAGGTCAGGCTGTCGTCGATGACCAGGACGGTGGCCCGGTCGCCCGGCTGGTCGGCCGGTTCGCCCAGCAGCTGGCGGGTACGCGCCACCACGTACCCGGAGTCGTACGGCTTGCCCACGTACTCGTCGGCGCCGACCCGCAGCCCGGCCAGCCGGTCGGTGACCTCGCTCTCGCTGGACAGCAGCATGGTCACCACGTCCGCGCGGCCGGGGGTGCGGCGCAGCTCGGTGAGCAGCTCCAGACCGTCCGCGTCGGGCAGCAGCACGTCCAGCACCGCGGCGTCGAACCGGGCGCCGGTGAACGCGGTACGGGCCTCGGCCCCGGTGGCGCAGAGGATGGTGGCGAACCCGTCGTCGGAGAACGCCTCGTGCAGGTCCATCCGCACGGTCAGGCTGTCGTCGACGATCAGCACGGTCGGGGTCATCGGCGTGCCCCCGCCGGCTGCAGGTCGGCGAGGCGGGCGGCCATCCGGGCCGGTGGCAGCACGTGCTGGGCCGCGCCGAGCAGGGCCGCCTCCCGTGGCATGCCGTAGACCGTGCAGCTCGCCTCGTCCTGGGCGAAGGTGACCGCGCCGCGGCTGCGCATCTGCAACAGTCCGGAGGCGCCGTCACGGCCCATGCCGGTGAGCAGGCAGCCGGCCGCGGTGTTGCCGAACTCGGTGGCGACTGACTCGAACAGCACGTCCACCGCGGGCCGGCAGGAGTGCCGGGGCGGGCCGTCGCTGAGCCGCAGCAGGTGGTCGCGGACGTACAGGTGGCGGTCCGGGGGCGCGAGCAGGATCTGGCCGGCGACCCGGCTGATCGGGACGCCGTCCTGGGCGTACCGCACGTTGCGGCCGGTCTGCCCACCCAGCCAGTCGGAGAACGCCACCGCGAACTGCTCGCTGGCCGCGATGTGCTGCACGCACAGCACCGGCGTACGGAAGTTCGGCGGCAACTCCCGCAGCAGCTCGGTGAGCGCGGCCGGACCGCCGGTCGAGGCGCCGACCGCCACCACGCTGAGCGCCTCGGTGAGCGGCGGGGGAGCAGCCGGCGGCGGCGGAACGACCGGTATGACGGGAAGCGGGTCGGCCCAGCGCCGGTCCTTGCGGCCGTCGAGGCGGGCCCGCGGATGGGTGATCACCCGGATCCGGGCCACCATCCGCAGGGTGGCCCGCAGCCGCTGCGACCAGTCCGCGTCCGAGTCGTCGCCGCGCGGCTTCTCCAGCACGTCGACCGCGCCGGCCGCGAGCGCGTTGTAGGTGCTGAACAGCTCCTGCCGGTCGGCCGAGGAGACCACCAGGATCGGCGTCGGATGCTCCGCCATGATCTGTTCGGTGGCGGCCAGGCCGCTGATGCCGGGCAGCATCATGTCCATGGTGATCACGTCCGGCCGCAGCCGGGCGGTCATCTCCACGGCGCGCAGCCCGTCCACCGCCTCACCGACCACCTCCAGCTGAGGATCGGAGGCGAGCGACTCCCGCAGGAGGCCGCGCATGGTCGCGGAATCCTCGACGATCAGTACCCGGGTCATGAGCGCACCACCAGCCGCCGGATGTGGTTGAGGAGCTCTTCCTGGTCGAACTCGCCTTTGATCACGTACGCCGACGCGCCCACCGCCCGGCCCCGGTCCCGGTCGGCCGCGCTGGCCCGGGAACTGACCAGGATGGCCGGCACCCCGGCCGTGTCCGGATCGGCGCGGGTCCGCTCGACCAGCGTGAACCCGTCGATGCCGGGCATGTCGATGTCGGAGAGGATCAGCCCGTACCGGCGGGTCCGGACCCGTTCCAGGGCCTCCTCGCCGGACGCGGCCAGGTCCACCTCGAAGCCTGCCGACTCCAGGATGCTGCGTTCCAGCATCCGGGTGGTCAGCGAGTCGTCCACCACCAGGATCGGCAGCGGCGTGCTGGCCGTCGCGCCGCCGGGCCGGGCGCCCGCGGCGTGGCCCCGCAGCACCTCGGCCGCCAGCCCCTGCGGGTCGAGCACCAGGCGCGGGTTGCCGTCGGCGTCCACCGACACGCTGCCGATCACCGAGCTGGCCGGGGCCAGGTCCGGCAGCGGACGGGCGACCAGCGCGGACGTGCCGGCCAGCCGGTCCACGCCGACCGCCACCGCGCCGGCGTCACTGTTGACGACCACGGCGGCGCCGGGGGTGGGGGAGTCCGGGACGGTGCTTCCCGCGTACAGGGCTTCGGCCAGCGGCAGGAACGGCGCCGCGCTGCCGTCGTAGACGATCCGGCCGGTGCCGGCCGCCGCGGCGGCCTCGGCCGCGCTGAGCCGCACACAGCCGCGCACCGCGTCCAGCGGCAGGGTGGCGACCGTGCCGCCGGCCTCGACGATCAGGCCGGTCATGCTGAGCAGGGCGAGCGGGATGGTCAGCTCGACCGTGGCGCCGGCGCCGGGCACGCTGCGCACCGCCACCTCGCCGTGCAGCTGGGCGGCGACCTCGCGGACCGCGTCCATCCCGATGCCGCGCCCGGCCACCTCGGTCACCTGCGGCGAGGTGCTGATCCCGCCGCGCAGCACCAGGTCGAGCAGCTCCTGCGGGTCCGGCGGGCGGGCACTGGGCCCGAGCAGGCCACGTTCCTGAGCGGTACGCCGCAGCGCGTCCAGATCGAAGCCCCGGCCGTCGTCGGCGCACCGGAACACCGCCCACCGGCCCCGCCGCTCCACCTCGACCGCGATCGTCCCCTCGGGTGGTTTGCGGGCCGCCAGCCGCTCCGCCTCGGACTCGATGCCGTGCACCACCGCGTTGCGGACCACGTGCAGGAACGCGCCGCTGACCGGGCCGAGCAGGTGCGCGCCCATCCGGATGTCGGCCCCGTACGCCTCGAACCGGACCCGCTTGCCCTCGCCCTCGGCGGCGTCGCGGACCGCCCGGCGCAGCGCCGTGAAGATCGTCCCGGCCGGCACCAGCCGTAGCCCCTCGGCCTTGGCCCGGACGTCCTCCAGTTCCCGTTCGATCTGGTCCACCGCGTCGGTGATCAGCCGCCCGGCCGAACCCAGCTCCCCGGCGAGCCGCTCGGCCGCCGCCCGGGTGGTCCCGGTCGGCGCGGTCCGGCCGGTGCGCAGCTGGTCGGCGAGCGACACCGCGGACCGGTGCAGTTTCTCGATGGTGACGTTCAGCCGCCGCAGCGGCGCCATCCGGGCGTTGGTCTCGGTGATCGCGTCCAGCAGCTCGTCCAGGTCGGCGGTGGCCGCCCGGTTCGGGATCGGCGCCTCCGGGTGCGGGGCAGGCTCCTCGGGGGCGTCCGGTTCCGGTGGCGCCGTGGCCGGCGGCTGCGGCGTCTCCAGGGCGCTCACCTGCGCCGAGATCTCGTCGTTGAGGCGCAGCAACTCGCGCATCTCGTCGGCGGCCAGCGGCCCGGTCTCGACCCGGTGCGGGACCAGGATCTCCTCGAACGCGTGCGCCCGGTCGGCGATGTCCTTCTGCTTCACCACCCGGGCCGCGCCCTTGAGCGTGTGCGCGGCGCGCAGCAGCCGCGCCACCGGCTCCGGTCCGGGCCGCTGGTCCAGGTCGAGCACGCCGGCGCTGATCTGGTCCACCAGGTCCCGGGCCTCGACCCGGAAGTAGCGCAGCGGATCCCGGCCTTCGGGCATCGACGCCGTCCTCAGCGCCGGCCGGTGCCGACCAGCTCCAGCAGGTCGCCGGAGAGGTTGGAGAGGTGGGCCGCGGTCTGCTTGGTCTGCACCGCGCTCGCCTCGGTCTCGCGGGAGACCCGGGCGGTGTCCGAGGCGGCGACGTTGACCTGTTCCACCGCGGTGGTCTGCTGCTTGGTGGAGAGTTCGATCTCCCGGGTGGCGTCGTTGGTGGTGGCGACCAGCTGCACGATCTCCCGGAACGAGTTGGTGGCGTCGTCGAACTGCCGGGCCCCGGCGTCGACCGCCTTCGCGCCGATCTCGGTCGCCATCACCGTGGTGTTCACCGCGCCGCGCACGTCGTCGATCAGCGCCCGGATCTCCTTGGCCGACCCGGCGGTACGGTCCGCCAGCTTGCGGATCTCCTCGGCCACCACCGCGAACCGGCGGCCCCACTCGCCGGCGCCGCTGGCCTCGATGGTGGCGTTGATGGCCAGGATGTTGGTCTGCTCGGCCAGTTCCGAGACCAGGTCCACGACGAGGCCGGCCTGCTGCGACTTCTCACCGAGGGCGAGCATGTGCTGCACGATCTGGTCCACCTGGGAGCGGATCGCGGCCATCGACGCCCGGGTCTGGTCGATCGTCGAGTCGCCGGTCCGCGCGGCCGCCTCGGTCTCCTCGGCGATCTTCGACACCCGCTGGGCGGTCTCGGCGATCTGCCGGGAGGTGATCAGCAGCTCGCTGATCGTCGTGGTGATCTCGCTCATCGCGCTGGCCTGGTCGCGGCCGCCGTTGACCTGCTGGGCGGCCGCCGCCTCGAGCTGCGCCGAGGAGCTCTGGATGTGGCCGACCGCGGCGCCGACCTCGCGGCGCAGGTCCCGGCTCAGCCGCCAGGCCACCACGATCGCGCTGGCGGTGGTCAGGACGCCCAGCCCGATGATCACTGCGATGGCCAGCGTGGCCCGGTCCGAGGAGTTCTGCCGTTCGCTCTCCACACCGGTCTGGACCTGTTCGACCAGCTTCGCCAGGGCCGCCTCCAGACGCCCCCGGACCGGTATGGCCACCTCTTCGTTGAGCTGGGCCGCTTCGCCCACCCCGCCACCCTGCGCGGCGCGGCGGGACATCACCGTGGACACCACCTCGGCGTGCTCCGCCTCGATCGCCTCGACCTCGTCGAGCTGGGCCGCCGCCGACCCGTCCAGGGATCCACGGAGCAGTTCCAGCTCGCGGAGGAACTCGGTGCGGTCGGCGGCGGCCAGCTCGGCGTAGTCCTCGGTGCCGTAGAGCAGGTAGCCGCGGAAGTCACCGAGCCGGGTCTC
Organism: Actinoplanes sp. NBC_00393; assembly: GCF_036053395.1. NCBI lineage: Bacteria > Bacillati > Actinomycetota > Actinomycetes > Micromonosporales > Micromonosporaceae > Actinoplanes > Actinoplanes sp. NBC_00393. The sequence continues at coordinate 4,700,526 of NZ_CP107942.1, read as the reverse complement.
CAGGATCCGTCCGATCCGCTCGGTGCGGGTCAGGTCCCGGGTGGCCGCCGTGATCGCCGCGTCCTTGGCGTTCACCACGAAAGCCATGCCGATCACCGAGATGATCACCGTGAGCAGGGTGAGCAGGACGGTCCCGGTGACCCCGATCGCGAGTTTTCTGCCGTAGCTGCGTCCGGCCATCATCAGGACTCCTCGGGGGCGAGCGGGTGCCCGGCCAGCTGGTGGACCAGGGCGCGGGTGGTCGGCACGTCGATGATCGGCCGGTCGCCGTCCGGCAGCCGGACCATCCCGTGCAGGTAGCCGTGGGGACCGCCGTCGGCGAGCCCCTGGACCACGTCGGTGGCCGGCACCCGCAGGTGCCGGTCGAGTTCGTGGAAGGCGAGAGCGAGCGGCGGGGCACCGGCGGTCAGCGCCAGCCAGCGGGGCTTCCGGGCGATCGGGTGGCCGAGCAGTGTGGCCAGGTCGTAGACGGGCACGATGGCGCCGGCGAAGCCGGCCACCCCGAGCAGGGCCCGCAGCGTGGTGGGCAGCGCGGTGACCGGACGGTCCGGATGCACGCCGGAGGTCTGGGAGAGCCGCAACGTGTACGGGCGATCGCCCACCTCGATCGCCAGCAGCTCGATGCTCGCGCCGTCGAAGGTGCGGGCCGGCTCGGCGAACGAGCGGTCGAAGTCCGCGCGCAGCCGGGCCACCCGCTCGGCGACGTTGCGCCCGCTCACCGGTGCACCCCACAGGCCTCCAGCTCGGTGCGGCACAGGGTGGTCAGGGCCAGCCGCCCGAAGCCGCCGCCGAACAGCGTGATCCGCTCGTCGTCCTCGCGGTGCAGCAGCTCCAGGGCCGGCTCCAGGTGGGCCGCGGCGCCCCGGTGGTCGCCGCGGCGCCGGGCCAGCAGGCCCATCCGCAGCCGGGGCATCGCGAACGCCGGGTCCAGGTACGCCGCCAGCCGGTACTGCCCGGCCGCCTGCTCCGCGCAGTCCAGCTCGTGGCAGACGCCCAGCAGGTGATGGGCGTCCGGGTGCGGCCCGCCGATGTCCATCAGCCGGTGGGCCGCGGCCCGGGCCTCGGCGAGCCGGCCGACCTGGGCCAGCAGCACCCCGCGTACCAGCAGGTCCCGGGTGCCGGTCAGGCCGTGCCCGGCGAGCAGGTCCAGGGCGTCGGCGAACCGGTCCTCCTGCATCAGACCCAGCGCCCGCCCGCGGACCTCGGCGCCGTTCACGAGCGGGGCGGCGCTGTGCGTGAGCGGGCGGGAGTGCGGCGCCGGACGGGGTGCGGGCCGCGGCGGTGGGGCCGGCCGGGAGTCCGGGCGGCGGTAGTAGACGGTGCCGGCGTCGTACTGGATCTCCAGGCCCTCCGGCCGGCTGCCGAGCGAGTCGGTGTGCCCGAGGAACAGGTAGCCGCCGGGCGCCAGCGCCCGGGTCATCCGGCTGACCAGACCGGCCGCGGTCTCGCCGGTCAGGTACATCAGGAGGTTCCGGCAGAAGATCACGTCGTAGCGGCCGGCGTGCCACAGCTGCGGATCCTCCACGGCGACGTTGTGCTCGGCGAACCGCACCGACCGCACCACCTCGCCGGCCACGGTGAACCCGTCCGCGGTCTCGGTGAACCAGCCGCGCCGTGTCTCCGGCGGGGTCTCCCGCAGCGACCACGCCGAGTAGGTCGCGGTGTGCGCCCTGGCCAGCATCTGCCGGTTCGCGTCGACGCCGAGCACCGAGACGATCCAGTCCGCCGACGGGCGGGCCCGGTGGGCGACGATCGCCAGCGAGTACGCCTCCTCACCGGACGAGCAGCCCACCGACAGCAGCCGCAGCACCCGCTGCCCGGCCCGCGCGGCGATCCGCTCCGGCAGCACCCGGTCGGTCAGCACCCGGAACTGATCGCCGTGCCGGAAGAAGTACGTCTCCGTGATGCTGAGCGCCTCGGCCAGCTCCGCGGTCTCGGTGGCCCAGCGCCGCCCGCCCAGCCGGTCCAGGTAGTCGCGCACGGTCAGCCCGTGCGCCGCCGCCCGCTCGTCCAGCACGGTCATCGTCTGCCCGCCGTCGGAGTCGGCGAACGTCCAGCCCAGCCGCCGTTGCAGCAGCTCCCGGAACCGGATCAGCTCACCGCCGCTGATCATGCGGCAGCCTCGGTGGTGGAGTTGCCGGCCGCTTCCCAGACCTCGTCGGGGACGGCACGGATGCTGCGCAACAGCAGCAGCGGGTCGGTGCCGACCGTGCCGACCGCCGCGATCAGCGCCTTGGTCGCCCCGGTGAACAGCGCCGCCGGCCCCTCGGGCGGGGCCACCTCGATCCGCTGAACGCCGAGTACCGGACCGGTGGCGCAGGCGATCGGCCCGCGCCCGGCCCGCACCGCCACGTACCGGGCGATCTCGCCGTCCACCCCGGTGAGCAGCCGGGTCACGTCGATGACCGGGGCCGGAGCGCCGCGCAGGATAGTCAGCCCGCGGACGTACGGCGGGGTGCCGGCGAGCGGTCGGGTCGGCAGCGGCCGCATCGTCTCGACGACCTCGTCCAGGGGTAGCGCGCAGTACAGCGGGCCGGCCCGGAACACGAGCGCGACGACCCCGGCGTCGGACGCCGGAGCCAGAAGATCGTCGTACTGCCCCCCCACGCGCTCAGGCTAGCTAGGATTCGTCCCGGTTTCATGAGCTTCGCTCAACTCTGTGCCGGGTCCGCCGCAGGGGCCGGCCCCGGCGCGCGGCCGCCCATCCGCGCGCCGGGACCCGCCTGTTCAGTAGTGCTCGTTGCGCCCCGGCAGCGGGGCGGGTTCGTGTCCGGACCAGGGCACACCTTCGTACCCGGACCGCTGCTGGCCCGGCTGGTATCCGGCGCGCGGCGGGGGCGCGTACCCGGGCACCGGCCGCCCGGCCACCGGCAGGTCCGAGTCGCCCGGCGGGCCGGGGTCCGCGTCGCGAGGCGTCTCCGGCCAGCCGGCCGGGATCGGGCCGACCCAGTCCACCGCGGGTTTCACCGGCTCCGGCGCCGTCGCGGGCTCGCTGCCGGCCGGCCACAGCCGGGGCCGGCGCCGTGCGGCCAGGTCCTCGGCCCAGCCGAACATCAGCACCGAGACGGCGACCAGCGCGAACGTCACCGCCAGCGTGAGCGGGCCCTCGAGCTCGCCGAGGTCGTCCAGCCCGGTGCGTTCCAGGACCGGCCAGACCGCGGCGATCGCCACGCCGTGCCACAGATAGACGGTCACCGCCCGGGCGTTGAGCAGGGTGATCAGCCGGTGCACCGGCGCGATCCGCTCGATCCGGTCCATCGGCGGCTGCCAGCGCAGGAAGAGCAGCACGAAAGCGAGCGAGTACACCGCCTGCGCCTCGGAGACCTCGTTGAAGTCCCAGCCGGTCTCCGCGTGGTGCTGCCACAGCCAGTACAGCCCGGCGCCGGCCAGCGCGGCGAAGGCCAGGCCGGCCACCGCCGGATGCAGCCGGCCGAGGCGGCCGTCCCGGTGGGCGAAGCCGGCCAGCCAGCACGCACCATAGGTCGCCAGGTCCCAGAGCGCGGACTCGGCGCTCGCCGGCATGCCGAAGTCACCGTGTTCCAAGATCAACATCATCAGCAGGGGTACGCCGAGCAGCGGCCAGCCGACCCGCCGGAACAGCGGATACAGCAGCGGGGAGAGCAGCACGAACCACAGGTAGGTGCGCACGTACCAGAGGGCGTCCCAGACGAACGCCGCCTCGTCGCTGCCGGGCGGGTCGCCGAGCGGCAGCACCCAGAAGAGCAGCGCCGCCGGCCGGAACGGGTGCTGGCCGTCGGTCTCGGCCGCCCAGCCGAAGTAGAGCATCGCCGGCACGGTGATCAGCCCGAACAGCCAGACCGGGGGCAGCAGCCGCCGCATCCGGGACACCACCACCTGCCCGGCCGGGCGCCGCTGCAGGGAAGCCGCGGTGAGTGACCCGGCGACGGCGAACATGACGCCCATGGCCGGGAACACGATGGACAGCCAGGGCCATCCGAAGTGGTGGTAGACGATCACCCGGATGATGGCTGCGGCACGAAGCAGGTCCAGGTATCGATTACGCACCGCGAAACCGTAGCGACGGTGTCCCCGATGCCGGGACCGCCGGATCGGTCGGCAAAGTCCGGCTCGCCGGATTACCCCGGCCGGGGGAACCAGACGGATTTCCCGTGCGATTGTGCGACGTCCGTGCGTACCCGGAAAAGGTGTTCGCGCAGCTCAGCGCGTACCGGAAAGAGATCGTCGCCGTGACCGGGGGTGACGCCGGGCCCGGCGGCGAAGTGACCCGGTCTCCACTCGCGACGTTGGTCAACTCGCGAGCGCTCCGGAACGGCCGGGGCGCGCGGACCGATGGGAGAACGACCGGGCATGCGGAAACCTCTGGTAGCGCTCTGTGCGGCGACCGCGGTGCTGGCGGCGGGCGGTGTCACCGCGACCGCGCTGGCGCAGGAGTCACCGGACGGCGCGGATGCGTCGGACATCTGGATCTTCGAGGATCCGGTGGGGGAGGACCTGCTCGGCCCGTTCCCCGACGTGGACGAATGGGCCGGCGAACCGATGGTGGACCCGCCGACGCGACATCCCTCCGCTTCGCCCTCGCCCTCGCAGTCCGCCTCGCAGTCCGCCTCGCCTTCCGCGCTGCCGTCCGCATCGTCGGCCGTGCCCGCGCCGTCACGGTCGGTTCCGGCGCGGCGGACGCCGGTCCGGGAGACGCCCGACCGGGAAGCGCCCCGGCAGCGCCTGAACCGGCAACTGCCCGGTTTCGCCCGGCCGCAGGCCGACCCGTTCGCCGGCGCCCGCAGCGCGGTGTCCCCGTCCTCGATCTCGTCCAGCCCGTACGCCCCGGTGCAGCAGCAGGTGCTCGCCCTGGTCAACCGCAACCGCCGCAACCACGGCTGCGGGCCGCTGTCCGTGGACCGGCGGCTGATCGAGGCGGCCAACCGGCACGCGGCGGACATGGCCCGGCGCGGCTACTTCGCGCACGAGGGGCCGCGCGGCGACCGGGCCGGGCACCGGGTGGCCCGGGCCGGGTACGCGTGGCAGCGTTACGGCGAGAACATCGCCCGCGGCCAGGCCACCCCGTACGAGGTGGTGACCGACTGGATGAACAGCCCGCAGCACCGGGAGAACATCCTGGACTGCCGCCTCGACGAGGTCGGTGTCGGATTGGCGATCGCGCGCGACGACACCACGTACTGGGTGCAGGACTTCGCTACTCCCCGTTGACCCTGCGCTGACTCCCCGGAACCTCATGTCGACGACTGGGATGCCGATGGCATCCCAGTTTCGTGTCACTGTCCTTCCCTGCGCATCACTGGTGGGACGGCTGTGCTTCGATGTGCGGACCAACATTCCTGGGGAGGAAGACTTTGGCAGGGAGACGGGTTTCCGCCCGCCTCGCCGGCGCCGTCATGGCGGTGCTGGTGGGTGGCGGTCTCGGTGCGTTCGCGCTGACACCGGCGAGCGCCGGTGCGGCCGCGCCGGTGACCGCGGCCGTGGCCACCACGGTGGTCACCAAGGCGGCTGCCGCGTCGTGCGCGACCGGCAAGTATCAGAAGCAGGTCGAGGGTTACCTCAAACAACTGGGCGGCTACGGGACGGTTACGGTCGACGGCAAGCAGTCCGCCGCCGACTGCGCCGCGATCGTGAAGTTCCAGAAGCGGTTCGGCATCCAGCCGGCCAAGGGCCTGGCCGGCCCGACGACCTTCGACGTCGCCAAGCGACTGGCGGGGACGAAGACGTCGGCCTGCAAGGCCAAGAAGTCGGGCATCACCTTCTGCGTCAACCTGACCCTTCAGACGACCTGGGTGATGAAGAACGGGAAGGTGCACGTCAAGCCGACGGTCACCCGCACCGGGTACAAGGGTTACCGGACCCCGGCCGGCACCTTCAAGATCAACAAGCGGACGAAGAAAGAGTGGTCCGACCCGTACGAGGTGTGGCTGCCGTACTGGCAGCGCTTCATCGGCGGGCGCGGCTTCCACGAGACCACGACCTACATCCACGACAAGTGGCGCGGCTCGCACGGTTGCGTGAACCTGCTCCACCAGGACGCGAAGAAGTTCTACAGCATCGGCAAGATCGGCATGACGGTGAAGGTCTTCGGGCGCCGGCCCGGCACCTGATCCGCACGCTGTCGACGGGCCGCCTCCGACTCGCGGGGGCGGCCCTTCGTGATTTCGCGGCATAGAGTGGCGTCTGTGAAGCGCACGGTGATCATCGCGGCCGGTCTCCTGGTGCTGTTCGGAATGACCGCGGCCTCCTGTGACGACGAACCCACCGGGGTGCGGCTCGGCACCGCCACCATCGGCACGGTCGACGAGATCGTCGAGGCGCCCGGGACGGTCACCGCGCGTACTGCCGCGACCCTGACCGCACCGGCCGCCGGCACCGTCACCGACCTGCTGGTCGCCTCCGGCGACAAGGTCGCCGAGGGTGAGGTGCTCGCCGTCATCGAGTCACCCGAGCTGGAACGCCGCCGCGACGCCGCGAAGGACGCGCTCGACCAGGCGCCCTCCGGCGGCGGCCTGCCGTCCGGCGGCACCGCCGGGTTCACCGAGGTCCGCCACCGCACCGACAAGCAGGCGGCGAAAGCCTTCGACCAGGCCCGTGAGGCCGCCGGACAGATCGCCGACCCGCAGGTGAAGAAGACACTGAGCCACCAGATCGACGCGGCCGAGGAACAGTACGCGGCGGCCTCCTCCGCTGCCGCTGCCGCGGTGCGGCAGGTCCAGCAGGGCGTCGCGTCGCTGGGCCGGGCGATGGGCGCGCTGTCGGAAGCCCAGAGGTTGCAGGCCGAGCAGGCGTACGAGCTGGCCGACGCCGCCGTGGACGCGCTGACCCTGCGTGCCCCGGTGGCCGGGGTGGTGCAGCTCGGCGGCACCGCCCCGTCCGGTGGCGGCTCCCTCACCGACCTGCTGCAGAGCGGCGGCTCCGCACCGGCCAACATCACCGGCGCGAGCGGGACGGCCGGGGTGGACAGCGCCGTGCCCGAGGGCGGCTACGTGGCCGCCGGCACCCCGGTGCTGACCGTGGTCGACGTCAGCCGGCTCGGGCTGGCCGCCGAGGTCGACGAGACCGACGTGCTGCTGGTCGAGCCGGGTGTCCGGGCCGTGGCCGAGCTGGACGCCGCGCCCGGCGCCACCTATCCGGCCACGGTCCGCGCGGCCGACCTGCTGCCCACCACCTCCGCCCGGGGCGGCATCTCCTACCGGGTGCGGCTGGACCTGGGCGCGGGCACGTTCGCCGACGGCGGCGAGACCGCGCCCACCCCACGGCCCGGGATGAGCGCGGTGATCCGGCTGAACGTCCGGCAGGCCACCGACGCGGTCACCGTGCCCGCCTCGGCCGTGGTCAGCGCCGACGGCAAGGACACCGTCTGGACCGTGCAGGACGGGCGGTACGAGGCCGCACAGGTGCGCCTCGGGGTGCAGGGCGAGGACACCGTACAGGTGCTGTCCGGGGTCGAGGCCGGCCAGCAGATCGTGGTGGCCGGCGCCGACCAGGTGGAGGCCGGCGCCGAGGCGCCGCAATGACCGGTGCCGCGATCGTGGCGACCGACGTGTCGCGGACCTATGAGCTCGACGGGGTGTCGGTGCCCGCCCTGCGCGGCGTCTCGCTCACCGTCGGCGAGGGGGACTACGTCGCCATCGTCGGCACCTCCGGCTCCGGCAAGTCCACGCTGATGCACCTGCTCGGCGGGCTGGACCGGCCCACCGGCGGCACCCTGGTGATCGGCGGCCGCGACGTCGCCACGCTCAGCCCCAACGAGCTGGCCGAGCTGCGCAACACCACGATCGGTTTCGTCTTCCAGTCGTTCCACCTGCTGGCCCGCACGACCGCGCAGGACAACGTCGGCCTGCCGCTGGTCTACCGCGGCATCGGCCGCCGCGAACGCCGGGAGCGGGCCACCGCGATGCTGGAGCGGGTCGGCCTGGCCCACCGGATCGGGCACCGCCCCAACCAGATGTCCGGCGGCGAACAGCAGCGGGTCGCGATCGCCCGGGCCCTGGTCACCGGACCGTCGGTGCTGCTCGCCGACGAGCCGACCGGCAACCTCGACTCGGCGACCGGCCAGTCCGTGCTCGCCCTGCTCGAGTCGCTCAACGCCGACGGGGTGGCCGTCGTGCTGGTCACCCACGACCGGGAGGTGGCGGCCCGCGCCCGGCGGCAGATCGTGATGAAGGACGGCCTGATCGTCCTCGGCGGCGAGGAAAGCGGATGAGGCTCGCGGAAGCCTGGCGGGTCGCCCTGGACGCGCTGCGCGCCAACCGGCTGCGCAGCATGCTCACCATGCTCGGCGTGATCATCGGGGTGGCCGCGGTGGTCGCCCTGGTCGCGATCGGCACCGGCACCAAGGAACAGATCGAACGGCAGGTCGAAGGGCTCGGCTCCAACCTGCTGATCGTCGTACCCGGCCGGCTCGAAGCGGGCGCCGCGCCGACGTCGTCGCCACTCACCCTCGACGACGTCGAGGCGGTCGGGCGCATCGTCGGGGACCGGTCCCGGGTCGCGGTCACGGTCAGTTCGGGGGAGACCGTCCGGGCCGGCCAGCGGTCCGGATTCGCCAGCATGCAGGGGGTCACCGAGAGCACCCCGACCGTTTTCGTACGCCGGCTCGACCGCGGCGCCTACCTGACGCGCACCGACGTGAGCACCGGGCGGCGGGTCGCGGTCCTCGGCGCCGGGGTGGCCCGTGACCTGTTCGGCGAACGGGACCCGATCGGGCGGCAGCTGACCATCGGCGGGGTGCGGTTCCGGGTGATCGGCACGTTCGAGGCGCTCGGGCAGAGCCTCGGCGTGGACCGGGACGGCGAGGTACACGTACCGGTCACCGCCGCGCAGCGGCTGCTCGGCACCAACCGCATCGACGGCCTGGCCATCCGCGCCCCCGACCGGGACCGGATCGACCAGCTCAGCACGGACGTGGTCGCCGCGCTCAGCGAACGCCACCCGGACACCGACTTCAGCGCGGTCACCCAGGAACAGATCCTCGGCGTGCTCGGCGACATCCTCGGCGTGCTCACCGGCGTCCTGGCCGCCATCGCCGGGATCAGCCTGCTGGTCGGCGGTGTCGGCGTCTCCAACATCATGCTCGTCTCGGTACGCGAGCGGACCAAGGAGATCGGCCTGCGCAAGGCGGTCGGCGCCCGGCCCCGCGACATCGGCGTGCAGTTCCTGCTCGAGGCAGTGCTGCTGACCACCACCGGCGGGGTGCTCGGCATGCTCCTGGGCGGGTCGGCGGCGTTGCTCGTCGACCGGCTCAGCCCGGTGCCGGCCGCGCTGACCTGGTGGTCGATGGCGCTCGCGTTCGGGGTGTCGGCCGCGGTCGGCATCGTCTTCGGCGTGGTCCCCGCGCAGCGGGCCGGACGGCTCGACCCGGTGGTGGCGTTGCGTACCGAGTGAGGCGGCCCGCCGGGGCCAACCGCTCAGAAGGTCAGACGGCGAGCCGAAGAAGAGACGGACCCCGGAGGAGGGCGCTTTGCCGTTTCAGATACGCGACCAGCACGGTGCCGCCCGTGCCGTCGCCTACCTGATGCTGGCCGCCGGCGTCTACAACCTGGTCACCGGCGTACTCATGAAGATCGGCGCGCCGATCCTCGAACTCGTCGCCCTCGGCGTCGCCTCCGTCGCCTTCCTGATCATCGGCTGGGTCTGCCTGCGCCGCCCCGGCTCGCTGCCCCGGCCGTTCTGGCTGTCCGTGCCGTTCCTCTCGGCCGCCGTGGTCACCGGCCTCAACCTGGTCACCAAGGACACCACCACCGGCGCCCAGCTGTTCTACCTGTGGCCGCTGCTCTACGCCGCCTCCTTCCTCAGCCGCCCGATGATCATCGCGACGGTCCTGTCGATCTCCGCCGGGCACGCCGGCGTGGCCTTCAGCTACATGGAGACCGGCCCCGCGGTGAACGACTGGATCGCGATCACGGTGGCCATGGCGATGACCGCGATCGTCGTGGCCTCCCTGGTCGAACGCAACGACCGGCTGCGCGAGGTTCTGCAGGTCCAGGCAGCGTCCGACTCGTTGACCGGCGTCGCCAACCGGCGGGCGTTCGACGAGCGGCTCGCCCGTACCGTCGCGGCCGGCACCGGCCAGTTCGCCCTGATCATGATCGACGTCGACCACTTCAAAACCATCAACGACACCTGGGGCCACGCCACCGGCGACCGCGCGCTGCGCACGGTCGCCGACGCGCTGCGCGCCGCCGCCCCCGCCGGCGACCACCTGGTGGCCAGGCTGGGCGGCGACGAATTCGCGGTGCTGTTGCAGGCCGGGCCCTTGACCGCTCTGGGGTACGCCGAACAGGCCCGCAACCTCGTCCTGGCCACCGAGGACCTGCCCTCCGGCCCACCCCAGCTCAGCATCGGCATCGCCGTGCTGCCCGACCACGCCACCACAGCGGAAGACCTCCAGCGGGTCGCCGACGCCGCCCTCTACCAGGCCAAGGCCGACGGTCGTGGCCGCAGCCACTTGGCCGCCCACCCCAGCCCGCACAACGTGGGCGCCCTCTACTGAGGGCCTACCACCCGGCCACCTCACCCAGCTCCGGCCAACCCCCTCAGTCCGCCGGCCACCGCGCGCCGGCCTCGCCCGGCTTCCGCCCACCCATGCCCTTGCGGCAGCGCGCGGGAAACGCTTCTCCCGCCGACCGTCCCTACTCGGTCGCCCGCGCGCGTGAGCCGCCCTCCTCCGGCGTCTGCCGACCAAGCCCTTACCGCCCGCCCTTTCCCGTCCGGCTGACGCTGAGCGTCGTTTCCGGGCGTCTGAGGGTGTTCTGGCTGTCAGCCGGGCACCTCCGGCTGACAGCCAGTGTTGCTTCCGGGCCGTTGAGGGGTGTTCTGGGCGTCAGCCGGCGAAGATCGATCGCTGCTATTGGCGGGGGTGGACGACCGGCTGTTCGGCGGTGGGTTCGTCGATGCCACTCGGGTTCCGACTGCCGTCGGGTTCCGCATCGTCGGTGGCACGCTCGCTCAGCAGGCCGAGAATCTCCGGGGACCGCCTCGGGTACGGGCCCCAGCCGTCCCGCAGCACGTGGATGTAGACCGACTCCAGGCAAACCCCGATCCGCTCCACCAGGTCGGTGTCCTCCGGATCCCCGAGCCTGATCGCCCGGGCGAAGTGATCCAGGGCCTCCATGTGCCGCCCCTGGTCGTAGCAGCTCCGCCCGGCGTTCTCGTGCACCACGCTGCGCACCGCCGCCGGCACCTCCGCGTCCACCGCCCGCTGGAACAGCCGGTCCGCCTCCAGGTAGTCCCCACGCAGCCGCAGCACGTGCGCCAACTCCGCCTGAGCGATCACCATCGACTGCAGATCCTGCGCCGACTCAGCGTGCGCCAGAGCCAGCCGGCTGGCCGCCGCGGCCATCCCCAGCTCGCCGAGCAGACGGTAGACCTCCGCGCGTACGCTGAGCAGCCCCGCTTTGACGATATTGTCAGCCTCGTCCGCGAGGGGCCCGTCGAGCCGCTCACCCAACTCGCGAAGCGCGTCCCGGTTGTCGACCACCTCACGCAGCGACGCACCATCCAGCCGCCACCGAATCGCCGAAAGGTCCGCCGCCGTGAGCGGCAGATGCGGCGCCAGCTCCGGCCCCGGCTGCGCCTCCGCGCCACCCGTCCGCTTCCCGTCCGCGGCCGCCCCGGCATCCGCCTGCGACCCGGCACCAGCCTTGTCAAGCGGCCCGGCACCAGCCTGGTTTCCTGCGTGCGACCCGGCACCAGCCTGGTTTCCTGCGTGCGACCCGGCACCAGCCTGAGCTTCTATGTGGGACCCGGCACCATTCTGAGCTTCTGCGTGCGATCCGGTACCAGCCTGAGATCCTGCATACGACTCAGCACCGGCCTGAGCCCATGCTTCCGACCCGGTGCTGGCTTGAACTGCTTGCGTCCCAGTTCCAGCTTGAGCTTCCGCCCGCGACCCGGCGCCGGCTTTGTCGCCCGCGGTCGCCGCCTCGCCGGTCTGTGATCCAGCCGCGGCCTGATCCACCTGCGGTCCGGCATCGCCCGTTCCATCGGCTTTCGGCCCGGCTCCGCCGTTCTCGCCGGCTTGGTGCCCGGCACCAGCCCGGTCGCCCGGCTGCGGCTCACCCGGTCGCGCCACCGCGCTGCCGTCCGTCGTCAGTCCCGCCGCGCTGGCCCCGGCCGAGCCGCCCTCATCAGGCTGAGACGCTGCCGCCGGCGTCTTCGTGACAAACCACCCGCTGCCCAGCGCCGTATCGGAGTATCGGCGCGGCTCCGGATCCGGCCCAACCACGTCCAGCCGCGCGACAGGCCGCAGGTTGTGCCAGACACCCTCCGCATCCTGGTACGGCGCGTCCGCACCCGGCCGCGCCACCGGCATACCGATCTGCTCGCGCCCCGCAGCCCCACCGGCAGCCGGCTGCTGCCCGCCGCTCGACGAAGGGGAGCCGGAACCCGCCGCTGGCGGCCCGCTGACCTGCGTCGGCCCGCCGGCTGAGCCCGGCTGACCGACCGAACCCGGCTGAGTGGCTGAACCCAACCCACCGGCCGATCCCGCCTGACCAGCTGAGGCTGCCCGACCGGCCGATCCCGGCTGGCCGTCGAATCCCGGCTGGGTGGCTGAAGCCGGTCCGTCGGCCGCACCAGGCCCACCGGGCGAACCCGGCTGCATGCCCGAACTCGGCTGACCGAGTACCCCCGGCCAGTCAGCCTGTGCCGGCATACCTGCCGGCGGCGTCGGTGCCGCCCACGAGTTGCCTGGGTCGTCCGCGAGCGAACGTGCGTCCGACCGACCTGAGTGGCTTCCGGGCACCTCTCCGCGCGGGGCCGCCGGAACGGAGATCCGTTCGGCATCGCCGTTCGCAGGCACATCCGAACCGGTCCAGCCCTCCCCGCGCGGCGTCACCGACTCCGCCGACCGGCCTTCGGCCGAATGCCGCGGAGTCGGCGGCTGCACCGGTACCGGGACTACGGCCGGCGGCTGAGCTGCGGCCGGAACCGAAGGTGGCTGAGCGGGCGCCGAAAGCACCCCCGCCGGGAGCGCCGCCGGAGGTTGGACCGCGCCCGGCGCCGAATGAGATACCGGCGACTGCGGCCCGGCAGGCTGGCTGGCAGGCTGTGGCCCGGCAGGCGGCTGGCTGGCAGGCTGTGGCCCGGCAGGCGGCTGGCTGGCAGGCTGCGGCCCAGCAGGCGGCGAAGCCGGAGACGACGGCTGAAGCCCCACCGGCGGCGGCACCGCGGCAGGGGGCCGGGCCCCGGCAGACGGCGAAACCGGCGCCAACGGCTGGAGCCCTGCCGCAGCGGATGCTGACGGCTGCAGCCCGGCTGGTGGCGGGATCGGAGATGACGGCTGGAGCCCTACGGGCGGCGGAACCGCAGCAGGCGGTCGGGGCGCGGCCGGCGGGTTCACCGGCGTCCTCTGCTGGACCGGCGTAGGCACCGACCGCGAAGCGGCCGGCGAAACCGGCTGTGCCGACTCGGTCATCGACGGCTGTGCCGACGACGCTGTCGGAACCGGCTGCGCGGACGCGGCCGGTGAGATGGCCCCGGGCTGCTGAACCGCCTCGACCGGCTGTGCCGGCGCGATCGCCTGATACGCCGCAGGCGACTGTCCCGGCTGGGCCGTTGGCTGAACCGGCTGAACTGGCGGCTGGACCAGTTGCCCCGGCTGGACCGGCGGCTGAGCCGGCTGACCTGGCGGCTGGACCTGCGGAATGGCCGCAGGCTGCTGAACCGGCGCAGGCGGCCAAGCAGTCGCCGCTGCCGGCTGTCCGGAATCGGTCGCCACTACAGGCGGCGCCGGCGGCTGACCAGCCGGCGGCCAAGCCGCGGCCGGTGCCGGGCGTGCTCCCGCCGGATCCTGCGACGTGGGCGCCCAGCCAGGCGGAACCGGCGGCCGCGCCGGCGAAACCGGGCGAGCGCCGGCCGGCGGGTTGGCATCCGGGACCATCGCCCACGGACCATCGCCTTCGGCGAGAAAGACATGCGCGGTACGCGGTGAACGCCGCGACCGCTGCTGCGGCACATCAGGCCCGTAACCGGCGTTCTCTCCCGGGTAGCGGTTCCCGTCCGTACGGATCTCACCGGTCACGTGCGGCGCAGGAACAGTCGGACGCCCGGCAGCAGACTGCGGACCATCCGGCCGAGACGACCCGACATCCCGCTGACCCGGCGCACCCGCGTACCCACCGGCCGGCGCCCAGGGGCCACCCTGCCCAGCGCCTCCGACGACGGGAGGTAGGCCGGAAGCGCCCTGCTGTCCGGCTGCGGCAGGTGCTTGCCCGGGAACACCTGGCTGGCCGCCGGGGAGGGACTGCGGTCGCCCGTCATCGGGGCCGGCGAGGGACTGTGACCGTCCGTCATGGGGGCCGGCGAGGGACTGCGGCTGCCCGTCTCGGGGGCCAGCGGCGGGGGATTGCGGCCGGACGTCCTGAACCCCGTCCACCGGTGCCTGCGGGCCTCCAGCGATGCCGGCGGTCGGGTTGACCGGCACGCCTGGGCGACCGTCGGCAGGCGCGAGAGGACCGCCGGAGCGCCCGTCAACCGGGGTCGCCTGGCCGCCGGAGGCACTGGCCGCGGGAGCAACGGGCCGGCCATCAACCGGAACTGGAACGCTGGTCCGGCCGTCGGCCGGGACAGGAACGGCGGAGCGGCCGTCCGCGGGGGCCGCTGGGCCGCCGGGGTGACCGGCAGCGGGAGGAATGGGGGCGCCGGAGCGCCCGGAGGCGGGAGGGACGGGGGTGCCGGAGCGCCCGGAAGTGGGAGGGACGGGGGCGCCGGAGCGCCCGGAAGCAGGGGAGACCGGCCGGATCTCGCGGGAGCCCTCGCCTGCGCCGGGCTGGCCCATCGGCCGGACTTCGAGGGTGGCTTCCGCGTGCGCAGCAGGCTTCGCGCCCGAACGCTGGGGTCCGCCGATCACCCGCGCCGGAGGGACCGGCGCCGGGGCAGCGACTACGCGCGGCGTGACCGGCGGGTCGGCCTTGATGACGCGCGGCTGCGGTGGCGGGTCGGCACGCCTGACAACCTTCGGGGGTACGGGAGCGTCAGCGCGCCGCAGCACCCGAGGCCCCTGGTCGCCGGTGCGGTTCCCCGGCTCGGCCTCGGGCGCACGGGTCTCGCCGGGCGTGCCGTCCTCGGCGGTCTCCGGCTGCCGGGCAGTCTGGTCACCAGCACCGGTGTCCCGGGCAGCCCATCCGCCGGTCCCGGCGACCCGCTCGTTCGAGTCGACAGCGCCGGCACCGGCGTCCTGCGGAGCAGCCCATTCGTCCTGCCGGGCAGCGAGCTCGTCGGGACGCGGGCGACCCGCAGGCTCTGCCGGTCCGGCCGCGATCGCGGCGGCATCCCCGGGCTGGCCGCCCGCCGCGGGCGGACCGTCCAGGGCGCGCTCGTCCTCCCAGCGCTCACCGTCCCAGCCCCGAGCCGGCGCGACCGGGCGGCCGTCCTCCGGGAATCCAGCGGCTGTGCGGCTGTCCTCCGGGAATCCAGCGGCTGTGCGGCTGTCCTCCGGGAACCCAGAAGCCGAGCGATCGTCCGCCGGGAAGCCGGCGGCCGGGCGGCGGTCCGTGCCGCGCTGGCCACGTTCAAGTTCCGGGTAGTCGCGGTACTGACCGTAGGAGCCGGGCTCGTCGTAGGAGTCGGGCTGGGCCGGGACCTGGGCACGCCCGGCCACCGACCGGTCGTCGCGGCGGAGTGAAGCCGGACGGCGGGATTCGGCCTCGTCGCGGCGGGTGCGGCGGCCGCCCGGCGGGCGGATCGGGCCGAAGTCCTCGTCCTCCCAGGCCGGTTCGCGGCCGCGGAGGTCGCGTTCGTCGTCGTAGCGGACCACCTCGTCGCGCCGGGACGGGCCGCGGCCACGACGGCGGTCGGCGGGCTCCTCCCAGTACTCGTCGGAGCGCAGTTCGATGGTGCGGCCGGTAGGGGGCACGCGGCGGTCGTCGTCGTCCCAGTGATCGTCGGCGCGGATCTCGGCCGGGTGGCGGCGGCCGGTGTCGCGTTCGTCCTCCCAGCGCTCCTCAGCCGGACGGCGGCCCCGGCGGTCGTCCGGCCGGCGACCGGGCGAATCACCGTAACGGACAGAAGCCACATCCCGGTCCGAAGAAGGACGGTCCGAAGAAGGACGGTCCGAAGATGGGCGGCCCGACGAAGAACGGTCCGACGAAAAACGGTCCGAGGAACGGTCGGAAGAGAACCGGTCCGGGGAGGGGCGATCCGAGGAAGAGCGGCCCGCCGAGGAACGGCCCGACGACGGACGATCCGAAGAAGGGCGGCCAGACGACGAACGTCCGGACGAGGAACGACCAGAAGAGGAACGACCAGAAGACGAAGGACGGCGCAACTCAGGCCGGAACGCCGGATCATCAATCGGAAAGTCCGGTTTGTCGAAGTCGACCCCGAGCTCCGGCCGGTTGAAGTCCACGTCGTCGAAGTCGTCGCCGGCGAGGTTCGGCGCCGACGTGTCGATCGGCACGAAGTCGGGGTCGTCCAGCCAGCTGGGCCGCTGCGAGTCGAAGGCAGCCCGGCGTGCAGCGAGCTCGTCGGCGTCGGGGGAGCCGGAGCGGCGCCGGGTCGGGATGACCGGGTCCGGAGCGGTACGCCGTTCGTAGTGCCTTTCCTGGATGACCGCGGACTGCGGCATGAACGAGTACTCGCTGTACTCGTCCTCCCAGTACTCGTCGTCCTCGTAGCTCATGAGGCGGCCCCGAGCCGGCTGGGGGTGTACCCGCTGCCCCGTCGCCGCATCCGTGCCACCGTCCTCACCCCTGTTCCACCTCCGCGCACCGGTGCCCGCCCCTCGCGCTCCGGTCGATCCCTGCCACGTGGTGGATGTGGAAGGTTAATCACGGATTTGCGTAGTGCGCCACCGTCCCGCGGAGCCCTGCCACCGGTCTCGCGGTGGGCCCGCGAGGATCGGCCGTCCCGGTGCCGCAGCCCACCGGAGGTGGCCGATCAACCCGGTATACGTCTGGGTGGTGCCCCCGGTTCAATGCTGTACGCAGTCACTATGGCGGGGATCCGACAGTTCGCGCGGGCGCGCGGAACCGCCTGGTCCGATCAACGAGGGTCGTTCTCCGCAGGTGACGGCCCGGATGTCGACTTAAGAACCTTTTAAGCTTCTCTTCAGCGCAGCTAAGAACTTGTGGAGGACCCGGAAAGGGTGACGCCGGGAGTGTCGAAGGACACCCCGGACAACTGCGGATCAAGGTGTGAGGATCTGTCACGTTTGTTGTGCGCCAAGGTTCCGAAACAACGGAAGACCTCGGACTCCCCGGCAGGCGGCCACAGCCCCCCAGCTCCAGCGGCCGCCACACGCCAGAGACGATCCGCGGGGGACGACGCCCCCCGATGTTCCTTCGCGGATGATGTTCGGCGGCGTGATGCCGGGACGAGAGACGGCGGCGGGACTACCGTCCCGCCGCCGTTTCGCATCAGCGGCCAGCGGGCAGCCGCCAAAGGCAGCGGTCAGCCAGCAGCCGCCAAAAGGGCAGCGCCAGAGGGCAGCAGTCAAAAGGGCAGCGGCCAGAGGGCAGCAGTCAGAGCCGACCGTCCAGGGTGAAGTGGCCGATCCGGCCCGGCAGCACCAGCCCGGCCGCGGTCAGCGCGTTCAGCAACCCGGACAACTCGGTGCGGGTCAGCGACGAAGCCGCCGACGGATCCGGATGCGGAACACCCAGCGCGACCGCCGCCTCGATCGCCCGCGCGCCGATCGCCGCCTCCACCGCCCACACCCGGTGCGCGCAGAGCGCCGAGTGCGCGGAGACAGTCAGTTCACCGTGCAGGCGCAGCAGCCGGCGCAGGTCGGCGGCGAGTTTCTCGATCGGTGGGCCGACCGGGACCAGGCCGGGTTCGCGGCGGTCGCGGACGGCCGTCCAGCAGCGTGGCAGCACGGCGGCGGTGACGGCGGCCGCCGGCAGGGCGGCGGCGAGAAGGGTCCGGAGGGTCACGGCGACGCTCCTCACGGCGGGAGTGCGGTTCTAGCTTCGACCTTCCGCCGCGTCTCGCGGCACGTCAACCGAATTGCGCATAGCGCTGCAAAGCGGCCTCGAAGGCGGGTCCCGGGGCCGGGTCGAGGTCGGGGTGCGGTTCCGCGGCGTCCGGCACGGCGAGGCCGGCCAGCCGCGCCACCGCGCTGACCACAGTGCCGGGCGCGGCGACCGCCGCAACTTCAAGGTCCTTTTCGGTACGCACACCGCGTCCGGAAACCGTGAGCAGATGCCATCCCCGGTGCTCGTCCCATCCGAGCCCGGCCTGGTCGTGATCCCAGACCGGTCGTCCGTGCAGCCTCACCTGCCGGACGAGGTCGAACGGGATCCACCCGTCGCGCGGCGCCCGGTCGTCGGCCCGGCAGTCGGCGACCGGGATCCCGGCGGCTTCCAGGGCGGCGGCGACGGCTCTGAGGTAGGCGGCATGGCTCACCCCGTACCCCTAATAGGTCTTGCCGTGCCGGTCGCGCGCCTTCAGGCGCACAGTGGGCAGTTCTGGTGCCGGGAGTGGATCGGCCTGGCAGCCGGTGACCGCGCCGAATCGCTCGCCCGCCATCCACGCCGCGCGGGCCTCGACGATCTCCTGATGGGTACGGCCGACGAAGTTCCACCACATCACCAGCGGTTCGGTGAAGGGCTCGCCGCCCAGCAGGAAGAGCCGGGCCGGCCCGTCGGTCCGGACCGTGACGCTGGTGCGGTCGTTGCCCAGATAGAGCAGTGAGCCGGTCTCGAGGGTGGCGCCGGCGACCGTGGCGGTGCCGGACATGACGAGCAGGCCGTGTTCGAAGCCGGGGTCGAGGCTCAGCGTGTGGCTCGCGGCCGAGTCGGTGAGCAGTTCCGCGCCGAGCAGCGGGGTGTGCACCGTGGCGGGGGAGCGCAGCTCGCCGAGGCGTCCGACCACGACCGTGACGGTGAATGCGCCGTCCCGGTGGGCGGGCAGCTCGGCGTGGTGCTCGAAGCTCGCCGGGCCGTGCCGTGCGCTGTCCGGCAGGGCGACCCAGAGTTGCAGGCCGTGCATGCCGTCGGGATGCTCGGGCGGGGTGAACTCGGAGTGCGCGATGCCGTGCCCGGAGGTCATCAGGTTGAGCTGGCCGGGCGCGATCATCTGGTGGCTGCCGAGGCTGTCGCGGTGCTCGATGATCCCGTCGACCAGCCAGGTGACCGTCTGCAGGCCGGTGTGCGGGTGCGGCGGGACCCGCATGCCGGGCCGGCCGCTGACGTCGTCCGGGCCGAAGTGGTCGACGAAGCACCACGCGCCGATCATCCGGAGTTCCTTGTGCGGCAGCAGGCGCCGCACGGTGGTCCAGCGGCCGAGCGGCACGTCGTGGCCGGGGAGCAGCACGCTGTCCACGGTCTGCGTCATGCCGACGACTCTAGTGATGCCGAGCCCAGAACCTTGGTGATCGTGACCTCGATGACCACCCGTTGCGGGTTCGGGCGGGGGGTGCGGTACCGCTCGGCGTAGCGCCGTTCGGCCTCGGCGACCGGGCCGGGGTCGTCGCGGACCACGGCGAGGCCCTCCACGGTGCTCCAGCGGCGGCCGTCGACCTGGCAGATGGCGACCCGCTGCTGGCCCCGCCGGATGTGCCGGACGTGGGCCGAGCTCACCGAGGAGATCACCCGGGCCAGGCCGCCGGGCACGTCCAGGGAGGCGCCGACCGCGACGACGTGCGGCGAGCCGTCGGCGCGCAGCGTGGTCAGGGTGCAGAGATGCCGCTCGGTCCAGAACTCGAGGAGCGCTGCGGAGTGCAGCGGGATCAGGCCGCTCACGCCGGCTCCGCCGGCAGTTCGCCGCGGCGCACGGCTTGCAGCAGTTCAGCGTGGTCGCTCTCCACCTGATCCGCGTACGCGCGAGCGAACCGGCACAACGACTCGTCCAACTTGTCCCCGCTCCCTACATAGCCGGCGATCATCGAGGCGCCGCTGGTCCGCGCGTGCGACTTGGCGAGCAGGTAGCCGCAGATCCCGGCGTAGTCGGCGAGCGCCCCGGCGTTGATGTCCTCGACCAGGATCGCGCCCTTCATGTCGCGGAACTGGCGCACGTAATACTGCCGGGTGCCGACCGTGGTCCAGCCGAGCAGCGGGTCGCTGACCGTCTGCAGCGCCTGCTGGTACTCCACCACCCGCTGCCCCTGATGCCGGTGCCAGGCCAGCGCGCCGTGCTGATGTTTCGCGATGACCGACCGGCGGGCCTGCTTGAGCTGCAGGAACACCACATCGTCGGGGCTGCTGCCCTCGCACAGCGCGACGTACGCCCGCAGCCCCACCGATCCGACCCCGACCACCTTGTGTGCGATGTCGACGATCCGGTAGCCGCCGAGGATCCGGGCCCAGTGCGGTTTCAGGGTGTTCAGGTAGCCGTCGAGCGACTCGGCGAGCTGTTCACGTTCCTCGGCCGGCAGCCGGGTGATCAGCGGCGGCTCCTCGACCAGGCGGGCGGTGCCGTCGTGCCGTTCGGTGAAGCGGGGCAGCGCCCGGTCACTGGTCCGGCGGCGGGCCCGGCGGGCGGCGCGCTCGATCTCGTCGCGGAAACTGGCCCGGCTGGCGGCCGAGCGCATCGCCTGGACGTCGAGCTGGTCGAACGAGCGGGCCAGCAGCGGCTGCTCGGCCAGGTGGGCGATCTGCTCGCGGTACTCCTCGACGCAGTGCTGCACGGCGTCGGCGCACGCGCTCTCCCGGAACCCGTTCTGCCGGCCGGCGACGTGGACGCTGACCACCAGCCGGCGCAGGTCCCACTCCCACGGGCCGGGGTGCGCCTCGTCGAAGTCGTTGAGGTCGAAGACCAGCTCGCGTTCCGGCGAGGCGTAGAAGCCGAAGTTGCCGAGATGGGCGTCGCCGCAGATCACCGGGGTGATGCCGGTGCACGGCAGGGCCGCGAAGTCGTCGGCCATCAGGCCGGCGGTGCCGCGCAGGAACGCGTACGGCGAGGCGGTCATCCGGCCGATCCGGACCGGGATCAGGTGCTCGAGGCGGCCCTCGTGGGAGGCGGCGACCTGGCGTACCGGGTCGATGCGGTTCTCCGGCGCGCGCCAGTGCGCCATGTCCGAGCGGGGTGAGCGGTCGCGCAGCGATCGGCCGATCTCATAACGTTGCGCTCGCGGCGCGGCGGTACGGCGCAGCGAGGTGAAGCCCTCGTCGTTTAGGCTGCCGAACACGACGGGTCCGCTGATCGTGGGTGACGCTTCCATCGCTGCCGAGCGTACGTGTTCCGCGAGGGACCGCACGCGGGGCTTCTGGAATGCTGGTTGTTATCGATAACATTCCCGTTACGGGCGCCGGATCGGCTATCCGTCACGCTCCATCAGAACCGGACCGGACCGAGGTGCGCAAGTGGACAAGATAACCCGTAGCCCGGCGATGACCGATGTCGCCCGGCTGGCCGGCGTCTCGCACCAGACCGTCTCCCGGGTCCTCAACGATCATCCCAACGTCAAGGAGCAGACCCGCATCCGGGTCCGGGCCGCCATCGCCGAGCTCAACTACCGGCCCAACCGGGCCGCGCGGGCGCTGGTCACCGGCCGCTCCCAGCTGATCGGCGTGGTCGCCCGCAACAGCACGCTGTACGGGCCGGCCTCGATGCTGACCGAGTTCGAGCAGGCCGCCGCGGACGCCGGGTTCGCCGTCAGCGTCGGCAGCGTGCGCGAGCTCGATCGCTCCTCGATCGCCTCGGTGGTGGACCGGCACCTCGATCAGCGGGTGGCGGGCCTCGTGGTGATCGCCAACGTGGCGTCCGCGGCCGAGGCGCTCGCCGAGATCCCGGGCGACGTGCCGGTGGTCTTCATCGACGGCGACCCGGCCAGCGGCCGGCCGCTGGTGACGGTGGATCAGGTGGCCGGCGCGCGGGCCGCCACCCGGCACCTGCTGGACGCCGGCCACAAGACCGTCTGGCACGTCTCCGGGCCCACCGACTGGTTCGACTCGCAGGGACGCATCCAGGGCTGGCGGCAGACCCTCGAGGAGGCCGGTGCGGAGGTTCCGCCGCTGCTGTCCGCCGACTGGTCGGCCGCGGAAGGCTACCGGGCCGGGCAGATGCTGGCCCGGATGCCGGAGGTCACCGCGATCTTCACGGCGAACGATCACCTGGCGCTGGGGATCCTGCGCGCCCTGCATGAGCGGGATCGTCGGGTTCCGCACGACGTGAGTGTGGTCGGGTTCGACGACGTGCCCGAGGCGGCGTACTTCATTCCGCCGCTGACCACCGTGCGGCAGGCTTTCGGTGACGTCGCCCGGGCCGCGTTGACGCTGCTCCTGGGCCAGATGCGGGAGGAACCGGACAGCCCGGACCACATCGTGGTGCCGCCGCAGCTGGTGGTTCGGCAGAGTGTCGGGCGCCCCTCCTAGGGGGTGCTGTCGTGTGAACTTCCGTGGGGTTTAGTGTGCACCCGTGAGTGAACGGGTGTGCGCCTCGGTAACCCTGCTGGGTTGCGCGGCCGTTACCGCGTTGTTGCCGACGGCCGTTGACACGGCAATTGTTAGCGATAACACTGAACTTGCGACCGCCGGTGTGTGGCTGCCGCCACCCCTTCGGCCCCCCAGCGGAGGTACCCCCGTGACGTACGGCGACCATGCACCCGGAAACCGGCCGTTGATCGAGGTTCCGGCGTTCGGCGCACGTAAGATCATGGAGAATCGCCTGCTCTGCGCGGATATTTCCGACATGCCGTTGTCGCCGCCCGGTGCCGGGCGGAGGCCCAGCCGGCGTCGCGACTGCCGCACCACCACGGCGATGCGCAAGCCGCACGCGTTCCCGCGCCGCGCATCCGCTTGAGAACAGAGGAAACGAAATGACACCGCAGATCTGGTTCCTCACCGGTAGCCAGCATCTCTACGGCCCGGAGACCCTTCAGCAGGTCGCCGACCAGTCCGCCGAGATCCAGCGGACCCTGGCCGCAGGTCTGCCGTCCGCCGAGATCGTCGGCAAGCCGGTCCTGACCGACTCGGGCGCCATCAAGCGCCTGATGCAGGAGGCCAACGCCGACCCGGACTGCATCGGCATCATCGCCTGGATGCACACGTTCTCCCCGGCCAAGATGTGGATCGGCGGGCTGGACGCGCTGCGCAAGCCGCTGCTGCACCTGCACACCCAGCACAACGTGTCGCTGCCGTGGGAGTCCATCGACATGGACTTCATGAACCTCAACCAGGCCGCGCACGGCGACCGGGAGTTCGGGTTCATCCAGGCCCGGCTCGGCGTGCCGCGCAAGGTGGTCGCCGGGCACGTCTCCGACCCGGCGATCGTGTCCCGGATCGACGCCTGGGCGCGCGCCGCGACCGGCCTGCAGCATCTGCGCGGCCTGCGGCTCGCGCGGTTCGGCGACAACATGCGCGACGTGGCGGTCACCGAGGGCGACAAGGTCGAGGCCGAGCTGCGCTTCGGTGTCTCGGTGAATACGTACGGGGTGAACGACCTCGTCGCGGTCGTGGACCAGATCGCCGACGCCGAGATCGACAAGCTGGTCGCGGAGTACCAGGACGCCTACGAGATCGTGCCCGCCCTGCTCGGCGACCGGCTCGACTCGCTGCGATACGCCGCCCGGATCGAGGCCGGCATGCGGCAGTTCCTCACCGAGGGCGGATTCGGCGCGTTCACCACCAACTTCGAGGACCTCGGCGGGCTGCGCCAGCTGCCCGGCCTGGCCGTGCAGCGGCTGATGGCCGACGGCTACGGCTTCGGCGGCGAGGGCGACTGGAAGACCTCGGTGCTGGTCGCCACGGTGAAGGCGATGGGCGCGGGAACCGGACGCGGCACCTCATTCATGGAGGATTACACCTACCACTTCGGCCCGGGCGAGCCTAAGATCCTCGGCGCGCACATGCTCGAGGTCTGCCCGTCGATCGCGACGGCACGGCCGCGGGCCGAGATCCACCCGTTGGGCATCGGCGGCCGGGAGGACCCGGTCCGCCTGGTGTTCGACGCCGCTTCCGGCCCGGCCGTGGTCATGGGCATGGCCGACATGGGCGACCGGTTCCGGTTGGTGGCCAACGAGATCGAGGTGATCGCGCCGGACGAGCCGCTGCCGAACCTGCCGGTCGCCCGCGCGGTCTGGAAGCCGGCCCCCTCGCTGTCCACGTCCGCGGAGTGCTGGATCACCGCCGGTGGCCCCCACCACACGGTGCTCACCCAGGCTGTCGGCGCGGAAACTTTGCGCGATTTCGCCGAAATGGCGCAAACCGAGCTTCTAATGATCGATAACCGCACCACCCCGGCCGACTTCGCCGACCGGGTGCGCTGGAACCAGGCGTACTACCGCCTGGCCCGGCCTCTGTAGTACCGCTCTCGAAGAGGAGAAAGATCGTGAAATACCCCCGCCTCGCGGCGATTCTGACCGCCGCGTCCCTGGCCGCCACGATGGCTGCCTGCGGCTCGTCGGAGAAGACCACCGACAAGGAGGCCGCCAGCGGCGACAACGCCGGCGCCCTGGTCGGCATCACCATGCCGACCCGGTCCTCGGAGCGGTGGATCGCTGACGGCGACAACCTGAAGAAGCAGCTCGAGGGCCTGGGCTACAAGGTCGACCTGCAGTACGCCGAGGACAACATCCCGACGCAGACCCAGCAGCTGGACAACCAGATCACCAAGGGCGCCAAGCTGCTGATCATCGCCTCGATCGACGGCACCGCGATCACCACCCAGCTGGAGAACGCGAAGGCGAACAACATCCCGGTCATCGCCTACGACCGGCTCATCCGGGACAGCCCGAACGTGGACTACTACGCCACGTTCGACAACTTCAACGTCGGCGTGCAGCAGGCCACCTCGCTGCTGACCGGCCTGAAGGTGCTCAACGCGGACGGCAGCGAGGGCACCGCCAAGGGCCCGCTGAACGTCGAGCTGTTCGCCGGCTCGCCGGACGACAACAACGCCACGTTCTTCTTCAACGGCGCGATGAGCGTTCTGCAGCCGCAGATCGACAAGGGCACCATCGTGGTCAAGAGCGGCCAGACCAAGTTCGACACCGTGGCCACCCTGCGCTGGGACCCGGCCACCGCGCAGAAGCGCATGGAGAACCTGCTGACCTCGACCTACAAGAGCGGCACCAAGGTCGACGGCGTGCTGTCCCCGTACGACGGCATCTCGATCGGTATCCTCTCGGCGCTGAAGTCGGGTGGTTACGGCACCGGTTCGCAGCCGTACCCGATCGTCACCGGCCAGGACGCCGAGGTCGCGTCGGTCAAGTCGATCGTCGCGGGTGAGCAGTACTCCACCATCTACAAGGACACCCGCCAGCTGGCCAAGGTGACCGGCGAGATGGCCGACGCGGTGCTCAAGGGCCAGACCCCCACCACCAACAACAACAAGGACTACGACAACGGCGTGAAGGTCGTCCCGTCGCAGCTCCTCGAGTCGATCATCGTCGACAAGAGCAACTACCAGAAGGAGCTCGTCGACAGCGGCTACTACACGGCCGACCAGTTGAAGTGATCCAGGCTCCGCGCCCCGCCCGACCCCAGCGGGCGGGGCGCGGTCTCTGGCTCCAGTGCTTTACCGGCCCATAGGAGGGTCTATGACCGACACGATCCTGCGGATGAGCGGCATCACGAAGACGTTCCCAGGCGTCAAGGCGCTGCAGGACGTCAACCTGGAAGTTCGCAGGGGTGAGATCCACTCGATCTGCGGCGAGAACGGGGCCGGCAAGTCGACCCTGATGAAGGTGCTCTCGGGCGTTTACCCGCACGGCACCTACGAGGGCGACATCGAGTTCGAGGGGGAGCCCGGCAGGTTCGCGGGCATCCGAGACAGTGAGCACCGCGGCATCGTCATCATCCACCAGGAGCTGGCGCTGGCGCACAACCTTTCGATCGCCGAGAACATCTTTCTCGGCAACGAGCAGAGCAAGCGCGGCTGGATCGACTGGAACAAGACGAACCACGCGGCCGACGAGCTGCTGCGCCGGGTCGGCCTGGCGGAGAGCTCGGTCACCCCGGTCGTCGAGCTCGGTGTCGGCAAGCAGCAGCTCGTCGAGATCGCCAAGGCGCTCTCCAAGCAGGTCAAGCTGCTGATCCTGGACGAGCCCACCGCGGCGCTGAACGACGAGGACTCCGAGCACCTGCTGGGCCTGCTGCGCGGGCTGCGGGACGAGGGCATCACCTGCGTGATCATCTCGCACAAGCTCAACGAGGTCATGAGCATCTCGGACCGGGTCACCATCCTGCGCGACGGCAAGACGATCTGGACCGAGGACACCGCCGACCTGAGCGAGGACAAGATCATCTCGGGCATGGTGGGCCGCGACCTCGAGCACCGCTACCCGGAGCACGAGCCGACCATCGGCGAGGAGGCGCTGCGCATCGAGGACTGGACGGTGTACAGCCCGTCCCAGCCGGATCGCGCGCTGGTCCGCAAGGCCAACTTGACCCTGCGTCGCGGCGAGATCGTCGGCCTGGCCGGCCTGATGGGCGCCGGGCGCACCGAGCTCGCGATGAGCATCTTCGGCCGCTCGTACGGCGTGAACATCTCCGGGCGCCTGATCAAGGACGGCAAGGAGATCAAGGCGCGCACCGTGCGGGAGGCGATCGACCACGGCATCGCGTACGCCACCGAGGACCGCAAGCGGTACGGCCTGAACCTGATCGAGGACATCAAGCGCAACGTCTCGGCCGCCGCGCTCAGCAAGCTCGCCAAGGGCGGCTGGGTGAACGGCAACGAGGAGTTCAAGGTCGCCGACGAGTTCCGGGCGAGCATGAACATCAAGGCGCCGAGTGTCGAGGCGGTCACCGGCAAGCTGTCCGGCGGCAACCAGCAGAAGGTCGTGCTGTCCAAGTGGATCTTCACCGATCCGGACGTGCTGATCCTGGACGAGCCGACCCGCGGTATCGACGTCGGCGCGAAGTACGAGATCTACACGATCATCAACCGCCTGGCCGATGAGGGTAAGGCGATCCTGGTCATCAGCTCCGAGCTGCCCGAACTGCTCGGCATCTGTGACCGCATCTACACCCTGTCGGCGGGCCGGATCACCGGCGAGGTGCCGCGCGCCGAGGCCACGCAGGAAAGCCTGATGACCCTGATGACGAAGGAAGAACAGGAGGTCGCGCCGTGACGGTCGCACCCACCAACGCCGACCTTAGTGTCGGGGGCACCGGGCCGTCCGCGCCCAAGCCCGGCAAGGCCGGCTTCAAGCTGGGCTTCGACATGAAGTCGAGCGGCATCTACATCGCGTTCGCGCTGATCGTCCTGCTGTTCACGGTGCTGACCGGCGGCGACATGCTCCAGCCGCAGAACATCAGCAACATCATCGTCCAGAACTCGTACATCCTGGTTCTGGCGATCGGCATGATCCTGATCATCATCGCCGGGCACATCGACCTGTCGGTCGGCTCGGTGGTCGCCGCCTGTGGCGCGTTCGCCGCGGTCATGATGGTCAACTGGGACCTGGCCTGGCCGATCGCGCTGATCGCCACGCTGGCGTTCGGCGCGCTGATCGGGGCCTGGCAGGGCTACTGGGTGGCGTACTTCGGCATCCCCGCCTTCATCGTCACCCTGGCCGGCATGCTGCTGTTCCGCGCGATCACCCTGATGATCCTGGGCAACCAGGGCATCGGCCCGTTCCCGGAAGAGGTCCGCACCCTCGCGAACGGCTTCACCAACGGCTTCCTCGGCAACGTCGGCCTCGGCCCGCTCGGCGGCGCCGACCTGTTCAGCATCCTGGTCGGGCTGGCCGTGGTGGTCGGCATCGTGGTCGTGCAGTGGCGCGCCCGCGCCGGCCGGGTCCGCTACCAGCAGGCCGTCGACCCGATGTGGCTGTTCGTGCTGAAGGTCGCCGTCCCCGCCGTACTGGTCATGTTCGTGATCGTGCAGCTGGCCCGCTTCCGTAACCTGCCCTGGGTGCTGGTGCTGCTCGCGGTCCTGGTCGTCGGCTACACCCTGGTCACCAACCGGGCCGTCTTCGGCCGCCAGATCTACGCCGTCGGCGGCAACCTGCAGGCCGCGACGCTGTCCGGCGTCAAGGTCAAGTCCGTGGTGTTCTGGCTGTTCGTCAACATGGGCGTGCTCTCCGCCCTCGCCGGCATCATCTTCGCCGGCCGCCTCAACCAGGCCAACCCGACCGCCGGCAACAGCTTCGAGCTGGACGCCATCGCGGCCGCGTTCATCGGCGGCGCCGCCGTCCAGGGCGGTGTCGGCAAGGTCGTCGGCGCCATCACCGGCGGTCTGATCATGGGTGTCATCAACAACGGCATGAGCCTGATCGGCGCGCAGAGCGAAGAGGTCATGCTCGTCAAGGGCGCCGTCCTGCTCGCCGCGGTCGCCTTCGACGTCTGGTCCAAGCGCCGCACGTCGGCGGCTCGCTGAAAGACGTGTCGCCCTGGTCCAGGGCCTTGGCGGGGTGACACGAACGGGGCCGGTGCGCAAGCACCGGCCCCGTTCTTTCGTCTCGGTCAGGAAGGCGTGCACTGCTCCAGGTCGACGGTCCGGGTACGCACCGCGGCCCAGAACCGCTCGTCCGGCACCTCCGGCGTGAACAGCCACATCAGGTGCTCGTAGGTGCGGTCGCCCTCGATCTCGGTGCGTTCCTGGTACGGCACCTCGGAGGTGACGTGGAACCAGTGGTAGCCGAACTGGGCCATCACCGCGGCCAGCCGGTCCTCGCCGCGGCCGGCCAGCACCTCGCACAGGATCCACGGCCGGTGCTCGAGGATGGTCGCGGCGCCGCCGGCGAGCACGTCCGGCTCGGTGGTCTCGGTGTCGACCTTCATGACCGCCGGAACGACGCCGGTGCGTGCGGCGTACGAGTCGAGCGTCTCCACCGTGACCTGCAGCTGCTCGGACGACTCGCGGAAGCCCTCGGCGAGCGAGTTCGACGTGTCCGAGCTGTCGGACATGTAGAAGGTGGCCGTCCCGTTCTCCGCGCCCAGCGCCAGCGACTCGACCGTGTAGCCGAGGCTGTTGTCGGTGGCGACCTGCTGGGCCACCCCGGCCAGTTCCGGTGCCGGCTCGAACGCCCGCACCCTGCGGTTGGTCAGCGCGCTCGCCACGGCGGCGTAGATCCCCACGTTGGCCCCGATGTCGAGCACCTCGCCGGGGCCGGCGACGTCGAGCGCGGCCAGGAAGCAGGCCATGGCCGACGGCTCGTAGGCGGCGAGCCCGGACTCGGCCAGTTTGCGCGGGACCAGCATGCGGGCCGGCGCGGTCATGGTGATCCGCGCGGCGGCCTGCGCCCGGTCCGGTGAGGCCGACGGCAACGCGATGGGGACGACCCGCGGCTGCGGCGGGGCGGGCTTCGGCGGTGGCGGTTTCGGCTTGGGCTTCGGGATCGGCGGGGTCGGCTCGGGCTGGGGCTCCGGCTGGACCGGGACACCGGCGCGGCGCTCGCGCCACAGCCGGGCCAGCCCGGCCGGCACGCTGACCACGGCCTTGGCAGGATGCTTGCCGCCCTCCACCAGCACCCGCCCGGCCTTGTACGACGTCGAGGCCTGGATGGCGGCGAGCTGCTTGCGGGTCTTGGCGAGCTGACGCGCCCGTTTGACGGCCAGCTGGCGAAGCTCGGTGATCCGCGCTTCCCGGTCGTCGTCGGCGGCCGGCACCTCGGGCAGGTGGACGTCGACCCGCTCCACGACCAGCGCGTAGTGCACGCCGAGCCGGCTCGCCTCGTCGATCAGCAGGGCGGCCGCGACCTGGCAGCAGGAGTCGGCCAGCGGCCCGAGGAGTCCGCGGGGCAGGGGCTCGGCCGCCGGCCAGGCAGTCAGCAGCAGGGCGCGCGCGCCGGGCTTCATCTGCCGCAGCACCGCGGACAGCTCCGAGGTCTCGTCGCTCACCAGCGCTATCAGCAGGCTGCCCGGGCCGAGTTCGAGTTTCTCCGCCTCGGCCAGGCTGTGCCGCTGCTGCTGGAACCGCTCGGGCACGCCGAGGTGCCGGGACAGGCCGGCCGCCTCCGGGGTGACGTCGACGAGTTCGCGGAACTCACCGATGAACGGTAGGACTTCGGAGATGAGCATGGAGTTGCAAATCCTCTCAGCCGATTAGCCGTTCTTCGGCCAGCTGTGAGGGCACATCCTATGACGTATCTCGAATTAGTAAAGTCCGAGCCGCGCCTGTTTTTAACACTTTTTAAATTCGCCAGGATCCGTGAACCAGCCCGCACCCGCACCATGCCCGCAAACCCGGCTTCGATGCTCCCCAACCGGACAAAGTGGCCCGGCCTCACGCTCAGCGCCTGAGCGGGCGTGACCGGGCCTCGCGGGGCGAAAACGCAATTCGCAAACCGTCAGACTTATTGACGTAAACGGGGTCGCTGCGCGTACCCGGCAATTAGCGCGCCGTGACCAGGTGGAAAGCGGACGGCTTGATGCCCGGGAAGACCGAGTCGAGAGCACCCAGGCCGCAGCGCTTCTGCAGGATCTCCCCGATCACCGCGCGATAGTCGGTGGTGGCGGCGAGGTCGCCGGCGACCAGCGCGCCGGGCGACAACCCGGGCCAGTTCGTGTAGACCTTGCCGCCGCGGACGCCGCCGCCGAGCAGCAGCATGGCGTTGCCGTGGCCGTGGTCGGTGCCGTGCGAGCCGTTCTCGGCGACCCGCCGGCCGAACTCGCTGATCGTCAGCACGGTGACGTTCTTCATGGCGTCCGGGCCGAGGTCGGTGACGAAGGCGGCCATGGCCTGGGCGAACTCGGTGAGGTTGTCGTACATGCGCTGGCCGGCCACGGCGGCGCCGAGGCCCTCGTGCATGTCCCAGTCGCCGCTGTCCACGGCCGCGGTGACCAGCCCGGCCTTCGCCTTGATCAGCCGGGCCACGTCACGCAGCGCGGCGGCCAGCTCGGTGTCCGGGTACTCCGCCGCGGGCCGGTAGGCGGTGGCCGCGACCTTGCTGGTGGCGGCGAGCGCCCGGTCGGCGGCCTGTGCGGGGGCGGCGAGATGGGCGGGGGCGTCGGCATACATGGCCCGCAGCGCGGCGGCCATCGGGCGCTTGCCGTCGCCGGCCAGGGTGACGTCGTCGATGGCGCTCATCGACATGTCACCGGTCGGGCCGGCGAAGAGCCGGGCCGGCATGGCCTTGCCCACCGAGACGCCGGCGAGCGGGCCGGTGGCGCCGGTCAGGCCGAGCATGCGGTCCAGCCAGCCGCTGCGGATCGACGTGCCGGGCGCCGCGTTCTCCATCGCCTCCATGGCGGCGAAGTGCGACCGCGTCGGGTCCGGGTGCCCGACCGCGTGCACCGCGGCGAGCCGGCCGGCCTTCCAGTGCGGCAGCAGCGGCGCGAGGGCGGGGTGCAGACCGAAGGTGCCGTCGCCGGCGATCACCCGCGCCTTGGGCAGGGCGATCGACGGCCGCGCCTTGTAGTAGTCCGGGTCGCCGATCGGGGCGATCGCGGACAGCCCGTCGAACCCGCCGCGCAGCGAGACCACCACCAGGGTGTCCCCGGTGTAGCCGCCGGCGGCATAGGCGAGCCGGGTGCTCAGCGTGGCGGTGGCGAGTCCAGCGCAGGCGCCCGCGAGGATGCTACGACGGGTCGTCATATTTCACCTCAATGCGAAAGACGGCGAGTCCAGGACGAGTGCGATCAGGTACGGCGCGGCGCCGGCGAGCGACTTGTCCTTGGCGGTCAGAGGACTGGTCGGCACCTTGCCCGCGACACTGAGCACCGCCGCGGTGTGGTTCGCCGGCAGTTTGTTGCCGGTCAGCCGTACGGCCAGCGCGTCGACGAGCGCGCCGTAGGTGGCCGGCAGCACCGGGACCAGCGATTTCAGCAGGTCAGCCGGGCGGGTGAGCTGCTTCGGGTACCAGCCGGTGGCCAGGTTCAGGTGCAGGTTGCAGCGCATCAGGAACGCCGACGGGGAGGCCCAGACGGCGGCCACATCGGGAAAGCCGTTCGGCGGGCTCCAGCGGAACGGCGCGTTGCCGGCGTCGACCAGGTTGTTGTAGAGGGCGTCGAGCGACTTCACCCCGGCCGCGTCGGGCTGCAGGCCGAGGGTGCGGACCGTGGCGACCAGGTCCTCGAACGGCGTACGGGTCTTGCGGCCCACCGAGGCGGCGAACTCCGGCGAGGTGAACAGGGCGCGCAGCACCGGGACGATCGCGGTGTCGTTCTTCAGGTAGACGTCCGCGAGCCGCTCGACCAGCGACGCCGGCACCTCGTCGGCGACGAAGCGGACACACAGCTTGGTGGCGATCCGCGTCGCGGTGGCGCGGTGCCGGGCCAGGTGGTCGAGGAAGGCGAGCGCGGCGGCCTCACCGTCGGTGGCGGTGTTGGCGTGCTGGAAGCCGAGGATGTCGACCGCGCCGGTGGCGTGCCGGGAGGCGTCGTAGACGTAGCCGCCGGACTTGCCGACCGTCATGCCGGTGAGCAGCCGGGCCGCGGCCAGCACGTCCTTCTCGCTGTAGACCATGCCGACGGTGTGCAGCTCCATCAGCTCGCGGGCGTAGTTCTCGTTCGGGTGCGCCTTGGTCGACGAGCGCTGGTCCAGGTAGGTCAGCATGGCCGGGTGCCGGGCGCTGGCCTTGAGCATGTCGGCGAACTTGCCGAACGCGTGTTTGCGCAGCACCTGCGCGTCGTAGTCGCCGCGGGTGTCCCAGACGCCGCTGGAGGGCGCGGCGATGTGCAGGTGGTTGGCCCAGAACGCGACCGCCGACTCGAACAGCTGCCGGTTGCTCCACGCCGCCCGGGCGATCGCGGCCCGGCCCAGCTGCCCGAACGCCTCGTAGGAGTGCACCGGCAGTTTCGCCCGCACGGTGGCGGCCGGGGCGTTCGCCAGCGGCAGGCGGGCGAGGACCTTGTCGCAGAGCGCGTCGTCGATCTTCGCCGGCGCGAACTGCCGGTCCAGCCAGCCGGCCACGCCGAGCTTGCGGGCCTCGGCCAGCGACTGCGGGGTGGCGCCGAAGGTGGCGCGGCGCAGCAGGTGCGCGATCGGGTCGTCGCTGACCAGCTTGACGTCGGCGGCCGCCGACGCGGGCGAGGAGACCCCCAGACCGGTTGCGGTCAGAGCCACGGTGGCGATGGTCCCGGCGAGCACGGTACGGCGCGTCATGCCCAACGGTTCGGCCCGGCCGGCGCACCTCCGCGCCGCTGCAACCGTGACTAACGATCCCGCAATCCGACCGCACCCGTGACCGCGGCGGGCCCTCGCACGTACTCTCAAGACCGTGGATCAGGCTGAAACCGTACGCACCCCGGCGTCCTGGGTCGTCGTAGGACTCGACAACGGCGGCACCTGCAACAACGCCACCGTCCTGGACGCGACCGGGCAGTTCCTCGTCAGCAATCTGGTGGAGAACCCGAGCCGCGTGCTCGACGGCCCGGAGTCGGCCGTCGACTCCCTCGCCGCCGCGTTCACCGGGATCCTGGAGCTGACCAGCACCCCGCTGTCCCTGGTCCGCGCGGTCGGCCTGGACACCCCCGGCCCGGCCAGCGCACACGGCGTGATCTCGTCCAAGGGCGCCACCAACTTCAACCAGGTGTCCTGGCACGGTTTCGACATCCGCGGCGCCCTGGAGGCCCGGCTCGGGCTGCCGGTCATCTACAACAACGACGCCAACGCCGCCGCGCTCTACGCGCACCACCGGCACTTCGGCACGTCCGCGCTGGAGAAGTCCTCGGTGTCCGCCATCGTCGGCACCGGCCTCGGCGGCGGCGTCGTCGAGAAGGGCAAGGTCATCCGCGGCGCGGCCGGGATGGCCGGCGAGCTCGGGCACGTGCAGATCCCGCTGCTCGGCGTCCTCGAGGAGGACCAGTTCGTCCCGGAGTGCAACTGCGGCTTCGCCGGCGACGTGGAGAGCATCGCCTCGCTCACCGGCATCAAGAAGAACCTGCTGCCGTACTGGCTGGGACGCTTCCCGGACCACCCGCTGGCGAGCGAGCCGGTCGACCGGGCGGCGAAGATGCTGCGCGGGCTGGGGGAGAAGGACGACCCGCTGGCCGTGGCGGTCTTCACCCAGCAGGCCAAGGCGATCGGCAAACTGTTCACCATCGCGGCGAACTTCACCGACCCGGACGCCTACTTCCTCGGCGGGGGAGTGGTGGAGGCCGCGCCGCACTTCCGCCAGTGGTTCCTGAACACCGTGCGGGAGAACACCCAGCTGCGCGACGAGCAGGCCCGGGCCGCGACCTTCGCCCTGGTGCCGGACCTGGACATGGCCGGCGCCCGGGGCGCCGCGGTGGCCGCCCTGGACGCGGTGGCGGCCGGGACCCGCTAGTCCTCCTTCAGGGCGGTCGCGACGTCCGGGAACATCGGCAGGTAATCGCTGAGCCCGAGGGTGTCGAAGAGACGTCTCAGGAAACCGGAGGGCGCGGCCAGGCGGACCCAGCCGCCGCGTTCGGTGGCGCGGCCGTGCGCGGTGACCAGCACCCCGACGCCCATCGAGTCACAGAAGTCGAGGCCGGAGACGTCCACCACGACGCGCGGGGTGGGCCGCTCGACGAGGCGGCCGAGATTGGCCTTGAGGGCGGGCGCGGTGTCGATGTCGAGCGAGCCGCGCAGGACGAGAACGGCCGTGTTCGGTGGATGATGGGCGACCGATACCTGCATAGGCGTGTTTCTTTCCGGGGGAGCGGGGCGGGCTTGCGAACCACCCTATGCGAGCCCGCCGAGCTCCGCAGGAATCGCGAGGTCAGGTCGCGTTTCGCCACTTGCGGCCGTGGCGGCCGATCAGCCGGTCCGCGTCGGTCGGGCCCCAGGACGCCGCCTCGTACGTCGGTATCGGCGAGTTGTCCTTCTCCCAGTGCTCGATGATCGGGTCGACGATCCGCCAGCACTGCTGCACCTCGTCGCTGCGGATGAACAGCGACGCGTCACCGATGAGCGCGTCCAGCAGCAGCCGCTCGTACGCCTCCGGGGACTCCTCGGCGAACGTCGACTCGTATGAGAAGTCCATGCTGGCCGTGCGCACCCGGAACGAGTGACCCGGCACCTTGGCGCCGAAGCGCAGCGAGATGCCCTCGTTGGGCTGGATCCGCAGGATCAGCGCGTCCGCCTCCAGCCCGGTGAGCTGGTCGTTCGGGATCGGCAGGTGCGGCGGCCGCTGGAACTGCAGGGCCACCTCGGTGAGCCGGGCCGGCAGGCGCTTACCGGTGCGCACGTAGAACGGCACACCCGCCCAGCGCCAGTTGTCCACGTTCAGGCGCATCGCCGCGTACGTCTCCGTGCGCGACAGCGGGTCGACGCCGACCTCCTCGCGGTAGCCGGCCATCAGCTCCTCGCGGGTGCCACCCCGGGTGTACTGCCCGCGGACCGCCGCCTCGGCGATGTCGCGGTCGGTGGGGAGCCGGATCGCCTGCAGCAGCTTCACCTTCTCGTTGCGCAGGCCCTCGGCGCCGAACGACGCGGGCGGCTCCATCAGGGCCAGGGCGAGGACCTGGAGCACGTGGTTCTGCACGATGTCGCGCATCGCGCCGGCGTGCTCGTAGAAACCGCCGCGGGTGCCGACGCCGAGCGTCTCG
This sequence comes from Actinoplanes sp. NBC_00393, assembly GCF_036053395.1. Taxonomy (NCBI): domain Bacteria; kingdom Bacillati; phylum Actinomycetota; class Actinomycetes; order Micromonosporales; family Micromonosporaceae; genus Actinoplanes; species Actinoplanes sp. NBC_00393. The sequence continues at coordinate 4,665,265 of NZ_CP107942.1, read as the reverse complement.
GCCACGGTGATCTGCACGTGGTCGACCCAGGAACGGTCCCAGATGGGCTGGAAGATCGAGTTGGCGAAGCGCAGCGCCAGCACGTTCTGGACGGTGTCCTTGCCCAGGTAATGGTCGATCCGGAAGACCTGCGGCTCGTCGAACGCGCTGTGCACGACGGCGTCCAGCTCGCGGGCGGTGGCCAGATCCCGCCCGTACGGCTTCTCGATGACCAGACGGGCGAAGGAGCCCTCGCGCGGCTGGTTGAGCCCGGCGCCGGCCAGCCCGTTGATCACCGGCTCGAACGCGTTGGCCGGGGTGGACAGGTAGAACAGCCGGTTGCCCGAGGTGCCACGCTGCGCGTCCAGCTCGTCGAGGGTCTCGGCGAGACGCTTGTACGTCTCCGGGTCGTCGTAGCCGCCGGCCACGTACCGCACGCCACCGGCCAGCTGGCGCTTCTCGGCGAGGCTGCGGCCGCCGAGCGCGCTCTCCGCGAACTGCTCGTCGCTCATCCCGGTGCGCGCGACACCGACCAGGGCGAACTGGTCCGGCAGCCGGTTGTGCCGGGCCAGGCTCTCCACCGCCGGCAGCAGCTTGCGGCGGGTCAGGTCGCCGGAGGCGCCGAAGATCACCAGCGTGGCTGGTGGGGCGCTGCGCTCCTGGATGAGCTGAGGTGCGTGGTCCATCTTCTGCGTGTCCTCCGGTTCGATGCCGTCCGTCTGAACCTTACGCAGAGCAGCCCTTGAGCGGTTCACCCGCTTCCTGGAAAGCGGGACGAAGTGGCGGTGAACACGTCCATACGTCGATGCGACCCGGGCCTTCCCGAAAAAGGTGGCAAAATGGGCGCAAAGGTCTGGCAACCGAGGGGGACCCCGTGAAGTACCGGCTCGTGACCCGTAGCGACTTCGACGGTCTCGTGTGTGCCGTGCTGCTGCGTCACCTGGACATGATCGACGCCGACAACATCCTCTTCGTGCACCCCAAGGACGTCCAGGACGGCGTCGTCGAGATCACCGACCGGGACATCCTCACCAATCTTCCGTACGACGGTCGCGCGTACATGGTGTTCGACCACCACCACTCGGAGACGCTGCGCAACGACGCCGGCGTCGGCAACCACGTGATCGACGCCGAGGCCCCGTCCGCGGCCCGGGTCATCTACGAGCACTTCGGCGGCAAGGAGCGGTTCCCGCAGGTCTCCGACGACCTGATGCGGGCCGTGGACCAGGCCGACTCCGCCGACTACTCGCTCACCGACATCCTCAGCCCGACCGGCTGGACCCTGCTGAACTTCCTGATGGACAGCCGGACCGGGCTCGGCCGGTTCCGCAACTTCCGGATCTCCAACTACCAGCTGATGATGCAGCTCATCGACGCGTGCATCCAGATCCAGGACGTGCACGAGATCCTCGCCCAGCCCGACGTGGCCGAGCGCGCCCAGCTGTTCCACGACTGCTCGGCCCGCTTCGTCGACCAGCTGCACCGGGTCTGCCGGCTCGACGGCGACGTGGTGATCGTGGATCTGCGCGACGAGGAGGTCATCGAGGCCGGCAACCGGTTCATGGTCTACGCGCTGTTCCCGGAGGCCCGCGTCTCGATGCACATCATCTGGGGCCGGGGGAAGCTGAACACCGTCTTCGCCTGCGGCAAGTCGATCATCGACCGCAGTTCTCCGGTGGACATCGGCGAGGTGATGCTGCGCTACGGCGGCGGCGGTCACCTCGCGGCCGGCACCTGCCAGGTCCCGCACGACGAGTCGGACCGGGTGGAACGCGAGATCATCGACGCGCTGCGCACGGAACGGGTGGTGCCGGTCTGAAGGCGAGGCGGGCGGAGATCTCTCCCCGCCCGCCCCACAAGCGGATCACGGGCCTTGCCCGGGGCCCCACCCGCCGGTCGTGGTTCGCGCCCCACGCGCTTACCCACGACGCCTCACGCCCACCCGCGTGAGGTGAGGGTTGTTCACGACCGGCCTTGAGTTGTGTGGCCCGCGAGCGAGCCGCATGATCTCCACCGTCGTGAACAATCCTCATTTTTCCCGCTGCAGGCGCCCGGCCTGCGTGGGAGTCTCTGTTGTCAGCCCTTGAAGCTCCACTTGCTGTCACCGGCGCCGACTGCGACGGGCTCTTTGTCCTCGTCGCCCGGCTCCTCGTCCGGCTCCTCCTCGGTCGTCGCGCGGTGCCGGTTGCGCAGGACCACCCAGCCGGCGCCGAGCAGGGCCAGCGCGGCCACCACCCAGCCGGAGATCGCGAGCATCGACGGGCCGCTGTCGGCGTCCTGGAGGATCTTGTCGAACGCCGCCTGCTCACCGGGCGTCAGCTCGCCGGCGGGAGCCTGGCCGGTGTTGCTGTGGTGAGCCGGAGCTTCGCCGACCGACGGGGTCAGCGACAGGGTGGCCGCCATGGCCGGGCCGGCCTTGCCGTCGGCGTACTTCGTCTCGATCGGGAACCGCAGCGAACTCAGCGTCGGCAGCGGGCCCACCGCGACGGACAGGTCGGTGGCCGCGCCGGGAGCCAGCGGCTTGCCCACCGCGAGCCAGACGATCGCGCTGGTCGCCTGATCCACCGGTGTGCCGCCGTGGATCGTGTCGAGCGGCTGGGCGAGTTTCTGCCACTCGATCTTCGGCGCCCACGAGTCCACCGACAGCGGATAGACCTCGGCGATCGGGCTGTCCTTCGGAATCCGCAGGGTCACCTCGGTGACCGGCGCGGTGCCGGAGTTCGTCACCCGGAAAGTCAGGTTCACGCCGCTGGCCTGCGGCGCGCTCGCCGGGCTCACCGTCACGTCGGCCGCCGCCGGAGCGGCGGCGGACAGCACGACAGCAGCGGTCACAGTGGCCAGCACGCCCGCGCGGCGGGCCATCCCCAGAAGCCTCACGAGATGTAGTTCGGATCACGGGCCCCGATGGTTCAACGTGTTCGCAGAACTTTTTCCGATCCCGCATGATGAGCGGATGCGTGACGTGCCGATCGACGGCGACATGATCCGGCTGGGCCAGTTCCTCAAGCTGGCCGACCTCATCGACACCGGCGGCGAGGGCAAGATCCTCATCGCCTCCGGGGACGTGACCGTGAACGGTGAGGTGGACCTGCGACGGGGCCGCCAGCTGCACCCGGGTGACGTGGTCGAGGTGCAGGGGCGGACGGCCCGCGTGGTCGCTGAGTAGGGCGAACACTTTCGGCGGGAAAGTCGCGAACGGTCGGAACCGGGGTGACGGCCGTCTCGTCGTACCAATCATGACCCGAACCCGCGGCCTCCTGATCACCGCCGCCATCCCCGTCCTGCTGCTGGGCGCCTGCGCCCGGCCCGGCACCGCGGCTGATGCCGGCGCCCCCGCCGCCGGCGAGCCGATCACCGAAAGTGCCACCGCCGACCCGGACAGCGTCGCCCTGCGCGTCGAGTATCGCGGCGGTTTCGTGCCCCCGCAGTACCTTCTGGGCCGGCTGCCGGTGGTCACCGTCTACGCGGACGGCCGGGTGATCACCGACGGGCCGGTGCCGCTGATCGCGCCCGGCCCGGCCCTGCCCAACCTGCAGGTGCAGCAGATCACCCCGGAGCGGGTGCGGAAACTGACCGCCGACGCGGTCGCCGCCGGCGTGAAGACCGGGACCGATTTCGGCTCACCCGGCGTCGCCGACATTCCCAGCACGCGGATCACCGTCGCCACCGGCTACGGCACCGAGACCGCCGAGGCGATCGCCCTCAACGAGGCGCAGGCCGACGACCCGGCGCTCACCTCGGCGCAGAAGACGGCCCGGGCGAAGCTGAAGAAGTTCGTCGAGCAGCTGACCGCGCTCGACGACGCCACCGAGCCCTACCGGCCGGCCGAGGTGGCGGCGCTGGCCCGGGCGTACGTGGCCACCGGCGACGGGCTCGAGGGCAAGCCGGTCGACTGGCCCGGCCCCGCGCTTCCCGGCGACGCCCTCGACAAGGACCTGGACATCCGCTGCGTCAGCGTGACCGGCGCGGAGAAGGACAAGGTCTGGGCCGCCGCGGAGAAGGCCAACCAGCAGACCCCGTGGGTGTCCGGCGGCAAGCAGTGGAGCGTGCTGTTCCGGCCGCTGCTGCCCGACGAGTCCGGCTGCGAGTCGCTGCGGAGCGCCGGATGAGCCCGTTCGACGACCCGTTCGACTTCGGCATGCCGGGCGGCGGGGACGATGCCGACGGTGGCGGCGGGCCGGCCGAGCCCGTACCGGTCCGCCCCCTCTGCCGGTCGCGCAGCACCGCCTCACGCGCCCGCCCACGCCGGCGCGGCGACCCGCCACGCTGAACCGGCCGCGAGCGCGGCGATCCGCTGCGCTCAACCGGCCCCGGCGCGGCGATCCGCCGCGCTGAACCGGCCGCCGGCGCCGCGGGGACGTCCGCGGCGCCGGCCCCGGTCCTACCAGACGTCGCCGGTCCTACCAGACGTCGCCGTCGCGCCAGTCGCAGATCAGCGTCGCGGTGTGCCGCAGCGGCACACCGCCCGGCACCTCCCGGACGAAGGTGCTGTCGTCGTCCTCCTCGGTCCGGACCACCCCCTCCGGCGCGAGCACGGCCGTCGCCCCCTGCCACGGCGTCCACCCCCGGGCCAGGTAGAGAGCCCGCCCGGCCCCCGACGCCGACAGCGCCCCCAGCTGGTACCCGCCGTCGATCACCCGCTCGGCCCTGCTCATCACCGCCGCCCCGAGCCCTCGCCGCTGCCGCTCCGGATGCACCGCGACCGCTTCCACATAGCCGCACCGCAGCGACCGCCCGTCGTGCAGAAACCGGCGCTGCACCACCGAGGCGTGCGCGACCGGCACACCCTCCTCGATCACCATGAAGTGCACCCCGCCGAGCGAATGCTCCCAGTCCTCGTCGCTGAACTCCCCGTCGAACGCCACGTCCAGCAGCCGCCGCACCGCAGCCCGCTGCCCACCCGTCAGGTCAGCTGTCAGTACCGAATCCACACCGCATGGTAAGCATGTCGTTTCGGAGCGTCCCCGTTGGACGACCAGCGTATTGACCCATGATCGAGTGCCCGGTTAGCGTCTGCCACCTGGGGGAACATGGCACGCATCGGGGGAGGGTCCATGTCCGTGGAGCGGATCGTCCACCGTGTGCCGCGCGGGTGCCCGCTTCGGTGATCAGCCAGGACGACTTCATCTGGTTCACCAGCCAGGCAGCGCGGGTCTACCAGGTCGAAGAGGACGCCATCGCGGCAGCCGCGGCCCGGCTGGAACCCTCCGGCCACCGGCGCCACGCCCGCGAGATCTGTGAACTGCACATCGCGCTGATCAACGTCGCCGCCGCGCACCAGTGGTGCCGGGCCGGCTGCGAGACGTGCGTCGCGATCCGCGAGTCGGTCACGGTGGCGATGGCGGTACTGCGCACCGAGGTGGACACTCAACTGGAACAGATGATCGACGGGCCTGCGCGCGGGGTCGCGCTCCCCAGCGCGGGGTCCTGGCCCCAGCCCACCACGGGCGGCGTCTACAAGAGCGCAACAGCCGATTGACGGTACGAGAGCCCGCCGTCCCCAACCACAGCTACACCTCCCTGCGCTACGACGCGACCACCTGGGCCGTCCCGGCCCCAGCGCGCCCGCCGGGAAACAGCGCGCCGTCACGCCACGCCCGATTACCCGCGTAGGCGACGGCTCGCGCGGTTCAGCCGTAGCTGAGGCTGGTCATCGGCCCTTGATAAGCCGCTTGGGCGACGGCTCGCGCGGTTCGGCCGTAGCTGAGGCTGGTTAGGGCTCGTCGAAGAACAAGCCGTTGCTTGGCGGATTTCGATGCGTTGATCTGTTATGGCGGTATCGGAGGAGGAACGGGGCAGGCTGGCAGCGAAGTTTGAGGTGATCTTGCCGCATCTGGACGAGCGGCAACGCCGGTTGCTGCTGGGTGCTGAGGCTCGGGTGCTGGGGCATGGCGGGATCCGGGCGGTAGCGCGAGCTGCCGGGGTCCGGGAGGGCACGGTGGCTGCGGGCGTCGATGAGTTGGAGGCCGGGGTGGCGCCGCTGGGCCGGGTCCGCCGTGCCGGTGGCGGCCGGAAGCCGGTGACCGAACATGATCCCGCTCTGATGCCGGCGTTGTTGGGGCTGGTCGAGCCGGACGAGCGGGGGGACCCGATGTCGCCGCTGCGATGGACGACGAAGTCGTTGCGCCACCTTGCGCAGGAACTGGCCGGGCGGGGTCATAAGGCCGGGCCGGACACGATCGCTGCTCTGCTGCACGGTGAGGGATTCAGCCTTCAGGGCAATGCCAAGACTCTGGAAGGCAGACGCCATCCCGACCGCGACGCCCAGTTCGGCTACATCAACGAGCAGGTCAAGGATTATCTGTCCAGCGGTGACCCGGTCGTCAGCGTCGATACGAAGAAGAAGGAACTCGTCGGCGCGTTCGCGAACAAGGGCCGCGAGTGGCGGCCTGCCGGTGAGCCGGCCGTAGTCCGCACCCACGACTTCGCCGATCCGCAGCTGGGACAGGTGATCCCCTACGGGGTCTACGACCTGGCCGCCGACACCGGCTGGGTCGCCGTCGGCACCGACCACAACACCGCCGCGTTCGCCGTCGCCACTCTGCGCCGCTGGTGGGACGGCTACGGCCGTGACCGCTACCCGAACGCCGGACGGCTCTTGATCACCGCGGACGCCGGCGGATCCAACGGCTACCGCACTCGCGCCTGGAAAACGGATCTGGCCGCTCTCGCCGCCGAAATCGGGCTACCGATCACCGTCTGCCACTTCCCGCCCGGCACCAGTAAATGGAACCGTATCGAGCATCGCTTGTTCGCCCACATCTCGATGAACTGGCGGGCACGACCCCTGACCAGCCACGAGACCATCGTCCACACGATCGCCGCGACCACCACCAGCAGCGGGCTGCGCGTGCACGCCGAACTCGACACCGGCCACTACCCGACCGGCGTCGTCATCACCGACGAGCAGATGAGCACCCTGGCCATCGACCGTCACGACTGGCACGGCGACTGGAACTACACCCTGCGCCCCGACCCGGCCACACCCGCCGGCGAACCCGCGACAGCCCTACCACCGCTGCATCACCTGGCCGCGCTGGTGCACCCGGCCATCACCGGCATGCCCGACAGCGCATGGAACGACCTGATCAACCGGCTCACCGTTCCCCATCAAGCCCAACACGAAGCGTTCCTGCACAACCTGCGCGGCCACGCCCGGCCCCGCGGCGGCGGCCGCAAGATCCGCGTCACCCTCAGCCACCAACTACTGGCCACCTTGCTCCACGACCGCTACCAACTGCCCCGCAAGGTCATCGCCGATCTGTTCGGCGTCGCCGGCACCACCATCAACGTCGCCATCCGCAACACCCGCACCCTGCTCACCCAAATCCAGCACCCCATCGAACCCAGCAACATCCGCCTCACCAACCACACCGACCTCGCCGCTCACACCCGCGCCGCCGGATTCACCGCACCCGCCTTGATCAAAACAGCGAGTTAAAAATCGACGAGCCCTTATCGGCCCGCATAGCCCGCGTGGGCGACGGCTCGGGTCGGTTCGGTAGTCGCTCGGGTGGACCCCGTGGTGTTTCCCGGCGGGCGCGCTGGGGCCTGGAGCGGCTGATGACCTCGCGTGGTAGCGGGGGACGGGGTAGTTGGGTTTGGTAACGGCGCATACCCGTACCGGGACTAGGTTGTCTAGCCATCTAGATGGCCTTACTATCTAGCAATGGATGACACCCGCTGGCCCGCTGAATGGCTGCGGGGTGCGCTGGGGCTGTGCGTGCTGGGGGTGCTGGCCGGCGGGCCCACCTACGGCTATGCGATCAGCCGCCGGCTCGCGGAGGCCGGGCTCGGTGCGGTGCAGGGCGGCACGCTCTATCCGCTGCTGGCCCGGCTGGAGAAGGACGGGCTGGTCGAGTCCTCGTGGCAGGCGGGGGATGCCGGGCCGGGCCGGAAGTACTTTGCGCTCACCGAGGCCGGGCGGGCGGAGCTGGCGGAGCGGTCCCGGCAGTGGGAGCGGTTCGTCGGCGTCACCCGGCAGGTGCTCTCGACTACGCAGGAGGCGACATGATTCCGGCTCGTCATCTGATGGATCCGTGGCGGGACACGCTGCTCACCGAGTTGCGGCTGGCCGAGGTGCCGGGGCAGCGGATCGGTGAGGTCCTCGCCGAGGTGGACGGCTTCTGTGCGGACAGCGGGCAGACGCCGCAGGAGGCGTTCGGCGACCCGGTGGCCTATGCGCAGGCGCTCATTGCGGCTCATCCGCCGGAGGTCGAGCGTGGGGTGCGGCGCTACCTGGTGCCGACCGCGCAGATGTTCGGCACCATCGCCGGGGTCTTCGCGTTGCTCAATGGGGTGGATGCGGTGGCCGGCGGCGAGCGCGGCGTTCTCACGGCCGGGGAGCTGGTCTGCATCGCACTGGGCACGGCGTTGTTCCCCGGAGTGCTGGCCCTGGTGTTCCGTCCGGCGCTGTTCCGGCGCCGGGTGGCCTGGACGGCCTTCCTGGTCGCGGTTCCGCTGGTGCTGGCGATCCCGCCGCTGCTCTGGCGGACACCGGCGCTGCACCTGCCGGGGTGGGCGCTGCTTACCGGCGGCCTCTTCCTGCTGGCGGTTGCCTGGTGGCCGACCGTCGCCGGCAAGGTCTTCGCTGATCGGGTGATCGACCCGCGGACCGGGCGGGAACCGTTCACGCCGCCGCGGGTGCTGATCGCTGTGGTCCGGTGGTGGCTGCCGGTCGCGTTGCTGGTCGCGGTGGTGGTGACGGCCGTCATCCGGTGATGGCTGCCTGATCCAGGCGCTCGCAACGGCCCGGCCCTCGCGACGGCCCGGCCCTCGCAACGGCCGGACTCTCGCCGCGGCTGGGACTCTCGCAGTGGCTGGGTTGGCAGTGGTTGGGCCGCAACCCCGCGCCGGCCGATCGAGTGTTGCGTTCGGTGTAGGTGAATGCCGCGAGGGTATGGCTCGGCCCATGAGATTGATCGCGACCGTGGCTGTTGTGGCGCTCGGCGTGCGCGTCGTGCGGTCCCGCCACCGCCGCGCTTTGCATCCGGCGGGCCGCTCGTTCACCGGCGAGCTGGAGATCTGGGGCGGCGCGGCGACCGGCTCCCAGCTGCTCGACACCCCCGGCACCTACCCGGTCACGGTCCGCGTCTCCAAGGGCGCCGGAACGCGCCGGGACTGGCCGGACGTGCTGGGCCTGGCCGTCCGGGCAGGCGGCACGGACCTGTTGCTCTCCACGGCCGGCACCACGCGCTTGACCAGGCACTTTCCCATGCCGCGGCGCGCCTTCGGCACGCACTACGGCAGCATCACCGCTTACCGTACGGCCGACGGCCGCAAAACCTACCTGTCTGCGGGCCCGGACGAGAAGGGCGCACCGCTGGGCCGCACGCTCGAGTCCGTCGTGCTCGCCGCCGCAACCGGACGAGCGGGTTTCCTGCTGTACGCCGGCGCGCAGGAGGTCGGCCGGGTGAGGTTCGGCGCTGTTCTGAGCCCGGCCGCCGACGCCGCGCTCGCCTTCGACCCGGTCCGCAACTGCACCGACGACCTGTACCCGGTCGGCGCCATCCAGACGGCGCGAGCCCTCGCCTACCGGGCCAGCCGCCACTGGCGCGGCGTGCGCCTTGCGGCCTGATCACGCCGCACGGCGTGCGTTACGCGGCGTGACCGCTCTGCGCGGCGTGGGCGATCGCGCGCCGCAGCACCGCCACCGACACCGTCAGGTCGCCGGCCATCTCGGTCAGGCCCAGCTCGATCCATTCCCGGACCAGCTGCGAGTACGGCACGCCGGCCTGGTCGGCGGCGTCGCGGACCCGCTGGGCGAGGGCGGGCGGCACCCGTACCCCCAGCGCCACCATCGGCTCGGTCTCCGGGACCGGCGGCAGCGCCACGATCTTCGACTCGTCGTAGGTCACCTGGCCGGCCGCGAAGGCCGTGGCCGCGGCATTGAGCTGCTCGTCGGTGTACGGCGTCATGACGCCTCCCATTTCTCGAACCGCGCCAACTCGTCCGGTGTCATCTCGCGAGCCCCGATGATCTGCTGCTGGTGCCCGCCGAGCAGACGGACCGCGACCACCAGTGGCCGCCCCGCCCGGGTGCGCCCACTGATCGTCAGGAAGTGCACCCCGGCACTCTCCGCGGCCAGCGGCAGCCGCCGCCCGGCGGAGAGCACCTCGAACGCCTCGTAGGGTTCGACGTCACGGAGAGCAGCCAGCGCCGCTGTCAGCCACTCGTACCCCACCCCGCCAGCGTAAAACGATTGTCGAACAACGTCGAGCGGCCCGGTCCGGATCCGGACCGGGCCGCTCGATCAGCGACGACCGCTCAGTGGACCTGGAGCAGGTCCACCACGAAGATCAGGGTCTCGTTCGGCTTGATGGCGCCGGCGGCGCCGCGGGCGCCGTAGCCCAGGTGCGGCGGGATGATGAGACGGCGGCGGCCGCCCACCTTCATGCCGGCGACGCCCTGGTCCCAGCCGGCGATGACCTGCTGGCCCGCGACCCGGAAGCCGAAGGCCTCGCCCCGGTTGTAGGAGGCGTCGAACTCCTTGCCCGTGGACTGGGCGACACCCACGTAGTGGACGCTGACGTAGTCCCCGGCTTTCGCCTCCTGGCCCTCGCCCACGACGATGTCCTCGATCACCAGTTCGGTGGCGGGAGCGTCGGGGATGGTGCCGACGTCGGGCTTGCTCATGAATCCTCCAAGTTGTTACCGGATTCGGCCATGCAATCACAGCAGGCTGTCCGCTGAACGAGCGGTGCCCGAAGTACGTACCACCGGGTGGCCGGGAGACTCCCGGTTGCGCCGAAAGCCGTACCCGGGAGAACCAGTGCTCGTCCGCCGCCTCGCCATAGTCGGCCTGCTGGCCGCAGTGTCCGTGCCCGCCGTACCCTCGCCGGTCCTGGCGCACGGCGCCCCGATGACGCCGATCAGCCGTAACGCCGCCTGCGCCGGCAACGGCACCGAGCGCGGGGCGGCGGCCTGCAAGGCCGCGCTCAAGGCCACCGGGGGATTCCTGGGCGCGTACGACAACCTGCGGCTGGCCGGCGTGAACGGTGACGACCGGGGACGGGTGCCGGACGGGAAGCTGTGCAGCGGCGGCATCGAGACCTACCGGGGACTGGACCTGGCCCGCGACGACTTCCCGGCGACCGAGGTGAAGTCCGGGCAGCGGCTCGCCGTGTCCTACCGGGGGACGATCCCGCACCAGGGGTCGTTCCGGATCTTTCTGACCCGCTCCGGCTACTCCCCGGAGAAGAAGCTGACCTGGGACGACCTCGGTGCGAAGCCGATCGCCGACATCAAGGACCCGCCGCTGCGGGACGGCGCGTACCGGATGCGGGTGACGTTGCCGGAGCGGACCGGGCGGCACCTCCTCTACGTGGTGTGGGAGACGTCGAGCACCCCGGACACCTACTACTCCTGCTCCGACCTGATCTTCCCCGCCGAGGTGAAGGCGCCCGTGAAGGCGCCCCCGCCGTCGACGGCAGTGGCCACGCCGAAGAAGGCCGTGCCGACGAAAGCGACGACGGAGCCCAGCGCGGCGCCGGCCACCGCGCAGAAGACGGAGCTGGCCGCCGCGGAAAAGGCGGAGAGCCCGGAGGCGGCCGAGGACGGCATGGTCACTTTCGGGCACTGGCTCGTCGTGGGAGCGCTCGCAACAGCCGCCCTGGTAGCGGCCGGTGCCGGCGTCTCGAGGCTGCGCCGGCGGCGCGAACCCTGAGAATTCGTTGAACCCCGCGCCGGTGGATCTCGTACTGAGGGTCGTCGACATGCACCGCCCGTCCGGCCCCCAACGACGACGAAAGGCCAAGCATGAGTCGTGTTCGTTACCGTGCCCAGGGACGTAACTGGTTGTCCCGCCGCCGGGTCCTCGCCCTCGCCGCAACGGGCGTCGGCGTGTCCGCGGCCTCCGTCGCGGGACTGAGCCTGGCCGGTGAGAGCGAGTCCGCAGCGGGCGACGGTTCGCCGCTGGTGGTCTCGGTCCGCGACGCCAAGAAGGGCACGATCGACGTCTTCTCCGGCGAGAAGCGCAAGACGATCACCGACAAGAAGCTCGCCGCGAGCCTGATCCAGGCCGCCGGCCGCTGACCCGGAGGAGAACACACCATGTCTTCCCACCGCGAAGCGCCGGAGATCAGCAAGGATCCGGTCGCCGACAGTTCCGACCTGTACGCCTTCGTCAGCCCCGACGACCCCGACACCGTCACGCTGATCGCGAACTACGTGCCGCTGCAGCTGCCGGCCAGCGGCCCGAACTTCTTCGAGTTCGGCGACGACGTGCTGTACGAGATCCATGTCGACGCGAACGGTGACGCCCGCCCCGACGTCACCTACCAGTTCCGGTTCCGCACCGAGCTGCGCAACGACCGCACGTTCCTCTACAACACCGGCCCGATCGAGTCGCTGGACAGCGAGAACTGGAACCGCCGCCAGTTCTACTCGGTCACCAAGGTGGATGCCTCCGGCAAGAGCACGGTCCTGGCGAAGAACCTGCCGTGCCCGCCCTGCAACGTCGGCCCGCTCTCGATCCCCGATTACGAGAAGCTCGCCGCCGACGCCGTGCACAAGCTCAAGACCGGCGAGAAGGTCTTCGCCGGGCAGCGGGCCGACGCCTTCTTCGTCGACCTGGGCGCCATCTTCGACCTGGGCACGCTGCGCCCGTTCCAGGACAAACACCTGGTCGGGCAGAACCTGTTCAATTACGCCGGCAAGGCGGTCAACGCCACCGACAAGACCAACGTGCACAGCATCGCGGTGCAGATCCCGCTGCACATGGTCCGCCGCGACGGCAAGAAGCGGGTCCGCGGGCGTGACCCCGGCGCGGTGATCGGGGTGTGGACCTCGGCCAGCCGCCGTCAGGTCGAGGTGCGCGGCGGCGACGGCAAGGCCGGCGACGTCGTGGTCGGCCCTCCGGTGCAGGTCTCCCGGCTGGGCAACCCGCTGTTCAACGAGGTCATCGTGCCGATGGCGGAGAAGGACAGGTGGAACAGCCTGCCGCCGGCCGAGGACAAGCGGTTCGCCGAGTTCGTCGCCACGCCCGAGCTGGGCGCGCTGCTGCCGGTGCTCTACCCGGGCCTGTTCGACAACCTGGCCGCGCTCAACGAGACCAAGGAGCCGCGCGCCGACCTGCTCGCGATCCTGCTCACCGGCATCCCGGACGGGCTGATCGACGGCTTCCAGAACAACACCGGTGAGCTGCAGGCCGACATGCTGCGGCTGAACACGGCGATCCCGCCGGCCGAGAAGGAGAACAAGTTCGGCGTGGTCGGCGGCGACGTGGCCGGGTTCCCGAACGGCCGGCGCATCGGCGACGACGTGGTCTCGATCTCGCTGCGGGCCATCGCCGGGGCGACCGTGCCGCTGGTCAACGCCGAGTTCGAGCCGGACGCCGCGGCCGCCCTGGTCGAGCAGGGTCTGAGCGTGAAGGACTCCAGCGCCAAGCTGCTCAAGAAGTTCCCGTACCTCGGCACGCCCTTCGACGGATTCGGAAACCCCGCATGACGCACAGCCACGGGCACGGCCACCATCACCACCACACCCTGGCCCCGTCCGGGCAGGGCACGGTGATGCTGAACATCGGTGGCCGGATCGGCGCCCTGATCATCGACACCCCGGCCGAGTGGCACGGGCACGAGATCGAGGTCAGCCCGGCCGGTGCGCCGGACGAGCGTACGCATGCCGCGGTCCGGGCCCGGTTCGTGCGCGGCGGCGTCTCCTACTGTGTGGTGCTCGACGCCCTGGCCGAAGGCCGGTATCTGATCTGGCAGGACAGCGCGGAGCCGCTCGCCGAGGTGGAGGTCCGCGGCGGCGCGGTCACGATGTTCACCTGGCCCGCGCACGCGACCCCCGGGCGGGTACCGGTTCTGGCCTGATGAGAACGGTCCGCCGGGGAGATCCCGGCGGACCGCCCTTCAATCAGTCGCCGGAGCTGTACAGCGAGCGGATCTCGTCGGCCGAGAGCATCCGGTCGTAGAGGTGCACCTGGTCGGCCGTGCCGTCCAGGTAGTCGACCGGGTTGCCGCCGAACCTCCCGCGCCCGATGACCGTGTTGCCGGTCGGCGCTCCCTGGGGCAGGCAGGCGTCGGCCCGGCCGGCCTGCTCGCCGTCGATGTAGAGCCGCAGCTCACCGTTGACCGTGTCGCGGACGCCGACCAGGTGGTACCAGCGGCCCACCTCCGGCTTGGCCGGCCCGAGCGCCCACACCCCGGCGAAGCTCATCGCCATGTGAAAGAGGATCTCGCCGTTCAGGGCGAGCCGCAGCTTGCCGTCCTCGCCGGGTTTCGTGCCGATCGAGCGCATCCCGAAGTAGGAGCCGACCCGGTCGACGACGGTCCGGCCGTCGAGCAGCTGCACGTCCAGGTTGTAGAGGTACGGCGAGTCCGGCGACCAGAGCTCGGCCCGGGGGACCGGGAGCGCGAGTTCCGTACCGGAAGCGCCCTGGATCTTGCCGGCGACCGTGCCGGAGCCGCGGGCGGTGGCCCGGACCTGCAGATCCTCGCGTCCCTCGACGTCGACCGTGAGCCTGAGGACGCCGGCCTCGAGGTCGGGCGTCATCTGCAGGCCGGTGATGCTGGACGCCGGCACCGGTTCCATCCAGACGGTCCGCCAGATGCCGGAGCTGCCCTGGTAGAAGATGCCACGGTCGCCGGTGCGGCGCTGCTTGCCGATCGGCTGGCCGGTGGCGTCGGTGAGGTCCTCGGCCCAGAGGATCAGCTTCCGCTCGCCGGTGCCGCTGAGCGCGTCGGTGACGTCGACCTCGAACATCCGGTCCTCGCGGCGCTGGATGCCGGAGAGCGCGGACTCGATCGGATAGGGCACCAGGACACGCTCGGCCAGGCTCTGTCCGGCCGGGACAGCCTGGCCGGCGGTGGCCCGTGCGAACTGCCAGACGCCGTTGAGGTTCTGCCATCTGTCCCGGGTGAGCTGGGGCCGCGGGTATTCCGGCAGCGCGTTGTCCGGCCCGACCCGGGCGGTCCACGGGGTGGCGATGGGCGGGATGGTGCAGCCAGTCAAGGTCCTCGATGGAATTACGGCACCCGTTCGGGGTCTGCCCGGATCACCTCGCGGGACTAATCTGATTCGCATGGCAGGCAGCCGGCTCAGCGCTCCGGCGGCGCCGGGTGCCGACATCCCGGTCCACATCGGATTGCGCACGACCGACATGGAGGAGGCACGGGCGTTCTGCCGCAAGCTCTACTACGGTCCACTGCGTATCGAGCCGGTCGGTGACCCGCGCACCTTCCATTTCACCGCGGACGTGGTGCTGCTCGGGCCGATCACGCTCGGTGAGGTGGGCTACGGCACCGACATCCGGGTCAGCATCGGGGCGCTCGAGACGTCGTACCACGTACTGGTCCCGCTCACCGGCATGCTGCGCTCCCGGCACCGTGGCGCGGTGGTCGACGCCGACCCGACCCGCGCGGTGGTGTACCGGCCCACCGGCGACATCGAGCTCGACTGGCCCGGCAGCTGCCGGCTGCTCAGCGTCAAGGTCGAGCGCGCCGCCCTGGAGCGCGAGCTCGATGCCGCCCTCGACCAGCGTGTCGTCTCCCCGCTTCCGCTCGGCGCCACCTTCGACCTGGTCGACGGCCCGGGCCGCACGTGGGTGTCGATGGTCCGGCTGCTGCTGACCGAGCTCCGCGGCGCCGACGGCCTGGCGAGTCAGCCGCGGATGGCCGCCCGCTGGCGCGACATGGTGGTCAGCGGGCTGGCTCTGACCGTCGAGCATCCGTACGGCGAGGAACCCGCCGGCCTGCAGGGCCCGCATCGGCCGCGCACGGTGAAACGCGCCCTCGACGTCATGCACGCCGAGCCGTGGCGGCCGTACACCGTCGGTGATCTCGCCGACGTGGCCGGCGTCGGCGTCCGCGTCCTGCAGGAGTCGTTCCGCCAGCACGTCGGCATGCCGCCGCTGACCTACCTGCGCCGCCTGCGGCTCGACGGCGTGCACTCGGAGCTGTCGCGCGGCGATCCCGGCCTGGTCAGCGTCAGCGAGGTCGCCTATCGCTGGGGCTTCACCCATCTGGGCCGCTTCGCGGGCGCCTACCGGGACCGATTCGGCATGTCACCCTCGCAGACGCTTCGCGGAAGAGACTGACCGGGTACGCGCTACGCCGTCCCGCCGGAAACGTGGCCGTCCCCGCTCACCCGGGGCGGCCGGCTGCCCGGTCGCGGCCCCAGGGCCGCCGCCGGGGCATGCGCTTCGAGCAGGCTGCGTACCGCGTCGAGCACCTGCCGTTCGATCAGTCCCCGGTGTTTGGCGATGTCCGGGTACCGCGTGTGGTCGCTGGACCCGCCGGCCAGCTCCCGGACCGCCACCCGGGCGCCGTGATCCAGCCCGACCCGCAGGATCCGGCCGAGGTCGGAGGGGCCGCGGTGGGGCCGGCGGATGAAGGCGTGCCGGTCCGGGACGGCGTCACCGAGCGCCCGCACCAGCCGCAACGGCGCCCGCACTACCCGGACCGGAAGCGTGGCCACCCCGTCGCCGACGGCCCGCAGCCAGGCCCGCGGACCGGACGCGTCCGGCAGGTCGACGACGTGGTAGGCGTCCGGGCAGGGCATCAGTGCCGTGGTGGTGACCTCCAGGTAGAGCACCCCGCCCTGCACCGCGACGTGGACGTGCACCGTCGTCACCACCTCGCCACCCCGGGACGGGATCTGACAGGCCAGGTAGTGCCGGGCCGCCGCGGTCGGCCGGCGGATGATCTCGGCGACCAGTCCGGGCGGGGTGACCGGGTCGAGCCGGCCGACCTCGGTGCCGGCCAGGTGCACCCGGTCGGTGACGGTCAGGCCGGCGATCGTCTCCTCGGGGACGGTGCCCGGCCCGCCGACCAGGGCGCCGAGATGCCACTGCAGGTGGGCGACGACCTCGGCGGCGTCGAACGGCACCGGGCCCGGCCCGAGCGGCTCGGTGAGGTTCCAGGTGCCGACGACCGGTCCGGCACCGAGGAACTGGCGGTGGCCGGAGTGCACGACGGTGTTGCCGTACTGCTGCAGGTCGATGTCGCGCAGCCGCTGGTCGTCGGTGGGTGCGGCCGGGGTGCGGCCGGGCCGGAACCGGTCCAGCTGCGCCTGCCGCCACAGCGACCAGGCGAGCGAGCAGACCAGCAGCGCGACCAGCGTCATCGCCGCGGTGGCCGCGGGCGCGTCTAGGGGAGTGGCGCAGAGCGCGATCAGCAGGACGGTGATGATCAGGGTGTCGCGGAGCAGGGCGGCGCTGCGGGCGCGCAGGCAGTGCGCCAGCACCGGGGTGAGCGAGTAGCCGTACGACAGGGCGACCGCCCGCGCGGGCCGGTGGTAGACCTCGCGCAGGGCGGTGTCGCGGAAGCGCTCATCCAGGTAGGCGCCGGCGCACAGATGCCGGGTGGCGGTCGTCGGATCGTCCGGATAGGGAGGCGCCCAGGACCCCATGACGATCCCCGTTCGCGCAGGTGGCGGGCCGTTTCCTCAGCCTAGAAAGGCCGAACGGAACCCGTCAATGCGTCCACCGGGTGACGGCCGGGCTCAGAGCTCGACCCGCTGCCCCTTGCCGATCACCACCACGCCGTTGTCGCTGACCGTGTAGAGCTTGCGGTCGCGCTCCAGGTCGACGCCGATCTGCGCGCCCTCCGGGATGACCACGTTCTTGTCGATGATCGCGTTGCGGATCACCGCCCGCCGGCCCACCGAGACGCCCTCCATGATCACCGCGCCGTCGACGTGCGCCCACGAGTTGACCCGCACGTTCGGCGAGATGATCGAGCGTTCCACCAGGGCGCCGGAGACGACCACGCCGGGGGAGATCATCGAGTCGATGGCGCGGCCCTGGCGGTCGTCGTACCCGTGCACGAACTTGGCCGGCGGCCAGGAGCCGTAGTTGGTGAAGATGGGCCAGTCGTGGTTGTAGAGGTTGAAGATCGGCAGGGTGGCGATCAGGTCCTGGTGGGCCTCGTAGAACGAGTCCAGCGTTCCCACGTCCCGCCAGTAACCCCGGTCGCGCTCGGTGCTGCCGGGCACGTCGTTGTCACGGAAGTCGTAGACGTTGGCCTCGCCGCGCTCGACCAGCATCGGGATGATGTTGCCGCCCATGTCGTGTTTGCTGTCCGGGTTCTGCGCGTCGGTGGAGACCGCCTCGCACAGCGCCCGGGTGGTGAACACGTAGTTGCCCATCGAGGCGTAGACCTCGTCGGGGGAGTCGGCCAGCCCTTTCGCGTCGCGCGGCTTCTCCCGGAAGGCCTGGATCTTCTTACCGTCCGGCCCGACCTCGATCACGCCGAACTGGTCGGCCAGCGACAGCGGCTGGCGGATGCCGGCGACGGTGACCGCGGCGCCCGAGGCAATGTGGTCGTTGACCATCTGCTTCGGGTCCATCCGGTAGATGTGGTCGGCGCCGAAGACGATCACATAGTCCGGAGCCTCGTCGTTGATCAGGTTGAGGCTCTGGTAGATCGCGTCGGCCGAGCCGGCGAACCAGCGTGGGCCGAGCCGCTGCTGGGCCGGCACCGGCGTGACGTAGTTGCCGAGCAGCGTCGACATCCGCCATGTCTTGGAGATGTGCCGGTCGAGGGAGTGCGACTTGTACTGCGTCAGGACGACGATCTTGAGATACCCCGCGTTCGCGAGGTTGGACAGCACGAAATCGATCATGCGATAGATGCCGCCGAACGGCACGCCGGGCTTGGCCCGGTCCGCCGTCAGGGGCATCAGGCGCTTGCCTTCTCCACCAGCCAGAACAATCGCAAGCACCTTGACAGCCATGGGAAGGACGCTAATGTTCCGGCCGCCCGTTCGCCACCCGAAAGGGCGCTTCGAAATATCTTGCTCGTGCTGCTTCGGTCTTACCGGTCCCGCTACCGCCACGACGGCGGAGCGCCGCGGCGCTCCGGGACGTCGACGAGCGCCGATGCGGCCGGGATCCGGTCAGTTGGCGGCCGGCGCGGCGGCGAAGCGGTAGCAGGCCCGGCCCGCGCCCTTCGCGGCGTACAGCGCCATGTCGACATCGTGCAGCGCCCGCGCGACCGTACCGGCCTGATCCAGGTCGAGCAGCCCGAGGCTGGCGGAGACCTGCACCGGATGCCCGGCCACCCGGCGGGCCAGCGAGGCGACCCGCAACAACGCCGCGGCCCGTTCCTCCACCGTCTCGGCCGTGGCCGGGCCCAGCACCACCGCGAACTCGTCGCCGCCCAGCCGGGCCACCAGCCCGTCCGGCGCCACGGCCCGGAAGTCGTCGCCGAGGGCCACCAGCAACTCGTCACCGACCGGATGGCCCAGGTTGTCGTTGACCTGCTTGAACCCGTCCAGGTCGAGCAGCACGAGCCAGCCGCGGGCGCCGGGTGGGCGGGCGGTCGCGGCCTCGATCGCGGTGGTCAGCGCGGCCCGGTTGGCCAGGCCGGTCAGGGAGTCGTGCGTGGCCCGGTGCTCGAGCTCCGCGCGCAGTTCGTCCTGCTGCCGCAGGGCGGCGTCGAGCGCCTCGGCACGCCGCTGGACGAGCCCGCCGAGCACCCCCATCCGGACCACCAGCAGCAGGGAGAGCACGGCGGAGAGCAACACCGGCACGAAGGTCGTGGTGGACCCCGGCCGGAATCCGCCGGACAGCAGCGGGCAGGCGACGGCGAGCAGGACGAACACGACGAGCCGCAGCCGCGACATCCGCCCGTCGGTGCTGCGCGCAACCGCGGGCCGCGCCATCGCCGGGTGCAGCGCCGCCGCGCCGATCAGGACCGAGCCGAACACCCAGAGCAGGTCCTGCAGCTCGGTGATCCGCAGCCCGGTCAGCAGAGCCGGGTCCCAGCCGTAGACGTTGCGGCCCGCCTGGGCGGTGGTGAACACCACGTCCCCGACGATCTGGGTGAGCGTGCCGCCGAGCATCAGGCGCTCCGCGGTGCTGCGCCGGCCCGCGGACAGCACCACCATCCCGGCCAGCGAGATGCGGATCAGGTCGAGGATCTCGTAGGTGCCGAACAGCAGCACCGCGGAGGCGTTGCCGTCGTGCCCGACCAGGAACGGCTCGGCCGCGACCGTCCAGGTGACACCGGCCATCCCGACGAAGACGATCAGCCCGTCGAGGCCGTCGGCGCGGCGTTGCACGGGCGGGACGTAGCGGCCGGCGAGCACCAGCAGGGCCGCGGCCGAACAGCCGAAGGCCAGGAAGAACAGCAGGTCGTCGTAGCTCTCGGTGGGGATGTCGGGCCGCGTTCCGCCGAACCCGATCCGCCACCAGGCCTGGGCGGCGGCGTAGAAGCCGAGCCCGGCCGCGGTGAGCCACCAGAACACCGGCCGGGCCGGACGGTGGCGAAGCAGCCCGTAGAGCACCGCGAGCACCGCGGAGACCTGCAGCGCCGTCGCCCCGGCGACCGTCCAGCGCTGGCTGAACAGGGTGGTTCCGGTGATCGCGGCGCCGGCCAGCAGGTACGCCAGCCACCCACGATTCCCGAGCCGATTCACACCCACGCTTATCGTCCGGTCGGCGCACGACTTGAACGGCGCGCGCCGAACCCGACTATCCTGCGGGCGTGGCCGACTCTCATGCACTGCGCGCCGACCTGATCACCCGCGAGTACCCGCCGGAGGTGTACGGCGGCGCCGGAGTCCACCTGGAGTACCTGACCCGCGACCTGCGCCGGCTCGCCGAGGTGCGGGTGCACTGCTTCGGGGCCGAGCGCGACGAGCCGGGCGTCACGGCGTACCCGGAACCGGCCGAGCTGGCCGGGACGAACGCGGCGCTGCGCACCATGGGGGTGAACCTGGCGATGGCGGCCGGGTGCGCCGGCGCCGACGTGGTGCACAGCCACACCTGGTACGCGAACTTCGCCGGGCACACCGCCAAGCTGCTGCACGGCGTCCCGCACGTGATGACCACGCACAGCCTGGAGCCGCTGCGCCCGTGGAAGGCCGAGCAGCTCGGCGGTGGGTACGCGCTGTCGTCCTACTGCGAGCGGACCGCGATCGAGAACGCCGACGCGATCGTCGCGGTCTCCGGTGGGATGCGGCGGGACGTGCTCAAGGCGTACCCGGCGGTGAATCCTGACAAGATCCACGTGGTCTACAACGGCATCGACACCGAGCTCTACTCCCCGGACCGCGGGACCGACGTGGTCGACCGGCTCGGCGTCGACCGCAACCGCCCGAGCGTGGTGTTCGTCGGCCGGATCACCCGGCAGAAGGGCCTGCCGTACCTGATGCGGGCCTGCCGTGACCTGCCCGCCGAGGCGCAGATCATCCTGCTCGCCGGCGCGCCGGACACCCCGGAGATCGCCGCCGAGGTGGAGGGCCTGGCCCGCGAGCTGCGCGAGGTCCGCGACCCGCAGGGCGTGATCTGGGTGCAGGAGATGCTGCCCAAGCAGGAGGTCATCCAGGTCCTCACGCACGCCACGGTGTTCGTCTGCCCGTCGGTGTACGAGCCGATGGGCATCGTGAACCTGGAGGCGATGGCCTGCGAGACCGCGGTGGTCGCCACCGCGACCGGCGGCATCCCCGAGGTGGTCGCGGATGGCGAGACCGGCCTGCTGGTCCCGATCGAGCAGGTCGAGGACGGCACCGGCACGCCCGTGCATCCGGAGAGGTTCGTCGCTGATCTGGCCGCCACGCTGTCGCGGGTGCTGCGTGACCCGCAGCTCGCCGAGACGATGGGCCGGGCCGGCCGCCGCCGCGCCGTGGAGCACTTCAGCTGGTCGCGCATCGCCGAGGACACTCTCGAGGTCTACCGGTCGGTGCTGTGACTTTGCTCCGCAAGCCCCCCGTACAGATAGCTCTGCTTGTCGCGGTTGTGCTCTTCGTTGTCGCGGTGCTCGGCCTCGGCCTGATCCGGGCCGCGTTCTACCAGCCCGAGGCGCTGCGCAACAACGACGTGCCGGCGGTGGAGGCGCCGGCGCCGGCCTCCGCCGGCAAATGCGGGACCCAGCCGGTGCGGGCCGTCCGGGAGCTGCGCGGCATGTGGCTGACCACGGTGTACAACATCGATTTCCCCAGCAAGCCGGGGCTGCCCGAGGCGCAGGTGAAGGCCGAGTACCTCAGGTGGCTCGACCTGGCCGTCGCCCACAACCACAACGCGATCTTCGTGCACGTCCGGCCGAGCGGGGACGCGTTCTGGCCGTCGAAGTACGC
The DNA here is from genome assembly GCF_036053395.1 of Actinoplanes sp. NBC_00393. NCBI lineage: Bacteria > Bacillati > Actinomycetota > Actinomycetes > Micromonosporales > Micromonosporaceae > Actinoplanes > Actinoplanes sp. NBC_00393. The sequence continues at coordinate 4,643,260 of NZ_CP107942.1, read as the reverse complement.
GCCCTGGTCGAACTGGCTGACCGGGAAACTCGACGGCACCGATCCGGGCTGGGACCCGATGGCGTTCATGATCGACGAGGCCCACAAACGCAACATCGAGTTCCATGCGTGGTTCAACCCGTACCGGGGGACCCAGCCCGCGCCCAGCGGCGCCGGCACCGACCTGGCCAAGCTGGCGCCGAACCATCCCTTGCTCGCCCATCCGGAGTGGCGGATCGCCTATCCGCAGGGCAGGACCGGCCGGCTCTACTTCGACCCCGGGGTGCCCGAGGCCCGCAAGTTCGTCGAGGACTCGATGCTGGAGGCGGTGCAGAAGTACGACGTCGACGGCGTCCACTTCGACGACTTCTTCTACCCGTACCCCGAAAAAGATCAGGACTTCCCCGATGACGCCTCGTTCGCGAAACACGGTGGCGGACTGACCCGGGCCGACTGGCGCCGGGAGAACGTGAACACCCTGGTCCGCGAGATGCAGCAGCGGATCCGGGCGATCAAGCCGTGGGTGAAGTTCGGGATCAGTCCGTTCGGGATCTGGCGCAACCAGGGCGAGGGCTCGGACACCAAGGGCCTGGAGAGTTACAGCGCGATCTACGCCGACACCCGCAAGTGGGTGCGCGAGGGCTGGCTCGACTACATCGTCCCGCAGCTGTACTGGACCATCGGCTTCGACAAGGCGGACTACGCCAAGACGCTGCCCTGGTGGGCGGAAACGGTCAAGGGCAGCAAGGTGCAGCTCTACATCGGGATGGCCGACTACCGGATCGGGGAGAAGGGCGACTGGAGCGACCCCGCCCAGCTCGACAAGCAGATGCAGCTCAACGACAAGTTCGGGGTGCAGGGCCAGGTCCACTACAGCGCCAAGCAGATCCGCGCGAACCGGCTCGGCGCGGTGGACATCTACCGCAGCAGGCACTACGCGGGCCCGGCCCTGCCGCCGCAGATGCAGCAGCTGCCGGCGGCGCCGCCGGCCGCGCCGAGGATCACCGGCGCGAACCGCGGCAAGGACGGGACGCTGACTTTCGAGACGGCGCCGGGTGGGCAGGCCACCAGCTGGGCCCTTTACCGTACGGGTGACACGGAGGCGGCCCTGGTCGCCACCGGGCGTGCGGGCGCCCCGGTCGTCGACCGCAAGCCACCGTCCGGCCCGGCCACGTACTGCCTGACCGGCCTGGACCGCACCGGCAACGAGGGCCCGCCGAGCAGCCCGTTCACCACCGCCGCCTCCTGAGCGCACGCCGTGCGGTGATCATCGATACGATGCCGGCCATGTTTCGTCGTGACCCGGGCAGGCTCGTCGATCAGATCAGCGCCGCCCTCGACCAGCGGGACGAGCGCAAGTTCGCCGACGCGCTGGAGAAGCTGCCGAAGGCCGTCCTGAAGGCCCGGCCCGAGCAGGTCCAGGACGCGCTGGTGAAGCTGGTGCCGGTGCTGCAGACGATCGGCACCGGGATCGGCGGCGACGTGGCCCGGCTGGCCGGCAGCATGGGCGACTACGGGACCGACGCCACGGTGGTGGCGCCGGTCCTGGCGTTGCGGGCCACCGTCGTGCTGGAGCAGGCGGTCAGCTTCGAGCAGGCGTACCGATCGGCGCACGGCGACGTCCCGTCCGCCTCGTTCGGCGCGGTCATCCCGCAGGTGCTGGAACGCTTCACCGGCGACCCGGCGCTGGTGGAGGCCTGGTTCACCGCCGAGGACTGGGCCCAGCCCGTGCTCTTCCTGTCGCAGCGCAAGGACGTCCGGGCCGTGCTCGCCGGCCTGCCCGACCGGGACCGCCTGGTCGCGGCCGTCGAGGCGGCGGAGGAGCACGTCGGCCCGGCCGCCTGGCTGCACGGGCTGCTGCGGGTTCTCGACGACGAGCCGCTGATCGTGCTGCACCGCGCGACCGGCCGGGCCTTCCGGGTCACGATCAGCGGCATCGGCGACAACTTCCAGCTGCACACGCTGCTCGCCGGCGCGCTGATCGGCGGTACCGCGGGACTGCCCGGCGAGCCGCCCAGCGCCGTCGAGCTCGCCGCCGCCACCGACGGCGAACCGCAGCCGGACGGCGGCATCCGGGGCAACTTCAACCTGGTGGACCACGCCGGCGAGTGGATCTGGAACGAGGGGCGCCCGGCCGACATCCCGGCGCTCGACGGCGTACGCGTGATCGTCATCGACCCGGCGCCGTACGCCCGCAGCTGGAACGCCGGCCGCGTCTACCCGCTGATGAAACCCGAGCTGACCGTCCACGGCGAACTCCCGGCCGCCGAAGCGGCCGCTTGGGCGGCCCGCGTCAAACCGTCAAACCGCTAGCGCGGCCTCGGCCATCGCCCACAGCCGGTCCGCCGCCTCCGGGTCCACCGACCACTCGGCGACGCCGCTCATCGCGCCGGTGCCGCCCGGCACTACCGGCGCCTCCTGGTTGTCCTCGTCGAAGTAGCGGCCGGTCACCCCGTGCAGCAGCGGCGAGGCGGCCAGCATCACCGACGCGGTGGCGCCCTGCTCCGGGGTCTTGAAGTTGTCCGGGTGCAGCAGGTTGCCCGCGTTGTCCATGGCGCCCATGGCCTGCATGGACTCCCGGGGCAGGTGGCGCTGCAGGGCGGTGTGGATGCGGCCCGGCGCGAGCGCGTTCGCGGTGATCCGGTCGGCGGCCCAGCGCTCGGCGAGTGCGACCGCGAGCAGCACGTCCGCGGTCTTCGACTGCGCGTAGGCGATCCACGGGTCGTAGGCCCGCCGCTCGAAGTGCGGGTCGTCGAAGTCGACGCCGGCCATCAGCTGCGCGCCGGAGCTGACCGTCACGACCCGGGCGTCCCCGGCGGCCCGCAGGTGCTCGTGCAGGCCGGTGATCAGGGCGAAGTGGCCGAGCAGGTTGGTCGCGAGCTGCAGTTCCCAGCCGTTGGCGGCGAGCTGCCGGGTGGGCAGCGCCATGATCCCGGCGTTGGCGACCACGGTGTGCACCGGCCCGGTCCAGCTGTCGGTGAAGGCCCGCACCGAGGCGGGATCGGCGAGGTCGATCTGCCGGCGGGTGAGCGCGGTGACCTCGGCGCCCGCGCCGGCCAGAGCGTCCACGATCGCGGCGCCGAGCCCGGACCCGCCGCCGGTGACGATGATGCGGCGGCCGCGCTCGTCGGCACCACCAGCCGGCTCTCCGTCAGCCTCGAGGCGGGCGGGGAGTGGGCCCTCGACTTCGACCCGCCGCCCGCGGTCAAGTTCAACGCGATCCGCCGCGGGCAGTGCGTGCTGACCGTCGACGGTGTGCCCGAGCCGATCGAGCTCTCCGCCGGCGACTGCTTCCTGCTCGTGCAGCCACGACGGTTCACCTTGGCCAGCAGTCCGGGCCTGACCCCGGCGCCGGCCGCGCCGGTCTTCGCCGCCGCCGTGGACGGCGTGGCCCGCACCGGCGACGGCGCGGACTTCTTCTGTCTCGGCGGCCGGTTCGACTTCGGCGAGCGGGCCCGGGAGCTGCTGCTCGACGCGCTGCCACCGGTGCTGCGGGTGCCCGGCGACTCACCGGCCGCGGCCACCCTGCGCTGGGCCCTCGAACAGATCGACAGCGAGCTGCGGGACCGGCCGATGGCCGCCGGCCTGGTCACCGAGCACCTCGCCGTCGTCATGCTGATCCACATGCTGCGCCTGCACCTGTCAGCGGGCGACACGGCGCAGGGCTGGCTGGCCGGGCTGACCGACCCGGTGGTCGCACCGGCGTTGCGGGCCATGCACGCCCGGCCCGCAGACCCGTGGACGGTCGCCGACCTGGCCCGCGTCGCCGCGGTCTCGCGGTCCACACTGGCCGCCCGGTTCCGCCAGTCGGTCGGGCGCGGCCCGCTCGACTACCTCACCGACTGGCGCATCGAGCTGGCCGCCGACCGCCTGCGCCGCGGCGACGGCACGATGGCGAGCATCGCCCGGACCGTCGGCTACGCCTCGGAGAGCGCGCTGAGCAACGCCTTCAAGCGGGTCACCGGCTCCTCGCCGCGCGCCTACCGGCAGCGGTTCGGGCTCAGCCGCTGACCTTGCCGTCGGCGACCTCCAGGTGCCGGTCGGTGGCCACCGCCTCCAGCATCCGGCGGTCGTGGGTGACCAGCAGCAACGTGCCGGTGTAACTGGACAGCGCGGACTCCAGCTGCTCGATCGCCGGTAGGTCGAGGTGGTTCGTCGGCTCGTCCAGGACCAGCAGGTTCACGCCGCGCGCCTGCAGCAGGGCCAGGGCGGCACGGGTGCGTTCGCCGGGGGAGAGCGACTCGGCGGGGCGCATCACGTGGGCCGCCTTCAGGCCGAACTTGGCGAGCAGGGTGCGCACGTCGGCGTCGGCGAAGGAGGGTACGGCCGCGCCGAACGCCCGGACCAGCGGCTCGTCACCGAGGAACAGGCCGCGCGCCTGGTCGACCTCGCCGACCACCACACCCGGACCGAGATGCCGGTCGCCCTCGTCCAGCGGGACCCGGCCGAGCAGGGCGGCGAGCAGGGTGGACTTGCCGGCGCCGTTCGCGCCGGTGATGGCCACCCGGTCGGCCCAGTCGATCTGCAGTGTCACCGGGCCGAGGGCGAAGTCGCCGCGGCGTACCACCGCGTCGCGCAGCGTGGCCACCACCGCACCGGCACGGGGCGCGGCGGCGATCTCCATCCGCAGTTCCCACTCCTTGCGCGGCTCCTCGACCACCTCGAGCCGCTCGATCAGCCGCTCGGTCTGCCGGGCCTTCGCGGCCTGCTTCTCGCTGGTCTCGCCGCGGTGCGCCTTGACGATCTTGTCGTTGTCGGTGGCCTTGCGCCGGGCGTTGCGCACGCCCTTCTCCATCCAGGCCCGCTGCATCCGGGCGCGCTCGAGGAGGTCTTCCTTCTTCTCCGCGTATTCGTCGAACTGTTCCCGCGCGTGCGCCCGAGCCCGGGCCCGCTCCTCCAGGTAGCTGGCGTAGCCGCCGCCGTACAGGTTCACCTGATGCTGGGCGAGGTCGAGTTCCAGGACCTTCGTGACGGTGCGGGTGAGGAACTCGCGGTCGTGGCTGACCAGCACGGCACCGGCCCGCAGCCCGGTCATGAAGGCCTCCAGGCGGGCCAGCCCGTCCAGGTCCAGGTCGTTGGTCGGCTCGTCGAGAAGGTACAGGTCGTAGCGGCTGAGCAGCAGCGACGCCATGCCGGCCCGGGCCGCCTGGCCGCCGGAGAGCGCGGTCATCGGCAGGTCCAGGATGCCGGTCAGGCCCAGCTCCCCGGCGGTCTGCTCGGCGCGTTCCTCCAGGTCGGCGCCGCCGAGGTCGAGCCAGCGTTCGAGCGCGGCCGCGTACCGATCATCGGCTCCTGCCGTGCCTTCCGCCAGGTCCTCGGCGGCGGCATCCATCGCCGCCTGCGCGGCGCCCACGCCGGTCCGCCGGGCCAGGAAGTCCCGCACCGATTCGCCGGCGCGGCGCTCCCGCTCCTGCGGCAGATAGCCGACGTTGGCGGTGGGCGGGCTCAGCGAGACACTTCCGCTCTCCACCGGGATCAACGCCGCGAGGGTACGCAGAAGCGTCGTCTTGCCTGCTCCGTTGACCCCGACCAGGCCGATCACGTCACCGGGCGCGACCACCAGGTCGAGTCCCGAGAAGAGGGTGCGGTCGCCGTGCCCCGCGGCGAGTTCCCGGGCGATCATCGTGGCGCTCATCAGCCGCAATCCTAAGCGGCCGGGGATCAGCCCAGCCGGGCCCCGTAGACGTGGTCGACGCTGATGGTGAGCAGCACGCGGCGGTCGGACACCATCACCGACCGGTACTCGTCCCAGTCCGGGTGCTCGCCGGCGGCCCGCCGGTAGTAGTCGACCAGCGCGTCCACCTCGGGGCCGTTCGGGTCGGCCGCCGGGCCGGTGAGCGTGGCGATGCCCTCGACGGTCGCCCAGGACCAGCCGTCCTTGCTGGTCACCTCCAGGGTGGCGCGGGGGTCGCGGCGCAGGTTGACGGTCTTGGCCCGGCCCTCGACCACGGAGACGTAGATCAGCTCCCGCTCCCGGTCGTAGTAGTGGGTGACCGGGGAGAGCTGCGGACGCCCGTCCGCCTTGATCGTCGCGAGGACACTGAGCTTGCTCTCGGCCAGCAGCGAGCGCGGATCGAACTCCGTTGTCGTCATGCTCGTTGCCAAGTCACGCCCGGCGCGCGCTATTCCGGGATCGCGACAGCCGCGTTTTCCTTGCCGGGTGCGGGCTGTCCCGGGATCGCCACGGCTGCTCCGCTGACGCGGACACCGGCCTCGCCCGGGACCAGCCGCACGGTGATCCGGCTCGGGCGGCCCAGGTCGTCGCCCTGCCGCAGCAGCACTGTGGCGTCCGGCTCGACCAGGCCCAGCGCCCGCAGGTAGCCGCCGAACGCCGCGGCGGCAGCGCCGGTGGCCGGGTCCTCGTAGACGCCGCCGACCGGGAACGGGTTGCGCACGTCGAACTCGGCCGGACCGGCCCGGAACATCAGCTGCACGGTGGTCCAGCCACGCTCGGTCATCAGCGCTTTGAGCGCCGGCACGTCGTAGTCCAGGCGGGCCAGGCGCCGGCGGCTGGTCACGGCCAGGACCGGGTGGTACGCGCCGGCGTACGCGACCTTCGGCGGCAGAGCCGGGTCGAGATCGCCGGCGGACCAGCGCAGCGTCGCGAGCAGGGCCGCCAGATCGTCGGCGGGGAGGTCCGACACGTGCGGGTCCACGCTGGTCAGCGTCGCCACCCCGGACTCATCCACGACGACGGGCACGGTACCGGCGTTCGTCTCGAACCGGTGCTCACCCGGACCGAGTGCGGCCGCGGTGGCCACCGTGGCGTGGCCGCAGAACGGCACCTCGGCGAGCGGGCTGAAGTAGCGCACCCGGTAGCCGTCGCCGCCGGGACGGCCGGTCACGAAGGCGGTCTCCGAATAGCCGAGGCCGGCCGCGATCGCGAGCATCTCCGCGTCGTCGAGGCCGGATGCGTCCAGGACGACGCCGGCCGGGTTGCCGCCCGCCGGATCGGTGCTGAAGGCCGCGTACCGCTGAATCTCTGTCATGAGCAGAGCGTGCCGCGCGGCACGCAGCCGGAGCGAGAGCCAATCCGGCGGGCCTGGATGTGGCGGCCCGCACAATCGCGGTTTGTCATATCCCCGGAGTAGCGTTCTTGCGGTGACAGAGGCGATCACACCCATTCCACCTGCCGACCTGCCGCGCACCCTGGGCGAGCTGCGTGCCACCGGGCACGAGTTCCGCACGGTGAAAGAGGAGCTGCGCGACAATCTGCTCCGCAAGCTGCGCACCGGCGAGCCGCGCTTCCCCGGCATCGTGGGGTACGAGGACACCGTGCTCCCCGAGGTGGAGCGGGCTCTGCTGGCCGGGCACGACATGGTGCTGCTCGGCGAGCGGGGCCAGGGCAAGACCCGGCTGATCCGGGCGCTGGGCGGTCTGCTCGACGAGTGGACCCCGTACATCACCGGGTCCGAGCTGCGCGAGCATCCGTACCATCCGTTGACACCGGCGACCCGGCGGCTGACCGCGGAGAGCGGCGACCTGCTGCCGATCTCGTGGCTGCACCGCTCCGAGCGCTACGGCGAGAAACTGGCCACCCCCGACACCAGCGTCGGTGACCTGATCGGCGACGTCGACCCGATCAAGGTGGCCGAGGGGCGGTCTCTCGGTGATCCGGAGACGATCCACTTCGGTCTGGTGCCCCGGACGAACCGGGGCATCTTCGCGGTCAACGAGCTGCCCGACCTGGCCGAGCGCATCCAGGTCTCGCTGCTCAACGTGCTGGAGGAGCGCGACATCCAGGTCCGCGGCTACCAGCTGCGCCTGCCGCTCGACCTGCTGCTGGTGGCCTCCGCCAACCCGGAGGACTACACCAACCGCGGCCGCATCATCACCCCGCTCAAGGACCGGTTCGGCGCTGAGATCCGGACGCATTATCCGGTCGACCTGGAGCTCGAGTCCGCGCTGATCCGGCAGGAGGCGGGGCTGGTCGCGTCGCTGCCCGAGCACCTGATCGAGGTCCTCGCGCGCTACACCCGGGCAGTGCGCGAGTCGCCGTCGGTGGACGCGCGCTCCGGCGTCTCGGCCCGGTTCGCCATCGCGGCCGCCGAGACGGTCGCCGCGTCCGCGCTGCGCCGGGCCGGGCTGCGCGGCGAGCGGGAGGCGGTGGCCCGGATCTGCGACACGGTCTCGGTCACCTCGACGCTGCGCGGCAAGGTGGAGTTCGAGAGCGGCGAGGAGGGCCGCGAGGTCGAGGTCCTGGCCCACCTGCTCAAGGTGGCGACGGCCGAGACGTTCCGGGCGCGGCTGGCCGGGCTCGACCTGTCCGGCTTCACCGACCTGGTCGCCGAAGGCGCGATCATCGAGACCGGCGACCTGGTCAGCGCGGAGGAGTTGCTCGCCCAGATCGGCACCGTGCCGGGCCTGGCCAAGGTGCTGGACCGGCTCGGCCTGGGCGACGCGCCGAGCCCGGGGCAGGCGGCTTCGGGGATCGAGTTCGCCCTGGAAGGCCTCCACCTGACCCGCCGGCTGGCCAAGGAGCTGACCGACGACGGCCGCACGATCTACGGGAGCTGAGCCATGCGTTCCTTCTCCCTGCTTTCTGGCCAGCGTTCGCTTCTCCCCGCACGGCTCTCGCATCTCCCTGGGCGGCCGTCGCTTCTCCCTGGGCGGCCCTCCCTCGTCCCTCTTCAGCCCGGGCTTCTCTCTCCCCAGCCCGCACTTCCTCCTTCCCACGTCTCGCCCCCGTCGTCCCGGGCCTCGTTCCGGCGTTCGCTTGCCGGCGGCGGAGTGCGGCCATGAGCGGCGGCCGGTTCCGTTACGGGGCGTGGCGCGACGGGCCGGATCCGCTCGCGCCGCCCTACGACGTGCGCGGCGCTGTCGACGAAATGGGGGAGCGGGTCCTCGCCGGCGAGAGCCTGCGGGACGCGCTGCGTGACCTGATCCGGCGTGGCCCGCGCGACGGCCGCGGGCTCGATGCGCTGCGCGAGCGAGCTCGGCGGCTGCGGCGGGACGCGCTGCGCCGGGGCAACCTGGACGGTGCGGTCACCCGGGCCCGGCAGATGCTCGACCAGGCCCTCGCCGCGGAGCGCGATGCGCTGGCCGCTCGGGACGATGACGCCGCCCGGTTCAACGAGGCGGTTCTGGACAGTCTGCCCCGCTCGGTGTCGCAGGCGGTGTCCGAGCTCTCCGATTACCACTGGGCCTCCGACGAGGCCCGGGCCATCTACCAGCAGATCCTCGACGGCCTCCGGCAAGAGGTGGTCTCGCAGCGGTTCGCCGGCATGCGACAGGCGCTCCAGCAAGGCGACTTCTCCGACATTTCGGAAATGTTGGGGGATCTGAATGACCTGCTGGCGCGGCACGCCCGCGGCGAGGACACGAACGACGCCTTCCGCGACTTCATGGCCAAGCACGGCCAGTTCTTCCCGGACAATCCACGCAACGTCGACGAGCTGATCGACTCCCTGGCCCGTCAGGCGGCCGCCGCCGAGCGACTGATGCGCTCACTCAGCCCGCAGCAGCGCGAAGAGCTGGAACGCCTGATGGAACAGGCGCTCGGCGACGGCCCGTTGCGCGGCCGGCTCGCCCAGCTCACCGACAACCTGCGGGCCCTGCGCCCCGGCCTCAACTGGGGCCGCGGCGAACGGGTACGCGGCCCCGGCGACCTTGGATACGGCGACGCGGCCGCCGCGCTCGGGGAGATCGCCGACCTGGACGAGCTGATCGAACAGCTCGACCAGGACCACCCCGGCGCCACCCTCGACGACGTCGACGTCGAGTCGGTGGAACGCCAACTCGGCCGCGGCGCCGCCGACGACCTGCGCCGGCTCCGCGAACTGGAACGCGAATTGCGCCGCCAAGGCTGGGTGCAACGCGACGCCGACGGCCTCACCCTCTCCCCGAAAGCACTGCGCAGGCTGGGCCAGACCGCCCTGTCGCAGATCTTCCACGACATCGCCGGCAAACGCGGCGAACACGACATGCGCGACGCCGGCGCCGCCGGCGACCTGATCGGTTCGTCGCGGCGCTGGGAGTTCGGCGACGACCAGCCCCTCGATGTGGTCCGCACGATCGGCAACGCAGTCCGGCGCCGGGCCGCATCCGGCAACGTCGCCACCCTCCCGGTACGCCTGGAGCCCGACGATTTCGAAGTAGCAGAAACTGAACGCCGCGCCTCAGCCGCCGTGGCGCTCTGCGTCGACCTGTCCTACTCGATGTACGCGGACGGCCGCTGGGGCCCGATGAAACAGACCGCCCTGGCCCTGTCACACCTGGTGGCGACGAAGTTCCCGCAGGACGCGCTGCAGATCGTCGGCTTCGGCAAGTATGCGCAGACGCTCTCCCAGGGCGAGCTGGCCGCCATCGAGCCGACCATCGAGAAGGGCACCAACCTGCAGCACGCCCTCAAGCTGGCCGGCCGCCACCTGCGACGGCACCCCGGCGCCGAGCCGGTGGTCCTGGTGGTCACCGACGGCGAGCCGACCGCCCACCTGGAGGACGACGGCGAGGCGATCTTCTGGTGGCCCCCGCTGACCGAGACCATCCAGGCCACAGTCCGCGAGGTCGACCAGCTGACCCGCTACGGCGCCACCCTCAACGTCTTCATGCTCGGCGAGGACCCCGGCCTACGCCGCTTCGTCGGCGCAGTCGCCAAACGAAACGGCGGCCGCGTCTTCAGCCCCGACGCGGAGGACCTGGGCCGCTACGTGATCGACGACTACGTCCGAGCCCGCCGCGGCCGCCGCTGACCCCGTCCCGGCCCGCCGTGGCCCCGCCTGGCCCGCGCCGACCCTGGCCCGTGCCCCGCGTTGGCCTGGCCCGCGTTGGCCCACGCCCGGCCCGCGCCCGGCCTGGCCCACGCCCGGCCCGCGCCGGCCTGGCCCACGCCCGGCCCGCGCCGGCCTGGCCCACGCTCGGCCCGCGCCGGCCTGGCCCACGCTCGGCCCGCGCCGGCCTGGCCCACGCTCGGCCCGCGCCGGCCTCGCCCACGCTCGGCCCGCGTCCGGCCCGGGGGTTGGCCTGTTTGGCCCGGGCTGGCCCGCCCGGCCTTCTTCGCCCCGCCCCGCCTTGGCCCTTGGGCGGCCAAGATCGCGCGGCGGGAGTCGGCGTGCGGCGGCCGGGGTTAACGGCGGAGGGTGTCGGTGGGGGGCTCGCCGTAGCGGGCGCGGTAGGCGGCGGCGAATCGGCCGGCGTGCGTGAAACCGTAGCGGTAGGCGATCTGGGTTACGGTCGTGCCGGGCGGGGCCTGGCGTAACTCCTCGTGAACCATGCCCAGACGCAACTGCCTCAGGTAGGCCATCGGTGGCATCCCGGCGTACCGGCGGAAACTCTGCTGCAGTGACCGGATGCCGACGCCGGCGATGGCGGCCAGATCGGCCACGGTGAACGGACGGCCCGGCTGCGCGCGCATCGCCTCGATCACCCGCCGGACCGCGCCGGGAGCGGCCAGAACCGGGCGCTGTCGGTCGAGCTGATCGCGGTACTGGTGGCCGGTGGCCAGCAACAGGCCGGTGACCAGGCTCTCCCGCAGCCGGGAGCCGACCAGCGGGTGCGCGACCAGGCCGTCCTCGGTGCTCGCGTCGGCGGCGATCATGCGGGCCAGGCGGGCCCAGGCGGCGCCGGTTCCGTTGGTCACGTCGAGGGCCGGGCCGAGGTCGAGGGGCCCGCGCACCGGGCGGTCCAGCATCGCGGCGAGCTGGTTCTCGAGTTCCCGGCGGCCGAGCTTCACGGCGATCATCCGGCAGTCGCCGTCCCAGCGGTCCACGATCGTTTCGCCTACCGGCTGGAACACGGCCGCGCTGCGTACCGAAGCCCGGCGCGGCTCGCCGCTGCCCTGATGCCAGGTCAGGCCGCCGCTGAGCGGGAGGTTCACGTGGTAGGCGCCCAGCTCGCCGGCGCTGACCCGAACGTCCACACCGAACCGCAGATCGCCCAGCGTCACCGGCAGATCCCCGGCGACGGCGAAGGTGGCTTTCCAGCCCGGAACCGGCGCAAGCACGTCCACACCGACCGCGTAGAAGTGTCGCGACAGGAAGTCCCGTGCCTCGTCCACATCCCGGATCGATTGAGTCGTCGCATGCACGATTTACAGCTTGAACTTTCGCTGGACACGTCGCCAATCAACGTGTGGTATACCACTATCGCAAACCCGACGAGTCCGTTTTTCTCCAGATCCCGCACCGTCCACAGGAGAATCGCGGCGGACCGCGACCCATGCCCGGCAGCCCGCGGAGGTGCGCTCCAGGCCGTTCCCCCGGCTGACCGCGAGCACTGCTTCCCTCGTCGCGAAGCGACGCTCAGCGTCAGCTGGATCCCGGCAGCTGACGGCTGGCGCTGCTTCAGCTGCCGGGAAGCGACGCTCACCGTCAGCCGAGGTCGCAGCTGACCGCGAATGCTGCTTCGCGCACCGCGAGGCGACGCTGAGCGTCAGCCGAGGGGGCGTGGCTGACCGTGAGTGCTGCTTCGAACGCCGCGAGGCGACGCTGAGCGTCAGCTGAGGAGGCGTGGCTGACCGTGAGTGCTGCTTCGCGCACCGCGAGGCGACGCTGAGCGTCAGCCGAGGTCGCAGCTGACCGTGAGTGCTGCTTCGAACGCCGGGAGCCGACGCTGAGCGTCAGCCGTGGGCGTGGCTGATCGTGAGTGCCGCTTTGAGCGCCGCGAGGCGACGCTCGGCGTCAGCCGGGAATTGCGGCTGGCCGTGAGTACCGGGCTGGACCCGCTGGGTCGCGGACCGCGTCCGCGGGGCGCGAGTACGGGGCTGGCCGGTGCCGACACCGACGCCGGTGCCCGTGCCAGGTGCCGGATGCCGGATGCGGGCGTGGGGTGCGAGCGGGCGAAGGCTGGCAACTGCTTACGCCCGGCGGGCGCGTTGGAGGGCTGGCGTTGTGCCTGGGTCGCGTGGCTTGGCGGGACGGGGTGGATGGGGGTTGGAGACGGCGTGGCGCGTACGCCGGAAGGGTGAATGACCCGAAGGAAGGCCGCGCGGAGGCAGTGAGCTAGCCTCCTAGGATGGTATAGAGGGTGTGGGTGGTGTGACTGCGCGTCAGCGCCAGCAACGCGGCTGGTTATAGTTGCTCGGCGAGCGGCCCGAATGCGCCACCTTCAAGGCGGGCCGGCGCGGGGCCGGGCGGGGGTTCGGGCCGAGGGGGAGAGGAAGTCGCGATGTCGCAGCAGCCTGCGCCGTCCATCGAGACCTCGAACCGCATCTGGACGATCCCCAATGTGATCAGCTTCGTGCGGCTGCTCGGTGTGCCGCTCTTCCTCTACCTGTTGCTGGTCACCGAGAACGACGTCGCCGCGGTGATCGTGCTCGCGGTGGGCGGGTCCACCGACTGGGTGGACGGCTATGTGGCGCGCCGGATGAATTCGGTGAGCCGGCTCGGGGAGTTGTTGGATCCGTTCGCGGACCGGCTGTACATCCTGGCGACGCTGATCGGTTTCACCGTGCGTGAGGTGGTGCCGTGGTGGCTGACCGGGGCGCTGCTGCTGCGTGAGCTGGTGCTCGGGGTGACGCTGCTGGTGCTGCGCCGGCACGGGTTCGGTCCGCCGCCGGTGCACTACGTCGGTAAGACCGGGACGTTTGTGCTGCTGGCGGCGTTCCCGGTGATTCTGCTGGCGAAGGCGGTGCCGTCGATCGCGTGGTGGGCGAGCCCGGTGGGCTGGGGTCTCGCGTGGTGGGCGCTGGGTCTGTACTGGGCGGCTGCCGCGCTGTATCTGGTGCAGGCGTCCCGGATGTTGAAGGCTGACCGGGCCGGCGAGGCGGTTGCGCCGTGACGGTTCCGGATCCGGACGGTGGGTCGGGCAAACGGACGTTCGGTCCGGACTTCCTGACTGAGCTGTTCCGTAATCCGCTCGATCCGGGCTATGCGGACGCGGCGGCCCGGCGGGCCGAGTCGGGCGGGCGCACCGGGGTGCGCAAGCAGGCGGCGCGGGGTTCGGCGGCGGTGGTGCTGCTGCTGATCGGGTTTCTGTTCGTGTTGGCGTACCGGCAGACGGTGGCCGACGAGCCGGCCCGGACGCAGGCGCGGCAGGAGCTGGCCGAGCAGGTGCAGCGGCGCCGGGACGGGACCGAGGAGTTGCAGGCGCGGGCGGATGCGCTGGCCGACGAGGTGGCCGAGCTGCGCGAGCGGGAGCTCAGCGACGCTGCGGTGGCGCGGCTGCGGGATCTGGAGGCGGCGTCCGGGCTGGCGACGGTACGCGGTTCGGGCGTGCAGGTCACGGTGGGTGACGGGCCGACGTCGGTGGACCCGGTGACGGGGGAGCGGCGTTCGGACAGCCGGGTCAAGGACACCGACCTGCAGCTGGCGGCCAACGCGCTGTGGTCCTCGGGCGCGGAGGCGATCGCGATCAACGGGGAGCGGCTGACCGCGACGTCGACGATCCGCCAGGCGGGTGAGGCGATCCTGGTCGATGTGCGGCCGGTGACCACGCCGTACGAGGTGGTGGCGATCGGCCCCGATGACCTGACGGACGATTTCCGCAACGGTTATGCCGGTCAGTTCTTCGAGAAGTTGTCCGCGCGGTACGGGATGTCGTTCGAGGTGACCGAGGTGAAGAACGTGACTCTGGACGGGGCGGCCGAGCTGAAGCTGCGGGCCGCTGTGCCGAGTACTGCCCCGCCCGCGCCGTCGGGCTCGTCCGGGCCTTCGATGTCGGAGAGCCCTGCTTCGGAAGGCGGCCGATGATCGCCGTACTCGCTCTGCTGGCCGGTGTGCTGCTGGGCATCGTGTTCAATCCGTCGGTGCCGCCGGAACTGGTGCCGTATCTGCCGATCGCGGTGGTGGCGGCGCTGGACGCGGTGTTCGGTGGCGTACGCGCGAAGCTGGACGGCATTTTCGACGACAAGCAGTTCGTCGTGTCGTTCATCTCGAACGTGCTGGTGTCGGCGTTCATCGTGTACGTGGGCGACCAGCTGGGGGTGGGTGGCCAGTTGTCGACCGGTGTGGTGGTCGTGCTCGGCGTGCGGATCTTCGGTAATGTCGCGGCGATCCGCAGGCACCTCTTCCGGGCTTAGGACACTGCGATGGCTGAGCGTGACGAGACCGGCGTGGAGCCGGCTGTGGATGACGAACCGACGGTGTCGCTCGACGAGGAACCTCGATCGGGTGACGGCACCGAAAAAAGTGATCTTGATCAACCGGAGCGGGAGAAACCGGAGCGGGAGAGGCCGGAGCCGGAGAACCCGGAGCCCGAGAATCCGGAGCCGGAGCAGCCCCCCGCGCCGCCCAAGAAGATCATCCGCCGGCCGGCGCCGGCCGGCACGCTGATCTGGGTGCTGCTGGCGTTGCTGGGCTTCACGCTGGTGGTGCAGCTGCGCAGCAACGACACCGACCAGGGCCTGGCCAGCGCACGCCAGGAGGACCTGGTGCGGATCCTGAGCGATCTGGAGGCGCAGGACAGCCGTCTGCTGGCCGACATCCAGAACCTGGAGGCGATCCGTCAGCAGCTGTCGTCGGGTGTGCAGCGCCGCGAGGTGGCGCTCGCCGAGGCGAACAAGCGCAGCCAGGAGCTGGGCCTGCTGGCGGGCACGGTGCCCGGCCACGGGCCGGGCCTGGAGATAGGCCTGGACAAGGTACGCGCCTCGGCGGTGCTGAACGCCGTGCAGGAGCTGCGCGGCGCCCGTGGCGAGGTGATGCAGCTCAACGGCGCGAACGGGCAGGCGGTGCGAATCGTGGCGTCGAGCTATTTCGTGGACGCCTCCGGTGGCGGGATCATTGCGGACGGTGTGCATCTGACGGGCCCGTTCCGCCTTCTGGTGATCGGTCAGCCGGAGACGATGCGTACGGCGCTGCAGATCCCGGGCGGGGTGGTCGCGTCGGTGCAGAACGACGGCGGTAGCGTGACCATGGACTCGCGTTCCCTGGTCGAAGTGACCGCGGTGCGTAAGGCGGCAGCCTTGCAGTATGCGCGTCCGGTTTCGTGATTACGGAGGAAGCGTTGATTCCTGAGGATCTGCGGTACACCGCGGAACACGAGTGGATCGCCGGTGACGGCAGCGGCCCGGTGCGGGTGGGCATCACCCACTTCGCGCAGGACGCGCTCGGCGACATCGTCTTCGTGGATCTGCCCGAGGAGGGCACGGTCGTGCAGGCGGGTGACTCGCTGGGTGAGATCGAGTCGACCAAGAGCGTCTCGGAGATCTACGCGCCGATTTCCGGCACGGTGGTGGCGAAGAACGCGACTCTGGCCGATGAGCCGGAAATCATCAACGGCGAGCCGTACGCGGCGGGCTGGCTGGTGGAGATCGCTCCGGATGATCCGGCGGCGCTCGATTCCCTGCTGGACGCGGCGGCGTACCGGGCCATCACCGAGAGCTGATCGGCGCAGCGCTGATTGGCGCAGCCGAAAAGCAGATATCGGTCTCCGCGAGTCCGGTTGCTCAGCGATATTGGCGCTGACTAGGCTCGCGGAGCACACGATGAACTGTTATTCCTTTGAAACCGATAGTCGTGCGTCGGGCCGATTCCGGCCTCGGCGGGGCCGCAGCGTTGTGGCTTCGCCGGGAGGCGACGACCAACTGATCCGTGAGGTGGTCCGATGACGCGCCCAGACGACGAGTTTCCCCCACTCGACGTCACGTCCACGCTGAACCTTGGCGCCCTTGACGAGGTGCTCGAGGGACCAGAGACCGACGTGGTGCCCAGCCGGATGTCCGGCTCCCTGCCGCCGGGTATGGCCCTGCTGGTCGTGCGCCGCGGCCCGAACGCGGGCGCGCGGTTCCTGCTCGATCACGACGTGACGACCAGCGGCCGGCACCCGGACAGTGACATCTTCCTCGACGACGTGACGGTTTCGCGCCGCCACGCCGAGTTCCACCGCGACGGCGGCACGTTCACCGTTCGCGACGTCGGTTCGCTCAACGGTACGTATGTGAACCGGGAAAGGGTTGAAGCCGCGACCCTGAGCAACGGTGACGAGGTCCAGATCGGCAAGTTCCGTCTGGTCTTCATCGCCGGTCCGCGGCCGGAGGGCGAGGGCCGGGCGTGAATTCGTCGGGGGCGGCCGCGCGTGACTCGGGGGCGAACCCTCAGGGCGGGCGTGATGGTGCGCTGATGAGCATCGGGGAGGTGCTGGCCCACCTGCGCACCGAGTTCCCCGACACCACGATCTCGAAGTTGCGGTTCCTGGAGGCGGAGGGTCTGGTCGACCCGCAACGGACCGCTTCCGGGTACCGCAAGTACTCGTGGAACGACGTGGCCCGGCTGCGCTTCGTGCTGACCGCGCAGCGGGATCAGTACCTGCCGCTGCGGGTGATCCGCGAGCAGCTGGACCGGATGGAGCAGGAGCCGGCGGTGCCGCAGCGGCCCACGCTGGTGGCGGTGGGGGCGCAGCGGGCCGCCGATCCGGCGGACAGCCGGATCCCGAAGGCGGATCTGCTGGAACGTACCGGTGTGGAAGAGGCGCTGCTGGCCGAGCTGGAGCAGATCGGCCTGGTCACCGCCCGCCCGCCGGGCTGGTACGACGCGGACGCGGTGATCATCGTGGAGGCGGTGGTGGGGCTGACCCGCTACGGCCTGGAGGTGCGTCACCTGCGGGCGTTCAAGAACTCGTCGGACCGTGAGGTGGGCCTGTTCACACAATTGCTGGCGCCGATGGTGCGCCAGCAGGACCCGGCGGCCCGGGCCCGGGCGAGCGACACGGCGCGTGAGCTGCAGGCGCTGTCACAGCGGCTGCACGCGGCGCTGGTGCGCTCCGGTCTGCGCGGCGAACTGGGTCGCTGACGCGGTCCGGCCTACCCTGTGCGGGGTATCCCGCGCGGGTCGGTTTCCTTTTGCGTGCGTGTACCGTGCAGGTAGGGGCGGCTGGACGTACAGCGGCGAGACAACACGACGACACGGAGGCGGGCGGTGCGCGAGCTGAGCGTGGTCGGGGTCCGGGTGGAGCTGCCCAGCAACCAGCCGATCGTGTTGCTGCGAGAGGTGGATGGCGACCGGTACCTGCCGATTTGGATCGGTGCGGTGGAGGCGACCGCCATTGCGTACGAGCAGCAGGGGGTCAAGCCGGCCCGGCCGCTGACGCACGATCTTCTCCGGGACATCCTCGCGGCGCTGAAGGCGCCGTTGAAGGCGGTGGAGATCACCGAGCTGAAGGACAATGTGTTCTACGCCGATCTGCTGATCGGGGAGAACCTGCGGGTCTCGGCACGGCCGAGTGACTCGATCGCTCTGGCGTTGCGGGTGGGCGCCCCGATCCGGTGTGCCGATCAGGTGCTCACCGAGGCGGGCATCGTGATCCCGGACGAGCAGGAGGACGAGGTGGAGAAGTTCCGCGAGTTCCTCGACCAGGTCCGCCCGGAGGACTTCGCGGGCTAGCCGCCCTCGTTGTCCGAT
This sequence comes from Actinoplanes sp. NBC_00393, assembly GCF_036053395.1. NCBI lineage: Bacteria > Bacillati > Actinomycetota > Actinomycetes > Micromonosporales > Micromonosporaceae > Actinoplanes > Actinoplanes sp. NBC_00393. The sequence goes on along the minus strand of NZ_CP107942.1, from coordinate 4,625,009 downwards.
ATCGACGGTTGCCGAAGGTGGGTGCGACCCCGGAAGCGGCGTGTCGTGCGGTTACCTCCATGTTTCGGCTCGCGCTGAGATATACGCTCGTGAGGTCCAGGTGCGCGGCAGCGGGGAGGTAATCGGTGCACGAGCAGCCTCTTGAAGGCCCACTCCTCGGCGAGGACGGCTCGGTCGGATATCGCGGGGTGACAGCCTGTCAGGCGGTCGGGATCAGCTACCGGCAACTTGACTACTGGGCGCGCACGACGCTGGTGGTGCCGAGTGTGCGCGACGCGTCGGGTTCCGGGACGCAGCGGCTCTACTCGTTCCGTGACCTGGTGGTTCTCAAGGTCGTGAAGCGTCTGCTGGACGCCGGTGTGTCGTTGCAGAACATCCGCCGGGCGATCGAGACGCTGCGCTCGCGCGGGGTGGACGACCTGGCGGAGATCACGCTGATCTCGGACGGGACCACGGTGTACGAGTGCCGGTCCCCGGAGGAGGTCGTCGACCTGTTGCAGGGTGGTCAGGGCGTGTTCGGGATCGCGATCGGCGGGGCGTTCAAGGAGATTCAGGGTTCGCTGTCGCATCTGCCTGCGGAGCCGGCGGTGCCGCAGCCGGTGGGTGCGGACGGGCCGGCGGAGCCGAACGCGGGCGATGAGCTGGCGGCACGACGGGCCCGGCGTCGCGCGGGATAATCCGGTCAGCTTCTGACCGCTTGCCGGGGTAGCTTTCCCCGGTGACCCACATCGCAGACAGCCACGATGTCATCCAGGTCCGCGGGGCCCGGGAGAACAATCTTCGCGACGTGTCGCTGGACGTGCCGAAACGCCGGTTGACGGTGTTCACCGGGGTGTCCGGTTCCGGTAAGTCGTCGCTGGTCTTCGGGACCATCGCCGCCGAGTCGCAACGCATGATCAACGAGACGTATTCGGCGTTCCTGCAGTCGTTCATGGGCAGCCCGGCGCGGCCGGACGTCGACGCCCTGCACAATCTCAGCGCCGCGATCGTGGTGGACCAGGAGCGGATGGGCGCGAACGCCCGGTCGACGCTGGGGACCGCGACGGATGCGTACACGATGTTGCGGATCATCTTCAGCCGGCTCGGGTCGCCGAGCGCGGGCAGCGCGCTGGCCTATTCGTTCAACGCCGAGGGCATGTGCCCGAACTGTGAGGGCCTGGGCAAGGTCTCCACGATCGACATCGACCAGCTGATCGACCGGAGCAAGTCGATCAACGAGGGTGCGATCACGGTGCCCAACTTCAGCGTCGACGGCTGGTATGTGAAGGCCTACTCCGAATCCGGGTTCTTCGATCCGGACAAGCCGATCACCGCGTTCACCGACGCCGAGTTGTCTGACTTCCTCTACAAAGAGCAGATCAAAGTCAAGATCAACGGCATCAACACGACGTACGAGGGACTCGTGCCGAAGGTGCAGCGGATGTACCTGACCAAGGAGCGCGAGTCGGTGCAGCCGCACATCCGGGCGTTCATCGACCGGGCCGCCACGTTCACCGCCTGCCCCGACTGCGGCGGCACCCGGCTCAAACCGTCGGTGCTGGCGTCGCGCATCGACGGCAAGAACATCGCCGAGTGCTCCGCCATGCAGGTCAGCGACCTGGCCGTGTTCCTGGCCGGGATCACCGCGCCGCAGGTCGGGCCGGTGGTGACGAACCTGCGGCACACCCTGGACTCGCTCGTCGAGATCGGCCTGGGCTACCTGTCGCTGGACCGCGAGTCGGCGACCCTGTCCGGCGGCGAGGCACAGCGGGTGAAGATGGTGCGGCACCTGGGGTCGAGCCTGACCGACATCACGTACGTGTTCGACGAGCCGACGGTGGGCCTGCACCCGCACGACATCCAGCGGATGAACGGGCTGCTGCTGCGGCTGCGTGACAAGGGCAACACGGTCCTGGTGGTGGAGCACAAGCCGGAGACGATCGCGATCGCCGACCACGTGGTCGATCTGGGGCCGGGCGCCGGGCCGGGCGGCGGCCGGATCCAGTTCGAGGGCACCGTGGAGGGCTTGCGGTCGTCGGACTCGCTGACCGGCCGCTACCTGGGGCACCGCGTCGCTCTGAAGCCGAACTTCCGCGACAAGACGGGCGTGATGCCGATCCGTGGCGCCACCACGCACAACCTGCGCGGCGTCGACGTCGACGTGCCGACCGGGGTGCTGACCGTGGTGACCGGGGTGGCCGGCTCCGGCAAGAGCTCCCTGATCTACGGCTCGCTGCCGCAGCGCGACAACGTCGTCGTGGTCGACCAGTCGGCGATCCGCGGTTCCCGGCGCAGCAACCCGGCCACCTACACCGGCCTGCTCGACGCGGTGCGCACCGCGTTCGCCAAGGCCAACAAGGTGAAGTCGTCGCTGTTCAGCGCCAACTCCGAGGGCGCCTGCCCGAACTGCAAGGGCATCGGCCTGGTCTACATGGACCTGGCGATGATGGCCGGGGTGGCCAGCGTCTGCGAGGAGTGCGAGGGCAAACGGTTCACCGCCGAGGTGCTCGGCTACAAGCTGCGCGGCCGCGACATCAGCGAGGTCCTGGCGATGCCGGTCAGCGAGGCGCTGGAGTTCTTCACCGAGAAGGCGGCCCGGGCCATCCTGGACCGCCTCGCCGCGGTCGGGCTCGGCTACATCACCCTCGGCCAGCCGCTGAACACCCTGTCCGGCGGCGAACGGCAGCGCCTGAAACTGGCCGTGCACATGGGCGGCGGCACGGTGACGTACCTTCTGGACGAGCCGACGACCGGCCTGCACCTGGCCGACGTCGACCAGTTGCTGGCCCTGCTGGACCGCCTGGTCGACGCCGGCAACACGGTCGTGGTGATCGAACATCACCTGGCGGTGATGGCCCACGCCGACTGGATCATCGACCTGGGCCCGGGCGCCGGCCAGGACGGCGGCCAGGTCGTCTTCACCGGTACGCCCGCCGAGCTGGTGACCAAGTCGGACACCCTGACCGCCGAGCACCTGCGCGACTACGTCTCCTGACCGCCGTGCGGGGTGGGCCGCCCTCAGCCTTGCTGGTCGAGGAAGGCGAGGGCGGTCTGCGCGAACAGCGGCGAATCGACCAGGTTGTAGTGGGTGAGGCCGGGCAGGATGGCCAGGGCGTGGCCGCCCTTGGGGCGGCCGTCGCCCATCCAGCCGCCGTCACGCTGACCGCCGTCGAGCAGGGCGAAGACCTCGACGAAGTGCGACGGCGGGCACATGTCGGCGTCGGCCGCCATGATCAGCGTGGGGACCTGGAGGCCGCGGACCTCCTCGGTGAAGTCGAAGTCCTTGGCCATCGACTCGCCGATCTTGTCCAGCAGGCGGGGGAAGTCCTCCGGGCGCGGCGCGACCCGCTGGTACAGCTCGTACATCGGGGTTTCCTTCATGAACTCGACGGCGGCGCCGGTGACCTGGCCCTGCTGCTCGAGGATCTCGGCGTAGGTGGCGCTGCGCCGGATGCCGGTCGAGGCGGCGACCACCCGGCCGACCTTCTGCGGGTGCCGGATCGCGACCTGCAAGGCCACGCCGCCGCCGAGCGAGAAGCCGACCACGTCCGGCCTCTGCAGGCCGAGGTGGTCGATGAGGGCGGCGATGTCGTCGCCCATGGACGTGATGTCGATCGGCCGGTCGATGTCCGCGGTCCGCCCGTGCCCCTGCAGGTCGGGGAGGATGACCTGGTGGTTCGCGGCGAACTGGGCCAGGACCGCGCCGAACATCTCGCCCGAGCCGAGGCCGCCGTGCAGCAGGACCAGGGGACGCCCCTCGCCGTGGATCTCGTAGTAGAGGTTGATGCCGTTGACGTCCGCGTAAGCCATGACCGTTCCCTTTCGTTTTCCTTCGACGTGGGGGTAGACCGGGCGGGTGCCGGAAACTCATCGGAGTGGCGGAACGAATTTCGACTGGACTAGTTTCGGCTGCGTGAGTGATGTCGCGGCGCAGCTTGAGACGTTCCGGCCGGAGTTGACCGGCTACTGCTACCGGATGCTCGGGTCCAGCTTCGAGGCCGAGGACGCGGTGCAGGACACGATGATCCGCGCCTGGAAGGGCATCGACTCCTTCGAGGGGCGTTCGGCGCTGCGGTCCTGGCTGTACCGGATCGCCACGAACGTGTGCCTGACGATGCTCGGCAGCGCGCAGCGGCGGGTCCGGCCGATGGATCTGGGGCCGGCCGGGTCCGGGCACGCGACGAACCCGGGGGAGCCGCGCCCGGAGGAGATCTGGGTGGGTCCGGTGCCCGACGAGCGGGTGCTGCCGGAAGGCGCCGACCCGGCGAACGTGATCGCCGAGCGGGAGTCGATCCGGCTGGCGTTCGTGGCCGCGCTGCAGCACCTGCCGGCCAAGCAGCGGGCGGTGCTGATCCTGCGTGAGGTGCTGGCCTGGTCGGCGCAGGAGGTGGCCGAGCTGCTGGACACCACGGTGCCGAGTGTGAACAGCGCGCTGCAGCGGGCCCGGGCGACGATCGCCGCCACCGACACGAGGGCGCAGGTGTATAAGCCGCTCGACGAGGAGCAGAAGGCGCTGCTGGGCCGCTATGTGCAGGCCTTCGAGGCGTACGATCTGACGGCCCTGACCGCGTTGCTGCACGAGGACGCGACGCTGTCGATGCCGCCGCTGCCGCTGTGGCTGCGCGGGCACGACGACATCACCGCGTGGATGGCCGGGACCGGCAGCGGCTGCCGCGGCTCGCGGCTGGTGCCGGTGGTGGCCAACGGGCTGCCGGCGTTCGGGCAGTACCGGTGCAGCACCACCGGCTCCGGGTTCGACCCGTGGGCGCTGATCGTGCTGGAAATCTCCGGCGGGCGGATCAGCGGGATCAACAACTTCCTGGACACGGCGAACCTGTTCCCGCTGTTCGGGCTGCCGGCACACCTGGACTGAGCTCACCGGTTCGTGCGACCGTAACGCCGGGCGCCCCGAGGGGAGGTCACGGATGGGTGCGGGGGCGGTGATCTGGATGATCGGCGTCGTCCTGCTCGGCGGGTCGGCGCTGCTGTGGCCGGCGCTGTCCGCCCACCGGCGGCGCACGCCGGCGCGCCCGGCTGCGCCGGCGCCGCCGAAGGATGCGCATCCGGAGTCGGTCACGGCCGAGCGCCACGAGGTGGTCATCGATGACAACGGCTTGACGGTACGGGTACGCGGCTACGCCTACACCACCGGCTGGACAGCGCGCTGCGCCCTGTCCTGGCCCGACGTCGTGGCGCTGGAGCTGGACACCGGCACGTACGACAGCATCGTCTCGCTGTACGCGACCACCCGTACCGATCATTTCCGCAAGCACCTGCTGGATGCCGGCGCGTTCGACCGCGACCAGTGGATGACGCTGCGCGGAATCGTGCTGGCCCGCACCCGCGGCCGCCTGCGCCTCGACCTGAGCCCGCTCGACCGGCCCTGATCAGGGATCGCCGGGCGGGTCGCCGAGGCCGAGCAGGGCGAGCAGGGCGAGCAGGTCCGGCCCGGCGCCCGCGAGCACCAGCCGCGACCCGTGCCGGCGGGCGGTCAACCGGAGTCGGGCCAGCGCCTCGACCGTCACCACGTCCGGGCGTGCCACCGCCACGTCGCACTCCACGACCGCGGCCGGCTGGTCGCGCAGCAGCAGGGCGAGACCGGCGCAGAGCACCGGGATGTCCGCGCGGGTCAGCGCCGCGCCCACTGCGAAACTGGCCGTCATACCAAGGCAGACCACCCAGGGGTGGCAAACTCATCGCTGCGGCGGGTGGGGAAAGTTGTCGAGCGTTCCACGTGGATGGCGTGCCACAGGCAGAACATGGCGACGGTCCACACCTTGCGGGAGCGGTCCGCCTCACCGCGACGTTGCTCGGCGAGCAGGCCGCGGGCGTAGGGCAGGTCGATGAGGTGGCCGGCCTGCGAGGTGGCGAGCAGGTCGTCCACCCAGTCGCCGATCGGGCCGCGCAGCCACAGCCGGGTCGGGGTGGGGAAGCCGAGCTTGCGGTTGGCCCGCACCGACTCGGGGACGATGCCGCGCATCGCCTCGCGCAGGGCGTGTTTGGTGGTGCGGGTGCCGGGCGGCAGTTTCAGGTCGGTGGGCAGGCCGGCGGCGGCCGCGTACACCTGCTGGTCGAGGAACGGCACCCGCAGCTCCAGGCTGTGCGCCATCGACATCCGGTCGGCCTTGGCCAGGATGTCGCCGGGCAGCCACGTGTGCAGATCGACGTACTGCATCGAGGCCACGTCGTCGACATCGGCCGTCTCGGCGTACAGATGGGCGGTTATGTCGGTGTGGGGCTGCGCGGTGTAACGCAGCAGCCGGGCCTTCTCGATCGGATCGAAGATCCGGGCGTTGCCGTAGTAGCGCTGCTCGATCGGGGTGGTGCCGCGGTCCAGGAACGAGCGGCCCTTGACGCCTTCGGGCAGCACCTCGGCCAGATGCCGCAGACCGCGCTTGAGGCCGGTGGGCAGCCGGTCGACGCCGGCCAGCGACAGCGGCTCGCGGTAGATGGTGTAGCCGCCGAACAGTTCGTCGGAGCCTTCGCCGGAGAGCACGACGGTGACCTGGCGGGCGGCGGTGCGGCACAGGAAGTAGAGCGGGATCAGCGACGGGTCGGCGACCGGGTCGTCGAGCAGGCGGATGATCTCCGGTAGCGCGGTCAGCACGTCGGACTCGGTGACCACGGTCGGGGTGAGCCGGACGCCGAGCTGGTCGGCGGTGTCCTGGGCGATCTCGATCTCGGAGTAGCCGTGCTCGGCGAACCCCGCGGTGAACGCGTGCAGGTTCGGGTGCTCGCGGGCGGCCAGGGCGACGATCGCGGAGGAGTCGACGCCGCTGGACAGGAACGCGCCGACCGGCACGTCGGCGCGCAGGTGGTGGCGCACGCTGGCGGTCAGGGCGTCCTGGATGGCCTGGTACGCGGCCTCCGGCTGGACCCGCAGCGGGCGCAGCGACGGGCGGAACCAGCGGTGCTGACGGACCCCGCCGCCCGGGTTCCAGACCAGCCGGTGCCCCGGCGGCAGCCGCCGGATGTGCCGGTGCAGGGTGAGCGGGTCCGGCACGTACTGGAAGGTCAGGTAGTGGGCGAGCGCGTCGGTGTCCAGGGCCGCCCCGGCCGGCGCGGCGAACGGGTCGAGGGCCTTGCGCTCGCTGGCCAGGAACAGCCCGTCGGCGGTCTCCAGCAGGTACAGCGGCTTGATGCCGAACGCGTCGCGGGCGGCGTGCACGGTGGCGGTGCGGTGGTCGTAGGCGACGAACGCGAACATGCCGCGCAGCCGGGGCAGGGCCGCCTCACCCCAGTAGTGGAACGCGGCGGCCAGCACCTCGGAGTCACCGTCGGTGGCGAACGTGGCCCGGTGCTCGCGGATCAGCTCGGCGCGCAGCTCCCGGTAGTTGTAGATCTCGCCGTTGAAGACCACGGTCCACCGGCCGGCGTAGTGCACCGGCTGAGCGGAGTGCTCCCGGTCGATGATCGCGAGGCGGTTGAAGCCGAACGCGTACCCGTCGCCGAAGTCGATGCGGGTGTCGTCCGGGCCGCGGTGGCGCATCGTCTCCAGGGCGGCGGCGAACGCGGCCGCCGCGTCGGCGTCCGGCGGGCCGGCGTCGGGCCGGCTGCTGACGAATGCGCTCAGACCACACATCGGGGCCTCCAGGTTGATGAGGGGAGGCGACGGTAGGCAGCGGGTTGTGAGATTCCTGTGCGGATCTGTCGCAGATGCGCGCGGGTACCGGTTTGCGGGCCGGTTCTTCACCGGAACCTGACATTTCTTGGCCCGCTGGACTGGCTGCGCGAGAATGCGAACCGTGACCGCCCGTATCCTGGTAGCCGACGACGATCCGAAACATGCCCAGCTGATCCGCCTGTACCTGGAGCGCGAAGGCCATCAGGTGCTCACCGTCGGTGACGGCCGGGCGGCGCTGGAGCAGGCCCGGGCCCGTAAGCCGGACCTGGTGGTGCTGGACGTGATGATGCCGCTGGTCGACGGTCTGGACGTGTGCCGGATCCTGCGCGCCGAGTCGGACGTGGCGATCGTGATGGTGACCGCCCGCTCGGCGGAGAACGACATGCTGCTCGGCCTGGACATCGGCGCCGACGACTACCTGAGCAAACCGGTCAGCCCGCGGGAGCTGACCGCGCGGATCCGGGCGCTGCTGCGCCGCACCCGCGGCGGCGAGACCGCCGAGGTGCTGACGGTGGGCGAGCTGGCGGTGGACGTTCCGCGGTTCGAGGTACGCGTCGACGGCGCCGGCGTCCGGCTGACCGCCAAGGAGTTCGGCATCCTCGAGCTGCTGGCCCGTGAGCCGGGCCGGGTGTTCACCCGCGGGCAGATCCTGGACAAGGTGTTCGGCTTCGAGAACGACGTGTCCGAACGCACCGTCGACGCGCATGTGGTCAACCTGCGCCGCAAGATCGAACAGAATCCGGCCGAGCCGCGGTACGTACAGACCGTCTACGGGCGCGGCTACCGGATGGCCGAGCGGTGAGTTTCCGGCTGCGGATCTTCCTGCTCGTGCTGGTGGTGGCGGGCACGGCGATCGGCGCGACCGCCTGGCTGACGCTGAACCTGACGTCGCGGGAACTGGCCCGCGCCGAACTGGCCCGCGAGCGGCACCACGTGGCGATCGTCGAGGAGATCCAGCAGTTCGGGCTGCGCAACGGCCGGTGGAACGGCATCGATGAGGTGGTCGCCGGGCAGGCGCAGCGTACCGGCCTGCACATCCGGGTGGTCAACCGCGACGACGTGGTGCTCACCGACTCGGACGAGGTGCAGGGCCGGTCGGTCGGGCCGGTGCAGCTGGTTCCGTCGACGGTCGACCCGGTCCCGCAGCTGGACCCGGGCACCGCCGCGGCCGCGGCCGAAATCGCCCGGCTCACGGCGGTGAAACTGGGCGCCGAGGGAGCGCCGGCGGCCTTCCGCAAGGGGAACCTGCCGACGGTGAAGGCGCCGGCGCTGCCGCGCGACCTGTTCGCGGCCAAGGCCGGCCAGTTCCGGGACCCGGCGCTGCGAGCGCTGTTCCAGCTGGCGCAGTACCGGGCCGCCCTGGTGACGGTGCGGTGCACGGCCGAGGAACTGCCGGTCGAACCGGCCGTGGCGTCGGGCACCGCGCCGTACCTGAGCGAGCAGCAGCGCAGGGCGTCGCAGAAATGCCTGCGCGCCGCCCTCGACCGGGTGCACGGTGACCGGTACTGGCTGGACGACTCGTTCACCCAGCTGGTCGCCTGCCGCACCATGCAAATCCTGGACCCGGATGACAACTGCCTGGGCCAGGCCTTCGCGCGGGCGGCGCAGACCACCTCGGCGCTGCCGGTCGAGGTGTACTTCGGCGCCACCCAGCAGACCGACATGGGCCAGCTGAGCCGGCCCGCCGGGTTCGGGGCGGCCGCGCTGCTCGTGGTCGCGGCGCTCGGCACCGCCTGGATCGCGCGGCGGGTCAGCCGTCCGGTGCGGCTGCTCACCGGGGCGTCGCTGCAGCTGGCGGCGGGACGGCTGGACGTACGGGTGCCCGACGGCGGGCAGGACGAGCTGGCCCGGCTGTCCGCGTCGTTCAACGCGATGGCCGAGGCGCTGCAGCGCAGCGAGGAACGCCAGCGGCGGCTGATCGCGGACGTGGCGCACGAGATGCGTACGCCGCTGTCGAACCTGCGTGGCTACCTGGAAGGCCTGGCCGACGGGGTGATCGAGCCGTCACCGGAGCTGTTCGCGTCGCTGCACGAGGAGACCCTGCTGCAGCGGCGCATCCTGGACGACCTGCAGGTGCTGGCGCTGGCCGAGGCGGGCGATCTGGCGTACGCGCCGGTGCCGCTGGACCTGGCCGAACTGGCCGGCACCACGGCCACCGCACACCGGGCGGTCGCGGCGGCAGCCGGCATCGAGCTGGTGGTGGACGCGCCGGAGCCGGTGCAGGTGGAGGCCGACCCGGACCGCACCCGGCAGGTGCTGGGCAACCTGCTGAGCAACGCGATCCGCTACACCGACGCCGGCGGGCGCGTGGAGCTGCGGGTGACGCGCGACGCGCATGCAGCGATTTTGAGCGTACGCGACACCGGCGTCGGGATGTCCGCGGAAGAGGTGGCCCGCGCGTTCGACCGGTTCTGGCGTGCCGACCCGGCCCGGCAGCGGGCCACCGGCGGGTCCGGGCTGGGGTTGACCATCGCCCGGCGCATCGTCGCCGACCAGGGCGGCACCCTGGAGGCGGACAGCACGCCGGGGCTGGGCACGACGTTCACCGTACGGTTGCCGGTGACCACTCCGGACCCGGCAGCCACCCTGTCCGGCGTGTTCACCCGCCGCGCCCGCCGCGAGATCACCGGCCGGTAGGCACGGTCAATCCTTCTTCTTCTTACGCTCGACCGCGGCGCGTTCGCTCGCCGCGATCAGGTTGTGCAGCTCCATGCCCAGTCCGGCCGGGGCGCGGACCCGGCCGCCGCCGGTGGAGATCGCCTGCGGGCAACTCGCGTCGCCGAGCACCACCGTGATTTCGCCGAGGCTGATACCGACCGCGCCGGGCATCTCCAGGGCGCACTCCTCACCGGCGGGCACCGGGTCCTGCAACGCGGCCAGTTTCGCCCGGATCCGGCTCAGCGTCCGGGCATCCGTCGCGTTGATCATGTTGGGCCGGGCGCTGACGGCGCTGGTGATCTCGTCCGGCAGCACCAGGCCCCCGGACGGCGGGGCAGACGGGGCGCCGGGCCAGGTGACGCGGTCGAGCAACTGCTTGCGTGCCTGCGCGTCGCCGGAGATCACGACACCCGTGGGCTCGAGGTCGTTGGTGAAAGCGATATAGGTCTCGCTGAGTCCGCTGATGTCCGCCGAAACCTGGAGCAGTTGTCCGTCCTTGACCAGGAGCCGCTCCGGGGTCACATACCGCGGCGGGCCGTGCTGCACGAGCGCCATCCACGCCTGACCCTCGGACCGGCATGTGAAGGGTGTGCTGCCGGGCGCGGTGGTCAGCGGCGCTGAGTTCTCCCACCGCTCGGCGAGATAGACCGTGCGCGGCTCGGCGGTGCAGGTGTCGACGATCTTCTCCCGGCTGATCCGCCAGCCGGCCGGGACGACGACCGACAGGCCGTCGAAGCTCACCGTGGTGTCGGACGCCACGACGTCCGGCAGCCGGTTCGCGACCACTGTCGCGAAGGGCAGAGCCACGACGGCCAGCACCGCGGCCGCGGCCGTCCAGGCCCGGCGGCGCCGGACGCGCCGGCGGCCCAGCGTGACCAGGCGGCCGGCGGGATCGGGTTCGGCCGGAGTCACGGAGTCGGCGGCTCGCTCGAGCAGCTCGCCGACCTGGTTCGGGTTCACTGCGCCTCCTGGGAAGACTCGAGAGACAGGCCGCTCGCGCGCATCGCGGCCAGGGCCCGGGAGGTGCGGCTCTTGACCGTGCCCACCGCGACCCCGAGGGTCTGCGCCACCTCGGCCTCGGTGGCGTCGGCCCAGAACCGCAGGACGAGAACCACCCGCTGCTCGGCGGGCAGCCGGCGCAGCACGGCGAACACCTGCACGCTCAGATCCGACTGATCGGCGAAGCCGCGGCGCGGTGAATCCGGCAGCTCCTCGGCGGGCACTTCGCCACGCCAGCGCCGGCGCCGGGCGCGCATCGCGGTGCGGACCATCACCTTGCGCACATAGGCCTCGGGCCGCCCGTCCGCGACGCCCAGCCGCGACCACGCCCGGTAGGCCGCGATCAGCCCTTCCTGGGCGAGGTCCTCGCCGAGGCGCGCGTCGCCGGCCAGCAGCGCGCCGAATCGGACGATCTCGCGATACCGGCTGGCCACGAAGTCCTCGTAGCCGACGGGTTCCGCTCTGCGAAGCAAGCCCATACCTACTTAATGGACCTGGACTTCCTCGATGGTTCCCGGCTCGTCACGCGCGATCGCCGCGGCGACCTCCAGGGCAGCCCGGCGCGGGTCGTCGCCCCAGCGGCTGGCGAACACGTCGAGCAGCCGCCAGCCGGCCCGGTGCAGTGAGCGCTGCCGGTCGAGGTGAGCCTCCGGGCCGTCCGGGTGCACGTCGCAGACGATGCCGACGGCGGTGTCCGGCGGGCCGGCGCACAGGTCGAGGCGCCAGGAGCCGACCTGGTAGCCGGGGCGGACGGGCACGCCGGCCCGGTCCAGTTCGGTGGCCAGCTGCGCGGCCCAGCCGGATGCGGTGAGGGCCGGCATCGGCCGGTCGGGTCCGGCGGCGTACCGCAGGTAGTCGCCGAGCAGGCCGTTCGGGGCGGTCAGGGAACTGAGCACGACGAGCTTGCGGCGCGCCCTGGTGATCATGACGTTGAACAGGTGCGGGTCGGTGACGAACCGGCGCCGCCCGGCCGCGTCGCCGTCGACCAGGCCGAGCGAGACGACCACGGCGCCGGCCTCGCTGCCCTGGAACGAGTGCACGGTGCCGACCCGCAACCCGAGCTCGGTGAGCTTCTCGACCGGGTAGGCGTCGATCAGGGCCGCTTCCAGGGCTTCGGCCTGCGCCCGGAACGGGCTGATCACCGCGATCCCGTGGTGTCCCTCGGCGACCAGGGCGGCGACGGCCTGCAGCGCGGCGGCCACCTCGGCCTGATTCACCCCCTTGGTGACGGTGGCGGCGGGCACGGCGACGACGTCGATCGCGTCAGTGGTGTCGGCAGCCGGGGTACGGGTGGTCACCGTGATCCGGTCGTCGTAGAAGCGGCGGGCCGAGAATCCGATCAGGTGCGGGGCGCCGCGGTAGTGCTCGGTGAGCCAGGTGACCGGGGCAGCGCCGGCCGCGACGTCGTAGGCGCTGTTGCGGCGTACGTCGAGACGGTCGTCGGCGCCGTGCCGCTGCAGAACCCCGGCGACGTCGGCGTCCGCGACGAACGAGACGAACCGCAGCTGCCTCGGGTCGCCGACGACCAGCGCGCGGCGGGCGCGGGCCAGCACCGGCGCGGCGCGGATCTGGTCGACATGCGACGCCTCGTCGATCACGACGAGTTCGAACAGGCCCGGCATGGACGGCAGCAGGTCCTCCACGTCGGTGACCGTGCCGATCCACAACGGCAGCGCCTGCACCAGCGGCCCGGCGTCGAGGCGGGCGAGCAGCTCCCGGCGGCGGCTGCGGCCGGCCCGCAGCGCGGTCGCCAGCGCGACGGTCGCCCGCCGCCCGTCGGCGTCCCAGCGCCGCTGGCTGCGGGCCGCACGGCGCATGGCGGCGCCCACCACCTGCTGCAGGGCGGCTTCCGCGTCGTGCAGTCGGGCCCAGTCCGCGCTCAGATCGGTGCCGCCGGCCAGCGCCAGCCGGGCCGCGGCACGCTGCGCGGTGGCCACGGTGAGCGCCTCGGTCACCCTTTCCGGGGGTACGCCGTCGCGCAGTCCCAGTACGCGGTACGCCTGCCGCCGCGCCCGCCGGCCGGTCCAGCGCGCCCACCAGCCGCCGTCCGTGCCGGCGTTGCGGGCCCGCTCCACCCGGTCCAGGTCGACCGAGGCGTCGAAGGCGCCCGGCACGTCGGCGAGCAGCCCGGCCAGCCGCGGATCGCCGGCGTCCACGGTGCCGGCCAGCACCTCGGTCCGCAGCGCGGCGGTGATCTCGGCGCGGATCGCGCTGACCCGCTGGTGGGCCCGCTCGACGGCCCTGCGGTCCTCGGCCAGCCGCGAGTCGTCGGCGCCGTCCTCGGCGCCGGAGGTGAGCAGCAGCTCGACGGCGTCGCGGCTGTTCGCGGCGCCGAACAGCACCGGCGCCGGCCCCGGATACCGCCCGAGCAGCCCGGCCAGCACCTCAGCGGCGTGCGGCGACTGGGTGGCGATCAGCACCGACCCGCCGCGGTGCACCACCTCCAGCGCGGCCGCGACGACCGTGTGACTCTTGCCGTTGCCCGGCGGCCCGGACACCACCGTGACCGGCGCGGTCCGCGCCCGCGCCACCACCCGAACCTGGTCCCGGCTCAACGGCAGCGGCGACAGCACCTCCCCGTCACCCGTCCCGCCGTCACCCGCCTTCCCGGCACGCTGTCTGACCGCACGCAGTCCGCCCTCGTCGGTGCGTTGCTCGCCGTACACGGCGGCCAGCGCTGTGCCGTCCAGGTCACGGCCGGCCCAGCTGCGCAGACTGTCACCCAGCCCCGGCCCGTAGACGTCGCGGACCACGAACAACGCGGTTCCCTCGATCAGCACCAGCCGGTCGGACGGCACCCGCTGCCCACCCTCGATCACCCCGTCGAACGGCAGCCCGGTGGCCTCGGCGATCGACGTCAGCCAGGCCCGGCTGCCGACCGCCCCGATCCAGCGCGGCGAGTCGGCCGCCGGCGCCGCCTCCAGTCCCGCCGCGAGCTCCCGGTCGGTGACCAGCGGGGTGACGGTGACGTCGCCGGCCGGCACGATCTGGTAGCCGGTCCACGAGCCGTTCAGGTGCACCGGCCCGCTGACCAGCGGCACACGTACCTTGCGCAGCGCGCCGTCGATCTCCACCCGGCCGGCCAGGAACCCCACCCCGCGATACAGGATCCGTTCCTCACGGTGCAGCGCGTCGAGCCCGGCGAGCCGGTCCACCGCCGCGTTCCGCGGCGCCCGCAGCGGCTCCTTCAGCCAGACCAGCGGCTGCCCTCCCCGGGTCACATCCAGCACCCGGTCCCCACCGGCTGGCGCCAGATCAGCCAAAACCCCAACAACGGTCGACGCTCGCATCGCGCCCGAGGGTACCGCCCCCCCCGGCACACCATCCGCAGGAGTGGCGTGGCTGGAAGAGTAGGCGGACGCGCGTGTCTCTGCCGCTGACCGAGGTGGGATCACGTAGAGTAGGCGGCGTTTGCTGCGCGACTCGCCGGGAGTTTCACACGACATGCCAAATTTGCTGGACAAAGCGTGGCAAAGGAGTACAAAGTGCGTCGGTGATCACCACTGCGTGGAGGTCAGCGATCGGAGTGGCGTGGTCGGACTGCGCAACTCGCAGCGCCCCGAGGTGGCGCTGATGCTGCCCAAAGCGGCCTGGCACGCACTGCTCGACGGAATCGTGGCGGGCGAATTCGATTGATCTCCAGCTCGCGGCAGCGGGTTGCCGGCGAGAGGTCAGGCCGGTCGCTGCGGATCGCTGATCACGGCACGCCGGTGCGGTCCTTGGTGCCGTCGGCTATCAATATCTCCGGGCGGCGAGGTTCATAACGTCGGGCCGGCGGGCCGCATTTCTCGGCGTGCAGGTAAGCCTCGTTGATGAGCTCGACGATCCGGGCGCGTCGGCCCCTGGCCTTCACCCTTCTGTGCCAGTCGCCGTTGTCCCGCCAGAACATCCGCCCGATCTCGCTGTCGAAGAAACTCGACAAACACGCGCGGGCCTGTCCTTCCGACAGGTCGCGTAACTGCCAGGCGCGCTTCCAGATGTTCAATATCGCGCTGCAGTAGTAGTACTCACCTTCGTCGACGCCCTCCGGGGCAACGCGCGCGCCCCAGCACTGGCGATACTGCGGGTCTTGCATGGCGATGCGGATCAATTGATCCTCGGCTTCGGTCAGCGACTGCAGGCGGCTCGCCCGGAACTGCCGGTACTGCAGCATCAACCCGACCGCGACAACGCCCAGCGCCATGACGGCGACGACCGCCGAGGCGGCACCGTAAGCCTGCCCGATGTCGCTGAGTCTGGCGTAGTCGCCGTCCGCGGCGAACAGGCGGCCGAGAAGAATCGGGGTCACGGCCACGCTGACCATGGCGGCCGTGAAGCTGATCGCGCACACCGCCAGCAACAGGCCGCGAATCGCATTGCTGATGCGATCGCTCGGTCTCGGCAGATCTACAGCCGCCATTTTGACCTCCCCGGCACACCTACCGGTAGTGTGCCCGGAGTAGAGCTGAAAGCGCTTATTCATTCATCTCCGACACATTCTGCTGGATGGCAACCTGCCAGCAGGCTCTTTGCCTCGTGTCACCGTGATCCCATTCGTGTGCTATTTGCGCCTCGCCGCCAATTGTTGCGGGAATTGATTCCGCCCGCCGGCCGCGAATGACGTGCCGACGGGCGGTCTCAAGTATGACTACGGGTTGGTGTAGCCGAGGGCGTACGCGCCCGAGCCGCTGTAGGCGTGGACGCGCCAGCGGTAGTAGCCCGCGGAGCCCGTGTAGCTGGCGGTCTCGTCCGCGGCCGCGGTGGCGCCCTGGGCGACCACTGACCAGGCGCTGCCGTTCCACCTCTGCAGGTAAAGGTCGTAGTCGGTGCCGGTCGGGCCGTCCAGGCAGGCGCGGTGCGTGCCGGAGGCCGAGGAGTAGTAGTAGGGGTTCGGCTGGTAGACGCTGCCGCCGCTGGCGAGCGACCCGGAAGCCGAGAACTCGTAGCCGGAGCAGCCGGTCGGCGGGGTGGTCGGCGGCGTGGTGGGGCCACCGCCGCCGCTGGTGACCAGGGTGCGGCCGTACGCGGTGAGGATCTCGTTGACCGGCTGGAAGTATGTGGTGCCGCCGGAGGTGCAGTTGCCGGAGCCACCGGAGGTGACGCCCTGCGCCTGCTGGCCGGCCAGCCACGAGCCGCCGGAGTCACCCGGCTCGGCGCACGCGTTGGTACGGGTCAGCCCGGAAACCGAGCCTTCGGCGTAGTTGACCGTCTGGTTGTAGGCCTGCACCGTGCCGCACCGCCAGCCGGTGGTGGAGCCGGAGCGGCAGATGGCCGCGCCGATCGCGGCGACCGTCGAGCCGGCCACTGTCACGTTGCCGCCGGAGTAGTTGTTGACCCACGGCTGCGGCGTCCAGTTGGAGTTGACCGCCACCCACGCGTAGTCGTTGCCGGGGAACGACGAGCCCTGGAAGGTGCCCTGCGCGACCCGGTTGAAGCCGGTCGTCGCGGCGCCCGCGTTGCCGCAGTGCCCGGCGGTGACGAAGCCGCCGTTGACCGAGAAGCCGACCGAGCAGCGCCCGCCGCCGATGTAGTAGGCGTCGCCGCCGCGCACGTCGTAGAACAGCCGGGGCAGTTCGGCGGTGGTCTCCACCCGGACCACGGTGGCGTCGGCCCCGCTGGCCTTGATGAACGCCTTCGCCGCCGTGGTGCTCCCGTGCGCCTGCACGACGACGGTGTTGGTCTTGACGTCGACGTACCAGCCGGGCACCTTGCCAGCCGGGGCCTTGGCGGCCGCCGCGTCCAGCTTGGCCTTGACCAGGTCGAGGCGGGAGCCGCTGTGGGCGACCAGTTTCGCGGTGGCGCCGGCCGCGGTGACCTCGGCGGCCTTCGACGGCTCGGAGACGGCGACGACCAGTTTGCTGCCGGCGCCGAGCCACGCGCCGGCGAAGGCGGAACCGAGCTTCTTGCGCAGGGCGAGTTCGGTGCGGGCCGCGGCGTCGTCACCGGCGATGCGCTCGCGCGCCGCCTGTTCGGTCAGGCCCAGGTCGCGTTGCATGGCGGCGAGCATGGCGGCGGAGGCGGCGTCTCCGGCCGGCGGCGCCCCGGTGGGTTGGGCGCCGGCCGGGCCGGCGAGAACGACAGCGGCCAGACCGGCCGGCAGCAGGATTGCTGCTGCGGCGCTGGCGGCGACGGTACGGTTCATCCGGTCACTCCTTTGAGGGGTAGTGGCCGTAACGTAGCCGCCATTCATCGACGGCAATAGATAGCGTCTGGCTTATATCACCAGTTCAGTGCGGGCCGACCGCGGTGACGGCGATCGCCGCGGTGCCGGCCTCGTCGGACGCGGCGAGGTCCACGGTGGCGTCGATGCCCCAGTCGTGGTCGCCTTCCGGGTCCTCGAAGACCTGCCGGACGGTCCACACGTCCGGCCCCTGCTCGATGTGCAGGAACGCCGGACCGCGCGCGGCCGGGCCGGTGCCCAGCGAGTCGTACTCCTCGAAGTACTCCTGGATGGCCTTCTGCCAGCGGTCGGCGGGCCAGCCGTACTCGGCGTCCATCTCGCCGAGCAGGTCCCAGCGGCGCAGCGCGGCCAGCTCGACCCGGCGGAACATGGCGTTGCGGACCAGCACCCGGAAGGCGCGGGCGTTGCGGGTGACCGCGGGCGGCTTGTCGTCGAGGCGGACCTCCTCGACCTCGGCGCCGGGGTTCTGCAGCCGCGCCCACTCGTCGAGCAGGCTGGAGTCGACCTGGCGGACCAGCTCGCCGAGCCACTCGATCAGGTCGGTGAGCTCCTCGGTGCGGGCGTCCTCGGGGACGGTCTGGCGCAGCGCGCGGTACGCGTCGGCCAGATAGCGCAGGACGAGGCCTTCGGAGCGGGACAGGCCGTAGAAGGAGACGTATTCGGTGAACGTCATGGCCCGCTCGTACATGTCGCGGACCACGGATTTCGGCTTGAGCTCGTAGTCGGCGACCCAGGGATGCCCCTGGCGGTAGGTCTCGTACGCGGCCTCGAGCAGCTCCTTCAGGGGCTGCGGCCAGGTCACGTCCTCGAGGAGTTGCATGCGTTCCTCGTACTCGATGCCCTCGGCCTTCATGGCGTTGACCGCCTCGCCGCGCGCCTTCTGGCGCTGCGCCGAGACCACCTGGCGCGGGTCTTCAAGCGTCGATTCGATCACCGAGACGACGTCGAGCGGGTACTCCGGCGACTCCCTGTCGAGCAGTTCGAGCGAGGCCAGCGCGAACGGCGACAGAGCCTGGTTCAGGGCGAAGTCCAGCTGCAGGTCCTCGACCAGGCGATATGTCCCGGTGTCGGTGCGCTCGATCACGCCGCCCGCGATCAGCGCCCGGGCGATCGCCACGGTCCGGCGGATGAGCCTGCGCTGCGACGGCCGTTCCTCGTGGTTCTCGGTCAAAAGATGGCGCAGAGCGGGGTACGGGTCACCGCCGCGATTCATGACATTGAGCAGCATCGCGTGCGACACCTGGAACGACGAGGTCAGCGGCTCCGGTTCGGCCTCGACAAGCCGGTCGAAGGTGGGCCGCCCCCAGCCGATCGTGCCCTCCGGCGGCTTCTTGCGGACCACCTTGCGCCGCTTCTTCGGGTCGTCGCCGGCCTTCTTCAAGGCCCGCTCGTTGTCGATGACGTGTTCCGGCGCCTGCACGATCACCGTGCCGATGGTGTCGTAGCCGGCCCGGCCGGCCCGCCCGGCGATCTGGTGGAACTCGCGGGCCTTGAGCAGCCGGGTCTTCACCCCGTCGTACTTCGACAGGCCGGTGAACAGCACGGTCCGGATCGGCACGTTGATGCCGACCCCGAGCGTGTCGGTGCCGCAGATGACCTTCAGCAGGCCGGCCTGGGCCAGGGTTTCGACGAGCCGGCGGTACTTGGGCAGCATGCCGGCGTGGTGCACGCCGATGCCGTGGCGCACCAGCCGCGACAGGGTGCGCCCGAAGCCCGCGGTGAACCGGAAGTTGCCGATCGCCGCGGCGATCTTGTCCTTCTCCTCGCGGGTGCACATGTTGATGCTCATCAGCGACTGCGCGCGTTCCAGGGCGGCCGCCTGCGTGAAGTGCACGATGTAGACCGGGGCCTGCCGGGTGGAGAGCAGCTCCTCGATGGTCTCGTGCAGCGGCGTCATCGCGTACTCGAACAGCAGCGGCACCGGCCGCTCCACGCTGCTGACCACCGCGGTCGTACGCCCGGTCCGCCTGCTCAGGTCGTCGACGAAGCGCGTGGTGTCACCGAGGGTCGCCGACATCAGGATGAACTGGGCCTGCGGCAGCTCGATCAGCGGCACCTGCCACGCCCAGCCGCGGTCCGGCTCGGCGTAGAAGTGGAACTCGTCCATCACGACCTGGCCGATGTCGGCGTCGGTGCCCTCGCGCAGCGCCAGGTTGGCCAGGATCTCCGCGGTGCAGCAGATGATCGGGGCGTCGGCGTTGACCGAGGCGTCGCCGGTGAGCATGCCGACGTTGTGCGCGCCGAAGACCGCGCAGAGGGCGAAGAACTTCTCGCTGACCAGCGCCTTGATCGGCGCGGTGTAGAAGGTGGTGCGCCCGTCGGCCAGCGCGGCGAAGTGCGCGCCGGTCGCCACCAGGCTCTTGCCGGAGCCGGTCGGGGTGTTCAGGATGACGTTGGCGCCGGTCGCGATCTCGATCAGCGCCTCCTCCTGGTGCGGGTACAGGGTGAGGCCCTGTTCCGCGACCCACGCCTGGAAGGCGTCGAAGACAGCGTCGGGTTCGGCGTTACCGGGAAGGCGATCGGTCAGCGTCATGATCCTGCAAGTCTGTCAGTTCGCGCCGAACACCGCGTACAGGGGACCGGCGACGGCACCGGTCAGGGTCAGGATTCCGGCGGCGAGCGCGATGGTGGCGGCGATGCGGGTGCGCATGCGCGGCACTCTGCCCGGCGCCGGTTGCGGGCGAGGTTGCCGTTCGGTTGCGGTGGGTGGTTAGGTTCGGCGCGTGACAGTTCCAGTGCCGGTGCCGCCGTCCGACGGCGAGCGCGAGCGGGTCGCCGAGCTGCTTCAGCAGGCCTGCGGCGAGGGCCGCATCAATCTGGAGGAATTCAGCGTACGGGTGGGTGCGGTCTGGGCCGCCGAGGACGCGCAGGCCCTGGCCCGGGTGACCGAGGGGCTCGCACCGACGCCGGTGGTCGGCTCGTCGCGAACCGTGGAGCAGGTGGTCACGATCTTCAGCGAGACCAAGCGGCGCGGCCGCTGGCGGCTGCGCTCCGACCGGCTCGGCACGTACACGGTGTTCGGCTCGGCCAAGCTGGACCTGCGCGATCTGGCGACCGGCGAGGACGTCATCGAGATCACCGGCTGCTGCGTCTTCGGCGAGTTGAAGATCATCGTGCCGGAGGGTGTCGAGGTCGACGTGACCGGCCCGGTGGTGCTGAGCTCGCAGGAGACCCGGCTCGCGCCGGTGCCCCGGCTGCCCGGCACCCCGGAGATCCGGATCCGGGTGCACACCTGGTTCAGCAGCCTGGAGGTCCGCTCCCGCCCGCCCGGCTGAGGCGTTCGCGGCCGCGGTTCCGCCGCCGGGCATGGTTGCGCCGTTCGTGCGCTCGGCTCGGGTTTCCACGTTTCGGCTGTCGCTCAGTGCTGCTTGGGCGGGTTGGGTCCGCACACCGGCCGAGTACCGTGCTGGATCACCATGACAGCCGCCGCTCCCAGCTGGGTGTCCTGAGCTCCGGTGTGCGAGCGCCGGCCGGGAGTTGTTTTGCTGTCTCTACCGGCGGCAAGGGTTTTCCGCTCCCAGCTGATGATCCACAAGGCCGGAAATGCCGGTTCGGCTGTGCCTTGTGGCTGTCGCTCGTGCGAGCGCTGTCCGAACGCTTCGAGCGCCGGGGCCGCACCGGGGTGACGTCGCTGCCGCGCGGCTGAGGCCTCGTTTCGGGCTCCGTTGGTCACTCGGCCGCGCAGCGGCGCTGTTTCACCGCCCGGCAGGCATGCCGGCGGGCGGCCAAGTGATCGGCGAGGCCGAAATGGTGGCCTCAGCCGCACGTTGGAGCTGTCACCCGCTGAGCCATCCGGCGTTACCGCGGCCCGCCGGGCTCAGCCGAGGCGCTTGGGCCCCAGGTAGGTGCCGCCGGTGGCGTCGATGACGTTAGCGGTGAGCCAGCCGCTGTCGTCCCCGGCCAGGAACGCGACGACGGCTGCGATGTCCTCCGGCGTGCCCACCCGCTCCAGCGCCTGGCCGGCCGCGATCATGGCCTGTGCTTCCGGCCGGTCGTAGAAGACCGCGGTCGTCTCGGTGCGGGTCGGGCCGGGCGCGACCGTGTTGACCGTGATCCCGCGGGCGCCGAGCTCGTTGGCGGCGTTGCGGGTGAGGGTCTCCATGGCGGCCTTGGTCATCGCGTACGCCAGCTCGCCGGGCAGCGCGATCCGGGTGACCCCGGACCCGATGTTGACGATCCGGCCGCCCTGGCCCATCAGCGGCAGCGCCTGCTGGATGAGGAAGAAGGGGGCGCGCACGTTGACCGCGAAGAGCCGGTCGAACGCGTCGGGGGTCTCGGTCGCGATGCCGCCGCCTGAGTCGGCGACCGACGCGTTGTTGACCAGGATGTCCAGGTGGGCCCGGCCGGTGCGCTCCTGCAGGCCGGCCGCCACCGCACGGATCACGGTGTCGGCGCCGCTGTCGGCGCCTAGCTCGGCCCGCACCGCGAAGGCCCGGCCGCCGGCCGCTTCGATGGCGGCGACGGTGTCCTTGGCGGCGGCGTCGTTGCTGCCGTAGTGCACCGCGACCAGGGCGCCCTCGGCGGCGAGCCGCCGCGAGATGCCCCGGCCGATGCCCCGCGAACCACCGGTGACCAGCGCGGTCCTGCCTTGAAGTGTCGACATGTCGTTGCCTCCAGAAACTGTTTATCATCTAAGCAGTACGGTTTATGTTATACACAGTTCCGTCGTGGACGGTCAACACTGAATCCGGGAGTGCGGATGAAAGCCGAGGTCAGCGCCATGGATCTGATGTGGGGCAGAGGCGCCCGCCGCAGCCGCGGACCGCGTCCGGTGCTGACCATCACCCAGATCGCCGAGGCCGGCGTCGAGATCGCCGACGCCGAAGGGCTGGCCGCGGTGACGATGCAGCGGGTCGCCGCCCGGTTCGGGTTCACCGCAATGTCGCTGTACCGGTACGTGCCCGGCCGCGCCGAACTGATCGCCACGATGATCGACACCGCGATCGGCACGGCCCCGGAGCTGGACGTCTCAGCCGGCTGGCCGCCGGCGCTGCACGAGTGGGCGCATCAGTTGCGGGCGGTGTTCCGCAGCCACCCCTGGCTGGCCTCGGCGACCACCCGGGCCCGGCCGGTCGGCCCCCGGGAGCTCAGCTGGCTGGAGCGGGCGGTGGCGGCCCTGGCCGGCAGCGAGCTGACCGGGGCGCAGAGCGTGGACCTCGTCGTCGTGCTCACCGGCCACGTGCGCAACCTGGTGGAGGCCGAGGCCGGCATCGCCGCCGACGGGGGAGCCGGTCTCGGCGCCGCGCTGGCGGAGACGCTGGGCGAGCACGCCGCCGACTATCCGGCCCTGGCCCGGGCCGCCGGGCAGGGCGCTTTCGGCCCCGGCGACGAGGACGCCTTCGAGTTCGGCCTGAACTGCATCCTCGCGGGCGCCGCGGCCCGGTAGACCCCGCCCGCCGCCAGATCCGAGGCAGCAATGGGCTCGGGGCTGACCGTGAGTGCTGCTTCGGTGGCGGGGAAGCGACGGTGGGCGTCAGCTTGGGGTTCGGGGCTGACTGTGGGTGCTGCTTCGGTGGCGGGGAAGCGACGGTGGGCGTCAGCTTGGGGTTCGGGGCTGACTGTGGGTGCTGCTTCGGTGGCGGGGAAGCGACGGTGGGCGTCAGCTTGGGGTTCGGGGCTGACTGTGGGTGCTGCTTCGGTGGCGGGGAAGCGACGGTGGGCGTCAGCTTGGGGTTCGGGGCTGACTGTGGGTGCTGCTTCGGTGGCGGGGAAGCGACGGTGGGCGTCAGCTTGGGGTTCGGGGCTGACTGTGGGTGCTGCTTCGGTGGCGGGGAAGCGACGGTGGGCGTCAGCTTGGGGTTCGGGGCTGACTGTGGGTGCTGCTTCGGTGGCGGGGAAGCGACGGTGGGCGTCAGCTTGGGGTTCGGGGCTGACTGTGGGTGCTGCTTCGGTGGCGGGGAAGCGACGGTGGGCGTCAGCTTGGGGTTCGGGGCTGACTGTGGGTGCTGCTTCGGTGGCGGGGAAGCGACGGTGGGCGTCAGCTTGGGGTTCGGGGCTGACTGTGGGTGCTGCTTCGGTGGCGGGGAAGCGACGGTGGGCGTCAGCTTGGGGTTCGGGGCTGACTGTGGGTGCTGCTTCGGTGGCGGGGAAGCGACGGTGGGCGTCAGCTTGGGGTTCGGGGCTGACTGTGGGTGCTGCTTCGGTGGCGGGGAAGCGACGGTGGGCGTCAGCTTGGGGTTCGGGGCTGACTGTGGGTGCTGCTTCGGTGGCGGGGAAGCGACGGTGGGCGTCAGCTTGGGGTTCGGGGCTGACCGTGAGTGCTGCTTCGGCGGCGGGGAAGCAACGGTGAGCGTCAGCTCGGGGTTCGGGGCTGACCGTGAGTGCTGCTTCGGCGGCCGGGAGGCGACGCTGGGCGTCAGCCGGACATGATCATGCTGGCTGGCGGCGGGGCAGCAGCAACAAGGCACAGCTCGGGCGGGGTATCGAAGGCGTTTGGATCACTCAGCTGGGAGCTACGGCTGTATCTCCGGCGTTGATACAGCCGCTACTCCCAGCTGGGGTGCAATACGGGCTCGAAAGCGGGACTCGGCTGGCACTTACGCACCTATATGGCACACGGGCCGGTCGGTAGCGGGCTGCCTTGCCGGCGAGCGGCACGCAGCGCCGCCGCTCGCCGCGCGAAGCGACCCGGGGTAACTGCTGTGACCGGGGTGAACGCGTTACGGGCTGGTGCAGGCCAGGGTGGGTGCGCCCGGGCTGCCGCCGGCCACGAAGCCGAACGTGGTCTGGCCGCCCGCGCCGAGCGACCCGTTGTACGCGGCGTTGCGTACCGTGATGGTGGATCCGCTCGTGGTGTGCGTGCCGTTCCAGACCTGGTTGATGCTCTGGCCGGCGGCCAGGCCCCAGCTCACCGTCCAGCCGTTGATGGCGGCGGCGCCGGCCTTGACGGTGACCTCGCCCTGGAAGCCGCCGCCCCAAGAGTTGACCGTGCGGTAGGTGGCGCTGCACGCGCCGGCCGGCACGCTGGGCGAAACCGACGGCGAAACCGACGGTGAGCTCGGCGGCGGGTCCCACGGTGACGGGCTGGCCGGTGACGACGGCGGGGACGACGGTGACGTGCCGAGCACCGGGGTCTGCCAGTCGCGCCACTCGGCCAGGTTGCCCTGCGCCCGGCTGGAGATCCGCATCGTGCCGGTGTGGCTGCCGGTGCGCAGCAGGTGTTTCTGGATGCTGCGCTGCAGCGGCTCACGCCACTCGGCCCGGTTGGCGCAGTGGCTGCCGTCCTGCACGTCCGACCAGTAGGTGATGTTGTCGCCGGCGCCGAGCGCCTTGTAGACCTCGGCCCCGGCCAGCGCGGCCACGCTCGCCGAGCGCGGCCCGAGGTTGGCGATGTGCGGGTTGTCCATGATGAACAGCCCGCGCGGGGCGACCATGGCGACCAGCTCGTGGGTGTCGACCGGCAGCCGGGTGGGCGAGCCGGTGAACGAGCCGAACGCGTCGCCGAGCCAGGGCTGCTCGCCGTACGCGCTGCTCAGGCTCTGCGCGCCCTCGCCGGGGATGCCGCGGAAGATCGGTACGCCGGCGCTGCCCGACTCGATCGGCATGGTGAGCGCGATCCGCTGGTCGAAGGCGCCGGTGACGATCGCGCCCTTGCCGAACCGGGAGCAGCCGGTGACGCCGGTGGCGTCGGCCTTGAGGATGTTGCCGCCGGACTGCTCGAGGACGTCGATGATCCGGCTCACCCCCCACGCCCAGGCCACCAGCAGCCCGGTGCTGCTCGACGAGCCGTAGACGCTGTAGAACGCCCCCTGCTTGTTGGCGCGCGGGGTGCCCTCGCGACCCACCACGTACGGGTCGTAGCTGATCACCGCGGCCCCGGCGGCCTTGATCGCGGCGGTGTCCGCGCCGAACCCGCCCAGCACGACCACCGCCGGGAACGGGCCGGAGCCGCTGGGCAGTTCGACGCGGGCCGAGAAGCTGGACGACCGGCCGCTGTCGGACACGTTGACGGTGATGTTGGTGGCCGAGACGGTTCCGGAGACGCTCGCGGGCTTGGCGGGTTTGGTGCCGTAGACGAACTTCTCGGCGAGCCGCTTGATCTCCTCGCGCCGGCAGCGCCAGTCGGCGACGCTGCTGATCCGGGTGCCGTTGATTCGGGTGAACGGGTCGGGGAGCCGGGCGAGGGTGGGCAGCGCGCCGGCGTCGGGCAGGGTGGGCACCGCGCAGTCGGCGCCCTCGTTCTCCACGCCGGCCGCGGCGGCTGGGCCGGCCTGGAGCGCGAGGGCGGCCACGAGTGCGCCGGTCGCGACGGCGATGACGATCGATCTCACGGTGGGGATTCCTTCCGGATCGAGGGGAAGGGAGCGCTCCCATATGAACCCGGTCATCGAAACATGTCAATAGTGATGCGAAACTTCCGGACCCGGCGAGGGCAACTTCGGCGAGATCGAAGTGCCAGGAGTAGCGCCGAAACTTACGAGTGCGCGTTGGTCGTGCCGGGTGGTGGCGGCGGCCGTAAGGTAGGTCAATGACCGTTACTGACGAGCTGGCGTGGCTCGGCGCGCTGCAGCGGGTCCTGGATCGGTCACATCTGTGGCGGCCGGACCAGCTCGCCGAAATCGTCGTCGAGACGCTGGCCCGGCTGGACATCGACGCGACGGTGTACCTGGTCGATCACGAGCAGCGGACCCTGCGGGCGCTGCCGGTCGCGAAGCAGGACACCCCGGAGCCGGAGCCGATCGACGGCTCGGTGCCCGGCCGGGCGTTCGCGCTGGTCCGCTCCATCCCGGCCGCGGATTCGCCGGACGCGGCCCGCTGGTGGGTGCCGATGGTCAACGGCACCGACCGGATGGGTGTCCTCGACTTCCGGCTGCCGGCCGGCGCCGACCCGCACGCTCCCGGGCTGCAGCAGCGGTGCGAGCTGTTCGCCGGGCTGGTCGGGCACCTCGTCACCACCTGCGTGCCCCGCGGCGACCACCTGCACCTGGTCCGCCGCACCCAGCCGATGTCCAGCGCCTCCGAACTGCTGTGGCAGATGCTGCAACCGTTCACCGTCGCCTGCGACGAGCTGACCGTCAGCGCGATCCTCGAGCCGTCCTACGACGTCGGCGGCGACGGCTACGACTACTCCTTCGACGGCCCGACGGCACGCCTGGCGATTTTCGACGGCGTCGGCAAGGGGCTGAAGGCCGGCTTGGGCACCGCCGTGGCGCTGGCCGCGATCCGCGCCGCCCGGCGGGCCGGCCAGGATCTGGCGGGCCAGGCCCGGGCCGCCGACGCCGCTCTGCTGGCGGAGTTCCCGGACGCGCGGTTCGTCACCGCCTTCCTGGCCGAGCTGCACCTGCAGACCGGGGAGCTGCGCTACCTCAACGCCGGGCACCTGCCCCCGCTGCTGCTGCGCTCCGGCGCGGCGCCCGACGAGCTCACCGGCGGCGCGCGGATGCCGCTGGGCCTCGACGATCCGCGCGGTGAGCTGGGGCGGCGCCGGTTGCAGCGCGGCGACCGGCTGCTGCTCTACACCGACGGGATCACCGAGGCGCGCGACGGCGACGGTGTCCAGTTCGGGCGGGACCGGCTCGTCGAGATCGTCGAACACCACGTCGCTGCCGGGCTGCCTTCGCCGGAGACCCTGCGGCGGATCTCGCACGCGGTGATCGAGCACCAGCACGGCCTGCCCGACGACGATGCCACCCTGGTGCTGGCCGAATGGTCTCCGCCCGCGGTGCGGCGTACCGTGCCATGAGCCGACGTCACGCCACGGAACTGGAGCACCGCCGATGCAGTCCGACATTCTGACCGTGCGCGCACAGGCGGGTCCCGAGTCCAGCGTCGTTCTGGCCGCCACCGGCGAGATCGACCGGGACAGCCGGGGCGAACTGCGGCGCGGCGCTGACGCGGCGCTCGCTGAGGGATGTCATCGGCTCGTCATCGACCTGGGCGCCGTCACCTTCTGCGACTCCAGCGGGCTGAGCCTGTTCATCGACCTGCACCGCGAGACCCTCCGCCGGGACGGCTGGCTGCGGCTTCAGGCCGTGCCGCCGCATCTGCAGGAGATGCTGCGGGTGACCCGGCTCGACGAGATGCTCGACGTCCGCGACTGAGGCAGGGTTGCCGAAAACGTTTTCGTGAGTCAGGGTGGGGCCGCGCGCGCATAGATGCGTGACTATCCCCGACGGCCGCCCCCACGGCCGGCTCACGAAAGGATCCTCCGATCATGCAGCATCCCCCTGCGCGGAAACGGCGGCTGTGGCTCGTCGTCGTCGCCGCGCTGACGCTGCTCACCGGCGTGTCACTGGTACCGCAGGTGATGACCAGGGCGGACGCCGCCGCCAAGACCGTCTACATCCCCGCCCGGTGGACCCAGACCGGCGAGGTGCCCTGGGCCGCGAACCGCAGCCGCGAGTCCACCAACTTCATCCTGCTCTGGGGTGAGAAATCCGGCACCGATCCGGCGTCCGCGACCGCGCCGTACAAGTTCGACCCGAACAGCATCATCACCCAGCTGGAGAATCTGTACGGCTTCTATGTGAACACCATGCAGTTCACGCCGGAGACCGGGCTGCTGGCCCAGCACAAGATCATCGTGATCGTCACGAACACCTGGAACCGGACCGAGCTCAACGCCTGGGCCACCGGCGGCTCGGTGGACGGCCGGGTCGGCGTCATCAACGTCGCCCCCGGCGCTGCCCTGCCCGGCTCGTGGGGACTGGCGCACGAGCTCGCCCACGTGTTCCAGAACTACACGTTCCTCGGCCGCTCGGGTTACGGCTTCACCGCCGCCTGGGCGGGCACGTTCTGGGAGGCCAGCGCCGAGTTCATGGCGATGCAGGCGCTGCCGACCACCGCGGCCGGCGACCTGACCCGGTGGCTGCGCTCGGAGAACCTGTACTACAGCTCCAGCCGGCACCACTACGGCGCCTGGATGCTGGCGCAGTACATCAAGGACCGTGACGGGCTGGCCATGTTCAACAGGATCTGGAACGAGGCCCGCAACACCGAGCATCCCTTGGAGACGTACCGAAGGATCGCCGGGATCAGCCAGGCCGAACTCAACCGGCGGCTGGGGGAGTACGCTACCCGCACGGTCACCTACGACTTCGGCAACCGGTCCACGCTGATGCCGTTCATCAACAGCGTCTACGGGGCCGGGTTCCTCAACGCGTACAACGGGGGCAACGTCGAAGCGGTCGACCAGGGGCAGAGTCACTACCGGATCAACGCCCGGCAGGCGCCCTCCGACTACGGCTTCAACAAGATCAAGCTGGTGCCGTCCGGCGACACGGTCCGGGTACGCCTGAAAGGTCACGCCGAAACCGGGGCCACCGGATGGACGTTCGGCCTGGTCGCCGTCCGCAACGGCACCCCGCGGTACTCGAACCTGTTCACCGGCATCGACGGGCAGATCGACTTCCCGCTGCAGTCCGGCGAGAACGAGGTCTGGCTGGTCGTCACCGGCACCCCGACCGCGGTCCCGCATTACGCCTTCCTGGACGGCTACACCAAGGCGCGGCGCTTCCCGTACGAGTTCCGGGTCTCCGGCGCCACCCCGTCCGGCTTCGAACCCGGGCACGTGAAACCCGCACCGACCGGCGGCGGCCGCTGGCACTCCAACGGCGGCGGCTGGGTGGCCGGCAACGCCAGTGTGGCGTCCACCGCGTACGTCGGCCCGAAAGCGGCCGTGATGGCCGGCACCGTGACCGGCAACGCCCGCATCGAAGGCCTGGGCTGGGTCAACGGCGGCACCGTCGGCGGCAACGCGGTGGTCAAGGACAACGCGCTGATCCAGAGCGGCGCGAACCTGTCCGGCAACATCGTGGTGGGTGGCGACGCGGAGATCGCCTTCGCCTGCTCGTCCGGGACGTACTTGATGTTCAACCCGGACCGGCGCTGCGACGGCGCCGGCGGCGAGACCGACATCAACCCGTCGTTCAGCGCCTTCCCCAGCGCTGACCTGGCGATCAACGGGACGCCGACCACGCCGTCGCCGACGCCGTCGACCTCCACCCCGCCGGCCGGCGGCAGCAACCTGGCGCGCACGGCGACCGCGTCGGCCTCGTACACCTCGCCCTGGGAGTCGGTCGCGGCGCTCAACGACGGCCTCGAGCCCGGCTCGTCCAACGACACGGTCAACCCCCGCTGGGGTACGTGGCCGAACAGTGGCCAGCAGTGGGCGGAACTGACCTGGCCCAGCGCCGTGACGCTGAACCGGGCGCAGGTCTACCTGTTCGACGACAACGGCGGGGTACGCGCACCCGCATCCTGGAAGCTGCAGTACTGGACCGGCAGCGCGTACGCCGACGTGCCCGGCACCTATCCGGTCGCCGTCAACGCGTACAACACGGTGACCTTCACCCAGGTCAGCACCACCCGGCTGCGGGTCGTGCTGCAGTCCAGCGGCACCAGCTCGGTCGGCCTGCTGGAAGTGAAGGCCTTCGGCTCGTAGTCGACGCGGCGAGGTCCGGCCTGAACGTCCGCCGGACCTCGCCCTTACCTGACGCTTACATCGACGGGCTACGTTGCCGTCCCATGACCGATCGTTCTCAGGTGGCGCACCTGCTGCGCCGGCTCACGTTCGGGCCGACCGCGGCCGAGGTGGACGCGGCCGTCCGGGCCGGGTACGAGACCACCCTCGCCGGGCTCCTGCGCCCCGCCGGGCCGGTGACCGGCCCGGCGCTGGGCGCCGACCCGGTGGCCGCCCTCGACCGCGGCGTTTCCCGCGAACAGCGGCAGAAGGCCCGGCGCGAGCAGCGGGACCAGGTCACCGCGCTCACCCGCTGGTGGCTGGCCCGGATGGCGTCCGGCGGCGCGGCGGAGAAGCTGGTCTTCTTCTGGCACGGGCACTGGGCGACCAGCGTCCGCAAGGTCCGTTCGGCCCAGCTCATGCTGGCTCAGCAGCAGACCTTCCGGCGGTACGGCAGCGGCGACACCGGTCCGCTGGTCCGGGCGATGCTGCGCGACCCGGCCCTGATCGTCTGGCTGGACGGGCAGAAGAACACCCGCAAGGCGCCGAACGAGAACCTGGCCCGCGAGGTCATGGAGCTGTTCACGCTGGGCGTCGGCGCGTACACCGAGCAGGATGTGCAGGCCGCCGCGCGGGTCCTCACCGGATGGCAGGTCGACCGGGCCACCGGCGCCGCCCGCCTGATGCCGAAGCGGCACGACGACCGGCCGGTCACCTTGCTCGGCAGCACCGGGACGTTCGACGTCGACTCGTACGCCGACCTGCTCGTGCGGCACGAGGCGCACGTGCCGTTCCTGGCGCGGCGGCTGTGGCTGCGCTACGGCTCCGGCGCGGCGCCGTCCGCGCAGGCGACGGCCCGGATGGTGGCAGCTGGACGCGACACCACCGCCCTGCTCGGGGCGCTGTGCCGCGATCCCGACTTCGCGGCCACCCGCGGGACGTTGCCGAAACAGCCGCTGGAATGGCTGATCGGGGCGGCACGGCAGCTCGGCGTGCCGGCGGCCGACCTGCCCGAGAACGCGCTGCGATCGCTGGGGCAGGTACCGCTGCGGCCGCCGTCGGTCGGTGGCTGGCCGGTCGGCGCCGCCTGGCTGACCACCTCGTCCACCCTGGCCCGGATCCGGACCGGGCAGCGGCTCGCCGCGCTGGCGCCCGCCGCGGTCGACCGGCTCACCGGCGCCGACCGCCTCGACGCCCTCGCCGAACTGCTGGTCGTCGACGGCTGGACCGACCGGACCGCGGCCGCACTGCGCGACGTGACGGATCCGCGCCGGCTGCTCGCGCTCGGCCTGGCCAGCCCCGAATACGTGACCCACTGAGGAGGCGCCGCCATGGACACGATCACCCGCAGGAAGTTTCTGGTCGCCAGCGGCGTCGCCGGGGGAGCGGCATTGGCCGCCGGTGCCACCGCGTACGGGCTGCGCGACATCCTGGCCACCGCCGGCGACCGCGACCCGGCCGCCCGGACCCTCGTGCTGGTCACCCTCTACGGGGGCAACGACGGGCTGAACACCGTCATCCCGTACACCGATCCGGCCTATGCGGCCGCCCGCCCGGAGCTGGCCTACGAACCCGGCAAGATCCTTCCGCTGGACGACGGGCTGGGACTGAACCCCGGGCTGGCCGGCCTGCACCGCCTGTACGGCGCCGGCCGGCTGGCCGTGATTCGCGGTGTCGGCTACCCGAAACCGGACCGCAGCCACTTCCGGTCCATGGACATCTGGCAGACCGCCCAGCCCGAACGGCCCGGCACCACCGGGTGGCTCGGTCGCTGGCTGGACACGGCCGGCGGCGACCCGCGGCTCGCGGTGTCGTTCGAACCGGTCCTGCCGCCGCTGCTGGCCGGGGAGACCAGCGCCGGCGCCACCGTGCCCGGCGGGGTGCTGAAACTGCCCGGCGGGGTGACGCCCGCACTGCTGGGCAAGCTCGGTGCGCCCGCGGCGGGAGAGTCACCGGCGCAGGCGCGGGCCGCGGCCTGCTTCGCCGACCTGGTGCGCATCCAGGACCTGATGAAGCAGGTCAGCGAGGGTACGGCGGACGAGGAGGACACCGACGACGAGGTGCCGGCGACCGCGACCGGCGGGGCGGCGCCGCCGCTGGACCAGCAGCTCGCCCTGGTCGCCCGCTGTGTCGAGGCGGGCGCGGCGACCCGGGTCTTCTCGGTGTCGCAGGGCGGGTTCGACCTGCACGCCGACGCCCGCGAGTCGCAGCAGGCGATGCTCGCGAAGGTGGACAAGCCGCTCGCCGCGTTCGCCGAACGGATGGCCGGCAAGGGCGTGGTGATCGCGGTTTACTCCGAGTTCGGCCGCCGGGTGCGGGCCAACGCGTCGGACGGCACCGACCACGGCACGGCGTCCAGCATGTTCCTGCTCGGCGACGACATCCAGGGCGGTCTGCACGGCGAACAACCCAGCCTCACCGACCTCGACGACGGCGACCTGAAATACACGGTCGACTTCCGCGACGTGTACGCGTCCCTGCTCGCCGGTGTGCTCGACAGTGACCCGCAGCGCATCCTCGGCGGCTGGTCCGGGCGGTTGGAACAGGTCTACCGTACGAATGCATGATCTTGGCGTTGTCCGGTTTTGCGCTCATCGGGGCGATCGTGCTGGCCGGCTGGGTGCTGGGCCGCTGGGGTGGCCTGCCGGAGGACGCCGGCGCCGTGCTCGGCGCGGTCGCCTACAGCGTGCTGGCGCCGTGCCTGCTGTTCACCGGAGTGGCGGCGGCCGACCTGACGTTGCTGTTCACCCGGTCGCTGCTGGTGTTCGCTCTCGCGGCCGGGGCGTGCTTCGCGGTGTTCGTGCTGCTGTTCCGGCGGCGTGACCGTGGCACACGATTGCTCGGCGCGCTGGCCGGCAGCTACACGAACGCCAACTACATCGGGCTGCCGATCGCCACGTACGTGCTGGGCGATCCGGCGCTGGTCGTGCCGATCATCCTGGTCCAGCTCCTGCTGGTCACCCCGGCGACGCTGATCACGCTGGAGATCGTCACGACCGGCCGGGCCTCCTGGCGGACGGCGATCGCGGGCCCCGTACGCAATCCGTTGATCCTGTCCGTGCTGGCCGGCGTCGTGGTGTCCGTGACCGGCGTGCGCGTGCCCGCGGTGATCGCCGACCCGGTCGGCGCGCTCGGCCAGGCCGCCGTGCCGGTGGTGCTGCTCGCCTTCGGCATGTCGCTGGCCAGGCGCTGGGTCCTGGAACCGGGCCCGGACCGCCGGCCCGCAGTGGTCGCGGTCGCGATGAAGGTCACGGTCATGCCGGCCCTGGCGTTCCTGCTGGCGTGGGCTTTCCGCCTGCCGCACGAGGCGATGTACGCGGTGACGGTGCTGGCCGCGCTGCCCACCGCGCAGAACGTGTTCCTGTAC
Source organism: Actinoplanes sp. NBC_00393 (assembly GCF_036053395.1). NCBI lineage: Bacteria > Bacillati > Actinomycetota > Actinomycetes > Micromonosporales > Micromonosporaceae > Actinoplanes > Actinoplanes sp. NBC_00393. The sequence continues at coordinate 4,591,822 of NZ_CP107942.1, read as the reverse complement.
GCCCAGCAGTTCCAGACCGGCGTGGTCCTGGTCCGCGACGCCGTCTTCCTCTCCACGGTCTGCTGCCTGCCGGCGATGCTGCTGATCGCGTTCCTGTTCAACCGCTGAGGCGGGCGCGTTCAACCGCTGAGGCGGGCGCGTTCAACCGTTGAGGCGGGCGCGTCAGAGCATGCCCCGGCCCCTAACACCGCGAAGCACGCCTGAGCGGCGGCTGGGTGGCGCGAGCCGCCGGCAGTGCGGGTTACCCGGGCAGGGAGGCATGCGTGGGTGGCGGCTGGGTGGCGCGGGCCGCCGTTGGCGCATGTTTCAGCGCCCGGGTAGCGGGTCTGGGTGGCGGCTGGGTGGCGTGGGCCGCCGCTGGCGCATGCTTCACCGCTTGGGTAGCGGGTCTGGGAGGCGAGGGCCGGAGAATGTCGTACCCCGCTGGCAGGATGAGCGGCGTGACATCGGAATGGGGGCTCGCCGACATCCGGCGGGAGATCGACGCCATCGACGCTGAAGTGGTTCGCCGGCTGGCGGACCGTGAGCGGCTGGTGCGCAGCGCCGCCGCGTTCAAGAAGGATGAGCAGGCGGTGCGGGCACCGGCCCGGGTGGACGAGGTGATCGGCAAGGTGCGGGCCCTCGCGGTCGAGGCCGGTGGGTCGCCTGAGGTGATCGAGCGGGTCTACCGGGCGATGATCGGCGCGTTCATCGAGTTGGAGCTGGGCGAGCACCGGGGCGCCGGCCGTGAGTGACCTGGACGAGCTGCTCAGCGGCTGGCGCACGCTGTCCGAGTGGGAGCAGGATCCGTACCGGGACTACCGCGCCTGGAACAGGCTGGTCGACAAGTGCAACCACCTTGCCGAGAAAGCGGTGGCGGACCCAGCCGGCGTCGAGGCGCTGCGAAAGATCGCCGCGGAGGATCCGGATCGGTCGGTGCGGCTGAATGCCCGGCACTTCACCACGCCCTATGTGCCACGTCCCGACTCGAAGCGTGACCTCGACCGCTGGATGAACCATCCGCTGATCGATCTCGTCTCGCTCGGGATCGAGCCACGCGTCGGGTTCGCTCTGTCGCCGGGTGAGGAGTTCGACATCGAGGAGGAGCTCACCGAGATCGGCCTGTGCTGGTTCGGCGGTGAGCCGGTCACCGACGGCAGCGGTGAATGGCCACGCCGCCCCGACGGCACCCCGCTAATCCATCTGCTGCAGGTCGAGCTCGGCAACCAGCCGCTGCTCGACGACAACTACCCGCTCGACGGCGTCCTGCAGTTCTTCCACGACCTCGACGGCGCCGGCGAGGTGCGGCTGGTCTCCGGCGAGCCGACCGGGCTGCTGGCCCGCCCCGATGACGCGCCCGTCAGGCAGCGCCGGCGCGCCCACGTCGACCCGGTCTGGACCTTCCCGGCCGCCGGCGACCTCGACCGCGAGCTGGCCCCAGCCGAGGCCGGCCGGCTGGACCTCGCCCACCGCCGGCTGCGCGAGACGCTGCTCAACGAGTGGGGCCTTCACGAGCACACCGACCCCGCCCCGGAGTATCCGCTGATGCTCGGCTGGGCAGGCCTGCTGAGCCTGCCCGAGCCGCCCATCGACTTCAAGATCCGGGAGGACGATCTCAGGGCCGGCGCCCTCGACACGGCGTGGGCGGTTCAGAAATCGAAGGCGAGCAACCACTCACCACCGCGCTGAGGGCGGTAACCGAGACCGCCGGTCAACGTGCGGACCACCGCCGGCATGTGCGCCGCGCCGTAGACGATGGCGATCTCGATCGGCTCGTCCGCGCGTTCGGTGTGCAGCGTAGTGATGGCCGCGGTCAGCAGCTCGTCGCGTTCGTCCAGCATGATCCGCTGGAAGAACTTGGTGCGCAGCCGCGGATCGGTGTCGTCGCTGATCTCCAGGCCGCGGCGCAGCAGGTAGTCGCGACCGCCGACCGCCATGGTGAAGGTCAGCACCGGCACCAGCAGGATCAGGTCCAGCCAGCCGGCCAGCGGGATCCGGGCCCGCCGGCCCGGCAGGGTCTCGCCGTCGGGCCAGATGACCGGTACGCCCAGGGCCGCGTAGTCGATGTCCTGATGCACGAGCCCGCGGCTGTGCCGTTGCCGGCTGAGCCGCATGGCGGTCAGATAGGCCAGCCCGGTGGAGCTCGGCCCGTCGTACTGTTCGGCGATCACCACGTGCGAGCCGGCGATGAGCTGGGCGATCCGCCGGTAGTAGTCGGGCCGCCCGATGTGGACGACCGGGATCACGACGAACCGCAGGGCCGCGCTGCGATGCCGGAACGTCGTGACGGATGAGCGCAAGCCGAGCATGCTGACCTCGGTGAGCTGCATGGCGTCAGGGTAGGAAGCCCACGCTCATGCCCGGGGTGTCTCCTCCTCGAACAGCAGCAGGGTGCGGGTGCTGACCACGCCCGGCATGCCCTGGATCTCGTCGAGCACCAGGTGCCGCAGCTCGGTGTTGTCGGCGACGCGGACCAGCAGGATCACGTCGAAGTCGCCGCCGACCAGGCCGATGTGCACCACGCCGGGCAGCGCGTGCAGCCGTTCGAGGACCTCCCGCCAGTTCGCCTGGCGCAGGTTGAGTGTCACGTACGCCGCGGTGTGCAGACCGGCAGCGACGGGGTCGATGTCGGCGTGGTAGCCGCGGATCACCCCGGTCTCGTGCAGCCGGGCCACCCGCGAGTACGCGTTCGCCCGGGAGATGTGCAGCTTCTCCGCGAGTGTCCGCATGGACATCCGCCCGTCGCGTCCCAGTTCGGTGAGGATCCGCCGGTCGGTGTCGTCGAGCATGGCGGCCACCTGTCTCGCCCGCGGGTCCGGCGAAGTCGGGAAACTGGACGATCGGCAGCGCCGACGGCCCGGGAAATGAACATCTTCTCGGATTCAGACCGAAGATGGCGTTCAATTGGCAAGGTAGCAAGAATTCCTGCATGACACGTGACGCAGCTCACCTGCTGCCGTCCACGGTGCCGGTGACGCTCATCGACCCGGACGGCGATCCCGTTCCGAACGTCGGCCACGACCTGCCCGAAACCGGGGCTCTCGTGCGCGCGTACGCCGCCCTGGTAGCGGCCCGACGTTTCAACGACCAGGCGTACGCGCTGGTCCGGCAGGGCCGGCTGGCCGTCTACCCGTCCTCGCACGGGCAGGAGGCCTGCCAGGTCGCCGCCGCCCACGTGCTGGCGGACGGCGACTGGCTGTTCCCGACCTACCGGGACACCGCCGCCGTGGTGGCCCGCGGCGTCGACCCGGTGCAGACATTGACGCTGCTCAAGGGCGACTGGCACAACGGCTACGACCCGGCGGCGACGCATGTCGCGCCGCTGGCCACCCCGCTCGCCACCCACCTGCTGCACGCCGTCGGGGTCGCCTACGCGGCCCGGCTGCGCGGCGAGCCGACCGTGGCGCTGGCGATCTGCGGCGACGGCGCGACCAGCGAGGGCGACTTCCACGAGGCGCTCAACTTCGCCGCGGTGTTCCGTGCCCCGGTGGTCTTCCTGGTGCAGAACAACGCGTACGCGATCTCGGTGCCGCTGAGCCGGCAGACCGCGGCGCCGTCGCTGGCGCACAAGGGCGTCGGCTACGGCGTTCCGGGCGAGCGGGTCGACGGCAACGACGTGGCCGCGCTGCTCACGGTCCTCGGCAGGGCCGTCGAGCAGGCCCGCGCGGGGGAGGGGCCGCAGCTGATCGAGGCGCACACCTACCGCGTGCAGGCGCACACCAACGCCGACGACGCCGGCCGCTACCGCACCGAGGACGAGGTCACGCCCTGGCTGGCCCGGGACCCGATCACCCGGGTGGAGACCTATCTGCGGGGCCGCGAGCTGCTCGACGACGAGAAGATCGCGGGGTACGCCGACGCGGCGCAACGCATGGCCGAGGCGATGCGCGCCGGACTGAACGAGGACAAGCCGGCCGACTACCGCGACCTGTTCGCGTACGTCTACGCCGAACAGACGCCGCAGCTGCGCGAGCAGGAAGCGCTCGTCGCCGACGAACTGGCCCGGGAGGTGCGCTGATGGCAGCCGAGAAACTCACCATGGCCGGCGCCCTGAACCGGGCGCTGCGCGACGCGATGCACGCCGACGACTCCGTGGTGGTCTTCGGCGAGGACGTCGGCCCGCTCGGCGGCGTCTTCCGGATCACCGACGGGCTGACCGCCGAATTCGGTGAGCAGCGCTGCTTCGACACCCCGCTCGCCGAGTCCGGCATCCTCGGCATGGCGATCGGGATGGCGATGAACGGGATGCGCCCGGTCGTCGAGATGCAGTTCGACGCGTTCGCGTACCCCGCGTTCGAGCAGCTGGTCAGCCACGCGGCGAAGATGCGCAACCGGACGCGGGGGCGGGTCGGCGTGCCGATCGTGATCCGGGTGCCGTACGCGGGTGGCATCGGCGGGGTCGAGCACCACTGCGACTCCTCGGAGGCGTACTACGCGCACACGCCCGGTCTGCACGTCCTGGCTCCGGCGGGGCCGGCGGACGCCTACGGACTGCTGCGGCAGGCGATCGACTCGCCCGACCCGGTGGTCTTCCTCGAACCCAAGAAGCTGTACTTCTCCCGGGCCGAGGCGGATCTCGCTTCACCCGTACCCCCGATCGGTAAGGCCGTGGTGTGCCGGGCCGGAACCGACGCCACGCTGATCGCCTACGGCCCGGCGGTGCCGGTGGCGCTGGAGGCGGCCGAGGCCGCCGCGCAGGAGGGCCGCAGCCTGCAGGTGGTCGACGTGCGCTCGATCGTGCCGTTCGACGACGAGACGGTGTGCGCGGCGGTGCGTTCGACCGGGCGGGCCGTGGTGGTGGCTGAGGCGGCCGGTTTCGCCGGGGTGGCCGCGGAGATCGCCGCGCGGGTGACCGAACGGTGCTTCCACTCGCTCGCCGCCCCGGTGCGGCGCGTGACCGGATTCGACATCCCCTATCCGCCGCCCAAGCTGGAGCACTTCCAGCTGCCGTCGGTGGACCGGATCCTGGACGCCGTCGACGACCTGCAGTGGGAGGACTCGTGAGCGCGCACGTCTTCACGCTGCCCGACCTCGGTGAGGGGCTGACCGAGGCGGAGATCGTCCGGTGGCTCGTCACCGACGGCGACGTGATCGAAGTTGATCAGCCGGTGGTGGAGGTGGAGACGGCCAAGGCGGTGGTCGAGGTGCCGTCGCCGCACGCCGGCCGGGTGGCCACCCGGCATGCCGCCGAAGGCGCCACGCTCGATGTGGGCGCGCCCTTGCTGACCGTCGCGGCCGACGAGGGGTCGGGCAACGTGCTGGTGGGGTACGGGACGAAGCCCGGCGCTGCGTCCTCCCGTCATCGCCGCCGCCGGACCCGTACCGAAACTGCTCCGGTCTCGACCCCGCCGGCTGCTTCCGCCGCGCCCACCGCTGCCGCGACTGCTTCTGCCGCGACTGCTTCTGCCGCGACTGCTTCTGCCACGCCCGGTGCTGCCGCGGCTGCATCCGTTGCGCCCGCTGCTGCCTCCGCCGCGCCTGTTCCTGCGCCGCCGGTCTCCGTGCCGCTGGTCATCTCACCGCTGGTGCGGCGGCTGGCCCGGGATATCGGGGTGGATTTGTCCGCGTTGCGCGGCACCGGGCCGGGCGGGGCGATCACCCGGGGTGACGTGCAGGCGGCCGCCGCGCCCGCATCGCCTGCGCCCTCGCTTCCCGCGGCGCCAACGCCCTCGCTTCCCGCGGCGCCAACGCCCTCGCTTCCCGCGGCGGCTTCGGGGGAGCGCCGGATTCCGCTCACCGGCTTCCGCAAGGCCGTGGCGACCGTGCTATCGCGCAGCCGCGCGGAGATCCCCGAGGCCACCGTCTGGGTCGACGTCGACGCCACCGCCCTGTGGGAGCTGCGCGAACGCACCCGCGGCGACGCCGGCGCCCCCGGCCTGCTCGCCTACATCGCCCGGTTCGTCGTGGCCGCCCTGCGCGAGTACCCGGTGCTCAACGCCCGCATCGACACTGATCGCCAGGAGATCGTCGAACTCGAGGCGATCAACCTGGGCGTCGCCGTGCAGACCGACCGCGGCCTGGTGGTCCCGGCCGTGATGGACGCGCACACGATGACCGCCATCGGCCTCGACGCCGCGATCCGGGAGGTGACCGGCCGCGCCCGCCGCAACGAGTCCACCCCGGCCGAACTCACCGCCGGCACCTTCACTCTGAACAACTACGGCGCCTTCCGCGTCGACGGCAGCGCCGCGATCATCAACCACCCCCAGGTCGCCATCCTCGGCCTCGGCCGGATCATCGACCGCCCCTGGGTGGTCGACGGCGCCCTCACCATCCGCAAGATCACCCAACTGTCCTTCGTCTTCGACCACCGCGTCTGCGACGGCGGCACCGCCGCCGGCTTCATGCGCGCCGTCGCCGACGCGATCGAAGACCCGATGAAGGCCCTAGCCCGGCTCTGAGGGTCAGGCCTTGGCGTACGGGCTCGCCCACTCGGACCGGTCGACGGCGTTCAGCCGCTCGGTCTGGTCCGGGGTGAGGGTGAGCCCGACGCCGTCGAAGGCGCTGTCCAGTTGGTACAGCTTGCTGCCGCCGAGCATCGGCGTGATGCCGCGGCTCAGCAGCCAGGCCAGCACCACCTGGCCGCGGGCGGCGTCCACCTCGGCGGCGACGGCGTCCAGGGCCGCCAGGCGGGCCGTGTTGCCGGGGTGGTCGTAGACGTCCGGGATCGGCTTGGCCGGGTTGTCGTAGGCGCCGGCCAGCAACGGCGTGTACGCCCACACGTCCAGACCATGCTCAGCGGCGTAGTCGGTCTGCTCGTCGCTGAGCACCCCGAACCGGTGCGCGACGCCCGGCGGCAGCGTCCCGGGCCGCGGCCGCAGGTAACTGGTGCTGAGCTGCAGCGCGTCGAACGGCCGTACCCCGATCGCCTTGGCGGCGGCGCGGCCCCGCTCGACCAGCCACGACGGGTGGTTCGAGACGCCGAACCGGTCGGCGGCCAACTCGCCGAGCGCGGCCGCGGTCTCCTCGATCGGCACCGACCTGTCCTCCTGGTGCAGCCAGAGCAGATCCACCCGGTCGATCCCGAGCCGCTGCAGGCTGCCGGCGAACGCCGCCCGCACCGCGTCCGGCGCCAGCCCTTCGCGCCGTTCCGGCCAGGAACCGGCCTCGACCGGCTCGGCGCCCAGCTTCGTGGCGATCCGGACCCGGTCGCGGACGCCGGGCCGGGCCGCCAGCCACTTGCCGAGCACCCGCTCGCTGGCGCCGCCGTGACCCGAGTCGTCGGCCCAGAACGAGTAGCAGTTCGCGGTGTCGATCCAGACCCCGCCGCGCTCCACGAACCGGTCGAGCAGCGCGAAGGAGGTCTCCTCGTCGACGGCGGTGCCGAACATCATGGCCCCGAGCACCAACGGGGACTGCGTAACTGTCGTCATGCCACTGATGCTGCTACCTGGAGCGCGCTCCAGATCAAGAGGAGATTTCTAGCCGCGCAATGCTTCCGGGATGGGAGTGGCACCGGCGTTGAAGCGCAGGGTACGGCCGATCGTGGCCGGGTCGCGCAGGGCCTGCAGGACGACCGCGGCCACGTCGGCGCGGCCCACCGAGCCGGCGACGGCGCCCTGTTCGGCGGTTTCGATGCGGCCGGTGGGCGGGTCGTCGGTGAGGCGGCTCGGGGCGAGGATCGTCCAATCCAGAGCGGATGCGCTCAGGTGGTTGTCGGCGGCCGCCTTCGCCTCGGCGTACGGATGGAAGGGGTTGTCCTGCGGGATGCCGTGGTCGGTGCGCGCGCCGAAGTAGGACACCATCAGGTAGCGGCGGGCGCCGGCGTGCAGCGCCGCGTCCATCGAGCGGATGGCCGCGTCGCGGTCGACCGCGTAGGTGCGCGGCGGATTGCCGCCGCCCGCTCCGGCCGACCAGATGATCGCGTCGTGGCCGTTGAGGATCTCGGCGAGGGCGCCGGTGTCGAGTTTTTCGACGTCGGCGACCAGCGGGGTCGCGCCGGTCTGCGCGACCTCAGCCTGGTGTTCGGGATTGCGGAAGACCGCGGTGGTCTCGTAACCGGCCGCGACCAGCTGCGGCAGCAGCAGCCGGGCCACCTTGCCGTGCCCGCCCACGACCAGAACCCGCCGGATGTCGGTACTCGCGTGATCCATCCTGCTCACGCTACGCGCAGGCCGTCACCATCAGCTTGATGGGGCGAAACCTTGTGGCAACCATTGACCGATAGTGTCGGCCATCGTCACAGCTGTCGATCATTGAGGCTTCGCGATGACCTCACCGCAGCAGCTCGCCCCCGCCGATGATCTGTATCTGGCCGCCCATGACGGCATCGGCGGCCGCCTCCTGCTGTCGCCGGAGGTGCTCGGCGTCGGCCTGGGCGCGGCACTGCTCGGGGAGCTGATGTTCTGGCAGCGGGTGGTGCTCGGCGGCGACGGCCTGCGGGTGATCGACGACCGGCCCACCGGTGACCCGGCCACCACCCAGGTTCTGAAGCGGCTCGCCGCCACGACCGGCCCGCAGGCGCCGGACCGGTGGATCGCCCACCTGTCGTCCGGCCCGGCCGTCGCGCTGATCGAGCAGCGCCTCACGCTGAACGGCGTGCTGCGGCGCGAGACCAAACGGCGGCTGCTCAGTGTGGAGTCGTCGCTGGTGTTCTCGGACCCGCGCAGCCCGGGGCAGCCGGCCGGGCGGATCCGTACGCATCTGTCGTACAACCGGACGCTGGACACCGCCGATCTGATGCTGGCCGGCCTGATCCTGGCCACCGGCCTGGACACCTTCGTGCTCGACACCGTGAACCCGCGGGACCGGGCGCGGCTGTCCGACCAGTTCCGCCGCAACCTGCCGCAGCCGCTGCACCAGCTGGTCTCGTACGCGGGGGCGGTCGGGGTCAGCTGAGCCGGAACGCGCTGCGGCCCGCGGTACGGACCAGGGTGAAATCGTCGTAGCGCACCTGCGACCAGTCGATCGTCTCCGGCACCCGCTCGCCCGCCGGATGCCCGGCCCGTTTCACCCTGCTCTCGCCCTTGGCCCACACGTAGCTGTTCACGATGGTCCCGGTGTTGTTCTCGGTCTTGTTGGGCTTGCCGGGCGGCTGGTATCCGCGGTAGCGCTGGCCGGATGCGAGCTTCTGCGGGCCGGACGGTTCGACACCTTTCGGCGGCGACGCCTTGGGGTCCGGGCTCCTGGCGGAACGGGTAGCGGGCCCGGCCGCCGGAGCCGACACAGATGTAGGTGACCCCGTCGGTCGCCGGGTGGATCGTCGCGCCGTCCGGCGCCGGGCGGGTACGGCGCCGGGGCGCAGGCCGTCGATCGTCGCCTTCAGGTAGAACTGGCTGCCGATCGGGCCGCCGGGGATCGCGTACCCGCCGACCAGGTGCCGGATGTCGGCCTCGACGCGGGTGCCGTACTGGCCGGGGGCGGTGCCGACATCGACGTACGCCCGCAGTTTCTTCGGCAGGCTGCCGGTCTTGCTGACCAGCTGCGCGGTCATCGCCATCGCCGGGCGCAGCGTGCCGTCGGCGCCGGGCACGAACGACAGGTGCCGCCCGGAGACCACCACGCCGGCCTGGCCCGCGGTGCCACCGGCCGCGGCGAAGGCCGCGTCGGCGAGACGGAATTGGGCGTACGCGCAACCGCCGGCACCCGCCGCCGCGGCTTTCACCAGGGTGCGGCGGCTGACCTGCCGACGGGCCAGTTCCCGGGCGTTCCACTCGCTGTACTCGTCGGCGGTGATCTGCACGCCCGCCAGGCTAAATGCTATTCACGTTTGATTTACCGGATATGTCGTGACTCGTGGCGCGGGGGAGCCGCCGGACCGCCGGCACCAGCAGCAGCGTGACGCAGCCGAGCAGCCCGACCACGACCGACGTGCCGAGCACCCGGTCCGCGCCGACGACCCCGGCGACCGGCCCGGCGAGCGCCTGCCCGATCGGCAGGCTGCCGGTCGAGCCGAGCACCTCGTAGGAGGTCACCCGGTTCAGCACGGCCGGCGGCACCTGGGTCTGCACGCTGGTCTGCCACATGATCGACCAGAACGCCCAGGCGAACCCGTTGATCGCGGCCGCGATCAACAACTGGGGCAACGACACGTGCAGGGCGATCGCCAGGGGCAGCAGCACGAAGCCGAACATCGCGACGGCGCCGGCCGCGAGAGGGCGGCGCGGTTTCCAGCGCAGCGCGGTGAGGCCGCCGAGGATGGTGCCGGCGCCGACACCGGACTGCATCCATCCGTACGCCGACGCGCCCAGATCGTTGCTGACCAGCACCGCTCCGAGGGGGATGAGCGGGCCGAAAAGGAAGACGCCGTAGCCGACCCAGACCAGGATCACGCTCCACATCCAGGTGCGGGAGCGGAACTCGTGCCATCCGGCGATCAGGTCGCTGATCGTCGACGAGGTGCTGCGGGGCACCTTCCCCAGGCGCAGGCCGGCCAGGCAGATCGCGCTGATCGCGAAGGTGGCGGCGTCCACGGCGTAGACCGGGCCGGCGCCGAAGACGGCGAACAGCACGCCCGCCGCGGCCGGTCCGAGCAGCTCGGCGAAGGCGTTGGCCATCCGTACGGTGGCGTTGGCGCGGTGCGGATCGTTCGTCACGTACGGGACCAGGCCGTTGACTCCGGGCTGGAACATCGCGGCCGCGGTGCCGCTGACCGCGGAACAGGCGATGAGCAGCCACATCGACGGGGTGCCGGTGAAGAAGGCTATTGCGACGACGGCTTGGGCGACCAGGCGTACCAGGTCGGCCCCGAGCATCAGCGGCCGCGCGCCGATCCGGTCGGCGAACACCCCGCCGAACAGGATGCAGGCCAGGAACGGCACCATCCAGGAGGCGAGCACGACGCCGACGCCGGTGGCGCCGTAGACCTGACCGACCGCGAGCGCCGCCGCCACCGTGAGCATCGCGTCGCCGAAGACCGAGACCGAGCGGGCGATGAAGTAGCGGGTGAAGTCAGCGGTCCACAGCACCGGCTGATCCTTACCCATGATCGGACCGATGTCGCACGCGTTTTCCCGCCGATCCGGGTTGGCACGGTTCGGTCACCATGGGCGGTATGACCTCCGTCGCCGGCCGACTCGAACTCCGCCCGCCCCGGCACCGGCTGGACCGCCGGTTCATCGCCTGGCGGACCCTGCAGGCGCTGTTCTGGGCGATCGGCGTGCTGGGCGTGCTCGGGGCCGTCTACTGGTTCGCCGAGGTCACCCGCCCGTGGATCGGCCCGGTCCTGCTGATCCTCGTCCCGGTCTACCTGGTCAACATCGCCGTCATGCCCACCGTGCGTCACCTCGTGCACCGCTGGGAGGCCACCGACGACGCGGTCTACGCGCTCTCCGGCTGGCTGACCCGCAAATGGCAGATCGTGCCGATCTCCCGGATCCAGACCATCGACACCGAGATCGGGCTGCTCCAGCGGGCGTTCGGGCTGGCCACCATCGCGGTCACCACGGCGTCGTCAGAAGGAAAGATCACGATCGAGGGCCTGGACGTACGCGTCGCGGAGCAGACGGTCGACCGGCTGCGCGAGGTCACCGCGGCCGCCGAGGGTGACGCCACGTGACCGAGGAAGCCTGGCGGCGGCTCAGCGTCCGGGTCGTCCACCTCGACCTGATCCGGGTGGCGATCTCGCTGGTCACCGGCTACCTCGGCATCGTCGTCAGTGACGACCCGATCTGGCCGCTGGTCGCCGGCGCCTGCGCCGGGCTGGCCGGCGCGCTGACGAACCTGCAACGGTGGCGGACCACCCGGTACCGGATCACCGCGCAGCGGGTGGAGATGCGCAGCGGCTGGCTGGCCCGCAAGCACCGGGTCGTCGCCCGCGACCGGATCCGCAACGTCAGCACCTCGGCGAACCTGCTGCCCCGGCTGCTGGGACTGGCCACCGTGCACATCGGCTCCGGCGAGTCGGAGTCGTCGTTCAAACTGGACGGCCTCGACCGCGGGCACGCCACCCGCCTCGAACACGAGCTGATGCCGGGTGCTGCTCCAGCGGAGCCGGAAGCCGCGGCGCCGCCCGCCGACGAGCGGGTCATCGCCCGGCTGCGCCGTTCCTGGGTGCCGTTGAACGTGGTCACGGTGTGGTCGGTGTTCGCCGTCCTCGCTCCGCTGTTCGCCCTGAACTGGGTGCTGCGGCCGTTCGGCGTCGATCTGCTCGGCTTCGGGCGCGGCCTGCTGGAGTCGAACCTCATCCTGCTGCTGGTGCTCGCCCTGCCGCTCGGGGTGGCCGTCACGACCGTCACGTTCCTGATGGAGAACTGGAACTTCGAACTGGTCCGCAAGGGCACCCCACCGGACACCGCCCTGGTCACCCGCCGCGGGCTGCTCACCACGCAGACCGTGCAGCGCTCCGACGAGCGGCTGCGGGGCATCGCGTTCGCCGAGCCGCTGGCGTGGCGCTGGCTGCGGCTCACCAGCACCAAGGTGATCGCCACCGGGCTGCGCTTCGGCGGCGAGTCCTCCACCACCAGCGGGGTACTGCCGCGGATCCCGATGGCCGAGGCCCGCGAGCTGGCCGCCGAGATCCTGCCGGACGGCAGCCGGCCGCTGGAGGCGGCCTTGCAGCGGCATCCGCGGGGCGCGCTGGTGCGGCGTCTCGGACAAGCGGTGTACGGGCCACTGCTCGCCAGCGGTGCTCTGCTGCTGTTCGTGCGCAGTGGTGCGCTCCCGGGCTGGGTGTGGCCGTTGCCGCTGGCCCTGATGGTGCTGACCGGGCCGGCCGCGGTGCTGGCGTACCGGGCGCTGGGACACGGTCTCAGCGGCGACTACCTGGTGGTGCGTGGTGGCGTGCTGAACCGGGACACGGTGGCGTTGCAGCAGCGGGCGGTCATCGGGTGGACCTTCGAGCAGTCGATCCTGCAGCGCTGGGGCGGGCGGATGACGGTCGGCGTCGCGACGGCGGCGGGCAGCCGGTACTACAAGGTGCCGGATGCCGGGGTGGATCAGGCGCTCGAGTTCGCCGCCGGCGCTGATCCCGAGCTGGCCCGGCGTCTCACCGTGCTTCAGCCCGGCGGTGGCGCTGGGGCGCCGCCATCTGCCTGATCGCTTCGTCGGGCGGGTGCCTTCGGTAGGCGTACCCCGAAGGTTCTAATGCCGGCGCAAGCCGGTGATCAGAAGGGTGACCATGCGCCGGGCGTCGTAGCGGGGGTCGGCGGCGCCGATGCAGAGGTTGCCGACGCCGCGCATCAGGGTGAGGGCATCGATGTCCGGGACGATCTCGCCGGCCGCGGTGGCGGCCTCGAGCAGCTGGGCGCAGACCGGGACAAGACGGTCGAGGAAGTACGCGTGCAGGGTGGCGAAGGTGGCGTCGTCGGACTGCAGCGCCTCGGCGAGGCCGTGTTTGGTGGTCAGGAAGTCGGCGAAGAGCTCGATCCAGGCGGCCAGGGCGGCGTGCGGGGAATCGTTCTCGGTCAGCAGCGCCGGACCGGCTTCGGCGCAGGCTTCGACCTGGTGGCGGTAGACGGCGACGATCAGGTCGGCGCGGGTCGGGAAGTGCCGGTAGATCGTGCCCACGCCGACGCCCGCCCGGGCGGCGATGTCGCGGACCGGCACGTCGACGCCGGCGGCGATGAAGGCCGCGGCCGCCGCCTCCAGGAGGTTCTTCTCGTTGCGGCGGGCGTCGGCGCGCTTGCGGGGCGTCGTCGAGCTGCCTGTTGTCTCCGTCACTTGCGTGCTCCGTGGTTGGCTAAGCGGAACGTTGTTCCGTATCGTTCTTACCGGAACGAGGTTCCGTTTATTCGGGATGCCTGATCAGGAGGATAGACATGCAGTACCGCAACCTGGGCCGCACCGGCGTGCAAGTGAGCACCCTCGCGCTCGGCGCCATGAACTTCGGCAGCATCGGGCGCACCGGTCAGGACGAGGCCACCGCCATCGTCAGCGCAGCATTGGACGCCGGGATCAACCTCATTGACACCGCCGACATGTACGGCCGGGGCGAGTCCGAGGAGATGGTCGGCAAGGCCATCGCCGGGCGCCGCGACGACATCGTGCTGGCCACCAAGGCGGGCATGCCGATGAGCGACGAACGCAACCAGCAGGGCAGCTCCCGCCGGTGGCTGGTCGCCGAGCTCGACAGCAGCCTGCGCCGGCTCGGCGTCGATCACGTCGACCTGTACCAGATCCACCGGTGGGACCCGCGGACCAGCGACGAGGAGACCCTGTCGGCGCTGACCGACCTGCAGCGGGCCGGCAAGATCCGCTACTTCGGATCGTCGACGTTCCCGGCGTACCGGATCGTGCAGGGCCAATGGGCCGCCCGCGAGCACCGGTTGAGCCGGTACGTCACCGAGCAGCCGAGCTACTCGATCCTGCAGCGCGGCATCGAGGCACACGTCCTGCCGGTCACCGAGGAGTACGGCATGGGCGTGCTGGCCTGGAGCCCGCTCGCCTCGGGCTGGCTCACCGGAGCGGTCCGGGCCGGCCGGGAGATCAGCACCCACCGTTCGGCGGTGCTGCCGGCCCGCTTCGACCTGACCGACCCGGCCAACCAGGCCCGGCTCGACGCCGTCGAGAAGCTGACCGGGATCGCCGAGCAGGCCGGGCTCACGCTGATCCAGCTCGCGCTCGGGTTCGTGACCGCGCACCCCGGCGTGACCAGCGCCCTGATCGGGCCGCGCACCCTGGAACACCTGTCGTCGCAGCTCGCGGCCGCGGACACGGTGCTTCCGGCGGACGTGCTGGACGCGATCGATGCGATCGTCGCTCCCGGGGTGGATCTCGCCGCGCAAGAGAAGTTCGACACACCGCCCGCGCTGCTCGACGCCGCGCTGCGCCGCCGATGACCAACCAGGCGAGTACCTGTCGCACGGGGCTGCCGTTCGCCGACACGGCGGACGCGGTGGGCAGCCTGGCCGAAGCGTGCACGGTCATCCGGCGGGTGTGGACAGCGTCGGCGCCGTTCGACTTCGACGGTTCCCATGTGCGGGTCGGCGGCGCGTTCGGCAACCCGAAACCGGTGCAGCGGCCGCACCCGCCGATCATCATCGGTGGGCGGTCGGCGGCGGTGCTGCGCATCGCGGCCGTGCACGCCGACCTGTGGAACTTCCCGGGCGGCGACCTCGACGACGCGGTCCGCCGCAGTGCCCTGCTCGACCGGTACTGCACGGAGATCGGCCGTGACCCGGCGACAATCATCCGGTCCATGCACGTGGCCGTCTCCTATGACCGGCCGGCCGCGGTCCGGGAGGCGATCAGTGCGGCCGTCGCTGCGGGATTCGGGCACATCGTCCTGGGGCTGCCGGCGCCGTACCCGCAGGGCGTCGCCCGATGGGTCGTCGACGAGCTGATCAGGTGAGCTTGCGGTGCATGATGTGCAGGCCCACCGGCCCGTGCACCGGGTGATCGAAGGCATCCGGCACAGTGCCGAGGATGCTGAAGCCGAGGCTCAGCCATAGTTTCACGGCCGGGTTGGTGGCGACGACGGCGTTGAAGACCATCGCCCGGTAGCCGTCGTTCGCGGCCTCCCGGAGCACGTGCTCGGCCAGGCGGCGGCCGATGCCACGTCCGGCCTGCGCCGGATCAACCATGAAACCGGCGTTGGCCACCGCAGACGCCGGGCCGCCGTAGTTGGCTTTGACGTACGCCGAGGCGACGATCCGCGTGTTCCCGTTCTCCTGCGCTTCGTTCGCTGCCTGCGCGGCCTGCGCTGCCTTCGCTCCCTGCGCGTCCGCTTCCTCCGCTCGCTCCGCGGCCTGCGTTCCCTCCGCGGCCGCCGCGGCCTGCGTTCCCTCCGCCGCCTCCGCCTCCGCCGCCTCCGCTGCCGCCGCTGCCTCCGCTTCCTCCACGACGAAGATCCGTGCGGCCGGGCTCATCCAGAGCCGGCGTGCCTGCTCTTCGGGGGTCTCACGGTCCCAGGCGTAGGTCTCGCCGGCGCTGACGATCTTCTGCCAGAAGGGCCAGATCTTCGGCCAGTCCGCCGGCGTCGCTTCCCTGATCAGCATGAATGTCGAGGTTACGCCCTGCCTTTCAGGTCCACGCCGTCCTGGTGGCTGCCCGGGTCGCGGCCTGCTCGTAGACGGCTGCCGTCAGCCAGGCTTGCGCCAGCAGCTCGGCGTCATGCGGGTCCAGGCGGCCGAAAACATCCCGGGTACGGCGTACGCCAGCCGCACCGAGCCCGGCCAGCACCGCGGCCGCCGCGCCGAGGTGCGCGTCGCCGAGTCGGCGTGCGTCGTCGCCGACTCCGGTCAGCAACGCCGGCCGCCCGGCAGAGACGACACGTTCCAGCTGGTGGCGCAGCAGATGGAGCGGGGGAGCGGGCGGTGGTGGCGGCCCGGTGGCTGGCCGGTCCGGCATCGCTTCCGGCGCTGAGGTGGGCAGATCCGCGCGGGTCAGCGGCCCGGCACCGAGGTCGAGGTGGCCACCGTGCCGCTCCGGCAGCCATCCGGCGGCGAACGCCAGGCCGGCGATGCGCCGAGGCCCGGCAAATCGGCCGACGAGCCGGACGGGGTGGCCGACGGCTCGTGTAGCGAGGAGCCGCAGGTTGGCGACGTAGGGCAGGGAGGGCTCCTCCATCGCGGCCACCACGGCAACAACCACAGCCGACGCTGACGCCGACGACCCCGACGCCAGATGACCATCGGCCGGCCCACCTGCTGCCGTGCCGCCTGGGAAGCCGCCCGGAGGCGTGAAGTCCGTGGGCGTGCTGCCGTGCGTGTTTCCCGCCGACGTTTTTCCTGCTGGCGTGCGGTGCGGCGGCGTGTGGCCGGCCGGCGTGCCGCCGGGCGGTGGGCTGCCGTGCGTGCCGGGCGGTGGGCTGCCGTGCGTGCCGGGCGGTGGGCTGTCTCGCGTGCTCCCCGTCTGCATACTGCCCGGAGGTGCGCTGCCCGGCAGCGTGCTGATTGTCGGCGGGCCGTCTGCTCCCGTCGGGACCTGGGCGGTTTGGGGGACGGCAAGGAGCAGGCCGCGGTGGTCGGCGCCGAGGATGACGCCGTCGAGGAAGGCGAGGTCGTGTGCGGCAGGGCGTTCGTGGGCGGGCCGGGTGGCGGCGGTGAGCCAGCGGTCGACCTGCGCGGCGAGGCCGACCTGCCAGAGGTCGTTCAGTGGTGTTTCGAACCAGCCGGTGCCCGGGGCGGACACGGCTTGGCGGGCGCGGCCGTGGCTGAGACGACCAGCGGCAGAGGCGTGAGCGTTGATCGCCAGCAGGCCGCTGCGGGAGAGTTCGCGGTGGCTGAGCCGGACCTCGCCGAGGTCGACGGAAGCCCGGGTGGCCGTGACCGCGGTGGCCGGGTCGGCCGGCTTGACGTCGGACACGACCCAGATGCGCCCACGAGCATCCACCAGGTAGGTCGCCGCTCCGGCATGACCGGTCGCTGCCCGCACTGGTTCGCAGAACAAGCCATAAAGCCGCAGGTCACCGGCCGGCTCGTAGTCCCGGCGCGACACCCCGGCAGCGGCGGCGTCGCCGTTGGTCAGACGATGGCACGAGACGAGCAACTCCCGCAGGGCGTCGGTCAGGTCAGCCAGTCGGAACGCCGGGTCGTCCCGGCGCGCCGCGCGCAGATGCTCCACGACCCGGATCGCAGCCGCCGCGGGCGAATGCAGGCTGGTGGCCCGCGCCTGGTGAACCGCGCGGAGTAGGTCGGCCTGAACCAGAGCGCCGGCCCCGGGAATCCCAGTGGCCAGCACAGCAGCCGCGCCCGACGCCAGGCTGAGGGCTGCGCGCCGCTGAGCCGCACTGACCGCCGCGGCCGCTGAAGGTTCGGGCCGAACGGAATGCGGTCCCTTCGCCGTCAGCCCGACGTCTCCCGATCCACTTTGGCCTTCGGCGGCCGCATCATCGCCGACCGCAGCTCGGGGGGCCGCGTCGATATCGGCGGCGTCCTCAGTGCGCGCGCCGGTACCCACTGGGCTTTCGGTCTCGATGGGTTCGTCTGTGAGGATCGGCGCCGTGCTCAGGACGGCTGCCCGATGCAGGCAGCGCGGCGCCAGCAAGCAGCTGCACACAGCATCGGCGGCGGAGCTTACCGGCGTGGTCAGCGTGACGGTGGTCTGATCGTCGGGGTGCACCGAAACGGCGTCGCCGTCCAAGGAGATCGGCCAGGTGCGGGCCTGCTCGATTGCGGCGTCGAGGCGGGTGCGCAGGCGGGCGGGCAGCGCGGCGACCGCTTCGGCCGTGACCTCGGCGGTGACCGGGGGGAGGCTCATCGGACCTGGTCTCCGATCCAGCGGGCGAGCTCGGTCGGGCTCAGCGCGGCCACCGGCATGCCTGCGCCGACCAGTTGCGCGGCGACGCCGGTGCTGTAGCGGGGGCGGCCCTTGTCGTCGAGGCTGGCGCAGCCGAGCAGGGTCGTTCCGTCGTCGGCCAGGGACCGGACGGCGGTGAGCAGATCGCCGACCGAGAATCCCTCCTCGAAGTCGCTGATCACGATGACCATGGTGCGGTTGGGCACCATGGTCATCTGCCGGGCGTAGCGCAGACCTGCGGCGATGTGCGTGCCGCCGCCGACCCGGATCTCCAGGAGCAGGGAGAGCGGGTCGGTGACCCGGTCGGTGAGGTCGACGACCTCCGTGGAGAACGTGACGAAATGCGTACGCAGTGCTGGTACGCCGGCCAGGATCGAGGCGGTCAGCGCGGCCCAGATGGTCGACTCCTCCATCGAGCCGGAGACGTCGACGAGCAGCACCACCTGCCAGTCGACGCTGCGCCGGCCCGGGCTGCGGAACACCGGCTGCTCGGGGAGGATCTGCGCCCGGCCGTCGGGTCCGGGGCGCACGGTGTGCAGGTTGCGCCGTACGGTGGCGGCCAGGTCGAGCCGTCCGGTGGGCCGGCGTGTCGACCGGGGTGTGCCGAGGCCGGTGAGCGCGGGGCGGATGCGGCGGGCCAGTTGTGCGGTGAGCTCGGCGGTGAGCCGGGCGACGAGCGGCCGCAGCCGGGCCAGACGGGCTTCGGGCAGGCCGCCGGCCAGGGAAAGTACCGCGTGGAGCAGGTCGACTGACGGACGTACCCGTTGCGGGTCGGCGGCGAGGACCGCATCGAGCCGGCCGCGCTCGGCGGCCCGGGCCAGGACCTCGTCGCGGACGTCGTTGCCGAAGAGCGCTTCCAGGTCGGCCAGCCACTCCCGGGCCTGCGGGTAGGCCGGCTCCCGGCCGGCGCCGTCCACGGTGTACGCCCCTTCGCCCTGGCCGATGCCGTAGAGCTCGTCGAGCGCGGTGGCGAGCCGCCGCTGCTCGGCGGGCAGCTGGTCGCTCTCCCGGCCCAGCAGCAGCCGCCAACGCTGTGCCGGCGAGATCCCAGCCTGCTCCAAGCCAGGCCGAAGGCCTCCGGCTTCACCACCATCCGTCCGCTGGAAGGAACCACCCGGCTGCACGGCGTCGGGCGACCTCGCGGGGACGTCCGGCACGGACGGCTCCTGCGGTGCGGGAAGGCTGTGTGGTCCGCCGCCGGCGGGCGGGAGGCCGGCCGCGACGGGGACGAGGTTGCCCACCGGGTCGGAAGGCGGCGAGCTGTCGCCCGGCACGGTCGCGGGCGCGGGCGAGGGCAACCCGAGGGCTCGGACCGCGGCCAGGCCCGCCCGGTCGGCGGCCAGCCACGACATCACCGTGGCCGGATCGGCGGGCAACTGCGGGGAGACCGCGCCGTGCCGGTCGCTCACCGTTCGTAGGAGGCGATCCCGGTCCGCCGGGCTCATCGCATCGAAGCCCCCGCGCAGCGCAGGTAACCGGCGCACGAAGTCCTCGTCCGGCATCTCGTCGACGCTGTCCAGCAGCGGCGTCAAGATCTCCCCACCCGCCTGGAGCAGCCCTCCGGCCACGCTCAGCGCCCCGCGCAGCCGATCCGTGGCCTCGGCCGCCGGCAGATCCGCCCAGGACGCCAGCCGCCGCCCGAACTCGTCCGGCGCGGAGTGGCCGAGTAGGGTGCCGACTGCAGCCGCAGCCCCGCTCATCAGAGGCGACCCGTCCCGTGCCAGCCCCCGGACCGCATGATCCAACCGCATCAGCCGCCCGGCCTCATCCGCCGCCTGCACGAGATCGTGCAGCGCCCGGGCGTCCGAGACCCGGTTCGACCCGGCCAGTCCGGGAACCGCCGCCACCGCTGCCCCGTGCAGCTCGTCGCGGACGTCCTCGATGCCGTCGAGCCCGTCCGGCAGGCCGGTCACGTGCCCCCGCGAGATCCGGCTGAGCAGACGCAGGCCGGCCACGATCTGCTCGACCGTGCCGGCAACCCGCCGCAGATCGCCCAGCCGCAGCGCGGCAAGCTCCGGCAATCCGCAGGCCGCCGCCTCCTCGAGACCTTCCAGCGCCTGCTCCGCGGTGGGCCCACCGGCCGCCACCTGCCGCCGCCGGCGTACCGCGAGCAGCCCCTCCGCAGCCTGCGCCAGAGTGACCCCGTGCAGCCCGGCCACCGCGAGCGCGGCATCGGTGCCCGGCGTCCACTCCACCCGCCACGCGGTGGTGAGCGCTTCACCGCCGGGTACGGGCCCGGCCGTACCCGCACTGCCGTAGGGCGCCCCGCACGCGGCGAGCCGCCGGATGGTCAGATCCCGGGCGCGATCAGTGGGGGACCGCAGCGGGTCGAGCCGGATCCGCTGGGCGGGCCGTCCCGGCCCCGGCAGCTTCAACCCGGCCAGTTCCTCCTCGACCGCCGGGAGCAGCCCGGTCCGCGGCACTCCGGCGGCGAGCCGTCCGCGCTGCCGCCCGACCAGCACCGTCTCCATCGCTTGGGCGACTGCACGGCCCACGCCGACGGGCGCTCCCTGGGCGAGGACGGTCTGCAACGCCTCGACGAGTTCACCGCGGCCGGGTGCGGGCAGCGTACGCAAAGTCGCCAGATCCCCCGCCAGCCGTGCCACTTCGGCAGCCTCGCCGGGCCCGGCCGGCCGGCCCTGTGCCCGCAGCTCCCGGGTGACCTCGACGGCGAACGCGTGGCTGGCCAGCCGGATGCGTTCCGGGTCGGCCCCGCAGTCGAGGACGGCCTGCTGCCAGCGCGGATCCCGGATCCCCGCGGGGTAGCCGGAGCGCGCGTCGAGCAGGTCGAACGTGTACGGCACCAGGGAGATCACCGGCGCCGGTTCCTCGATCACGCCGTCGATCACCGGCCCGTCCAGCAGCACCGGCGCGTGGAAGGCCCCGACCACGACGCTGACGCGTCCGCTCGTCCGGCAAAGGTGCCCGCGCATGCAGGCCTCGCGCTGGAGATCGACGGGATCGGCGCCGTCCTGGCGCAGCGCCCACCCGGCGGCGAGCGCGGCCCGCCGGACCGCTTCCGGCGGGCTGCCGGGAGCGGCCGCCTCGACCCACCGGTCCCACAGGTCGTCACCGGCGCGCCCGGTCACCGTGCGGTGCACGGCCGCCCACAGCGACGGCCCGGACGACGGGGAGACCGACGGTTCCGGCGCGCGGGAGGGCGAGGACAACGGCAGATCGCAGCAGACGACCGGGACGTCGTTGCGGCGGGCCCAGCGCAGCGCGGCGAGTTCCGGGCTGAAGTCCGCGAACGGGTAGAAGGCGAGGCCGGCGGCCGCGAGGGCGACCGGCGCGACCGTTCCGGGGTCGGCCAGCCAGCGCACCCACGGCTGCATCTCCGCGGGCAGCTCGACCAGCAGAGTCTGCGGCGCGAAGGCGTCGAGCAGCGCGGGCACGGCGGCGGCGAGGACCGGCGAATGATGCCGTACGCCGATCAACTGCACCCGCTCGTCCCCGGCGAGCCGCTCCACCACCTCCCGCGGATCAGTCACGCAGCACGTCCCGGTGCTCCCACAGTTGCCGCCACATCCGCGCCCCCGTCTCGGCACGCCGCCGCAGAGCCCCGTCCCAGTACGCCAGCAGCCGCCCCGCATCAGCCGGATCGTCCTTGCGCACCACCCCGAGCAGGTGCCCCGGCAGCAGCGACAGCGGATCCGGCCCCGGCAGATACGCCGCCGACAGCCCGATCGAAGCCGCCACCGCCACCGCCTCAGCCGTGCTCATCACCGACGACGGCCGCTCCACCTCCCACCCCTCGGCGCTCAACCCGGTACGCAGATCCCGGAACGCCGTCACCAGCGTCTCCAGCACCGCCTCATCCACCGCGAACGAAGCCCCACCGCGTTCCACCGAAGCCTTCGCCTGCCGGGTGACCAGCGCGACCTCCGCATCGAAGTCCGCGATCGGCGGCACCACCTCGAAGTTGAACCGCCGTTTCAGGGCCGCGCTCATCTCCGACACCCCACGGTCGCGCAGGTTCGCCGTCGCGATCAGGCAGAACCCCGGCACCGCATGGCTGACCGCCCCTTCGGTCCCGGCGAGCTCCGGCACGCTGATCCGCCGCTCCGACATGATCGAGACGAGGGCGTCCTGGACCTCGGGCAGGCAGCGGGTGATCTCCTCGACCCGAGCGACCGCCCCGCTGGTCATCGCGGTCAGGATCGGCGACGGCACCAGCGATTCCGGGGTCGGCCCCTTGGCGAGCAGGAGCGCGTAGTTCCACCCGTACCGCAGCTGGTCCTCGCTGGTGCCGGCGGTGCCCTGCACGGCGAGCGCGCTGGTCCCGCAGATCGCCGCGGCGAACAGCTCGGACAGCATCGACTTCGCCGTGCCCGGCTCGCCGACCAGCAGCAGCCCGCGTTCCCCGGCGAGGGTGACGACGCACCGCTCGACCAGGGCGCGCTCGCCGACGAACTTGGGCTCGATGACCCGGCCGTTGACCGGTGCCCCGGCGGAACCGGCGACGAACGTGACCACCGCACGCGGTGTCAGACGCCAGCCCGGCGGGCGCGGGCCGGTATCCGCTGCGGCGAGGAACTCCAGCTCCTCGGCATACCGGTGTTCCGGCGGGTCGATCTGGCGGGCGGCGGTCACGGCTTCTCCTCGAGGTCGCGGTAGCGGGGCAGATCACCGGCGGTGACCCGGGCCCAGGCCGCGGCGAACAGTTGCGGCAGCGAGCGGGTGACCACCCGCTGTTTGCCGGTGTGCCGGTAGAGCTCCTGTTTCCAGGCTTCGACGGGCAGCACCGGCGCGCGGGCCGGCAGCCAGCCGCCGGGCAGGAAGACCGGGCGGCCGGCGCGTTCCCGTTTTGCCGTCACCACCAGTTCGGCGGCGACCAGGGCTTCGCGTGCCCTGCGCAGCTGGGGTGGCTTCCAGCCGTTCCAGGTCTGCACGGCCTTGTCGGTCGGGTCGGGCAGGGCGAGCAGCTGCAGGTAGTACGCCGCCGCGTCGGTGTCCAGGCCGAACCGCTCCCGCACCTCGCCGACCAGGTGCGGCGCGCTGACCCGGGGATCGCGGGGTTCGCCGGTCGCGCCGGCCGGGGTGGCCACCACCTCGTCGATCCAGTCGGACAGCAGGGTCCGCAGCGCGGTCCGGGTGTCGTCGTCGATGTAGCCGAGCGCCGGGTCGTCGGTGCCGGACAGCTTGGCCGGCGCGATGTGGAAGACCAGGTAGTCGTTGTAGTTGTTGCCGTCGACCAGCGCGGGCCCCACCTCGGGCGGGTTCTTCAGCGGGTGCATCGCGTGGCCGACGAGCAGGTCGGGGTTGCGCAGCCGCTCCCGGACCAGCCGCAGCGCCTCGGGCAGGACGGAGCGCAGCGGGTCGTCCCAGGCCAGGTGGTAGCCGAGCCAGGGCAGGGCGGCCGCCACCGCGGACAGCCGCCGCTGGTCGAACGGGGTGCCGGAGGCCGCCTCGGTGAGCGGGTGGTAGTAGCCCTGGGTGCTGCTGCGCCCGTCGGTGCTGAGCCAGTCGCCGGGTTGCGGCGCCGCGATGACCTGCAGGATGTCGGCGGCGCGGTCGCTGTCGACGACCCGGTCGAGGGCGGCGACGAGCTCTTCCGGCACGGCCACCCGCCGGCCCCGCAGCCGGTTCCAGGCCTCGCCGGCCGCCGCGACGTCCGGCCCGTGCTCCCACAGGGCGGCCGGGTCGGCGGGCATCGCCGCGTCCAGCAGCGCGACCCGCTGCAGCACGGTCAGGCTCTGCAGCGCGGATTTCGCGACCTTGGCGTGGGTGGCGCTGAGCCCGAGCACCGTACGCTGCTCGTGGTTCAGGAAGTTGGCCTCCCAGGAGCCGATCCCCGGCAGACCGGCGAGCAGCAGGATCGCCTCGGCCCGGGTCATGCCGGTGGCGGCGGCCAGCGCCTCGGCCGCTTCCGGTCGCCACGGCGCCGGCCCGCGCTCGCGCAACAGGGCGGTGAAGGCCCGCAGACGTTCGCCGTTCTGCCGGCCGCTGGGGTACGCCTCCTCGCGCACCACCGACTCGGCCGGCGCGGTGAAGGCGCCGTCCGCCGCGAACTGGATCGCGCTGCGCTGCCACGACTGCTGCGTGCCGACCGCGTAGTGCCGCCGCGACGGCGGGAACAGCACGGTGATCTGCTCGCCGATCCGCTGTAACTCCATCTCGTTGACGGTCATCCGCTGCTGCGTGATCTCCAGCAGCCGCAGCCGGGAGTCGGCCAGCGGCGTCCCGGCGATCGTGGTGAGGAAGGACGCCAGCGTCTCCCGGTCGGCCTCGGCGGTGATCGGTGACGCGGCTCGCAGAGCCACCGCGCCGAGCCCACTGAGCAGCGCCGTCCAGTTGCCGCCGGAGGCCGGGAGGGTGACCTGGTCGGAGGGCGTGCCGGCGAGCAGTGCGGCGACGCCGGTGACCTGCCCGACGATGTGGAACTGCCGGGCGGAGGGACCGCTGTAGTAGGTGCGCGTCGAGTCGCACAGCCCGCCCCAGGCCTGCTGCAGCGCCTCGTCGGAGATGGTCGACACGGTCGTCGGCGCCGCGGTGGCCTCGGCGTCCAGGTGCTGGGGGACCTCGGCGATGCGCCGGCGCAGCCGGACCGCTCGGGCCACCACCTCGGCGATCCGGGAGCGCAACGTGCCGTCGGTGACCTGCGGCAGGTGGGCCTCGATGTTCGCGGTGACCGCCTCCTTGACCTTGACGGTCCCGGTCACGGCGTCGTCGACGGCGAGCAGCGCAGCCGCGGTCTGCTCGTCGATGGCCCGCAGCGCGGCCGAACCGGCCTCATCACGGGTACGCAGAGCGTGCCACCAGGCCATCGGCGGCAGGGTGCTGGTGGTCTCGGCGAACTCGGCGAGCACGTGCCGGCCGTCGGCGGTCCACACCTGGACCTGGTCGCGATGCGAGTAGCCGCCCGCCACGGTCACCGGCAGGGGTGCCGTCGCCCCGGGCAGCGTGATGGCGCCGACCAGGCGTTCGGCCCGGCCGAGGAAGCCGTGAATCCGTTGGACCTGACGCGCCGGCAACGTCACCCGGCGCCCGTCGATCCCTTCCCCGACCTGGGCGCCGTCCGGCGTCCGCGTCGTACGCCACCCGACCATGCCGTCCCGCCAGCCCATCGGCGACCCGGCGAAGGAGGCCGGCGCCGGCCGCAGCAGACAGGCCTCGGCCACGACCCTGTCGACCGCGAAGAACGCCGGCGTGCTGAACCGCCCGGCCTCCCCGGTCCGCGGGTCGAACTCCCGCCAGCGCCACCCCCACTCGCCGGACTGGTCCTGGCCGTGCTCGCACCGCCAGAACGTCACCCCGTCACTGGCCACCGGGTACAGCGTGCCCGGCCCCTGGACGTCGCCGGCGTGCACCGGCCGGGACCCGGTGGTGAGGTCGCCGCCGGGGACGGGCAGCGGGTGCATCGGCACACCCCACCCGGCACGCCCGGTGCGCCACTCCCCGTCCACCAGCTCGGCAGGCCGGGACGACCAGTAGCCGACCGGACCGTTGTCGCTGGTCCACGCGACCATCAGATCGCCGTCGGTGTAGAGGCAGACGGGCTGCGAGTAGTGGCTGGGCGCGTGCCGGTGCCCGGCCGGCGGGTAGCGGAAGACGTGCTCGGTGACCGTCCCGTCCGGGGCGAGCACGTGCGCGGTCTGAAGGTCGTGCACGACCAGCTCGGGCCAGGACTCGCCGAGCCGGATCGTCTTCGTCTGTTTCGCCGCCACCTCGTACGCCGCCCAGCTCAGCTCGGCCGGCAGACCGGCCCGCAGTGTCCGGGCCAGCACCGCCGGCACGTCGATCGCCGGCAGCTGCCGGAATCCGTCGGGAGCGAGCGCCATCCCGGCCGCCGACCAGAGCGGGGCCAGGCCGGTCAGGTCGTGGTCGAGGCTGGTGACCGTGCCGTCCCCGGCCCGCGCCGACTGCTCCAGCAGCATCTCGACGAGGACGTCGCGCACCCCGGCCGCGCCGAACGCCTGCGCCAGCGTCTGATCGGGCAGGGCCGGGCTGGTCAGCGCCTCCCCGGAACGCAGCCGCACCAGCGCCGTGCGGATGCTGAGGGCCAGCACCGGCCGCAGGACCGGATCAGCGGCGATCGCGGCCAGATCCCGGCGCCCCGGGCCCTCGTCGGTCACCCAGTTGTTGAGCTCGAACCCGTTGTTGAGGCGCTGCGAACCGATCTCGGCGCGGACCCCGGCGGCCAGGCACAGGTCGAGCACGTCGAGCTCGACATCCCAATACCCGGTCGCGAACTGCACACCGTCCTCGGCGGCCAGCCGGGGCAGCAGCCGCTCGACCAGCGACAACAGCCGCTCGTCGCGTCGCTTGCCGCGCCGGACGGCGAGGATCCGCTCCAGCCAGCGGCTCGCCGAGACGCTGCCCGGCCCGCCGGCGACCAGGTCGGCGGCCGCGCCCGAGTCCTCCAGGATCCCGATCCACTGGGCGGTCATGTCGGCGTCGTAGCCCGGCGGCTCCGGCACGATCGCCAGCAGGCGGGCGCGCACCGCCGCGTCGCGTTTGCCGAGCCGGACCAGGCTGCGCCGATACGACTTCCACACCGACGGGGTGGCCCGGGCCATCGCGGGATAGGCCAGCAGTTGCCCGGCGACCTCGTCGGCCTGCTGCTCGACGTCGAGCCCGGCGGCTTTGGCCAGGCGGGTCAGGTCGGCCGCCATCGACGCGTGCGGCGGCAGCCCGCCGGCCACCCGGCGCAGGGCGAGGGTCCGGACCAGCTCAAACGCCTCTGCGGCGGGCCGCCGGTCGACCACCCCACGGGCATACTCGGTGAGCATCGCCGCGGTCAGCGCCCCGGCGAACGCGAACTCCAGGTGCACGTCGCGCACCCGGTCCTCGTCGACGGTCAGGCCGTGCACCTGCTCGGCGCGGCGGGCCTCGGTGAAACAGGTCCCGGCCATCCGCTGGTTGTCGGCGGTCAGGAAGGCGCGCCCGGCCTGCTCCCAGAACGTCGGCAGGAACGCCGGCGCGGCCGCCCCGAGCCGGCGGGCCAGCGCCTCATAGCCGTCCTTGGCGTTGCCCGGCTTGCTGCGGGCGACCCGCGCGAGTTTCTCCATCTCCTTGACCAGGGCGAGCGCGTGCTTGCCGTTGACCGGGTCGTGCACCAGCGCCCAGGCCGGGAAGCCGAGGGCCTGCCGGCGGGCGTGGCCGACCGTGACCGGCGGGCCGGCCGGCTCGAACCCGAGGAACTCCATGGTCAGGTCCTCGGCCGGGCCGATCGTGGCGCCGACCAGCCGCACGATCGTGCGCCCGTCCAGCGTGGGATGCGCATAGGCCCGGGCGGTGACCGCGTCGACCCCGGTGGCCCGTGACGTGCCGGGCAGGATCGCCCCGGCGTCCAGCAGCGGCTCGCTCATGCCTCGTCCTCCACAACCCGGCCGGCGTGCAGCGTGGCAGCCATGCGCATCCCCTCGGACCAGGCCACCGGCGGCACGTCGCCGGTGGCGATCGCCTGCCCGCCGGCGTCGGTGAAGGTCAACTCATACGTCTCCGTCTCGTAGGACGGGTCGCCGTCGCCGATCCACACCGACGCCACGACCGTGCGCCCGCCCTCCCACACCCGGCAGACCGCGGTGCCGCCCTGCACCCGGTAGCCGGCCGAGGTGGCCCGCGTCTGCACGTGCCGCAGCTCCTTGAACCGGGCCCCGGCATAACGCTGCAGCTCAGCCCGCTGCTCCGCGTCGCCGGCCGGCTTGCGCCACACCTCCCGGAACAGCTGCACCAGGCCCTGCTCCGCCCCGAGGTCGGCGGCGAACTCCCGCAGATCGTCCAGATCGGGCAGCAGCACCGGATGCGGGACGGCGACCCGGTCGGCGGTGATCCGGGCCGACTCACCGTCCAGATCGACGACGCCCAGCCCCTTGGCCTGGTCGGCGTCGCGCAGCAGGCCGGCCGCGGTCACGTCCCACTCGCCGGCGGCGCTCACCGGCACGACCACCGCGTCGCGCAGCAGCGCCCGCCACGTCTCGTCGGCCCAGACCTGGGCGATCACCGCGGCCGGCACCGGCAGCGAGCGGGTCATCCACCGCTCCACCTCGGCCCGGCAGGTGGTCTCGTGCCGGCGCAGCCACTCGACGAGCTGCCGCAGGCCGAGCACCGCCTCGTGCTCCTTGAGCGCCTTGGGCAGGCTCTTGAGTGGCTTGCCCTGCGCGGTCCGCGCGACGACCTTCCCCCGGTCGACGCTCACCTCATAGTCGGCCCCTGCCGCCACCCAGCCCATCGACATCCCCTCACCGAAGCGTGCCGCGGATTGTGCCAGCCGGGACCGACATTTTTCGGCGGCCCGGCCCAGCCGTGCCGAAATGATCACCGCCCGAGCAGTGAACCGGTTCAGAAGGCGCAAACCCCGGGCGATTGACAGTGGTCTATGGAAGGCCTAGCGTCCCTCAATAAGAGCGGAGGAAAGCGCTTACCCGCACTACAAGGCCATCAGGCGATCCCCGCGCCTGCAAGCGCCGTCCCCCACTTCCACCGTCCCCAACGGAGGAATCCCCATGCTCCGAACAGCACGCCCCAGGACCGTCGCCGCGCTCGCGGCGAGCGTCCTGCTGGCCGGCGGCCTGGTCGCCGCCGGCCAGCGGTTATGACGGACTGATCGACATCAAGCGCGGCTCCGACTACATCACGGTCTCCTGGAACCGCCTGCACAACCACGACAAGTCCATGCTGCTCGGTCACGACGACGGCAACGCCTCGCAGGACCTGGGCAAACTGCGCGTCACCTACGTGCACAACTGGTTCGAGGGCACCGGCCAGCGCCACCCGCGTGTCCGCTTCGGCAACCCGGTCCACGTATTGAACAACTACTACTCGAACATCGGCTCCTACGGCGTGGCCTCGACCATGAACGCCGGCGTCTACGTCGAACGCAACTACTTCGAGAACGTCGCCAACCCCACGGTCACCCAGACCGGCGACTCCGACCCCGGCAACATCAAGGTCCTCAACAACTACAAGGTCAACTCGGGCACGGAGCAGGTCCGCAACGGCGCCAGCGTCGCCGCGATCCCGTACTCCTACACGCCCCAGGCCAACAACACCGTCAAGGCCACCGTCACAGCCGGCGCAGGCACCGGCAAGATCTGACAACCCCCCCACGCAATGCCCGCCCATCCCCCAGGGCGGGCATTGCATATTCATTTGGTACGCCTACGAAAAAGTCCCGCCAAGCCACGCGACCCGGGCAGCGGCGCCGGGCCCCAGCGCCGCCGCCGGGCTTAAGCAGGCGGTCCCACGCAACCCCACGGTTCGGCGTGCCGGGTCAGACCAGGTGCAGGCGACGGGCGGCGACGCCGATACGGACCCGCTGGCCCCAGGACAACTCGAGCGCGTCGGACTCCAGGCCGTCCGCGAAGACCACCAGGCGCTCGGACTCGCTGGTCAACTCCAGCGAAGCGCGGTCTGTCAGCAGGCCGGCGACCAGCGAGACGCCGGTCGCGGGGGAGGGCCAGGCCTCCCGCACGTACCAGCACAGCGACGACTCCTCCGGCGCGGGGGCCGCCGGCGCCGAGGCCCGGGTCAGCGCGATCGACGCGCACCAGCCGGTCGCGCCCGTCCCGGTGCCGACGATCAGGCCTGACGAGGACTGCCGTTCCCGGTGGCCGTCCGGTGTGCTCAGCACGTACCTCGCTGATTGATGGCCGGAGTGACCCACATAGATCTCGTTGAGCCCGCACAGCTCCTGCCCGTCGTCCAGCTCGGCCACCACCATCGTGCGGTCCTCGGCGGACAGGCGGCTGCGCAGCAGCCCGGCGACCGCCTCCGGGCGGTGCCGGACCAGCACCCCGGGGTTGCGGCCCGGCGACGGATCGACGCCGAGCACCGGCTGCCCGTCCAGATACTTCGCCACGTTCGCCACCAGGCCGTCCTGGCCGACCGCGACGACCACGTCCTCCGGCGCGAACAGGAACCGCGGCAGATCGGCGCGCTCCACGTGCCCGCGCCGCCAGTCGGTGGGCACGGCCGCGCCCACCGCGGTCAGCGCCGCCTGCAGCTCGGCGTGCCGCTGCGAGACGTCGTCCAGGTCGCGGCCGCGCTGCTTGAGAAAGAACGCGGCCGCACCCCGGGTGCCGTGCCGGGCGAGCAGCTCGTCGAGCTCGCTGCGCCGCGACACGACCACCACGCGCGGGGTCAGGGTGCTCACCCGAGCCGCCCGACCAGCTTGCTGACCAGGTCCGGCGTCACCGTGAGCTCGTTGATCTGCGGCAGCTGACCGGCCACCTCCTTGAGCGCGAGAGCCTGCAGGACGGCCGGCGGAAGATCCCGGTACGCCGCCAGCCGGGCCGCTTCCGCCTCCGCCTCGGCCAGACCGACCACCCTGGCTCCGGCGGCGCGGGCATCGTCGCGTACCCGTGCCGCGTCGGCCTCGGAACCTGCCTGCCGGCGCATCCGTTCGGCCGCGGCCACGCTGGCCACCTCCTTGCGCTCGGCCTCCGCCCGGGCTGCCACCAGCTGGGTCTGCGCATCCAGCTCGGCCTCGCGGCGGGTGTTGGCGCCGTGCTGCTCGACCAGTTCCTGCTCGCGGCGGGCCAGCTCGATCTTGCTCTGCAGCTCGTTCTCGGCGATCGCCTGCTCCTGCTGGACGGCGTGCGCCCGCCGCGCATACGTCGCCCGGTCGGCGTCCTGCTGGACCTGCTCGCGGGTCGGGGTCTGCAGCGCCCGCTCCAGATCGGGCTCGGGCCGGATGGCGACCACCCGGGCGCTGACCACCGACACGCCGGTCTCGGTGAGCCGCGGATCGGCTGCCAGCGCGCCGGCCACCGCCTGGCGCACCTCGGCGATCCCGCTGGTCAGCGCCTCGGCCAGGGGCAGCCGGGCGAGCAGGTCGAGTGCGGGCTGCTGGGCCAGCTCGGCGAGCAGACCGGCCACCTGGTCGAGCGGCTGCCCGCGCCAGGTCCCCCGGTACGGATCGATGGAGAAGTCCAGCCGGGACGCGGCCGCCGCCGGATCGCTCACCCGGTAGGTCACCGTGGCCTGCACGGTCACGTCGGCGAAGTCCTCGGTGCGGGCGTGGAACAGCAACGGCAGCTCGCGGTCGTCGACCGGCACCTCGGACAGCGCCGCGGTCAACGGCCGGTACCAGAACGACTGCCCGGTGCCGGCCCGCTTCTCCCGGCCGCGCACGGTGTGACTGACCCAGGTGGTCGGCGCCGCCCGCAGGTGCCGCAGGTGCAACCGTCGTGTCACGTCAGCCATGTCGATCCCTCCACACTTGTTTTCGTCAAACTGACGATAATCCGTGACGGGTATTATCGTCAACATGACGCTAAACGTCACCGTGGATCTCGTGCTGCTGACGATCCGGCGCAGTGCCCTGCAGGTGCTGCTGATCCGTCGCGGCATCCCGCCCCACCAGGGCGAATGGGCGCTACCCGGCGGCTTCGTGCGGGACCACGAGGACCTCGACGACGCCGCCCGCCGGGAACTGCGCGAGGAGACCGGCCTCGACCCGCACGCCGGCCACCTGGAGCAGCTCGCCACCTACGGCACGCCCGGCCGCGACCCGCGGGGGAGGGTGGTCACCATCGCGTACCTGGCGCTCCTGCCGGACCTGCCCGCGCCGGTCGCCGGCAGTGACGCCGCCGGAGCCGACTGGCGCTCCCCGGACGAGATCAGCAGCCTGGCCTTCGACCACGACCGCATCCTCGCCGACGGTCTGGAACGCGCCCGCGCCAAGCTCGAGTACACGCCGCTCGCCACGGCCTTCTGCCCGCCCGAGTTCACCGTCGCCGAGCTGCGCGAGGTCTACGAGACGGTCTGGCGTACCCGGCTCGACCCGCGCAACTTCCACCGCAAGGTCACCAGCGCGGAAGGTTTCATCGAACCCACCGGCGACACCGCGATCCGCGACCGTGGGCGCCCCGCCCAGCTCTACCGTCGTGGTCCGGCGAAGCTGCTGCACCCGCCCCTGCTGCGAGGCGGGGCTCAAGCGAGATAGTCGGCGAGGATCCGGGCGTGGTTGTGGGTCGCGTCGCGGACGCTGTAGAGCAGGGTGACGGTGGGGTGGTCCCGGGCCAGTCTCCGCAGTTCGGCGGTGGCTGTGGGGTTGGCGTCGAGCTCGGCGCGATAGCGCCTGGCGAACTCGTCGAACTCGTCGGTGTGGGCGTGGAACCAGGTGCGCAACTCGGTGCTCGGGGCGGCGTCCTTGGCCCACAGGCCGAGAGCGGCGCGGTCCTTGGAGATGCCGCGCGGCCACAGGCGGTCCACCAGCACCCGGTAGCCGTCGGACTTCTCGGCGGCGTCGTGGATGCGCTTCACCTGGAAGGGCATGGCCGCATGGTATCCGTGCCCACCTGCTTACGCCCGGCGGTCGCGTTGGGGGCCGGGACCGAAAGATCACCTCGCGCGGTAGGCGGGGAACTCTTCGTAGCTCGTACCCCGCCGGGGTGATCGGAGGGTGGCGGTTGTTGCGACCGTGAGCGGCATTGCTAGCGTGATGAAAATGAAAATCGCTTTTACCGGCAAGGGCGGCAGTGGCAAGAGCACGGTGGCCGCCCTCTTCGTCAACTACCTGCGGGCGGCGGGGGAGCGGGTGCTCGCCGTCGACGCGGACGTCAACGTGCATCTCGCGCCGCTACTCGGCGTCACCGCGGAGCCGGCCGGGGCGCTGTCGCATCCGGCCAACGTGCGCAGCGTCCGGACGCATCTGATCGGCACGAACGCCCGGATCGCCGGTGTCGAGCACTTCGTGCCGACCACGCCGCCGGGACCGGGATCGCGGCTGGTGACGCTGGATGCAGACGACCCGGTGCTGGTGGGGCACGCGGCGGCGCTCGATCAGCGGACGCATGTGATGCATGTCGGCACGTATGAGGCCAAGGACATCGGGTCCGGTTGCTACCACGGGCACCTGGCGATCCTGGAGAACCTGCTGTCACATCTGCGGCTCACGCAGGGTGACTGGGTGGTGTGCGACATGGTCGCCGGGACGGACGCGTTCGCCAACTCGCTGCACGCGCAGTTCGACGTGATCGTGGTGGTGGCCGAGCCGACGCCGGAGTCGGTGTCGGTGGCCCGGCGTTACCGGGAGCTGGCGGAGGCCGCCGGGGTCGCCGACGTGCTGGCGGTCGTCGGCAACAAGGTCGCCGACGACGTCGACCGGGACTATCTGGCCCGCGAACTCGGTGCGGCGCCGCTGGCCACGCTGACCAGCCAGACCGGGCTGCGGCGGGCGCGGCAGGCCGGGGTGCCGCCGCGGCTGGAGGATCTCGACGACGCTTCCGCGCTGGCAAGCATCGCCGAATACGCACGGCCGATGGCGGCCGGGCGGCGCGAGGACCTGATGCGTACGCTCCACCTGCGCCTGGCCGACAAGGGCTGGGTCCGCAGCGCCCACGGCGACGTCACCAGCCAGCTCGGCCCGGTTCCCGCCTGATCTGGAGGAAACCCGGGTCGGAGCGGGTCCGGCCGGGCGGACGGCGGGTCAGGGTGGGTTGGCGCTCACCCCGGTGCGGGGCGGCGGCATCGAGATCGATCACCGCGGAAGGATGCCGAGCGCCGGGAACAGGTGACGCCGGACCAGATCCAGCGCCGGCCGCCAGTCCGCCGGCAGCGCGTCGTGCGGCGGTGGGCCCGGTTCGAAGCGCGGGTCGCCGGTGGTGACGATGACGGCGTTCGGCAGTACGACCACGTGCTGCCCGGCCCACCCGCCGGCCATGACGTAACCGGTGCCGACCCAGATGCCGTGGCCGTAGGGCAGCGATTCCGGCGGGCCGCCGGGGGAGTGCGGCCGCAGCATCCCGGCGTGGACCGGGTTCGTGCGCCACTGCTCGCCGAGGCGGCCGAGCGCGTCGGCGGAGAGCCGCAGATGGCCGAAGCCGTAGCTAACGCCGTCCGCATCGGTGGGCCACATCGCGTCGTCGATGCCGAGCGGGGCGAACAGTTCGGTGGCGGCGTAGTCGGCCACCGGGCGGCCGAGGACCTGCGCCAGGGCGGCGGAGAGCAGGTGGAAGCCGCCGTTGTCGTAGCGGAACCTGGTGCCGGGCTCGTCCAGGCGCGGTGCGGCGGCGATATGCGGGACCCAGCCGTCCGGCAGGGCCATCACCTCGTCGATCTCCCACCGGCCGTCGGTCTCGCAGCCGCGGGTCATGGTGAGCAGGTGCCGCCAGGTCTGGCCGCTGCCGCTCAGTTCCGGCAGGACCGCGTCGAGAGGTTCGTCCAGGCCGGGGAGCAGGCCCTGATGGCGGGCCAGGCTGTGCACGGTGGCCAGCACCGACTTGGTGATCGAGAAGATGTCGGCGACCGGTGGGCCGCCGTAGTGCCGGTCGAAGACGGGCTCACCGTCGATCAGGACCCGCAGGTGGCTGGTGTGGGCGTACCGCGGGTCGCGGCTGATCTCCTCGCTGATCCGGTGGCAGGCTGCGATCACGTCGGCGGTCATACCGGGTCGAAGTCTCCGGGCGCTGCGGCGTACCGCGCCTCGAAGGCGTCGTTGATCGCCTCGCCGTCCCGGCCCGCCTCGAAGAAGGCGTCGTTGAAGTCGTCCTCGTCGTCGGCCGCCGGGATCCCCTCGATGACGACGGCGAGATCGTCCAGGCCGAAGTAGCGGGCGGCGTCCGCTGCGGCGGCGATCTCCGCGGGCTCGCAGCTGTCCACTGCCAGGCTCGCGCCGCCGTTGTGCAGCATGCCGTCGACCAGAAGCAGGGTGCCCAGGTGGCGATCGCCCACCCCGGTGCCCTCGCGGGCGGCCGCCCGGTTCCAGACGTCACGAAGCACATCTCGGTCAATCGTCACCCCGACATTCTGATCAGCAATCGAGAAGCGTGCGAACCCGCCCCGCAAATACCGTCCCCGGGAGACGAACCCCCAGGAGGTTGTGATGAACGGATGGATCCGGCAGTTCCACCGCTGGATGGCGGTCTTCTTCACGGTGACGGTCGTGGTCACCGTCGTGGCGCTCGCCCAGAAGGACCCGATCGTCTGGGTGTCCTACGTGCCGCTGCTCCCGCTGGCCCTGCTGTTCTTCACCGGCCTGTACCTCTTCGCCCTGCCGTACCTGGTGAAGCGGCGTCGCGCGCGGGCCTGACCGTCGGTTAGGCTGGGCCCCACGCGTTGGGTGCGCGCCGCGACTCGCCGGAAGGCCGGAGGCCATCCCCTCGGTTGCTGGTGCTCTCTGCCCGTGCGAGTCCGGGCGTCGAGCTGAGGTGCTCCCGTTGAAGACGCTGCCCGACAATCCCGATCTCGACCAGCTGCGCCGGCAGGCGAAAGACCTGCTGGCCGGCCTGCGCGACATCCGTCCGCGCACCACCCTCGCCGAGGCGCAGGCCTCCCTCGCCGAGCAGTACGGCTTCCGCACCTGGACCGACCTGAAAGCCGAGGTCGACCGGCTGCAGGGCGGCGCCGAGGTGGCCGATCCGGCGCTGGCCCGGCAGATCGCCGCCCGGTTCGGGCTCGGTGAGGTGACCGGGGAGATGCGCTCGGTCTCCCGTCCCGACGAGGTGGGCCGGCGCTGGCTGGTGCCGACCGTCCGGGGCCGCTGGTCGGCACGGACCGTCGACGACGTCTACCCGGTCACCGACGGTGAGGAGAACGCCCGCTTCCAGGAGTCCGCGGCACGGGCCGGAGTGCTGCTGCCGGCTCCGGTCCGCAGCATCGAGGGCGCAGTGGTCGAGGAGATCGGGGGCAGTCGCTGGCGGGTGTACGAGTGGTTGCGCACCGGCCCGCCGCTGGCCGCACCGGTGAGCGCGACCGTCACCCGTGCCGTCGGCGCCACCCTCGCCACGATCCACGGCATGCGTTTCCCCGCCGATCGGCTCTGCTACTGGAGCTCGAACCGGCTCAGTCCTCGCAGCTGGCCGGAGACCGCCGACCTGGCGGCCGCCAAGGGTGCGGACTGGGCCCCGGTGCTGCGGGCGGCGCTGCCCACGCTGCTCGGTCTGGAGGCGATCGGCGGCGAGCCGGGCGATCCGGTGCTGTGCCACAACAATCTCAACCCCGGCAACGTACGCGTCGGCGCCGCCGGCCGGCTCGTCGTCACCGGCTGGGAGCACGCCGCCGGTCTCCCACCTGCCTGGGAGTTGTGTTCGGCGCTGGTGAACTGGACGGTGACGCCCGGCGGCGGGGTGAACGCCCGGGGCGCGCGGGCCCTGGTGGAGGGCTACGGCACGCTGCCGCAGCTCGATCTGCAGGCGTTCCGGGGTACGGCCACCGCCCTGCAGAACTACGTCTCCGGCCAGGTCGACCTGGCGCTCGACGAGCCCACCGGGTTCGCCGAGCGCAATGTCCGGCACCTGCTGACCCATCTGCCCTCGCAGGCGACGTTCGAGGAGATCCTCGCCGTGGTTCAGCGCACCTGATCGACGGGTGCCGGGGCCATCAGCGCCCCGCACTCGTCGGCCGGCAGCGGCTTGGCCATGTAGAAGCCCTGCCCGTACCGGTAGCCCATGTCCCGTAGCCGATCCATCTGTTCCTGGCTCTCGATGCCCTCGGCCACGGCTTTGAGCTGCAGATGCTCGGCGAGTTGAGCGACCGCGGCCGCCACCGCGAGGCGGCCGCGGTCCTCGCCGTCGGCGATCCCGTCGACGAACGACTTGTCGAGCTTGAGGACGTCGACCGGGAAGGCGCGCAGCAGGCTGAGCGACGACTGGCCGGTGCCGAAATCATCCAGGGCCAGGCGTACGCCCATCTCGTGCAACGCCTGCAGCGTCTCGCGGACCTGCCAGCCGTCGACCACCGAGGACTCCGTGACCTCCAGGATCAGGTTGTTCGGCATCAGCCCGGTGTCGCTGAGCACCGCCGCGACCTCGTCGACGAACCCGGCCTCCCGCAACTGCCGGACCGCCACGTTCACGTTGACCGCCTCGATCGCGTTCGGGTGCGCCTGGCGCCACCGCGACAGCTGCGTGCACGCCTCCCGCAGCACCCACGCCCCGAGCGGCACGATCAACCCGGACCGCTCGGCCACCGGGATGAACTCACCCGGCGACACGAAACCACGACTCGGATGCTGCCACCGCACCAACGCCTCCGCGCCGTGCAACCGCCCGGTGACCAGGTCGTACACCGGCTGATAGAGCAGTCGCAGCTCGCCGCCGGCGATACCGTCGTGCAACTCCCCGGCCAGCCGCGCGTGGTTGGTCATGTCCTGGCGCATCCGCGGCTCGAACCGCGCCCAGGAAGCCTTGCCGGACTCCTTCGCGGCGTACATCGCGATATCGGCGTTGCGCAGCACCTCGTCCGCCGTCTCGCCGGGCGCGGCCACCGCGATACCGACACTGGCATGCAGCAGGAACTGCTGGTCGGCGGAGGTGACCGGGCGGCCGACGGTCCGTTGCACCCGGGTCGCGGCAGCTTCCGCGGCGGCCGGGTCGTCGACCGGCAGCAGTACGGCGAACTCGTCACCGCCGAGCCGGGCAGCCGACTCGTCCGCGCCGCAGCTCTCCTGCAGCCGCTGCGCCACCTGGACGAGCAGTTGGTCGGCGGCGGCCGGGCCCAGCGTGTCGTTGACCATCTTGAAGTCGTCGATGTCGATGAGCAGGGCGCTCGCCGGCAACCCGGCCTCCAGCCGCTCGGCCAGGGCGACACTGAACCCGGTCCGGTTCGGCAGCCCGGTGAGCGAGTCCGAGAGCGCGAGCCGCCGCAGCTCGGCCTGCCGGTGCCGGATGTCGATCAGGGCGAGCCGGTTCTCCCGGAGGCTGAGCAGTTGCCGGGCCACGATGATCGCGGCGATCAGCACCGCGCCGGCGATCACGGCACGGCCGCGCAGGCCGAGGTCCTGCGCGGAGACGGTGATGACCAGCCCGGCCGTGCACGCGACGGCGAGATACTGCAGCCAGTCGGCGAGCGACCAGCGCGGGCGGGCCGGCGCCGTGCGCCCGTCGAGCACGCGGGCCTGGCGGTACGCGGCCGTGCAGAACGCGAGCGCGATCAGCGGGTAGCCGAGCGCTGTCACCAGCACCGCGCTCAGGCGGGTGCCGCTGAGCATCAGCATCACCTCGATCAGCCCGATCAGCAGGCTGAGCGCGAGGATGCCGAGCGCACCGGGGTCGACCCGGGTGCCCGGGCTGACCGCGGCCTTGCCGAAGACCACCATGCCGAGCAGACAGCCGACGCCGACCGCACCGGCCGCCCACCGGTCGGGCAACGGGGTGCCGGGCGGTGCCAGGTTCACCACGGCGTAGCCGAAGAGCAGGGCGCCGGCGATGGCGACGGCGGCCCCGTCCAGCAGCAGCCGGGCCCAGTCGGAGAGGGTGCGCCGGGTCAGCGCGACGTGCCGGAAGGCCAGGCCGGCGGCGCTGAGACAGAACAGCGCGGGTACGGCCTCGTAGACCGGCATCCCGGGGTGTCCGCGGACCGCGCCGACTGTCGCGCCGACGGCGCAGAGCGCGAGAAAGCCCGAGGAGTACGCCCAGAGCCGCCAGAACCCGCGCACCTGCGGATCCGCCCGCGGCGACCGGCTCACCCGGTAGGTGCCGACCGCAGCGGCCAGCGCCGCCACCGGTCCACCGAGGCTCCCGACCGCCAGATCGCCGGTGTCGCCCCAGGACATCCAGGCGGTCGCACCGAGCACGGCCAGGACCGCCACCAGCACCGGAAGGGCACCGGTGCGATCACGGGAAGTGGATTCGCCGGTTTTCATCGTCGTCCGCCACATCGGCGGCCCGGCCGGAAAACTGAGTTGCCCACGGCCGGAGCGATGCGCCAGCGTGACCGTCATGGATGCGTTCGAGCGGGACGGCTTCGTGAAGATCGAGCAGGCGGTCCCCGCGGAGATCGTCGACGAGTGCGTGCGCCTGCTGTGGTCCGAGATCGACGCCGAGCCGGACGATCCGGCGACCTGGCGGCAGCCCGTTTACTGGGTCGGTGACATGGCGCAGCCGCCGCTCTATCCCACCGAGGAGTACATGTTGGCCCCGCTCGCCGACAGGCGGTAGGCAGCGCCGAACGCGCGTCGCTCGCCCCGGCGGAAACCGGGCGCCAGCAGGCGGCTCAAGAGCCGCAACACCGGACCACCATCGGCCAGCATCCGGCGCCGGGCCGCAGTGGGCAGGAGATCAAGCGACCACGGTACGGCGAAAAGCAGATCCTTCGGCCCATAGGCGGCCCGGAACACCTCGTTCTCCAGCCGCTCCCAGTCGGCGGTGCTGAGATAGCGCTGCACGAGGGCCATCGCGTCGCGTTCCTCGTGACCGAGGTGGGTGTGCAGCGCCTCGGCGGTCGCCGCGACCCGGCCGGCCTGCTCGGCCCGGTCCGCCTCGGCCGGCCGGGTGGCCAGCCCGTCGAAACCGGCCCGGCACGCCGTCAGCAGCGGATCGATCACCGCATGTTCGGCCTCCATGGCGTCCAGCGTGGCGAGCGCCTCGGTGTCGCCGGCCGCGGCGGCCCGCTCGCGCAGCAGCGGCCAGAGCCCGTCGTCCTCGCCGGTGTGGTGCTTGTGCAGCACGGATGCGAACCGGTCCCACCGGTCGCGCATCGCCGACCAGGCGCCGGAGTCGGTGAGCGGGGTCGCGTCGACGGCGGCGGCGAAGCGCGCCAGGTCGCGGCGGAACGCGTGGTGCATCACCCACATGCCGGTGACGTCGATCGGGCCGGGCGGCGCGGCGGCCTGCCCGGGCAGCAGACCGGCGCCGGCCTCGACGGCGGCGAGGGTGGCGGCCATGTGCGGGCGCATGTCGAAGTGGTGGGGCAGGAAGGCGCGGACCACCGAGGCCTGGATCCGGGCCGGCATGGCCAGCACGATCTCGTACGACTCGGTGACCTTCGTGCCGCCTGGCACCGGCTCGAACGTGTACGCCCAGCGCGTCGAGTCGGGGGCGAACCCGTCGGGCACGGTGCTGAACACGAACCGGCGGCCCGGCTCGGCCTCCTCCACCAGGCAGGTCCGCGACCAGGCGAACAGGCCCCAGCGGTTGCGGCCGCGGAACCGGGCGCCCGGCACAGGCCCGGTGGCGCCGTCGGTCCAGCGGCCGCCGCGGCACTCCGGGCTCCACTCGCCGTGCCGGGTGACGTCACTGATCAGTGCGTAGAGGGTCCCGGGATCAGCGTTGATCACCCGGGACACCTGGAAGGTCATGCCCTCCGCCATGAGCGGCATCGTGTGCTCCCTGCTAGGTTGGATGCAGTGCCTCTGTATTGGAGACAGCATGACTGTATCTAAAGCTGGTCGGCAGTATCGGTCGTCATTACGACAGGAGCAGGCCCGGCGCACGCGGGCGACGATCCTCGACGCGGCCGCCCGCCTGTTCGTGGAGCGCGGCTACGGCGCCACCACCATGAAGGACATCGCCGCCGCGGCCGCCGTCTCGGTGGAGAGCGTGTACGCCCAGGGCGGCAAGCCCACCCTGCTGCTGGCCTGTGTCGACCGCGCCATCGTCGGCGACGACGAGGAACAGCCGCTGCTCGACCGCGAGCCGCTGCAGACCCTGCTGGCCGCCGAAGACCCTGAGCAGTGGCTGCGCAGCCTCCGCGACCTCACCGCCACCGGGGCGCAGGACAGCGTCGCGATCTTCGACGCGTTCCACGGAGCCGCCGCGATGGACCCGAAACTCGCCGAGCAGTGGCAGATCTACTCCGACCGGCGGTACGCGGACTGCGTACGGATGATCGCCTCCCTGGGCCCGCACCTGCGGCCCGGACTCTCCGTGCAGACCGCGACCGACGTCTTCTGGGCCCTGGTCAGCCCGGGGGTGATGCTCGGTCTGTGCCGGGAGCGCGGCTGGACCAGCGAGCAGTACGCGGACTGGCTCGCCGACTCCGTGCGCCGGCTGCTGCTCTCCTAGAGCTGCTCGGCCCGGGCCAGCAGATAGCGCTGTTCGGCCTGATTGCCGGTCAGCTCGGCAGCCCGCCGGTAAAGCTCGGCCGCCTCCTGACGGGCGCCGGTCATCTCGAGCAGATGGGCGCGGACGGCGTGCTCGCGCTGCCGGGTCAGCGGCTCCGCGTCGAGGTGGAAGTGTGCGTTCAGATCGTTCAGCAGTGCCAGGCCGCGCGCCGGCCCGTACGCCTTCGCCACCGCGACCACCCGGCTCAGCCGGACCGGACCGGTCGGCGTGAGCCGCTCCAGCCACAGATACAGGGCCGCGATCTGCGGCCAATCGGTGCTCTCCGGTACCGCGGCGGCAGCGTGCGTCGCCGCGATCGCTGCCTGAATCCGGTACGCGCCCGCGGCACCCCGGCCCCAGACGCGGTCCAGCAGCTCGGTGCCCTCGCGGATGAGCTCGCCGTCCCAGCGCGACCGGTCCTGCTCGTCCCACGGCACCAGCGTCTCGTCACCGCCGGTCCGGGCGGGCCGGCGCGCCTCGGTGAGCAGCAGCAACGCCAGTAGACCGGCGGCCTCGGCGTCGTCGGGCGCGGCGGCGCACAACATGCGGGTCAGCCGGATCGCCTCGGCGGTCAGGTCCACCCGGGTCAGCTCAGCGCCGGACGACGCTGTGTAGCCCTCGTTGAAAATCAGGTACAGCACCTGCATCACCGCGGCCAGCCGCTGCTCCCGGTCCGCGTCGACCGGCGGCGTGAAGCGGGCGCCGGCCTTCGCCAACTGCTGTTTCGCGCGACTGATCCGGGTCGCCATGGTCGCCTCGGTCGACCCGTACGCGTGCGCGATCTCCGCGGTCGTCAGACCGCCCACCGCGCGCAACGTCAAAGCCACCTGCGAGGTGCTGCTCAGCGCCGGATGGCAGCAGAGCAGCAGCACCGTGAGGCTGTCGTCGGTCTCCGGCGTGCTCGCCCGCCGGGCCGGCTCGTGCAGGGCCAGCTCGGCGGCGCCGGCCTGCACCTCGCGGCGGTGCCGGGCCTGATCCGAGCGCAGCAGGTCGATCATGCGCCGGTAGCCGATCCGGATCAGCCAGCTGCGCGGATTCTCCGGCACCCCGTCGGCCGGCCAGGCCCGGTGCGCGGCGAGCAGTGCCTCCTGCACGGCGTCCTCGGCCACGTCGAACCGGCCGAACCGGCGCACCAGCGCGCCGAGCACCTGCGGCGCCTCGGCCCGCAGTAGGTGCTCGACTTCGGCGCTCATGCCTGCTCGACTTCTGCGCTCACGCTGCGAAGTCCGCGCCCATGATCGGGCGGATCTCGATCGGTTC
Source organism: Actinoplanes sp. NBC_00393 (assembly GCF_036053395.1). Taxonomy (NCBI): domain Bacteria; kingdom Bacillati; phylum Actinomycetota; class Actinomycetes; order Micromonosporales; family Micromonosporaceae; genus Actinoplanes; species Actinoplanes sp. NBC_00393. Next base: position 4,549,757 of record NZ_CP107942.1, on the reverse strand, counting down.
GCCGAGCGCCGCCACGATCCGCGACGCGATCTCCACGGCCCGCTCCTGACTCGCCACGTCGATCACCGCGAAGCTCGCCAGAACCTCCTTGAGCTCGGCGAACGGACCGTCGGTGGCGACCACGCCGCTGTCGGTCCGGCGAATCGTGGTGCTCACCGCCGGATGCCCCAGGCCCTCGGTGCCGACGAGCTCGCCGCTGGCGGTCAGCTCCTCCTCGAACTTCTGGTACACGGCGAACGCGGCGAGGGCGTCCTCGGTCGGGCGGTCCGCGGTGGCGGCGTCCCACGCGGCGGCCGGCGTGTAGGCGAGAAGCAGATACTTCATCGAACTCTCCCTGTTCGGCTCGAAAAACCGTACGGCGTCGTCGCTACCTCGGAGCCGTGGTCCTCGGTTCGACCTCGATCGTCTGTGATGGCCGTCACATCGCATCGGTGTCGAGACGCGGCAGCCGGCATCGAGGTAGCGGCAGAGACCCACACCCGAGGAGAGAATCATGACCGACAACATCCAGCCCAGCTCCGGCCTGCAGGCTCTGGACCGGCTGATCGGCACCTGGAAGGTGACCGGCGGCGCCGAGGGAACCGTCCGCTACGAGTGGATGGACGGCAAGTTCTTCCTGTTGCAGCACGTCGAGCTGGTCCACGACGGACACCTGATCAAGGGCCTGGAGGTGATCGGGAACCTGCGGCCGTTCGGCGAGCCGGCCGGCGCCGACGTGGTGTCCCGCTTCTACGACTCGGAAGGCAACACGCTCGACTACGTCTACGAACTGACCGGCGAGAAGCTCACCATCTGGGGCGGCTTCAAGGGCAGTCCGGCCTTCTACGTCGGTGAGTTCAGTGAGAGCGACCGGGTCGTGGACGGCGAATGGACCTATCCGGGCGGCGGCGGTTACACCTCCACCATGATCCGGGTCTGACGCCGGTCAGGTGCTGGGCGTGGGGCCGTCGAATCGCCGCCGCAGCTCGTCGAGCGTGCGCTGGACCTCCAGGAGCAGGGCCCGGGAGTTACGCGCCGGCTTCGGTTTGGCGGCCGCGACGCTCGGCGCGGCGATGGTGACGGCAACCTGGACCGGCCGGTGCAGATGACGGGACAGGGCGGCGGCGATGGTGGGCCGCAGCCGGGCCTCGATGACGTCGCGGGTGAAGGAATCCGCGGCGACCAGCAGCACGGTGTCCCCGACGACCGAGTCGACCCAGACGTCGTCCAGGACTTTGGCATGCGGGTCCCTGCTCATCCAGGTCGCCGCGGCGGTCCACAGCTCCTCCGGGTCGACGACCGGGCCGGCGACGACGTCGCGCAGGCAGCGGGCGGCGTACGCCCAATCCGGCAACCCGGTCCGGCTGGTCTCGTCGTCCAGCGCGGTGGCGGTGGCGGCGTCGACGGGAACGTGGATGATCCGGGCGCCCGGGCGGCCCTCGGTGATCGTCTGGATCAGGGCCTGCCGGCGGCCGGCCTCGGCCAGCCATTGCCCGACCGTGACGCCGGCCGCGGCGGCTGCCTCCCGGAACGTCTCGTGGTCGGTCTTGCCGATCTTCACCTTCGCCATTCCGCCCATCCAACGAGCGCGGGCGCGACACGCGAGAGCCGGGCCGGGCCGACTCGATTGCCGCGTGTCGCCGCTTCGCGGCGGACGACGCGGGAGCGGGCGACGCAGGAGCGGGCAACGCGGGAGCGGGCGACGCAGGAGCGGGCGACGCGGGAGCGGGCAACGCAGGACCGGGCAACGCAGGAGCGGGCGACGCAGAAGCGGGTGCCCGGACGGGCACCCGCTTCAGTCGTGGATCAGTCCCACTCGTACCAGTACCAGGGCGAGAGGGTCCAGGGCGAGCACGGCCCGGAGCCGCCGTTGCTGCGGAACTTGAACTTCTTCCGCGTGTTGGGCCCGAAGATTCCGTCGGCCGGCGTGCCGGCCGTTCGCTGCGCGGCACGCAGCGCGTTGGCCGTGATCGATCCGAATTGACCGTCCGCGTTGACCTCGGTTCGCTTGTAGCAAATGTTCAGAACCCACTGCAATGCCTCGACGCCGTCGCCGGTGTCACCCTGGTTGAGCTCACAGTTGGTCGACTTGCCCCCGGTGAGCGGCACCTCCCAGAGCCACAGGCCGGATTCGCCGACCATATTGGCTGCCCGCGTGCAGGTGGGCAGCGCTGCCGCCGCAGGCGAAGCAGGTGCGAGAGCGGTGCCCACCAAACCCAATACGGCTGCCATGCCGATCAATTTCTGCCGCACTTCATGACCTCCCCGATTGTCAGTGCGAGACATCGAATCACGCCGATGATCAACGGTCAACGGTCTATTTCGGACACACTTTCTCGCAGCGACGAAGAAGACGGGTGAAGCCCTTTTGCGTGCCGTTTCCCGGCGGTCGCGCTGGGGCGTCGCGCCGCGCCTGGCCGCGTGGTAGCCCGGGGACCGCCGGGAAAGAGGGCTCGGAAGGGGCGGGAGGTGTAGGTCGTACCCCTCAGTGGGGTTCGACGCCGAAGGCGACGTCCAGGCGGTAGCGGCTGCCCGCGTAACGTGACTCGCTCAGCTCGATCGGCTGTTGGCGCTGGTCGAGGATGAGGCGTTCCTCGACGAGGAGTGCGGAACCCTCGGCCACGTTCAGTTCGCGGGCGTCGCCGGCGGTGGCGGACTGGGCGGTCAGGGTGGCGCTGCCGCGGACCAGAGGGTGGCCGAGGTCGACCAGGGCCTCATGAACAGAACCGGTCAGGTCGGCGTCGAGCAGGGCGGCGAGGGCGCCGGGGTAGACGGCGCGTTCGAAGGCGATCGGCTCGTCGTCGGCGAGGCGGACCCGGTGGATGGCGACGACCTCGCTCTTGCGCAGGCGCAGGCGGTTGATCTCGGCTGGGGTGGCCGGGCGCAGCTCGGCGAGGACCACCCGTGAGCTGGGGCGACGGCCCTGTTTGCGGATCTCCTCGCTGAGCCGGACCAGATGGTCGGCGCGGCGCGGGCCGGTGGGGGCGGCGACGAAGGTGCCGCGGCCGGGCGCCCGGTAGACCAGGCCGTCGTTGACCAGCTGGGTCACGGCGGCGCGGGCGGTCATCCGGCTGACGCCGTGTTCGCGGGCGAGATCGGGTTCGGACGGCAGCGGGTCGTGCGGCTGGGACTGCGCGATCTGCCGCCGCAACGCCTGCTCGATGCGGAAGTAGCGCGGCGCGAAATCGGTGCCCCCGGACATGGGGCACACCATACCTGCCGTCCGGAGGCTGTCTAGACAGGTAGCTGTCTAGACAGGTACCGTAGCGATCATGAACTTCACCGTGGCGCAGATCGCGAAGATGATTGACCACTCCATCCTCCGGCCCGAATTCACCACGCAGGACGTGCGTGAGGGCTGTGCGGTCGCCGCGAAGTACAACGTGGCGTCGGTGTGCGTCCGCCCCTGCGACGTGCCGGTCGCCGTCGAGCAGCTGAGCGGGACGAACGTGCTGGTCGGGACCGTGATCGGATTCCCGCACGGGAACAGCCCGACGGCCGTCAAGGTCGCCGAGACGGAACTGGCGGTCGAGCAGGGCGCCGTCGAGATCGACATGGTGATCAACGTGGGCTGGCTGCGGTCCGGCGACATCGGCGCGGTCGAGCAGGAGATCAAGGCGATCGTGGTCGCCGCCGGGGACGCCCACGTGAAGGTCATCCTTGAGACGGCGTACCTCACCGACGAGCAGAAACTCGCCGCCTGCTGGGCGGCCGAGCGGGCCGGCGCGGCGTTCGTGAAGACCTCGACCGGCTTCGCGCCGACCGGCGCCACCGTGGACGATCTCGCGCTGATGCGCTCGGCCGTGTCCCCGAAGGTCCAGGTCAAGGCTTCGGGCGGGATCCGTACGCTCGACGCGCTCCTCGCCATGACATCCCTCGGGGTGACCCGCTTCGGTTCGTCCGCAACGGCCGAGATCCTCGACGACGCCACCCGCCGCCAGCTCACCCGGAGCGGCGGCCGCGCCTGACCCGTTCGGTGCATTGTGGATCATGGAAGGGCGGCGAATACTCGGCCCTGAGGGGGCGATCGCATGCTTACCATGCTGCTATTGCTGATCATTCCGATGGTTCTGCTATTTGCCTTCGGGGCCTTCCGCCGTCGCCGGGGGACCGGTGGTAAGGGCACGACCCCGCCGCCGGACCACTATGCCACCGGATACGACTCCGGCCGCGTCGACCTCTGACAGGCTCGTACTAAGCTCAACGGATCATGAACGCACAGGGTGATCTGGTGAAGCTGCGCGCGATGGAACCCTCGGACGCCGAGGCGCTCTGGCGGTGGAACCACGACCCGGACGTCATGCGCTGGATGGACGAGGGTTACCCGCAGTCACTGGCCCGCGTCCAGGACTGGATGAACGAGCGGTCCCGCAACACCTACGACGACGTGCTCTTCGGCATCGACGTCGACGGCCGGCTGATCGGCATGATCCGCCTGCACGGCGCCGAGCCGGAGACCGGCATCGCCGAACTCGACATCTACCTGGGCGAGAAGGACTGCTGGGGTGGCGGCTACGGCACCGACGCGGTCCGCACCGCCTGCCGGTACGGCTTCGAGAAGATGCGCCTGCACAAGATCACGCTGACCGTGGTCGCCGGGAACGAGGCCGCCCACCACATCTACAAGAAGGTCGGTTTCGTCGACGAGGGCCGCCTACGCCAGGTCTTCCGCCGCGACGGCCAGTGGTGGGACAAGTACACGATGGGCCTGCTGCGCGACGAGTTCTCCCTGCCCAGCTGACAGCGCGCGTTCTTATTCCGCGGCTGGCAGCGCGCATTCTCACCTCGCGGCTGCCAGCGCCTTCTCACTGCCCGACTGCTAGCGCCTTCTTATTTCCCGGCCGACAGTGCCGTGCTGATCGCCTGCCGGGTCGCGTCCCGCAGCGCATCCGTGTCCGCGAAGCCGGCCGGATCCAGCGGCGGCAGCACCTCGATCCGCATGTCGGCCGGCTCCCGCAGCACCAGCCCGTGCTTCGGCAGCGCCCGCCCGGTCCCGTGCACCGCGATCGGGAACACCGGCACCTTGTGCCGTACCGCCAGATCGAACGCCCCATTCTTGAACGCCCGCAACGTCCCGTCCTGACTCCGCTGCCCCTCCGGAAAGATCATGACCGGCGCCCCAGCCGCCAGCAGCCGATCACAGTGCTCCATCATCCGCCGCACCGAAGCCCCGCTACCCCGCACGAGCGGCACGTAGTCGTTGAGCCGCATGTTCCAGCCGATCACCGGAATCTTGAAGATCTCCCGCTTGGAGACCCACTTGAACGGCCGGAACAGCCCGAAAAGCACCAGAATGTCCACGAGCGACGCATGGTTGGCCACCAGAACAGCCGACCCTCGCCACGGCAGCCGATCCCGCCCACGAACCTTCAGCCGCCACAACGGATTCAAATACACATAACAGGTGGCCCAAGCCGACGAGTAGAGATGCAACACCACCCGCCGCCGATCAAACGGAAGCGTAACCAGCCAAATCACGAGCGCCCCGAGAAAGAACACCGGCGACGTGATCCCGATGAACGCCCAGAACGCCACCGAGAACACGCGCAGCATGGGCAACATCCTAAAGACAAGACCCGTTCCCGGTACGAGCAGCGCCGCCCCGCCGAATCCACCCCGTCCCGCCGCGCCGCGCGACCACCAGCCCACTCCAGGCCCTACAGCGTCCGCCGGGCTGAAGCACGTGGAGACCAACCGCCGCCGCGCACGTCACCCTCGCCGCGACCCCACCCGGCCCGTCCCGACCCGGCCCGTCCCGACCCGTCCCGTCCCGACCCGTCCCGACCCGGCCCGACCCGGCCCGACCCGTCCCGGCCCGACCGGGCCCTGCCGGCCCGTCCCGGCTCGGCCCGTTCCGGCTCGGCCCTGCCGGGCTCGGGCCCGGCTCCGGTTCCCGCCTCGGCCCCGGCCCCGGCCCAGCTGCAGCTTCGCTGGCTGCGGGTCGGCGGCGCTCACCGGTCCGCGCGGCGTGGCCAGGCCGTCATCGCCGACCGTGGCGCCATGCTCGCTGGGCCGCGTCGGCCCGAACCCCGGCTGGTCGTGAGGGCTGTTTCAACGCGCCGCAAACAGCCCTGAGACCCAGCCAGCCAAGATCAACTCGTCTGTTCGAGTAGCGTCCGCTGCTCGAAATGGTCGAGCAGCGGGACGGGCCGCCGGCGAGCAGGCAATCCCCTGCTCAGCTGGCGCTGGCGCATGGAATTCGGCCGGGATTGGCTGCGTGGTTGCCAGCTGGGGGTGTTCGGCTGGCGCTGGCGCATGGAATTCGGCCGGGATTAGCTGCGTGGCTGCCAGCCGGGGTGTTCGGCCGGCGCTGAGGGTGCCGCGCGGGCTGGTGCGGGTTCTGCCTGGAGGAGAGAACTGGGTGGCTGGGCGGCGCGGGTGGGCAGGATGAGTGGGTGGAGCCTGTCTATCTACTCGTGAACAGTCCTTCGGTCGGGCCGTTGACCTGGGCGCCGGTTGCGGAGCGGCTGCGGGCGGCCGGAGCAGCGGTGGTGGTTCCGTCGCTGGTGAGCGTGACGGACGGTGGGCCGCCGTTCTGGCCTGCGGTGGCCGAGGCGGTTGCGGCCGTGATGTCGGATGACAGTGAACGCGGCCGAGAGCGCGACCGGGACGGCGGCCGGGATGTGGTTCTTGTTGTGCACAGCAACGCGGGGCTGTTCGCTCCGGTGATGGTGGACGCGCTGGCGCGTACCCCGGCTGGTGTTGTCTTTGTTGATGCGGCCCTGCCGGATCGGCATGGGGCGACCCCGGTGGTTTCGCCGGAGGCGCTGGAGTTCTTGCGGCTGAAAGCCGACGCCGGACGGCTGCCGCCGTGGACGGAATGGTTTGATGAGGCGGAAGTGGCGCCGATGTTTCCGGATGCGGGCATAAGGCGGGCCGTTGAGGCTGAGCAGCCGCGGCTGCCGTTGAGCTATTACGGGCAGAGGATTCCCGCAATCGCCGGCTGGGATGCGCGGCCGTGCGGTTATCTGCTTTTCGGGCCGCCCTATGACGCGGTGGCGAAGGATGCGCGCGAGCGTGGCTGGGACGTCGAGCATCTGCCGGGCCGGCATCTGCATCAGATCGTCGACCCGGACGGCGTGGCGGCGGCGATTCAGGCGATGGCCGGCCGGTGGCTGCGCTGACATGCACCGGCGTTGATCTACGATCCTCGGATGTTCACGTACGTGAAGCTGTTCTTCCGGTTCCTTTCCGGCGAGGAGTTCCCGGACACCCCTGAGTTCGACGCGGACCGGGCGCTCAACGATCAACCGTTGCGGGAGGCGCGGGACCGGGCCCGGCACGGTGACTGGCAGGCGGCGCGCAAGGTGGTCGAGGACGCCGGCGCCGACTGGGAGCTCAAGGGCCGGCGGGTGGGGCTGCTCAGCGACCTGGCCGCAACCGACGACGGATGGCTTTATGCATGGTTGCGGGCCGCGCCGTCGGATCCGTCGGCGGTGCTGATTCAGGCGGCGATGCTGGGGCACAAGGCCGGGGAGGCGCGGGGCAGCGCGTCGGCGGCGAACACGTCAGCCGAGCAGTTCGCCGGGTTCGAGCAGCTGTCCGAGGCTTCGGCGCAGGTCAGTCAGCGGGCGATGGCGCTGGCCGCGCCGAATGATCCGCTGCCGTGGGTGGAGATGCTGGGCACGATGTTCGCCGACCGACATGCGCGGACGGCGTACTTCGATGAGATCTTCGATGAGGGCCGGCGGCGGGATCCGTTCAACTTCGATCTGCATTGGACGGCGCTGAGCCTGCGCTGCCAGAAGTGGGGCGGCTCGCACGATCTGATGTTCGCGACGGCGCGCGGGGTGGCCGAGGCGGCGCCGCCCGGGTACAGCGCGGTGATGCTGCCGCTGTTCGCGCACTTCGAGTACTCGATGATCGAGTACGGCTGGGGTGAGCGCACGGACAAGACGTTGAAGGCGCACCGCCGGTATTTCACCCGCCCCGAGGTGCAGCAGGAGCTCGACCACTGGATCGCGAAGTGGCGGGCCGGCACCCCGAACCCGGCGAAGCTGTCGACCTGCCGGCAGTGGCAGGCGCTGTACTACTCGCTGGCCGGCCGGCGCGCCGAGGCGAAGGCGGTGTTCGACGAGATCGGGCAGTTCGTGGTGCCGACGACCGGGTGGGGCTACTTCTGGGCCGGCGGCGAGTACGGCTACCTGAAGGCCTGGATGTGGGCCAACCGGATCTGACTTTCTGGTCTACGATCCGGCGATGTTCTTCTATGCCCGGGTCTTCCTGCGGCACTTCTACGGCAGTCCGCTGCCGGAGGCGCCGGAGTTCGACGACGAGCACGCCCCGATGGAGCCGCACCTGCGTGAGGCCGTGGACCGGGTGCGTGCCGGGGACTGGCGGGCCGGCCGCAAGCTGGTCGAGGACGCCGGCGCGGACTGGGACGTGCGCGACTGGCGGATCAGCGCGCTGGCCGGCATGGCCGCCGACGACGACCGCTGGCTGTACGAGTGGTTGCGCGCCGAACCGTCCGATCCGGCCGCCGTCCTGATCCAGGCGATGCTGCTGCACCGGCAGGCCGCGGACGCTCGCGGTTCAGCGTCGGCGGCGCACACCTCGCAGGAGCAGTTCGCGAACTTCAAGGCGCTGTCCGACGCCGCCGCCCAGGTGGGCCGGCGGGCGATGGCGCTGGCCGGGCCGTACGACCCGGTGCCGTGGGCGACGATGCTGGGCACCATGTTCGCTGACCGGGCCGCGGTGACCAGGTCGTTCAGCGAGGTCTTCGCCGAGGGCCGGCGGCGCGACCCGTTCAACTTCGACCTGCATCTGACGGCGGCCACGCTGATGTGCGAGAAATGGTACGGCTCGCACGACAAGATGTTCGGCATCGCCCGCGGCGTCGCGGGCGCCGCCCCGGCCGGTCACAAGTCGACGTTGCTGCCGCTGTTCGCCCACTTCGAGTACGCGATGCGCGAGTTCTCCTGGGACCAGCGCACCCGGCAGTCGCGGAACCGGTGCAAGCGGTACTTCCGGCAGTCCGACGTGCAGCAGGAGATGGACTACTGGATCGCCAAGTTCCGCGCCGGGGCGCCGGGTGCGGGCCCGCTGTCGCAGTGCCGCCAGTGGATGGCGGTGTATTACAGCCTGGCCGGCCGCCGTACGGACGCGAAGGTGGTCTTCGACGAGCTGGGCCAGTACCCGGAACCGACCCACGAGTGGAACTACTTCTGGGGTGACCGGGAGTGGGGCTACCTGCAGAACTGGTGGTGGGCCAACGGCGTCAAGCCGTGATGAGGCGCGGCCATCTACGACTTTTGGCAGATTCGCTGGGCCGGTGGTTGCGGGAGACTGTCGGGATGGAGCGGCAGCGCGTGATCGACACGTTCGTGGACGAGATGGTCGCGACGATCCATCCGGACGACCCGGAGCGGGCGGCGGCGATGCGCGCGTGGCTGCCCGCGGAGCTGCCACCGGCGCCGTCGGCCGAGCAGATCGAGGCCTGGGTGGAGCTGGGCGAACTGGCCGCGGACCCGGCCGTGCGCCGGTGCCTGCGGGCGGTGGAGGGCGAGGTGGGGCAGGGCCCCGTGCTGGAGTGGGCGGGCGCGGCCGTGCGGGACGGGGTGGATCCGGCTTCGGCGCGGGGCCGCGTGATCGCGGCGGCGATCGCCGGTGACCTGCCGCCGCAGCGGTGGGCTGAGCTAGCCACGCGGGTGGAGCGGTATTGCGACGAGCGTTTCGAGCGGTACTGGGCGCTGCTGATGATCCTCAACGGTCAGCAACCGGTCGCCCCCGCGGCGCCGCTGTTCGCCTGGCTGGCGGCGGCCCTGCGCGCGGCGGCCTAACCCGCGAGCAGGGTCCTCGGCTGGTGCTCCTGGCAGCTTCCGGGGCTGGTCCGCTTGGCCCGGTACATGGCCAGGTCGGCGTCCTCGAGCAGGCCCTCCGCGTCGCGGCCGGGACGGCGGTAGGCGATGCCGACGCTGGCCCGGGTGTGCACGGTACGCCCGGCGATGGCGAACGGCTGGGCGATCGAGTCGGCCACCCGCTGGGCGATCTCCCGGGCCTGGGTGTCGTCGGTCAGCGGTTCCAGCAGCACCGCGAACTCGTCGCCGCCGAAGCGGGCGGCCATGTCGCAGTCGCGGACCGCCGCGCGCAGCCGGTCCGCCACCCCGCGCAGCAACTCGTCGCCGGCGGCGTGCCCGAGCGTGTCGTTGACCTGCTTGAACAGGTCCAGGTCGAGGTAGAGCACGGCGGCGTCCGCGTCGGTCGCCAGCATCTGCTCGACGCGCTGCAGGAACAGGGCACGGTTCGGCAGGCGGGTCAGCGGGTCGTGCTGTGCCTCGTGCACGGCGGCCAGGGCGTGCGCGCCGGTCAGCGCGAGGCTGGCCTGCTCGGCGAAGGCGACCAGCACGTCACGCCGCTCGGACTCGCCGATCTCGCCGTCGCCGGGACCGGCGATGACCAGCACGCCGGCGGCCGTCTCCCCGATGTGCACCGGCGCGGACAACCCGACCGGCTCCTCGGCGACCTCGCCCAGCACCAGCCGGACCGTTCCGCCGCCGAGCAGCGCCGCGGCGCCCTCGGTGATCGCGTCGAGCACCTCCTTGAGCGGGGTGCCCTGGTTCGCCGACCGCTGCACCCGCAGCAGGGCCTCGAGCAGGCGTTCGCGACGTTCCAGGGCCTCCAGCAGGACCAGGCGGGACTCGGCCAGGCGCCGCTCGTTCTCCAGGGCGCGCAGGTTGCGCAGGGCCAGCCCGAGAACCCGGGTCATGCCCTGCAGCATCTGCCTTTCCTCGGCCGCGAACGCCTCTTCGGTACGCGCGACGAGCAGCCGGTCGTCGCTATCGTGGTCGAGCAGGTGCACGGTGACGTACGCCGGACCCAGCCCGGGAAAGGTGGTGGTGTCCGTCCCCGCCCCGACGCCGGTGAAGGCGCCCGGATCGGGATTGCGGCCGAGCCCGACCGACGCCGCGACGACACCACCGCAGACGACGGCCGCGACCTCGGCGTCGAGGTACTCGGCCACCCGCTGCACCGCGGTACGCGCGGCGCCGGCCACGTCGCCGGTGCGGGTGATGGCGCTGAAGAACTCGGTGAGCTGGAGAGTCGACCAGCCGGCCATGGCCGGGTCAGCTGACCGCGAGGGCGACCACGGTCAGGTGGTGCATGCCCTTCGCGTTCGGTTCGCGGGCGATCTCGCCGTTGGAGTAGAACCCGCCGAACGGGACCGGCTTGAGGGCGTCGCGCAGCCGCTCGGCGGCCAGCTCGGTGTTGTCCTCGCCGAGCGCCATCGGGCGTACGCAGCAGTCGAACACCAGCACACCGAGCGGGTCGACCTCGGCGATCGACTCGGCGGCGGCGACCGCGGCGTCCGCGGCGGCGTCGATGATCTTCTCCGGGTCGGCGGCCATGAACCAGACCAGGGCGCCCTCGGGGGTGTCGGCCAGCCCGGAGATGGAACGTTCGGCCGGGTCGGCCTCGAAGATGATCCGGATGTCCTCGCCGGTGCGGCGGGCCAGGCCCAGCGGGCGCACGGTGGCGAAGTTCAGGAAGGCGGCCGGGTCGGCGGCCAGGTCCGCCGGAGCGCCGATGCGGCGCAGGTAGACGTCGAGCGCCGGCTCGCCGTCCAGCTCGTAGATCTTGCCGCCCTCGCTGCGGGTCACCACCATCGGGTCGCCGATCTTGTGCCAGCCGTGCGCGATGCCGATCCCGAACGGCGAGGTGGAGCCGATCGCGGCGCCGAGCACCGCGTTGGACAGCACCTTGAGGTCCCGGCCGGAACTGAAGAAGTGCCAGGTGCCGGTCTGCGTCACGTCGTCGCCGGCACAGCCGCCGACCAGTGGGACCTGGGCGCCGGCCACCTCGTACGCGCCACGCACCATCTCCTGCTGGTCACCGCTGCGGCCGTCGCCGAGCAGCAGCACCACCCGGTGTTCGGCGTCGATGTCGTCGAGGCCGCCGGCGGCGGTCACCCCGGCGTCGTACAGGTCCATGCTGCGGTGCGGGACCGCGCGCACCGAGGCGGTGAAGCCCGGCCCGCCGAGCGCGTTGACGATCACGCCGGCGCCGCGCCCGTCGGTGGTGAACTCACCGGACGTGGAACAGCCGATCATCAGCACGTCCCCACCGGCGGCGGCGTGCACCGCGGCGGCCATCTCCGGCGTCGAGTGCGACAGCGAGGCGAAGACGATCAGCATGGTCGCCTGACGACCGCCGAGCGCCTCCCGGCAGGCCTGCGCCCCGGCTTCAGCGGGGTCCGCCAGCACGCTGCGTCCCACACCGAACCAACGCTCCTCAGGCCTGTTCAATGCTCGCTCCGCTCGTCAGGGGCCCGTGAACGCGGGCCTTCCGGACCACTGCATCGGCGGCGCGGGCGGGGACCTGAGAGTTAGAAGCTGATCCAGAGGACCACGGTGTCGTCGGTGGCCGGGCCGGTGTGGGCCATCCGGGCGAGCAGCTCCCGGCACGGCTCGCCGGCGCCCTCGCGGACCAGCGCGCCGGCCGTCGCGGCCAGCCGGTCCAGTCCGACGTACATCGACTCGTGGCGGCGTTCGACCAGGCCGTCGGTGTACCAGATCAGGTGCGCGCCGGCCGGCACCACCACCTCGGCGCCCGACCGCGTATCCGGCTCCACCGCCACCGGCATGGACCGGCCCTCCCACAGATATTCGCCGTGGCCGCCGGTGACCAGCAGCGGCGGCGGGTGCCCGGCGCAGGCGTACCGCAGCTGCCGGGTCGGCGGGTGGTAGTCGGCGTAGCCGACCGTGCACATGCGGGCGCCGTGGATCAGGGCGCTGGCGTCGTCCAGGCCGGCGAGCACCTCGGCCGGGCCGGGCGCCGACTGGGCCAGCACGCGCAGGATCGACTGCAGCCGGGCCATCGCGGCAGCGGCGGCGAGGTCGTGGCCGACGACGTCGCCGACGGCGAAGCCGATCCGGTCACCGGGCAGGGGGAACACGTCGTACCAGTCCCCGCCGACATCGTGGGTGAGGTCGGCGGGGCGGTAGCCGGCGTCGACCCGGACGTCGGGGAGCTCGGAGACGTACGCCGGAAGCAGCGCCTGCTGCAGCTGGCGCGCCGCGCTGACCTCGCGCTCGTAGAGCCGGGCCCGGCGCAGGGCCTGCGCCGTGAGGTCGGCCAGGGTCTGCGCGAAAGCGACCGTGTCGGCGTCGATCACGGTGCCCGGCCGGAACCCGAAACCGAGCGCGCCGAGCACCGGCCCGTCACCGTCGACGACCGGCACCCCGAGTTCGGCCGGGTCGTCGTCGACGGCCGGGCGCCCGGTCCGTACCGCCCGGGCCGGCACCCCGGCCCCGGACAGCGGCACCGATCGGGGTTCACCCTGGTCGGCGGTGTGCACGAGCAGCTCCTCGGCGTCCGCCTCCGCGTCGGCGACGGCCACGGTGCACCGCTCGCCGAGCAGGTTGCCGTGTACGAGCGCCCGCGCGATCGCCGCCGACGTGGGCGCCCGGGCGAGCTGCGCGGTCAGCGACTGCACCGCGGCGATCCGCTGCCGGGCGGCGCGTTCGGCGTAAGTGTCGGAACGGGCGCTGTCGCGTTCGGCCACCCCGACGGTGAGCAGGCAGGCGCCGACCACGGCGACGGCCAGGAACAGCTGCAGGGTGGCGGTCTTGAACGCGACCGGCCCCTGCAGCGCCGCCCACGGCCCGTGCCCGAGACTGGTCATCACGTTCGCCGTGACCGTCATGGCCAGGCCGGCGCTCATCGTGACCGCGAGCCGCTGCTGGAACCCGAAATAGAACAGCAACGGCAGCGGCAGGTAGAACAGCGGCAGGTGCTGCGGCCAGAAACTGAAGGCGGTCACCGCCACGGTGAGCAGCAGAGCCAGGACCCAGCGGGCGGCGGACGCCCGGCCGGGCGCCGGCCGGTGCCGCCAGGACAGGACGGTCCCGGCGACGGTCAGCGCCCCGGTGGCGTCGCCGGCCCAGAACGGCAGGAACGACTCGATCCACCCCCGGTCCTGGTCGGCGGCGATGGTGGTGCCGCCGATCAGGGCGCCGACCAGCGGGCCGGTGACGACACAGCAGCCCAGGAACGCGAGCAGGTGCCTGCGCTGGACCAGGTCGACGTAACCGGGCACGACGCGGCGCAGCAGCAGCGCCCCGGTCAGTGGTTCGGCGGTGTTGGCCAGCGCGAAACCGAACGCGGACGCGAGCAGCAGACCGTGCGAGAGGTCCACGGCGATCTCGGTGACCGCGACGGTCAGCAGGATCCAGGGCCACTGCCGGGTGGGGCACAGCAGCAGGGCGGACAGGGTGATCCCGGAGGGCAGGAACAGCACCACGATCGAGGTGGCGTCGAAGACGACGAACGCCATCTGGGCGCCGATCATGTACGTCACCGCGACCAGAACGACGACCAGCCAGGTCGGGCGCTCGCGAGGCGTCATTCGGCGTCGGGCTCCGCCACCAGCAGCGGGAACACACCGGTGATCTGCAGCGTGATCAGGGCGACGCCGTGCACGTTGATCAGTTGCAGGGCGGTCCCGTGCTCGGTGGCGACGTCGCGCACGCAGATCAGCGCCTCCAGGCCGGTGGAGTCGCAGAAGGTGACCCCGCCCATGTCGACCAGGATGCGCCGGGGACGCATCTCGTGCACCACCTGCTCCAGGTGCGTGCGGACGCCGCCGCTGCTGGCCAGGTCGAGTTCGCCCTGAAGCTCCACCCGTACGGTGTCCGCGTCCTGCTGCCGGTTGATCCTCACGAGGCGACCTCCCCGGGGTAGGGCTGAAGCTCCACGTGCACGCACTTGCCGCCGCCGTCGTCCTGCACATACCACCGCGTCGAGAGGGCGTCGATCAGCATCAGTCCCCGGCCGCCGCGATCGTCGGGCCGGCGCCGCTGCGGAACCACGGCGGAGTTGTCGGCGACCGACAGCAGCACCGACCGGCCCTGCGCGATCACCGTGATCGGCACCGAGTCGCCGCTGCCGTGCTGCACGGCGTTGGTGACGAGTTCGCTGGTGATGACGGAAACGGCGTCCAGCCAGCGGGCGTCGTCGTAACCCCAGGCGCGCAGCGAGTCGGTGACCTGATGGCGGGCCTCGCCGGGCGCGTGGAGCCCGGCCGGCACATCGATGCGGTGGCTGCGCTGGCTCATCACGACCCTGCCTGACTACCGCGGGACCGCGGCGTCATGACGTTACTCCATGGCGCTGTTTCAACGGTTCCGTCATCCGAGGGATGGACGTACTCTGTCGGCACGTTGTGACGGCGATCACTGAACTTTTCAACGTGGCCAGGGCCGTGCGGCCCGCAGGTTGCCGAGCGGCCGGATGCCTTCGGCCTGATGCCAGGTTGAAAAAGGTTCACTATGACGGAGGCCCGATGAGCGAGCAAGCCGCCTGGGAACAAGCGCAACTGTCCGCCCCGCCCTCGGTCGGCGCGTTACTGCTCGACCGGATCGCCCGCACACCGGACGCGGAGGCGTACCGGTGGCCCACAACGGACGGTGGCTGGCAGTCGCAGACCTGGGCGGAGGCCGGCCGGGTCGCCACCGAGATCGCCGCCGGCCTGCTCGCCCTCGGCCTGCGCCCGGAGGACCGGGTCGCGATCATGTCGGGCACCCGGATCGAGTGGATCCATGTCGACCTCGGCGTCATGTGCGCCGGCGGGGCGACCACCACGATCTACCCGACCTCGTCGATCGAGGACGTCACGCACATCCTCGCCGACTCGGGCAGCCGGTTCGCCGTGGTGGAGAGCGTCGAGCACCTGGACAAGGTCACCGGCTCGGCGGTCGAGCACGTGATCCTGATGGACGGTTCTGACCCGCGTGCGCTCACCCTCGCCGACCTGCGGGAACGGGGCCGGACCCTGCCCGCCGAAGCGGTCACCAAGGCGACGGTCGCGGTCACCACCGACCAGCTGGCCACGTTGATCTACACCTCCGGCACGACCGGGCGGCCCAAGGGCGTACGCCTGCCGCACCGCTGCTGGATCTACCAGGCCACCGCGACGCAGGCCGTCGACCTGGTCGGCCCGGACGACCTCGGCTATCTGTGGCTGCCGCTCGCGCACGTGTTCGGCAAGGCGCTGGGCGCCGCCCAGATCGCGATCGGCCACCCTACGGTGATCGACGGCGACGTGACCCGGATCATCACGAACCTGCCCGTGGTCAAACCGGTCGTCATGCCCGCCGTACCCCGGATCTTCGAAAAGGTGCATGCCGGCGTGCTCGCCGCCGCGCACAAGGACGGCGGGGTGAAGGCCCGGCTCTTCGACTGGGCCGTCGGTGTCGGCCGCAAGGCCGCCCGGACCCGCCGCAACGGCGATCCGGTGCCCGCCGGGCTCGCGCTGCAACACAAGATCGCCGACAGGCTGGTGCTGAGCAAGGTACGCGCGCGGTTCGGCGGGCGGCTGCGCTTCTTCCTGTCCGGTTCGGCCGCGCTGTCGGCGGACATCTGCGAGTTCTTCGACGCTCTCGGCCTGCCCATCCTGGAGGGGTACGGGCTGACCGAGACCTCGGCCGGCGCCTTCGTCAACCGCCCGGACCACCTGGAGTACGGCACCGTCGGCCTGCCACTGCCCGGCACCGAGGTCCGGATCGCCGAGGACGGCGAGATCCTGATCAAGGGTCCCGGGCTGATGGACGGTTACCACGGCTTCGATCCGCTCGGCGAGTGGCTGGCCACCGGCGACATCGGCGAGATCACCGCCCGCGGCTCGCTGAAGATCACCGACCGGAAGAAGGACCTGTTCAAGACCTCCGGCGGCAAGTACGTCGCGCCGCAGGCGATCGAGACCCGGTTCGCCGCGATCTGCCCGCTCTCCGCGCAGATGGTGGTCTACGGCGACGGCCGCAACTACGTCACCGCGCTGATCGACCTCGACCCGGTCGCTGTGCGCACCTGGGCGACCGCCAACGGGGTCACCGGCGAGACCCACGCCGACCTGGTGCGCTCACCGCAGGTGCAGGCCGCCGTCGACGGCTACGTCACCGAGCTCAACTCCGCCCTCGGCCGCTGGGAGACAGTCAAACGGTTCACCATCCTGGAACGCAACCTGAGCGTCGAGAACGGCGACCTCACCCCGTCGCTGAAACTGCGCCGGCGCATCGTCGAGCAACGCAATGCTCACCTGCTCGACAAGCTTTACACCGGTTGACGCGGCTATCCTGGCCTGGATAGCTTCACCAGCGACAACCGCATATTTCGCCGCTCATCCGCTGCGGGAGAGCCCCTGGTGACAGGGCGCCGAAGGAGCAACTTCTCCCTCAGAATCTCTCAGGCCAACGTACCGCTGCGGGCAGGCGACTCTGGAAAGCCGGGGACGGTCCGCCGTCGCCGCGCCCAAGGTGCAAGCCGCCGCCGGCGGCGAAGCTCTCAGGCCCCATGACAGAGCGAGGGAGGCCCACCCCAGCTAGCAGGGAGCCTCCGCATGGCCGTCTCCGTCTTCGACCTGTTCTCGATCGGCATCGGGCCGTCCAGCTCACACACCGTCGGCCCGATGCGCGCCGCCCGCCTCTTCACGCAGCAACTCGCCGGCCTGCCGGTCGCGACCGTGCGCGCCGAGCTGTTCGGTTCGCTCGGGGCGACCGGTCACGGTCACGGCACCCCGCGGGCGGTGCTGCTGGGCCTGGCCGGCGAGGAGCCGGAGACGGTCGACACTTCTCTCGAATCGGCACCCCTTCCGTTCGAGGCGGACCTCGTGCTGCACCGGCGGCGGTCACTGCCCGAGCATCCCAACGGGATGACCTTCACGGCGCTCGGCGCCGACGGCGCCGAGCTTCTGCGCAAGACCTACTTCTCGGTCGGCGGCGGCTTCGTGGTCGATGAGAAGACCGGCGGGGTACGCGCGGACGACATCTGCCTGCCCTATCCGTTCTCGTCGGGCGCCGACCTGCTGGCGACGACCCGGGCCACCGGTCTGTCGATCTCCCGGCTGATGCTGGTCAACGAGACGGCGTGGCGCCCGGAGTCCGCGGTGCAGGCCGGCCTGCAGCACCTCTGGTCGGTGATGAACGACTGCATCGACCGGGGACTCGACGCCGAGGGCATCCTGCCGGGAGGTCTGCGCGTCCGGCGGCGGGCGGCGGCGACGGCACGTCAACTACGGGCGGGCGGTCCCGGCGCTGAGCATGCGATGGAGTGGCTCACCGCGTACGCCATGGCCGTCAATGAGGAGAACGCGGCCGGCGGCCGGGTGGTCACCGCGCCCACCAACGGCGCCGCCGGCATCATCCCGGCCGTGCTGCGCTACTACCTGGACTTCGTGCCCGGCGCGTCGGCGGACGGCGTGGTGCGGTTCCTGCTGACGGCCGGCGCGATCGGCCTGCTGTTCAAGGAGAACGCCTCCATCTCCGGCGCCGAGGTCGGCTGCCAGGGCGAGGTGGGTTCGGCGTGCGCGATGGCCGCCGCCGGCCTGGCCGAGGTGCTGGGCGGCACACCCGAGCAGGTAGAGAACGCCGCCGAGATCGGCATGGAACACAACCTGGGCCTGACCTGCGACCCGGTCGGCGGCCTGGTCCAGATCCCGTGCATCGAACGCAACGGCATGGCCGCGGTGAAGGCGGTGACCGCCGCGAAGATGGCGCTGCGCGGCGACGGCCGCCACCACGTCTCCCTGGACAAGGTCATCAAGACCATGAAGGAGACCGGCGCCGACATGAAAATCAAGTACAAGGAAACCGCCCGCGGCGGCCTCGCCGTCAACGTCATCGAGTGCTGAGCCTGGCTTGATCGGCGATCGGCGTGCAGGCTGGTGGCATGCCGATGGGGGACGCCCCGGATTCGATTCCCGGTTTGCTCGACCGGGCGCAGGCTGCCTATGGGCGGTTCACCGCCGGCTATGACCTGCGGGATCTCGATGAGGCGGTGGACGCCTGGGACGTGCTCCTCGGGAATCCGTCACTGGGCGGCCTTCCGCCGCTGATCTGTTTTCAGCTGCTCAGCAACGGTGGCCACATTCACCTGCAGCGCTACCTCGCCACCCGCATGCCGCCGGATCTGGAAGCGGCGCTGCGCTACTGGCAGGGCGCCTTCGATCCGCTGGAACGGGCCATTGCGGACGGGGATGCAGATTCCGCGCATCGGCCGGTGCTGTTGGCCAGCGTCGCGGGGGCGCTGGAGGAGCGATATGCCCGAGGTCGATCTGTCGACGATCTGACCGCCGCGCTGAGCACCTGGCATTTCGCCGTTGAGGCGTCGGCGCCGGATTCGCCTTATCTGGGCGGCTATCGGGCCAGCCTGGCGCGGCTGCTCTTCGAACGCTACGAACGGCAGCCCCAGCGGGAGACGCTCGATGAGGCGATCGCCGCTGCGGAGCTTGCGGGTCAATCCGACCAGCTCGCGGTGGCGCTGGGCGAGCGGTACGTCAGATTCGGCGTCGCCGAAGACCTGGAACGAGCGATCGGGCTGTATGAGGAGGCCACCGCCCGACTGCCGGATGACGAAGCCGGCCGGGCGCGGATCCTGAACAACTTCGGCCGGCTCCTGCACCAGCGATTCGTGCGTAGCGGCAGTCTCGAGGATTCGCAGCGCAGCATCGACGTCATCAACGAAGCGCTGAGTCTGGTGCCCGCGAGCGACCCGTTTCGTACAACGATTCTCCGCAACCTCGATGTGGCGCTGGACGCGCGTCACGTGGTCACCGGGGAACTGCGGGAGGAGTCCGTGGACCGCGCTGTCGACTCCACCCGGCAGGCGCTGGAACAGACCGCGCACGATTCACCGGAATGGTCGTGGCGGCTCTTCGAACTGGCGACCCTTCTCCTGGCGCGCTACCTCGACACCGCGGATCCGGAAGACCTGGACGAAGCCTCGGCCGCCCTGGACGCTGCCATGAGTCAATGGGTGCTGGACTCCCCGCACCTCCCGCGATTCATGAGCAGCTACGCCATGGCCCGGCATCTGCGATTCGAGGCGACCGGCGCGCCGGAAGACCTCGAGGCGGCGATCAAGGCGTACGCGATGGCGATGATCAAGGCGACGGAGACGTCGCCCGGGCAGGCGGTGGCCATCGGGCAGCAATGGGGCACGCACGCCCGCCGGCGGCAGGCCTGGGGCGAGGCGGCTTGGGCGTACGGTGACGGGCTCACAGCGATGACGCGGCTGTTCGAGACCCAGTTGCAGCGGCACAGCAAGGAGCGGTGGCTGGTCTTCGCCCGGGGGATCGCCGCCGAGGCGGCCTACGCCCGGGCGAAGCAGCAGGAGTACGGCGCAGCTGTGGAAGCCCTCGAGATCGGCCGGGCCCTGCTGCTCTCGGAGGCTGTCGAGCTCGATCGCGCCCGTCTCGACGGCCTCGTCGAAGTGGGCCGGGCTGACCTCAAGGCCCGCTACGAGTCGGCTGCGGAGCGGTGGAATCAGCTGTCCGCTTGAAGAGCCCACTCCACGGTGACCGTCGCCGTCAGTTGCTGGCGGCCCGGCTCGACCGGAACGGCGAAGTCGGCCGCGGCCATCGACTTGTAGTCGCCACCCGTACCTCCGTAGTAGTTGGGCGCCTCCTCGCTGATCCTGATGACCCGGCCGAGTGGCCGGCCGGCCTCCCGTGCGTACAACTCGGCCTTCGCCCGGGCGTCGGCGAACGCCTTCCTGCGTGCTTCGGCGAGCAGGGCGGTGTCGTTCTCGACAGCGAACGACACACCGTTCAGCCGTGCCGCATCACCACCGGCCGCGATGGCCGCGGACATGATCGCCCCGGCCCGCGGCAGATCCCGGATCTGCGCGGTCAGCCCCTGATGCACGGCGTAGCCGGTGATCTTCTGATCGTCGTTCTGTTTCGCGTTGATGGAGACGTTCGACGTCTGGAGGTCGGCTGTGGCAGTCCCGGCGCGGACGAGCGCGTCCCGCATCCGGGTGGCCGCGCCCGTCGCGTTCTTCAGGGCTTCGTCGACGGTGGCAGCGGTGGTCTCGACCGCGAAGTTCGCGGTGAGCGTGTCCGGCTCACCGAGCACCTCGCCGGTCCCGGTGACCAGCACGCTTTCCCGCAGAGGTTCAGCGGCGTAAGCGGGACGGCCGCTGAGCAGCCATGACGAGCCCACCAGGAGGACGACGAGTGCGGACAGCGTGACACGTGATCTGTTCATTCCCCGATCTAAGGCTGCCCGCCCGCCTCCCATCCGGTGTTTCGCACATCTGCACCGTCCGGGTTCTCGATCTTTACTTGGCGCTGTCGATTGGGGAGACTGCATCGATGGGCGAGGTCTTTCCGATGCCGGCTGTCGGCGATCTGTTCACCGACATGCGCGGCGACGATCGAAGGATGCGAGTCAGCTACCACGAGGCCCGCGGCGCGGTCGTGGTGTCGCTGTGGGCAGACACGGTGTGCCGGGGCACGTTCCAGCTCGCCACCGATGAGGTCCCGCGACTCGTCGCATTGCTGTCGCAGATCCAGCTGTCCGCCGCCGAGCCGGTTCCCGACGACGATGATGCGGACGCGGAGACGAACGCGGTGACCACTCAGCCGGAGCCGCCCTCGCCGGAGCAGACGGGCGAGGTCAACAGGTCAATGCTCCCGCCGGTCCGAACGCCGCGGGTCGCATGACCTGTCACGGCGATTCAGCGGGAGGCCTTTCGTGAACTGGCCCGATCTGGCAGCGGGAGCCTTGATCGGACTGGCCGTGCAGAACGTCGCCTATCCGTACCTGCAGGGTCGGTACGCACGGTTGCGCAAACGCCGGCATTTCCGGGCCGCCGACCGTTCCGGCCGCGAGGTGGAGGAGCGTTTCTCCTCGTTGGTCCTGGTCCAGGCCGGCTGGGGAGAGGACGGGATCTTCGCGCACGACGCGGTGACGCTCGAGCTCGGCGCTGATTTCGCGATTGAGGATCCTGCCGTCGTGCGGATCCGGGACAGCCGAAAGTCACAATGGCTGGCCGACGGCTACGAGAACGGTCGGCAGGTCGGTATCTCGTCCTTGCGCATCGGCCGGGTCAGCGATCGCCCCGAGGATGACCGCGCCGGGCGCAGCCACCGGGTCACGTGCCGGATGCACACCTACGACTATTTCGACCTGCGCAGCACCCATTTTCTTCTCATCGCCGGCACCGAGCCGGAGAAGCAGGTGCTCAGCGGGATCGCCGGTGAGGCGGACTGCCAGAAACCGATCAGCGGCTTCCCGAATCCTTTCAGTGTGGGTCTTTCCGTCTTCTGCGAGGACGGCGACTTCCTCGCGCTCACCCGCCGGACGCGCAGCCCGGGTGCCGGCGGCGACTGGCACGGGGGAAAGGTCTACAACGCGGTCGGCGAGAATGCGGCCCCGCGGGATTTCTCTCCAGGCACGGACGGGGTGCTGCGGTCGAGCCCGTACCTCATCGCCAAGCGCGGCCTCTGGGAGGAGATGGGCATGTCGCCGGTGGCCATCGACAAGTCCGAGGTACACCTGCACAGCCTCGCCTATGCAGTGGACCTCCGGGATCACAAGATGTTCGGGTACGTGCTGAGCCCCGACTCGCGAGGCGATCTCCAGGCTGCCTGGCGTCAGGCGCCGGATCGGGCCGAGTCGGCCGGCTCCGACCTCGAGTTCCACTCGGTTCGGACCCCGGCGGACACCCAGCGGTTGTTGCGAAGAATCGTGGACGAACGCGCGGACTGGGCACCGGAAGCAGTGTTCTGCACGACTCGATCCATCCTGGCGCGGCGCCTGCTCCGGCCCGCTGTCGTCAGTCGCATCCTGGCCTCCGGCAAGTAGCGCGTCCCGAGCGGGCAGAGTAAGCAAAGTCGTCAATAAGGCGATTTCGTGGAAATGACCGCGATGGTGCCCGGGCGAGACCCTGCGCCAATTCCGGCATCGGGATTGCCCTAGGAATGGTCCCGCGACATTGACAATGATCGGTGCACCTCTCGTTGCGACCACTCGTTTGGTAGGGGGACCGACATGTCTGACGATGCAAAGTTGATAGTGCGGGGGCGTGGCCTTCGGGCCGGCGTCGCCGTGGCGGCGGTGGTGGCGTTCGTGGCGCCGGCCTCGGCCGCGGTGGCTGGGGCGACCGAGCCCGGCGGGTCTGCGGGGGCCCGGACGGTCCGGGTCAGCCTGGCTGACGACGGTGGCCAGCCCGACAGGTTCAGCGGCGGCCCGGAGGTGAGCGCGAACGGCCGGTACGTCGCGTACATCTCCGCCGCGACGAACCTGGTGCCCGGCGACACCAACGACGTCCCGGACGTCTTCGTCTGGGACCGGCGGACGCGGACGACCGAGCGGGTCAACCTGTCCAGCTCCGGCGTGCAGGCCGTCGACGGCGCGCACAGCGGGGTGCGGATTAGCGCGGACGGCCGATATGTCGCCTTCACCTCCTACGCCGACAATCTGGTGCCCGGCGATACGAACGAGAACTCCGACGTCTTCATCCGTGATCGGGTCAAGGGGCTGACCAGCCGGGTCAGTGTGTCGAGCGCCGGTGTGCAGGGCGACAACTTCAGCGCGTTCTCCCTCGGGCTCAGCTCCGACGGGCGGTACGTGCTGTTCGACTCGGACGCGGCGAACCTGGTGCCCGGCGACACCAACGGATTCCGGGACGTGTTCCTGCACGACCGGCACACCTCCCGGACCAGCCGGGTGAGCACCGCCACCGACGGCACCCAGGGCAATCATCAGAGCCAGGCGCCGGCGATCAGCGCCGACGGCCGGTACGTCGTCTTCGAATCGTTCGCCGGCAACCTGGTGCCCGGCGACGCCAACGACCAGTCCGATGTGTTCCTGCGGGACCGTCGGACCGGGCGGACCGCTCTGGTCAGTGCGACCCCGGCCGGCATTCCGGGCCTGTACAACAGCTTCTCCCCGTCGATCAGCGCCGACGGTCGGCTCATCGCCTTCATGTCCGACTCGCCGGACCTCGTCGAGGGTGACGCCAACGGCACGGTCGACGTCTTCGTCCGGGACCGCCGCGCGAGGCAGACGACACTGGTCAGCCTGTCCGACTCCGGTGTACCGGCGAACGACCACTGCAACTCCGCCTCGATCAGCGCGGATGGGCGCTACGTGGTGTTCCACTCCCCGGCGACGACCCTGGTTCCGGGGGACACCAACGCCGGCGACGACGTGTTCGTGCGGGACCTGGACGCCCGGACCACCAGTCTGGTGAGCGTGACCACCTCCGGCCGCCAGGCCAACGACTGGAGCGGCGACCCGTCAGTCAGCGCTGACGGCCGCGTCATCGCCTACCTCTCGTACGCCACCAACCTGGTGCCCGGCGACACCAACGAGCAGCCGGACGTGTTCGCCCGCATCCGATAGCGGTCAGTTCGGGGCCGGGACCGGCGTGAAGCGTACGTCGCCGGAACCGGCCTCGAATACTGTCAGGCCGTTGCCGCTGCTGATGAGTCGCGCGCCGCTCGCGCGATAGGCCACGCCCGCCGGTGTCGGCAGCTCGATCCGCGCGGTGACGTTGACCGGGATCCGGGCGGCGACCCGCAGGCCGTTCGCCACCCGCTGCCAGGACAGTTTCACCTCGCCGCGCTGGGTGGGGACCGAGCCGGCCGCATGCTGCAGGCCGGTGGCCGGGGGAGCGAGCACGACCGTACGCCCACCGGCCTCGCCCAGCCGGATGCCGAGCATGGTCTCCATGACGTCGACCGCGGCCTGCGCACCCCACCCGTGCGACTGGCTGTAGTTGGCCCCGGCCTCCATCGCCCACGCCTCCCAGGTGAACGTGCCGCCCTGGTCCAGGATGCGCGCCCAGCCAAGGTCGTCATGGTTGGTGAGCAGCCGCAGCACCGCATCCGGCCGCCCGGCGTCGGCGAGCGCGCGCAGCAGCCAGTGCGCGGTCATCGGTCCCTGCCGCATGCCTGCGGCAGCGAGATGTTCGGCGAGCGCGGGCAGGTCGGCGGCGGGTGCGATGCCGAAGGCGATGGGGTACGAGGATGCGTGCTGCCCGGCATGCGAGGACTGGGTGCCGTCGGCGAGCAGACCGTCGACATAGATGCCGTCGGCCCGCCGCAGCCGCGCGTTCATCGCAGCGACCAGGTCCTGCTCGGTCTGCCGCAACCCGGCCGCGTCCTCCGGTTTGCCCAGGACCGTGGCCATGTCGGCGGCCCGGCGCAGCACCTCCACGCCGAGCGCGTTGACCACGGTTCGGGCGGACGTCGTCATGTCGTAGCCGAAGCGTCCCGGCGCCGGCCAGTCGATGATCCCGTACCGGTACTGACCGCTGCCGCCGCTCAGGTCGGTGACCAGGCCGGCGGTCGGCCCGCTCGCCGGGATGTGCCGCTGCACGTAGCCCGCGGTCTCCCGGATCGCCGGGTACGCCTCGGCGAGCAGCGTCTCGTCGCCGGTCACCTCGTACCAGCGCCACACCCAGTCGACGAACAGCTCGGTGAAGTCGGGGATGTCGCGTTTGCCGTCACCGTTCGGATAGACCGCGTTGTAGCGGCCGGCGTCGTTGCCGGTGGTCCAGTAGCGCCGGTTCGACGCCAGGAACTCGCGGATCGCCTTGCGGGTCGCGGCCCGCTCGCCGAAGCCTTGCATGGTGGCGTACGAGATGTTCGCCGCGTCCGCCAGGAACTGGCCCTTCTCCCTGGTCGGGGTGTCGACGAACTGCTCCTGGATCGAGTACAGCGCGGAGCGTTGCATCAGCTTCCACACCGCGTTCAGTGTGGCGTCGCTGCTGGTGAACGACGCCTGCGGGCCTTCGACGGCGGTGTGCACGAGCTCGGCGCGTACCTCGCTGATCTTGATGTCTTCGTTGGCGCCGGGAATCTCCAGGTAGCGGAAGCCCAGGTGGGTGAAGGCGCGGAAGGTCTGCCGGCCGTCGGCCTGGGTGTACGGGTACGACATGTCGGTGCTCTGGGTCGCCTCGCCGGCCGTCGACACCCGGCCGTTCGCGGTCAGCTCGTAGCCGGCCCGCAGCGTCAGCGTCCGGCCCCCGGCACCCGCGTCGAACTCGACCACCGGGCGGGCCGGGACGACCACGCCGAAGTCGGCGACCGGGGTGCCGTCGTCGGCGGTGAGCATCCGCACCGGCCGCACTACCGACTCGCTGACCAGGGCGTCCAGGCCGGTCAGGTGGGTGAACGGGGCCACCGGATGGGTGCCGAGCACGACCGGCGGGGACCAGAGCGCGTCGTCGTACCCCGGCTGCTGCCAGGCCCCGATGGCCGCCGCGCGTTGCGCGTCGGCGTGCTCGATCCGCTCGCCCTCGCCGTTGCGCACGGCGCCTTCCCGGTACGGGCCGTCGTGCACCCGCCACGACCCGTCGCTGATCACGGCCTGCTTCGTTCCGTCGGCGTACTCGATCGCGATTTTGACAAGCAGCCCCGGTACGCCGGCCGCGCGCCCCTGCCCGGCCCCGTACCAGTGCAGCAGCGCCCCGAGCGTCAGCGTGCCCCGGCCTTGGACGAGCCGGGTCACGTCGGCGGCCTGGTAGAAGCCCTCGCCCGGATACCCGAACGAGCTGCCCCGGTCGGCGCGCCTGCCGTTGACCCACAGCTCCCAGGTGTGACTGCCGGCCACGTACGCGATCGCCCGCACCACCCGGCCGCGCTGGACGGGCACCTCGGTGCGCAGCAGCGCCCAGTCGTCGGCCCGCGGTGTCGCCGCCCGCTGGATCCACTGCGCCCCCGACCAGCCGCTGTCGCTGATCCCGGTCTCGAAGCCCGCCGCGGCCGCCCACGGGGAGACCTTGCCGGTCGCGTCCCAGGTCCGCACGGTCCAGGCGTACGCGCGTCCCTCGCTCAGCCCCGGCCCGCGGTAGGCGACGTGGGACTGCTCCCCGCCGGCCACCTTGCCGGAGTCCCAGATCGCCCGGCCCGCGCCGTCACTGACCCGGATCTGGTAGCCGGTCTGACTCTCACCCGGATCCCGGTCCCGCGGCAGCCAGCCGAAGAGCGGGACGCCCTCGACAGCGTTCGGCCGGACCAGGTCGTTGGTGGTCAGGCGAGCGGGCGCCTCCGGGGCATGCCCACCAGGGCCCGCCGCCGACGCCGGGACAGCACCCAGGGTCAGCGCGAGCAGGCCGGCAGCGCCGGCGGCAATCAGGCGGCGCGGAGAACTGATGTTCATGGGTGCCTCTCGGTTCGCACGAGCGGAGCATGAAACATTTCAATTCATCTATGTACGACGCTACGAAACCCCACGCCGCCCGTCAAGGCGGCACGATGGGCTCGTGCGTACGCGTGTGGTGGTCGTCCGGCACGGGGAGTCGGTGCACTCGGTGGAGGGAGTGGTCGGTGGGGTACGTGGGTGTCGCGGGCTGACCGAGACCGGCCATCGGCAGGCGCGGGCCGTGGCGGAGCGGCTGGCCGGGGAGCTGGCCGGGCCGGTCGCGGTGTACTCGTCGGTGTTGCGGCGGGCGGTGGAGACGGCCCGGCCGATCGCGGCCGCGTTCGGGACCGAGAGCGTCGAGGACTGCGGGCTGTGCACCTGGCACATGCCGGACTATGCGGACGGGATGCCGGTGGCGCGCTTTCAGAGTGAGCACCGGGCCGAGGGTGGCGGGCTGTACCGGCCGTTCGAGGAGGGCAACGAGAGCTGGGCCGAGGTGATGGTGCGGCTCGGGCGGACGATCACCGGGATCGCGCAGCGGCACCGCGGCGGCACGGCCGTGCTGGTCGGGCACAGCGAGACCGTCGGCGGCTCGTTCCACGCGCTCGGCGGGCAGCCGCTGTTCCCGGCGTTCGACCTGGAGGTGGCGCCGGCGTCGGTGACCGAATGGGTCACCGACGGCGATCCGGCGGCCTGGCCGCCGGCGCGGTGGGCGCTGCGCCGCTTCAGCGCCTGACTGCCGTTTCCCGGCGGCGGCGCTTCGGCCCGGTGTGGCAGATGGTCGCCGGGGGAGAGCGGGGACCTTTCGTCACGCGTACGAAAGAATGGTCTTCATGATGGGTTCCGTTCTCGGATATGCGCTGCGGGTGGTGCGGGTTCTGCCGCGGCCGGTGCAGCGCGCCGTGCTGGGGCGGGCGTCGGCGGGGGAACCGCCGGCGGTCGCTGATTTCGTGCGGATGCTGGAGATTGCCGGGGACATGCCGGAGACCGGGCCGACCGATGCGGAACTGTTCGCGCGGTTTCCCGAGCTGGCGAAGGTGACGGTGAGCGAGCCGGCGATTGCGGGGGTGCCGGCGCGGTTTTATCGGGGGCCGGAAAGCTCGGGTGTCGGCTTTGTCTGGGTGCACGGCGGGGCGTTCGTGAGTGGTTCGCTGAGTATGGCGGAGGCGCATTTCGTGGCGCTGGCGCTGGCGGCCCGGGGGATCGCGGTGCTGTCGCTGGACTACCGCAAAGCGCTGCACGGCGGCCATTTCCCGCAGGCGTCCGATGATGTGCTGACCGGCTGGCTGTGGGCGGCGCAGAACATGGACGCGGAACGGCTGCATCTGGGTGGCGCCAGCGCGGGCGGGAACATCGTGGCGGGCGTGAGCAAACGGCTGCGTGACGGTGCGGGGCCAGCTCCGGCGTCGGTGGTGCTGGTTTATCCGGCGGTGCACGCGGAGTTGCCGGAATGGCCGGCGGAACAGTTCGCGATCGTGCGCCGGGCCCGGAACGCGGTGTATTTCTCGCCCACCTGGGTGGCCGAGATGAGCCGGCATTACGCCGGAAGTGACGAGACGTTGAAGGACCCTTATGCGTTCGCCGGAAACGGCGACGTGGGCGGGCTGCCGCCGACATTCGTGCTGAACTGCGAGGCGGACACGTTGCGCGCGTCCGGGGAAGCGTACGCCGGGCAGCTGCGCGCCGCGGGTGTAGAAGTGAGCGTGCACATGGAACCGGGCGCGGCCCACGGCTGCGTCGGCGACCCGTTCACGAGTGCGGCGGCCAACAGCATCGACCGGATCGCCGGATGGCTGCTCGGCCGCCCCTTATCCTGACCCATTGAATCGCCCGGCCGAAGGGAACATTGAGATGCAGCAGGTGAAGGCCGTCATCGCGCGCGCGAAAGGCGCACCGGTCGAGTTGGTGACGATTAACGTGCCGGACCCGGGGCCGGGCGAGGCGGTGGTGAAGATCCAGGCGTGCGGGGTGTGTCACACCGACCTGCACTACCGGGAGGGTGGCATCAACGACGACTTCCCGTTCCTGCTCGGCCACGAGGCGGCCGGTGTGGTGGAGTCCGTCGGCGCCGGGGTCACCGAGGTGGCGCCGGGTGATTTCGTGGTGCTGAACTGGCGGGCCGTCTGCGGGCAGTGCCGGGCCTGCAAGCGCGGCGACCTGCACTACTGCTTCGCCACGCACAACGCGAAGCAGAAGATGACCCTGGAGGACGGCACCGAGCTGTCGCCGGCGCTGGGCATCGGCGCGTTCGCGGAGAAGACGCTGGTCGCGGCCGGGCAGTGCACGAAGGTGGACCCGTCAGCGCGGGCCGCGGCCGTCGGGCTGCTGGGCTGCGGCGTGATGGCCGGCATCGGTGCGGCGATCAACACCGGCGCGGTGACCCGCGGTAGGTCGGTCGCGGTGATCGGCTGCGGTGGGGTCGGCGTGGCCGCGGTCGCCGGTGCGGCGCTGGCCGGCGCTTCGCCGATCATCGCGGTGGACATCGACGAGCGCAAGCTGGAGGCGGCCCGCAAGCTGGGCGCCACGCACCTGGTCGACTCGTCGAAGAGCGACCCGGTGGCGGAGATCAAGCGGATCGCGGCTTCGGTTTATGAGGGTGCGGACGGCGCCGATGTGGTGATCGAGGCGGTGGGCCGGCCGGAGACGTGGAAGCAGGCGTTCTACGCCCGTGACCTGGCCGGGGTGCTGGTGCTGGTCGGTGTGCCGACGCCGGACATGAAGGTGCCGGACCTGCCGCTGATCGACGTGTTCGGCCGGGGCGGCGCGCTGAAGTCCAGCTGGTACGGCGACTGCCTGCCGTCGCGCGACTTCCCGATGCTGGTGGACCTGTACAAGCAGGGCCGGCTCGACCTGGACGCGTTCGTCACCGAGGAGATCGGCATCGAGGACGTGGAGGCGGCGTTCGCCCGGATGCACGGGCACGCCGAGCCGGTGCTGCGCTCGGTGGTGATCCTGTGAGCGGGGCGCGGGTCGACCACGGCGTCGTCGCCGGAACGTTCAGCCTGGACGGTGAGACGTTCAACGTGGACAACAACATCTGGGTGGTCGGCGACGACACCGAGTGCGTGGTGATCGACGCCCCGCACGACGTGGACGCGATCCTCAAGGTCGTCGGTGAGCGCCGGGTGGTCGCGATCGTGTGCACGCACGCCCACGACGATCACGTCCGGGTGGCGCCGGAGCTGCGCGAGCGTACCGGGGCGCCGATCCTGCTGCACCCGGCCGAGCGGCCGCTGTGGGAGCTGACCCACGGCACCGCGACGGCCTGGGACACCGACCTGGCCGACGGCGACACCATCGAGGTGGGCGGGACGACGCTGACCGTGCTGCACACGCCCGGGCACGCCCCGGGCGCCGTCTGCCTGTACGCGTCCGAGCTCGGCCAGGTCTTCACCGGCGACACGCTGTTCCAGGGTGGCCCGGGCGCGACCGGCCGGTCCTACTCGGACGCCGACCTGATCGTCGCCTCGATCCGGGCGAAGCTGTTCAGCCTCCCGGAGGACACCGTGGTGCACACCGGGCACGGCGACGACACCACGATCGTGGCCGAGCGAGACCGGTAGCCGACGTTCTGCTTGACGTGACCGCCGGCACGGGTCGAGCGTGCGGGGATGGAGCAGCTCGTCGGCAGGTCCTGGGTGCTCGACCTGGTCGACTCCTGGCTGGGCTCCGGCGAGCGCTTCCTGGTGCTCGTCGCCCGGCCCGGCTGGGGTAAGACCGCGGTCGCCCGGTGGCTGATCAGCGACGCGACCCGCATGCGCGACGCCTGGTCAGCCGCCTATTTCTGCGTGGCCCGCGGTCACCGCGGCACGGTTCAGCCCGGCCGGTTCGTCGAGGACCTGGCCGGGCAGCTGGCCCGCGACCCGGCGTACGCGGCCGCGCTGATCACCACGAACGCGCCCGCGGTGTTCGACATCGACATCCGCGTCGGGACGAACCAGGGCAGCGTGACCGCCGTGCAGCAGCTGCTGCTGGGGCAGCAGGACCCGGAGGAGGCGTACCAGCGGGCGATCCGGGCGCCACTGCACCGCCTGGGCCGGCCGGAGCGGCTGATCCTGGTGGACGCGCTCGACGAGTCGCTGACCGTTTCCGGCCGCACCACGATCGCCTCGCTGCTGGCCGGCTCCGGTGACCTGCCGCCCGGGGTGCGGTTCGTGCTGACCACCCGGCCGGATCCGCGGGTCCTCGACCTGTTCGACGACGACACGCGGATCGTCGACCTGCACCGGCCGCAGTTCGTGGCCCGCACCGAGGAGGACCTCACCGCCTATGTGACGCGCCGGCTGGCCGCGGGGTCGCTCGGGCCGGGCGACGCAGGCCGGCTGGTGGCGACGGCAGACGGCAATTTCCTGTACGCCCGATGGGTGCTGGACGAGATCGCGGCGGGTCGGCGTACCGATCTGTCCGGTCTGCCCCTGGGCCTTTTCGGGCTCTACCGCACCTTCCTGGCCCGCCTGCTGCCGGACGACACCGACACCTGGCTGGACCGCTACGAGCCGCTGTTCGGCTGCCTGACCGTGGCGAACCCGGCCGCGCCCGACGCGAACCTGTCCCGCTGGCTGGACCGGACCCGCGGCGAGATCACCCGGCGGCTGCGGGACGTCTCGCAGCTGGTCGAATACGTGCCCGAGCAGGGTTACCGGCTCTATCACCGGTCGATCACCGAGTTCCTCGCCGCCGACCGGTACCGGGACAACGGCGGCTGGCGCGACAACGAGTTCTTCGTCGAGCCGGCGCTGCAGCATGACCGGATCGCCCGGTACTACCTGGACCGGATCGCGGGGGAGTGGGCCGGGGACTGGGCGCGGTGCGACACGTACGGGCTGCATCAGCTGCCCGGGCACCTGCGTGCCCGTAGTGCGGACCTCTACCGGGTGGTGCTCGATCCGGGTTTCCAGGCGGCGCAGCACGACCGTACCGGCGGCGTCCACCTCACCCTGGACACCCTGCGGGCCGGGGTCGAGCACGCCGCCACGCGGGGCGATCTGCTCCCGGCGCTGCGGTGTGCGGCCGCGTTCCGGGCGCAAACCGGTGCGGAGAGCCTGTCCCGTGCGGTGTTCGACGCCGTCAAGGCGAAGGACTTCGCGCAGGCGGTCCGGAAGATGAGCCACTACACCACCGGGCCGAACACCGGTTCCTGGAGCACGGTGCTGCAGCTCTACGTGGCCTGGGAGGCGGCCGGGGCGGGCGCGCTCGCGGAGTCGTCCGAGCTGCTCGCCCAGCCCGCGGCGCTCCGCTCCGAACTGGCCGACGCGCTGCGCGCCGCGGCGGAGTCGCCGACCGGGTCGTTGCCGGCGGCCGAACCCGTCGCGCAGGCGTTCGACGTGGAGGGGGCGGTCCGGCGGCTGGAGGCAACGGGCACCGACGCCGGACTGAGTCCGTCGACCGACCCGTTGATGGACCCGGAGACCTCGGCGGATGTGGTTCTCGACATGCAGAGTGGCCTGCGCCGGATGGTTGCCGCAGGCGACGGCCGGGGCCTGCTCGAACGGGCGTTGCAGGTGGTGCGGCGCAACCCGTACCCGCGCTACCGCGACACCGCCCTGGAAGCGCTCGGCATCGCCGCGCTGGCCTCCCCGGACCGTGAGTGGGCCGGCCTGCGGCTGCGGCAGATCCTGCGCGCGGGCCTCGACGACGAGGGCGTCACCTTCACCTTCGACCTGCCCGCGATCCTGCTGGCCACCTGCCTGCGCCGTGGCCTCCCCGCGCCCGAGCTGAACGAGTACCTCGAGCAGGGCCTCGCGCACGCCGACGTCTGGGGCACCCGGGCACGCGCGCTGAGCGCGCAGGCGGCGGCCGCCTTCCACCACGGCGACACCAGCAACGCGGCGTCGATGCTCGCCACCGGCACGCAGATGGAGATCACCTATGCGGGGTACGGGGTGACGCTCACCCTTTCACTGATCGACCGCTGCGACGAGATCGGCCGGCCCGACCTCGCCGACGGCCTGCCTGATCTGGCCGCCCGTCTCGCCGACCGCGTCTACGACCCTCAGTTCGCCCGGGAGCGCGCCGACCTGGTCCGGCAGCACGCGCAGTGGCGGGCCGAACCGCTGCCGGATCCCGGCGAGGTGGCCACCCGGCTGGCCCATCTGCGTGATCGGGACGCGCGGGCCGCGTACCGCAACCATGTGGCCGCCCGCTGGAGCGCTGCCCCGGACCCGGAGATGGCGGGGCAGATCGGCACCCTGATCCCGGGCGCCCTGTTCGACGCCACCAGCCTGGACGCGCTGCTGGCCCGCCTGACCGCGGCCGCCCTGCCCGAGTTGCCCGACGCCCGGGTCCTCCAGGCCGTCGCCGTCGTCGAGGCGAGCTTCACCTCCGGCCGCCCCTGGCGTTTCGGCCAGTGGCGCTGAGCCTCAGGTTTTCCGCAGCGAGCGCAGCGCCCGGATCGCGTCGGTGGTGGCCAGCGCCCACACCACCAGCAGCGGCTGGAAGAGCAGACGGACCGCTCGTTTCGTGTCGGTGTCCAGGCCGAAGCCGTCCTTGTGCTCGGCGAACTGGGCGATGTTGCCGGGGAAGACCGCGACGAAGAACGCGGCCACGACCGCCCCGACGATGCCGCGGGCCGGCTGCTTCCACACCGTGAGCAGGGCCAGGCCGAGGCAGATCTCCACCACGCCGGAGGCCAGCACCACGAAGTCGGCGTCCAGCGGCACCCAGGACGGCACCTGCGCCTGGAACTCCTCGCGGGCGAAGGTGAGATGGCCGGTGCCGGCGAACGCCAGCGCCGCCCCGAGAAGGACCTGCCCGATCACACCCACGATGCCCATGGCAGGCACAGTACTGTCGCCGTTTCGCCGGTCCGATGTGACCTGGGCATAACACCGGCACCGGCAGACTGCCCGGCATGAACGATCCCGGGGAGTCGCCGAACCTCATCGTCGTGCAGCTGGTGGCGGTGTCGATCGCGGCGACCATTCTGGTCGTGTTCTCCGCCGGCGCAGTGATCGGCGTGGCGGTCGGCCGTGGGGCCGGTGCGCCGTTCCTGCTGGTCATTCCGGTGATGGCGGTTCTGGTGTTCCGGGTGGTCGCGGGGGCGACCGCGGCGGTGACACCGCTGGGCCGGACGCCGGGCGGCCGCTGGTGGTGGGCGGTGCTGGTCTGCGGTCTCGGCAGCGTGGCACTGGCCGCCTGCTGGGCGATCCTGGCCGCCGTCACCCGTCCCACCGGGGGCCACCTGGTTCTCGCCGGTCTGCCGTACGCCCTGGTCGCTGCCCTGTTGTTGCGGGGCCGCAGGCCGCGGCTGGCTGCCGGGCTGGTGTCGCTGCTGCTGGTGGGCGCCGCGGCGGTGGGGTTGCGGTTCTCCGGCCCGGACGAGGTGGCGGCCCGGCTGGCCGCCGCCGGCAAGGACCGTGCGTCGCTGTACGTGATGGAGATTCCGGGGTACGTGCCGAACGGCGACGAGTACGGGGAGCGGCTCGGCTCCCGCGCGTTCATGCCGGCGAACTCGGCTGACATCCCCGCCTACCGGTACGCGGACGTCGCCGCGTACCCGCGGAAGCCGTGCGCGGAACCGCAGCCCGGGCAGTTCGGCGGACGGCTGGAGTACACATCGTGCACCACCGAGGCGGACGGCTACGTCTACCGGCACGCTGAGCAGATCCATGGGTACGAGGTGCGCCGTGGCGCCGTCACCGTGGAGGTCTCCGGCCCGCTCGCGGTGGACCGGCAGGTGCTGAGAGAAGGCGCCCGGACCGCTCGGCCGGCCACCGCGGCCGATCTGAAACGACTGGGCCGCACCGGGGAGAAAGGCCTGTTCATGGCCGACATCCCGGGCTTCCGGCCGGACCCCATCCTGTCCGAAGGGGTGCACTTCGAGTCGCTCGCCGGCGGCGGAGGACCGGCGGCCGTGCTGATCATGCTGGGGACCGGGCAGCCGGTCGACCAGTTCTGCCGCGGCCGGTCCTGTGCGACCGAGCCGGGCGGCCTGGTCTACCGGAGCCCGGTACTCTCGCGGGCCCCCGAGGACCAGTCCGGTTACCTGATCACTCGGGGCGCGACGACCGTACAGGTCACCGGCGGAGCCAATGTCGATCGCGCACTGCTGCGCGATGCTGTCCTGGCAGCGCGCCCACCGACCAACGACGAGATCCTGACGGGCCTGCCCGCCCCGCAGGGGCGCGGCCCGATCGCGCGCTGGCGCGGCTGGCTGAAAGAGACCTTCTGAGAAAACTCAGAGGGGACGGATGTTCTGGGCCTGCAGACCCTTGGCGCCCTGCGCGACCTCGAACTCGACGCGCTGGTTCTCGTCGAGGCTGCGGTAACCGGAGGAGGCGATGGCCGAGAAGTGGGCGAACACGTCGGGTCCGCCGTCATCCTGGGTGATGAATCCGAAGCCCTTTTCGCCGTTGAACCACTTGACGGTACCGGTTGCCATGATCTTTCTCCCTGCTTCTTCGTGAGGAAACCTCGCATCGCCGCATTGATTCACCGACGAAAGCAAAAACGCCCGGTGGGCTGTGATGCCCATCAGGCGTTCAGAACGTCTACGGAAATCAAAACTGCAATGCCGGAACCGTAGCACGGCCGGGCGTCGGCGTCGTGCCGAGCACGGACACCTCGGTGAGCTCCGAGTCCTCGGCCGCGCCCAGACCCTGCACCCGGTAGCGGGTCAGCACGGTCAGCCACCGGTCGGGCAGGTGGCCGCGGCCCGGGTCGCCGACCAGGATGTGCGCGTGCCGGGCGGCCGCCCGGCGCAGGAAACCCACCACCCGGTCGGCCAGGGCCGGGTCGTAGAGGCCATCACCCACAAGGATGACGTCGGCGTCGCCGCCGTCCCCGGAGAGCAGGTCGCCCTCGACGGTGTCCACCACCACGTCGTTGGCGGCCGCGTTCATCGCGGCGGCGGTCAACGCGAGCGGATCGATGTCGTTCGCGATCGACACGGCTGCGCCGGCCTTGGCGGCGGCGATCGCGGCCACCCCGCCCCCGCAGGCCACGTCGAGCACCCGCCGGCCCGCCACCAGCCCCGGGTGATCCAGGACGTACCGGGCGAGCGCCTGGCCGCCGGCCCACGCATTCGTCCAGAACGGGTTGAGCCCCGGCCCGATCTGCGCCTCCAGCCGGGCACCCAGGACGATCGCGTCGTCCGCGAGGTGCAGGCGGATCTCGGGCAGGAACGGGAGACGGACGAGGCGCAATCCGTCATAGGCGTCGGCGCGGGAAGCGACGAACGGCGCAAGCGAGGTACGGGTCAAGAGAAGTGCTCCGATCAACGGGCAAATCTCGACAGTACGCGCTAGTCGTTTCCGATTACTCGATAGCGGAGGAAAATCACGCCGTTCGTGAACCTGCGGTCCTCCAGCAACTCCAGGTCCGCGGGGACGTCATCGGGGAAGAATTGCTGCCCGCCACCGACGATCGCCGGGCCGATGACCAGCTGATACTCGGTCGACCAGGCCGGCTCTGATCGCCTGCGCCGCCAGCTCCCGACCGTCCACTGTCAGATCGAGGTCGGATTTCTCCTTGAGCTTGCGCACGTGCGCCCTTGCGCGCCTTCGCTCCGGATGCGCCCCGGCCGGCGCTTGATATGCAAGTGGCTGCTTGCCTATCATCAGGGTGTGGACGATGCCGCCGAGCAGGAGCTCTTCAAGGCGCTGGCCGATCCGACCCGGCGCAGGATCCTCGATGGGCTTGCTGAGCGCAACGGCCAGACGCTGTTCGAGATCTGTTCGCGCCTGGCGATGAAGTACCAGCTGAGTTTGTCCCGGCAGGCCATCTCCCAGCATCTGGAGGTGCTGATCGCGGCCGGTCTGATCACGGCGCGCCGGGAGGGCCGCTACAAGTTCCACGACCTCGACACCACACCGCTGGAGCGTCTCACCGATCGGTGGCGACCCCGCGAAACCAAGGAGAACTGATGCGCGTCTACGTCACCAGCGTCCTCGTCAACGACCAGGAGGAGGCGCTGCGGTTCTACACCGACGTTCTGGGCTTCGTGAAGAAGAACGACATTCCGCTCGGGGAGGATGCCCGGTGGCTCACGGTCGTCTCGCCCGAGGACCCGGAAGGCTGTGAGGTGCTACTCGAGCCGTCGGGGCACCCGGCGGCCAAGCCGTGGAAGGAAGCGCTGGTCAACGACGGCATTCCGTTGACGTCGTTCTCGGTCACTGATGTCCAGGCGGAGTTCGAACGCCTCAAGGGGCTCGGTGTGCGGTTCACCCAGGAACCGCTGCAGATGGGCAACGTGACGATGGCCGTCTTCGACGACACCTGCGGCAACCTGATCCAGATCGTGCAGATCGACTAGGTCCGGGATCGGTGGCGGCGGACCGCGTCGCGGTTGGCGCAGCGCGGGGTGCAGTATCGCTGGCGGCCGGTGCGTGAGGTGTCGGCGAAGATGTCGGTGCACTCGGGGACCGCGCAGCGCCGGAGGCGGTGGATGCCGCGGCCGGCCAGGTGCAGGGCGGTGCCGACGGTGATCAGCGCGGTCAGGATCGCGCCGAGTGGCTGGCCGGCGTCGCGGTAGTGCAGATGCCAGTCGCCGGCGTGGTCGGTGAGCCGGGGGTAGGCGGTCGCGGCGGCGAGCATCCGGTTGAGCCGGGCGGCGCGGTCGTGGTCGTCGGCGGCGTCGACGACCGCCTCCCAGGCGTCCAGGGTGGCCAGCAGATGCCGCAGGTCGTCGGCCGTGGCGGCGGATTCCAGTACCAGGCCGGCGGCGCGGCACCGGTCGGCGAGTTCGGCGGGGACGGCCGGGCGGTGGTTCGCCAGGTCGGCGGCCAGGTTCACCGCGTCGGCGCCGTAAGGGTTGAGGTGCATAAGACCATTACAGCAGGCTGGGATCATGAACAGCTATCGCTGGGTGGTCCTCGCCGTGGCCACGTTCACCCAGGCCGCGTCCGGGTTCTTCGTGCAGGGGATCGGCGCTCTCGGCGTACAGCTGCAATTTGACCTCGGGTTGAGCGCGGCCCAGCTGGGGCTGCTGATGTCGGCTGCCCAGCTGGCGCCGCTGCTCGGCCTGCTGGTCGCCGGGGCGTTGCTGGACCGGTTCGACGAGCGCTGGGTGGTCGGGGCCGGCGCAGCCGTGGTCGGCGCCGCGCTGCTCGCCGGGGCGTGGGCACCCGGATACGCGGCGTTGCTGGCGGTGCTGTTCGTGGTGGGCGCGGGGTACAGCACGGTGCAACCGGGCGGCAGCAAGTCGGTGGCGTCCTGGTTCGATGCGTCGCGGCGCGGCACCGCGATGGGGATCCGGCAGGCGGGGCTGCCGTTCGGAGCTGCGCTCGCCTCGGCGGTGCTGCCGCCGCTGGCAGTCGCCCACGGGTGGCGGGCGGCGTGCGCGTTCGGTGGGGTGATCGCGTTGCTCGGCGCGGCCGCTTTCCTGCTGTTCCATCGCCGGCCGCCGGCGCCGCTGACCGCCGCGCCGCAGAACAGAGGGGTGGTGCGCAGCCCGGCGCTGATCCGGGCGACGCTGTGCGGGATCAGCCTGGTCTCGGTGCACTGCGGCATCGGGCTGCTGACGGTCCTGCACCTGCACGAGGTGGCGGGAATGACGGCCGGTGCGGCAGCGTCGGTGCTGGTCGGAGTGCAGATCGCGGGTATGACCGGCCGGATCGTGCTGGCCGCGTGCAGCGACCGCACCCGGTCCCGGCAAAGCGTCGTCACGGTCAGCATGCTGGCGATCGTCGCCGGGCTCGCGCTGCTCGTCACCCCTGCCGGCCGGATCCCGGTGACGGCGTCGCTGGTCTTCGTCTGGCTCGGCTTCTTCGGCATCGGCTGGATCGGCCCGTGGATCGCCCAAGTCACCGAGGCGGCGCCGCCGGGCCGGACCGGGTTCGTGCTGGGCCTGGTGATGGCCGTCAACCAGGCCGCCATCGTGATCGTGCCGCCGGTGCTGGGCGCGCTGCGCGACGTGACCGGTGGGTTCGCCGCGCCCTGGGCGCTGTTGATCGCGATGACCGCAGCGGCGCTGGCCGGTCTCCTACCGGGCCGGGGCGTTCCACCCAGCGGATCAGATCGTCGGCGAGGCGCCGCAGCCGGCGCCGGTCGAACTCACTCTCCGGCGCGAACGCCGACCGGGTGAGGGCGAAGACGCGCGACAGCACACCGGCGCCGCCGAGGCGGGCCGGCGCCGGCTCACCGTCCGCAACGAAGGTCCAGGCCGCGCCGGGGGCGCGGTTCATCCCTGCGCCATCGCGGTCCTTCCGGGCCGTGGCTGCTGCGACGCGGCGTCCCACCAATCCCGCAGCGCGGCGGTCAGTATGCCCGGCGGATGCGGGGTCCACGTAGGATCGAGCTGCCGGACGTCGATGGGGGAACAACGGCCGTGGATTTCCTGCTGGGCGCTGTCGCGGTCGCAGTCGAGCATCTGGCGGGCCGGGCGATCGACGCCCTGTTCAAGCGGCGCGGGATCGAGCGGCGGCGCGCCGACCGTGAGCACAGGTCGATGGCGAGCGGCGCCGCGGAGAGCCTCGCCGGGCTGCGCGAGCACGAGCTGCGCGCCCTGCCCGAGAACGACTGGCAGGCGGCCGTGCTGACGGTGCGGGACTCGTTGCAGACCGCCGCGCCGGCGATCGAGCGGGAGGCGTTCGCCGGCACCCTTCGCCTCGACGAGCTTCAGCAGTTCATCGAGCGGGAGGCGGCACCGGTGGTCGCCCGCGCCGGGTTCGACGACGCCGGGCTGGTGGCGTACAGGCGGATGCTCGCCCAGGTCAGCACCGAGCTGGTCGACTACCTGCGCCAGCAGCTGCCGTGGCTGGCCGCGGTGGGGGAGCAGACTCGGGACCGGGTCGAGGATCTGCACGGTCAGGTGGCCGTGGTGCGGCAGGGGATCAGCGGCCTGCCGGAGCAGCTGCGCCGGGAGCGGCAGGACGAGGCCGCGGTCTTCGAGGACCGCTACGTGGCCCAGCTGCTGCGCCGGCTGGACGGGATCGAGCTGTTCGGCCTGGCGATGGGCCGGGAGGCGGAGAAATACCCGCTGACCGAGGCGTACGTGGACATGAAGGTCGCCCGGGTCGACGGGAACGACCGGGACTACACCGGCTCCGGCATCGCGGTCGGCGACGCGCTCGCCGACGACCGGCGGCTGCTGCTGCGCGGCGGGGCGGGCGCCGGCAAGACGACGCTGCTGCGCTGGCTGGCGGTGACCGAGGCGCGGCGCGACGGTCCGCGCCGTTTCGTCCCGCTGTTCCTGCCGCTGCGCCGCTTCCTGGGCCGCAAACTGCCCGAGCCGGACCGGATGGTGCTGGCCGCCGACGACGTGCTCGCCAACGAGATGCCGCTGGCCTGGGGCAACGCGCTGCTGCGGTCCGGGCGGGCGCTGGTGCTGGTGGACGGGGTGGACGAGGTGCCGGCCGACCGGCGGGCCGAGGTGCGCACCTGGCTGAGCGAGCTGGCCGACGCCTTCCCGGACGCCCGGTACGTGGTGACCACCCGGCCGTTCGCGGTGGAGACCGCCTGGCTGGCCGAGTACGAGTTCGTCACCTACGACCTGCTGCCGATGAGCCGGCGCGGGATCGGCGAGTTCCTGGAGTCCTGGCACGACGCGGCCGGCCGGCGTAACGCCACCGACCACGACTCGCGCCGCCGGCTCGAGGAGACCCGGGAGCAGCTGAGCGCCGTCCTGGAGAGCAACACCGAGCTGCGCCGGCTCGCCGGCAGCCCGCTGCTGTGCGGGCTGATCTGTGCGCTTGCCCAGAAGCCGTACCTTCGATTGCCGCACGACCGCAAGGGCATCTACGAGGCCGCGCTCGACCTGCTGCTGGAGGGGTGGGACGAGCAGAAGCAGCCGCACCTGGGCTGGGCGCTGTCGCTGGAGAAACCCGAGCAGCTGGTGCTGTTGCAGCGGCTGGCGTACTCGTACGTGCGCAACCAGAACCTGCTGATCAGCACCGAGGAGGCGGTCCGGCGGATCGCCGGGCACATGCGCGGCCTGCGCTCGCACGACGCCGAACCCGAGCAGGTGCTGCGCTGGATCCTGGAGCGCACCGGCGTGCTGCGCGAGCCCGACGACGACCAGGTGCAGTTCCTGCACCGTACGTTCCGCGACTATCTGGCCGGGCGCGAGATCGCCGACGTCGGCGACTTCGACTACCTGTTGAGCAACGCCCACCACAGCGAGTGGTACGACGTGGTGGTGATGGCGGTGGCGTACGCGTCCCGCCGGGAACGGGACCGGATCCTGTCCGACCTGATCGCCCGCGGCAACCGGGACCCGCGGATCCGCGACCGGCTGCACCTGATCGCCGCCGCCTGCCTGGAACACGTGGTGGTCACCAACACCGACGACGTCCGCGAGCAGGTGCACCAGGCGGCCCAGCGGCTGATCCCGCCGTCCGGGCCGGACGAGGCCGAGCTGCTGGCCCGCGCCGGCTCGTTCGTGCTGGAGCTGCTGCCCGGGCCGGACGGGCTCACCGAGGACCAGGCCGCCGCGGTGATCCGGGCGGCCGCGCTGATCGGCGGGCCGGGCGCCTGGGAGCTGATCAAACGGTTCACCGACGTGCCGCAGCAGCGGGTCGTCGAGGAGCTGCTGCGGGCCTGGCGCGAGTCCGACGACCCGGCCGAGTACGCCCGGGAGGTCCTCGCCGACGTCGACTTCGGCGACCTGTACCT
The DNA here is from genome assembly GCF_036053395.1 of Actinoplanes sp. NBC_00393. Taxonomy (NCBI): domain Bacteria; kingdom Bacillati; phylum Actinomycetota; class Actinomycetes; order Micromonosporales; family Micromonosporaceae; genus Actinoplanes; species Actinoplanes sp. NBC_00393. The sequence goes on along the minus strand of NZ_CP107942.1, from coordinate 4,508,361 downwards.
GGACCGCAACGGCTGGCGCGAGGTCCGCGACCTGATGTACCTGAACCGCCTGACGTCGGTGGCGGTCCGCGGCGACGTCATGCCGCTGAACCCGCTCGCCGCGATCCCGTCGCTGCGCCGGCTCAAGCTGATGCAGAACGACGTGGTCCGCGACCTGTCCCCGCTGGCGCGCTGCCGGTCGGTGCGGGCGCTGTCGCTGATCCGGTGCAGCGCCCTGCGGGACCTGTCCGGCCTGGCCGGCACCACGGTGGCGGACCTGTCGCTGTTCCAGACCCCGGCCGACCTGTCCACCCTGCGGGCCCCGCAGCTGCGGGTGCTCTCGATCCGGCATCCGGACCTGCGCGACGGCCTGCACGCGCTGCCCGCCGACCTGCCGATCCGGGCCCTGAAGATCACCAACCGGGCCGACGACCGGCAACTGACCGGCCTCGACCGGTTTCCGCAGGTACACCGCCTGTCGATCACCGGCGAGCCGACCGAGGCCGACCTCGCCGCGATCGCCGCCTCCTCGGTTCAGGTGCTGACCGTCGACGAGCCGCGCTCGCTGGCGCCGTTCGCCGGGCTCGCCGGCTCCCCGGTGCTGGTCCTGTGGATCACCAACGCGCTGACCGGCGAGTCGCCGGCCGAGCTGGCCGCCACACTACCGGGCATCCAGGTCTACACCGATTAGTTGCGCCGCCCCGGCCGGTCCTAGAGGTAATCGACACCTTTGGATCGGAGGAAGCATGCGAAAGTTGTTCACCGCGCTGGTGGCGGCTCTGCTGCTGGTGGCGGCGCCGGTGACCGCCGCGTCAGCGGCGCCACGCGACGACGGGCGGCGGTCCTACACCGGGACGATCGACGGCGCCGACTACCGCGTCGAGGTTCCGCAGGGCTGGAACGGGACGCTGCTGCTCTACAGCCACGGCTACATGCCGGCGGACTTCGGTTTTCCGCAGATCTTCGTGACCAACGCCGCGGAGAGCGAGCAGTGGCTGCTCGAGCACGGTTTCGCGCTGGCGGCGTCGGAGTACCGCAACGGCGGCATCGGCTATCTCGTCGAGCCGGCCATGCGCGACCAGCTCGCGCTGCTGGACTGGTTCGAAGCCGAGGTGGGCCGCCCGGAGCGCACCGTGGCGACCGGGCAGTCGCTCGGCACGACGATCGCGACCCTGCTGGCCGAGCGGAATCCGCGCCGGTTCGACGGGGTGCTCACCATGTGCGGTGTCTACGACCCGTTGAACACCTTCAACACCGCGCTGGACATCAACTTCACGGTCCGGACGCTGCTCGCGCCCGGTCAGGACATCGACCTGGTGCCCGCCGATGATCCGGTAGCCAGCCGGGAGGCCCTGGTCGCGGCGGTCGGCCAGGCACGGACCACTCCGCAGGGGCAGGCCCGGCTGGCGCTCGCCGCGGCGTTCGGCAACGTCACCGGCTGGTACAAGTCGCTCGAACCGGCGCCGGCCGACCTGACCGGGTGGATCCAGCAGCAGACCGAGTGGATCACCTGGGCGAAGATCTGGGGCAACGGGCCGACCGCGTTCGCCGACATCGAGCGGGTCGCCGGGGGCAATCCGCTGGGCAATGCCGGCGTCGACTACGCCCGGCAGCTGCAGCGCTCCGACCAGCGGGAAACCGTGCTCCGGGCGTACCGGAAGGCGGGTTTGAATCTGCATGCCGACCTGGCCGCGCTGGCGGCCGCGCCGCGGATCGTGCCGCAGCGCGACGCCGTGCGCTACCTGCTGCGTTATGGCGTGGCGACGGGACGCACGCCGGCGCCGGTGCTGTCGCTGCACACCACCGGCGACGGCGGGGCGCCGCCGGATCAGGAGCGGTGGTACGCCGAGCAGGTCCACAACCCCGCTGACCTGCGCCAACTATGGGTGAACCGGGGCGGTCACTGCTCGTTCAGCGCCGCTGAGGAGATCACCGCCCTGCAGGCGCTGCTGACGAAGCTGGACACCGGGCGGTGGCCGGACCTGCGCCCGTCCCGGCTGGACGCGGCAGCAGGCCGGTTCGATCCGCTCTACCAGCGGGTGCTGGACCTGGGCAGCATGGAGTCGGCGGTGATGGCGCCGGCGTTCACCCGCTACCACCCGCCGGTCACCCTGCGCCCGTCGCGCTGACCCGGGTCAGTAGCGCCGCCGGAGCACGAGCAGGCTGTGGGCGTCCAGCGTCAGGCTCTCCTGTGCCTTGACGCTGGCGTCCGCCCAGTTGGCCAGCAGCGGATCGGCGGTGTCCACCACGGCCTCCCAGGCCTGGCCGTACGCCGGCTCGGGCAGAACGAACTCGGCCTGCTCGTGGGACGGGTTGAACAGCAGCAGGAACGAGTCGTCGAGGATCTGCTCGCCGAGCGCGTCGGTCTCCGGGATGCCCTCCCCGTTGAGGAACACGATGATGGTGTGGGCGGCGTCGTCGCGCCAGTCGGGCTCGGTCATCGGTTCGCCGTCGCGGCGCAGCCAGGCGATGCCGGGCAGCTTGGCGTCACCGGCCGGGTCGCCGGTGAAGAACCGGCGGCGGCGGAAGATCGGGTGCTCGGCGCGCAGCCGGGTCAGGCTCCGGGTGAACACGGTGAGCACGTCGTGGTGGCGGGCGTCGCGCCAGTTGATCCAGCTCAGTTCGTTGTCCTGGGCGTACACGTTGTTGTTGCCCTGCTGGGTACGGCCCAGCTCGTCGCCGTGCACGATCATCGGGACGCCCTGGCTGAGCAGCAGGGTGGCCAGGAAGTTGCGCTTCTGCCGCTCGCGCAGCGTGACGATCCCCCGGTCGTCGGTGGGTCCCTCGGCGCCGCAGTTCCACGAGCGGTTGTGGCTCTCGCCGTCGCGGTTGCCCTCGCCGTTCGCGTCGTTGTGCTTCTCGTTGTACGACACCAGGTCGTGCATCGTGAAACCGTCGTGCGCGGTGACGAAGTTGATCGACGCGCTCGGCCGCCGGCCGTCGATCTCGTAGAGGTCGGAGCTGCCGGTGAACCGGGAGGCGAATTCGCCGAGGCTGGACGGCTCGCCGCGCCAGAAGTCGCGCACCGAGTCGCGGTAGCGCCCGTTCCACTCGGTCCAGTTGGGTGGGAAGCCGCCGACCTGGTAGCCGCCGTCGCCGACGTCCCACGGTTCGGCGATCAGTTTGACCTGGGAGACGACCGGGTCCTGGTTGACCAGGTCGAAGAAGGCGGCGAGCCGGTCGACCTCGTGGAACTCGCGGGCCAGGGCGGAGGCCAGGTCGAAGCGGAAGCCGTCGACGTGCATCTCGGTCACCCAGTAGCGCAGCGAGTCCATGATCAGCCGCAGTGACTCGTGGTGGCGCACGTTGAGGCTGTTGCCGGTGCCCGTCGTGTCGTAATAGAAGGATTTATCGCCATCGACCAGGCGGTAGTAGGCGGGGTTGTCGATGCCGCGGAACGACAGGGTCGGGCCCAGGTGGTTGCCTTCGGCGGTGTGGTTGTAGACGACGTCCAGGATCACCTCGATGCCGGCCTGGTGCAGCGCCTTCACCATCGCCTTGAACTCCTGCACCTGCCCGCCACCGCCGGCGAATGACGAGTAGCCGTTGTGCGGCGCGAAGAACCCGATCGTGTTGTAACCCCAGTAGTTGCTCAGGCCCTTCTCGATCAGGCCGCTGTCGTGCACGAACTGGTGGACCGGCATCAACTCGACCGCGGTGACGCCGAGCTGCTTCAGATAGTTGGTCATCACGGGGTGGGCGAGCCCGGAGTAGGTGCCGCGCACGTCCGCGGGGATGTCGGGATGCTGGATCGTCATCCCCTTGACGTGGGTCTCGTAGATGACGGTCTGGTGGAACGGGACCTTCAGCGGCCGGTCGTTGCCCCAGTCGAAGAACGGGTTCACCACGACCGACTTCGGCGCGTACGGCTCCGAGTCGGCGTCGTTGTACGAGTCCGGGTGCCCGAACCGGTAGGAGAACAGCGCCTCGTCCCACTCGTAGTCGCCGTCGATCGCCTTCGCGTATGGGTCCAGCAGCAACTTCCCGGGGTTGCACCGCAAGCCCTGGGACGGGTCGTAGGGGCCGTGCACCCGGTAGCCGTACCGCTGGCCCGGCACGACCCGCGGCAGGTAGCCGTGCCAGACGAACGCCTCCCGCTCCGGCAGGTCGATGCAGGTCTCGGTGCCGTCGTCGCCGAACAGGCACAACTCGACCCGTTCGGCCACCTCGGAGAAGAGGGCGAAGTTCGTACCGCCGCCGTCGTAGGTGGCCCCCAGCGGGTACGGGTTGCCCGGCCAGATCCTCATCGTTGCTCCTGCCCAGTGTGTTCGCGGACCCGCTGGCTACCCCGTTGAACGCCGATCAGGCATACGGATTGCGGATCCGGGCACCCGGACGGGATGACCGCGACCACCACCGCCCCCGACTCCTCCACCTGGGCGCCACTGCGCATCGGTGTCTTCCGGATGCTGTGGCTGGCCGTTTTCGGCAGCCAGGTCGGCACCTGGATGCAGACCGTCGGCGCGCAGTGGCTGCTGCTCGACGAGGAGAACGCGGGCACGCTGGTGTCGCTGGTGCAGACCGCCGGCACCCTGCCGGTCCTGCTGCTGGCCCTGCCCGCCGGTGTGCTGGCCGACTCGTTCGACCGGCGCCGGCTGCTGATCGGCGTGCAGATGTTCCAGCTCGCGGTCGGGGTCGCGCTGACCGCGCTCACCCTGGCCGGCGAGATGACCCCGCCGCTGCTGCTCACCCTGACCTTCGCGCTGGGCTGCGGGATGGCGATGACCACCCCGACCTACCAGGCGGTGATCCCGGAGCTCGTACCCCGTCCGTTGATCCCCTCCGCGGCCTCGCTCGGCGCCATCAGCATCAACCTGGCCCGGGCCGTCGGCCCGGCGATCGCCGGCGTGCTGGTCGCGCAGGCCGGGCCGGCCGCGGTCTTCGGCATCAACGCGGCCACCTTCCTGATCTTCGCGATCGTGCTGCTGCTGTGGCGGCGCGACCCGAAGGAGGAGGGCGCCGGCCCGGAGCCGTTCGTCGCCGCGCTGCGCGCCGGCGGACGATACGTCCGGTACTCGCCGATCATGCGCCGGCTGCTGCTGCGCAGCATCCTGTTCGTCGCGCCGGCGATGGCGCTGTGGGCGCTGCTTCCGCTGCTGGCCAGCCGCCGGCTGGGTCTCGGCGCTTCGGGGTACGGCCTACTGCTCGCCGCCCTCGGCGCCGGCGCGGTCCTGGCCGCGTTCGTGATGCCGCGAATCCGTGCCGCGCTCTCCGGCACCGCGATGCTGGCCGCGGCCAGCGTCACGTACGCGCTGGTCCTGGCGATCCTCGCGGTGGTCCGCAGCCCGCTGATCGCGGTGCTCGCCCTGATCCCGGCCGGCGCCGCCTGGATGGCCGTGCAGTCCAACCTCAACGCCGAGGTGCAACTGCTGCTGCCGCATTGGGTACGCGCCCGCGGCCTGGCCACCTACCAGACCGTCTTCTTCGGCGGGCAGGCAATCGGCTCGCTGGCCTGGGGTGTGGCCGCCGACCGGATCGGCCTGGTCCCGGCGTTCCTGATCGCCGCGGCGCTCACCGCGCTCGGCGCCGCCACCCTGCCGATCGCCCCGCTGCTGACCAGCCGCCACCTCAACCGCGACCCGGCCACCCCCTGGCCGGAACCGCACCTGGCCCACCAGCCGGCCGCGGACGCCGGCCCGGTGGTGGTCCAGGTGACCTACACCGTGCCGCCCGAGCGGGAGGCCGAGTTCCTGGCCGCGACGGCCGCGCTGCGCCGCTCCCGGATGCGCACCGGCGCGGTGCAGTGGGGGGTCTTCCGGGCCGGGGAGACGCCGGAGCAGATGATCGAGCTGTACGTGGTGCCCAGCTGGGGTGAACATCTGCGCCAGCACGGCGGCCGGCTGACCGGCGCGGACGAGGAGCTGGACCGGCGGGTGAGGGAGCTGTCGGCGACGCCGCCCGAGGTGATCCATATGATCTCGGCCGACGCCCCGCTGTCGTGAACGTCTCCATTCCGCCGCCCCCGTGGCGAGGTGTGGATGTGATGGCATGGGATGGGGTGACGCACCATTGACCGGCGAACCCGGCGAGCAGCTGACAGGAGGACGCATGGAACGGCGTACCGATCTCGTTGAAGACCTGATGGCCCGCTTTCCGCATGTGCCGCGCGAGGCGGTGATCAAGGAAGATCTGCTGCGCGGAGGTCTCGCCTTCGACGAGTCGGCGCTGACCGACAACGAGAACGGTGAGGTCAAGCCCAAGTCGTACTTCATCTTTTCGTTCGACCACCGGACGCTGCCGGAGCTCGGCGAGGCGGCGCTGCGCCGGCCGCCGGAGGAGATCGTGCTCACCGGCGGGCCGTACGATCTGCGCCGCACGGTCGTCTCGGTGCGCACCAACCCCGACTCGCCGTACCGGGTGAAGCCCGACGCGGACGGGCGGCTGATGCTCTTCCTCGACGGCCGGGCGATAGCCGAGGTCGGCCTGCCGCCGATGCCGGACTACTACCGGCACACGCTCGCCAACGGCAAGCAGGTGATGGAGGTCGCCCCGACCATCCAGTGGGGCTACCTCGTCTATCTGACCGTCTTCCGGGTGTGTCAGTACTTCGGCGCCAAGGAGGAGTGCCAGTACTGCGACATCAACCACAACTGGCGCCAGCACAAGGCGGCCGGGCGGCCGTACACCGGGGTCAAGCCGGTGGACGAGGTCCTGGAAGCACTGGCGATCATCGACAAGCACGACACGCTGCGTACGTCCACGGCTTACACCCTGACCGGCGGCAGTGTCACCTCGCAGGTCGGCGGCAAGGCGGAGGCCGACTTCTACGGTCAGTACGCGCAGGCGATCGAGGAGGCGTTCCCCGGCCGCTGGATCGGCAAGGTGGTGGCGCAGGCGCTGCCCAAGGCCGACGTGCAGCGCTTCAAGGACTACGGGATCCAGATCTATCACCCGAACTATGAGGTGTGGGACAAGCGGCTGTTCGAGCTGTACTGCCCCGGTAAAGAGCGTTATGTGGGCCGGGAGGAGTGGCACCGCCGCATCCTCGACTCCGCCGAGATCTTCGGGCCGCGCAACGTGATCCCGAACTTCGTGGCCGGCATCGAGATGGCCGAGCCGTTCGGGTTCACCACGGTCGACGAGGCCATCGACTCGACCACCGAAGGTTTGCACTACTTCATGTCGCGCGGCATCACCCCGCGGTTCACCACGTGGTGCCCGGAGCCGACCACCCCGCTCGGCAAGACCAACCCGAACGGCGCGCCGCTGGAGTACCACATCCGGCTGCTCCAGGCGTATAGGGCGACGATGGACGAGTACGGCCTGTCCAGCCCGCCCGGATACGGCCCGCCCGGGCCCGGCAACGCGGTCTTCTCGGTCAGCTCGTTCATGGACAGCCTGCCCGCGGAGCCTGCGTGAGCGTTGCCGCGCTGTACCGGTACCCGCTGAAGAGCGCCCAGGGCGAGAGCCTGCCGGAGGCCGTCGTCGAAACCGGCGGCCTGCGCGGCGACCGCACCTGGGCGTGCCTCGACGACGCGGACGGGACGGTCGGCAGCGCCAAACACCCGCGGCGGTGGGGGCGGCTGCTCGGGGTCGGCACCTCGCTGGGGTCTGCGCTGACATTGCGCGTACAGGGCAGAGACGTGCTGGCCGGCAGCGCCGATGCCGACCTCGCGCTCAGCGATCTTCTCGGCCGCCCGGTACGGCTGAGCCGGGAGGTGCCGCCGAACGCGCGGCTGCACCGGCAGCTGCCGGACGAGGACGGCATGGTCCCGGAGTGGATGGCCGGCGTCGGCGCAGGCCAGGAGACGGTGACGGACCTCTCCGCCGGCAAGCGCTTCCTGGACTTTGCTGACGTGCACATCGTCACGACGGGCGCGCTGGCCGCGCTGGCTGCCAGCCTGGGCCGGCCGTCGGTGCCGGCGGCCCGCTTCCGCCCGAACATCGTGTTCGACGCGCCGGCCGACCCGGCGCCCGGCACGGAGCTGCGGCTAGGCGAGGCGGTGCTGCGGGTCATCTCGCCGACGCCGCGCTGCGCGGTCCCCGGCATCGCCGATCCGGACCAGCTGGTCGACCGCGACCTGCTGGGCACCCTGGCGCGGCACCACCGGCTCACCCTGCCGGGCCTGGGCCGGGCCGCCTGCTTCGGCGTCTACGCCGAGGTCCTGCAACCCGGCCGCCTGCGGGTGGGCGAGGGCCTCACCTGACCGATCAGGCGCCGATGTGGTGGTCGGCCGGTGCGGTCTGCAGCAGCCAGGCAAGCGGCATCTTGGCGGCGACCGCATAGACGCCGTCTGAGCCGAGCACATGCAGCGTCACGGTTTGCGCGGCGTCCCGCTCGACCATCCAGTACCGCGGGATTCCGGCCTCGGCGTACTCCCGCACCTTGACGACCTCGTCCATCGCGGCGGAGCCCGGCGAAACGATTTCGACTGCCACGAGCAGGTCGGTCAACGGCAGCCAGACACTGCGCGGTTGGGGCGCCGACCAGATCGTCAGGTCGGGGATACGGCCACCCTCACCTGCCGGGCCTGGCAGCTTGACTCCGACCGTCTGGAGAATCTGCTCTGCTGGCAGCCCGGCCAGGATCAGCCAGGCGAACAAGCGGCTTGCGATCGCGGCGTGCTCTGAATCGGCCGGGGGCATGACCGACAACGCTCCCTCGGGGCTCAGCTCGTACCGATGGCCGAACCGGTCGGCGGCATTCATCGCCGCAAGATCATCGAGCGTGACGGCTGCAGGGAAAGACCTGCCAACTGCCTCGGCGCTCATGCGGTCATCCTAACCACCCGCGATGGTGGCGATGGGGCTGCCTTGGCGGACCTCCGCCTCCTCGTCGACCAGCAGATGGATGACGCCGGTGATGGGGGACGGGACCTCGACCGAGACCTTGTCGACCTGGACCTCGGCCAGCAGCTGATCGGCCGTGACCTGGTCGCCGTCGGTGACGAACCAGGTGGTGAGGACGCCCAGCGCTGCCGGATCCTCCTTCGACAGCGCTGGGAACAGGACCTCGGTCATGCCGCGGCCACGTCGCGGATGGCGGCCTCGATGCGGTCGTGGCGGGGCAGCACCGCGTACTCCAGGGAGTGCGCGTACGGGATCGGCACGTCCGGAACGGCGACCCGGGCCACCGGGGCGCGCAGCAGGGACGGGTCCACGTCGGTCACCGAGGCCACCACCTCGCCGGACAGGCCGAACGACAGGTAGTCCTCGTCGACGACCACGAGGCGGCCGGTCTTGCGGACCGAGGTGACGATGGCGTCGCGGTCCAGCGGGACCAGGCTGCGCAGATCGATCACCTCGACGTCGATGCCCTCGCCGGCCAGCTTCTCCGCGACGTCGAGGGTGTGGTGCACCGACAGCGAGACCGTCACGACCGTCACCGCGGCGCCGGGGCGGGCGATGCGGGCCTTGCCGATCGGTACGGTGTACGCCTCGTCCGGCACCTCGTCGATCGCGCGCCGGTTCTTCGCCATCCAGGCCAGACCCATGACGCCCTTGTGGAACATGTAGACGACCGGGCTGTCGTCGCGGATCGCCGAGATCATCAGGCCCTTGGCGTCGTACGGGTTGCTCGGCACCACGACCTTCATCCCGGGCAGGTGCGCGAACGTGCCCCACAGGCACTGACTGTGCTGCGCGCCGTCGCTGTAGCCGCCGCCGACCGCGGTGGTCAGCACCATCGGCACGCGGACGTTGCCGCCCGACTCGTACGAGATCTTGGCCATGTGGTTGTAGATCTGATCCATGCAGACGCCGAAGAAGTCGACGAACATCAGCTCGACGATCGGCCGCATCCCCTCGACCGCCGCGCCGACGGCCAGCCCGATGAACGCGGTCTCCGAGATCGGCGTGTCGATCACCCGGGTCGCGCCGAACCGGTCGAGCAGGCCGGTCGACGATCCGAAGATGCCACCGTAGGCGCCGACGTCCTCACCGAGGTAGAAGACCGACGGGTCGCGTTCCATCTCCGCCGCGATGCCGTCGACCATGGCTTTCGCCGTGGTCAGCCGGTGGGTCTCCGCCGTCGCCGTCATGACGTACCCCCGGCGAACACGTAGCGCAGCGCCTCCGCCGGATCCGGCGCGGGACTGTCCTTGGCGAACGTCACCGCGTCCTCGACGTGGGCGGCAGCCGACGCCCGCAACTGCGAGACCGCGTCGTCGTCCAGCAGGCCGGCTTCGCGCAGCGTCCGCTCGTACGTCGGAATCGGATCGCGGCCCGGAACGTCCTCGATGTCCTTGCGGTAGCCCTGGGCGTCGCCCTCGAAATGCCCCCACAACCGCAACGTGTGCACCTCGATCAGGCTCGGCCCGTCGCCGGCGCGGGCCCGCGCGACTGCGCGGCCGGCCGCCGCGTACACGGCCTCGACCGCGTTGTCCTCGACCCGCTCGCCGGGCATGTCGTAGGCGGCGGCGCGGGCCGCGTTCGACGGCACGCTGGTCGACGCCGATCGTGGCACCGAGATGCCCCAGTCGTTGTCCTCGACGATGAACACCACCGGCAGCTTCCACAGCGCCGCCAGGTTCAGCGACTCGTGGAAGGCGCCCTGGTTGGCCGCGCCCTCGCCGGTGACCGCGACCGCGATCCGGTCGGTGCCCCGGCGCTGGAACGCGAAGGCCTGCCCGAGCGCCGGCGGATAGCCCTCGGCGATGATGCCGGAGCAGGAGAAATGCGTCTGCGGGTCGAACAGGTGCATGTGCCCGCCGCGGCCCCGGCCCAGCCCGGTCTCGCGGCCGAAGATCTCCGCTGTCATCCGGCGCAGGTCGATGCCGTGGGCGATGGCGAAGTGGTGCGGGCGGTGCGTGGCGGTGACCGCGTCGTCGGTGCTGAGGTGCGCGCAGACGCCGGCGGCGACCGGTTCCTGCCCGGCGGCCAGGTGCATCTCACCCGGCACCAGGCCTTTGCCGATGTCGAAACCGGGACCCTTGTCGGCGTGGTACTCCCGCAGCATCGCCTCCTCGAAGGCGCGCACCAGCACCATCGTGCGGTAGAGCTCCACCCGGGTCTCGGCGTCAATCTTCTCCGGGCCGCCGCCGGGTGCTTCGGCCGGTGGCGGCGCGGTGGGAACGGTCATGGACTTCTCCCTTCCGTCCCCCGAAGCCTCAGCCCACCGTGTGCGGCCGGGCAACGACCGGCATTTCAGATACCGGCAGAGCCTGCAGGTCGCGCTCGCGGACGGCCGCCTGCACGTACCGGTCGATCAAGGGCTCCCACTGGGTGCCGCGCAGCTGATCGAGGTCGGCGCGCTCGCGTTGCAGCGCTTCGTCCAGCAGGGCGGCCCGGCTCTGCTCCAGGGCGACCACTGCCTCGTGCGGCGAGCCGGCGGCCGTGTGGGCGTAGGCGGCCTCGGTGCCCAGGCCGGCGGTCTCCCGCAGCCAGTTCTCCTTCTCGGTGCGCACCAGCTGAACGCGGACCAGCGTGCGCATCGCGGCCAGACCGAAACCGTACGCCTCGGCCGCCTCCGGCCAGACCTGCCGGTTCTCCGCCCACCAGCCCCAGAGACGTGCCGAGAAGAGCGCGGTCTGCGGGTCGATCACCAAGGCGGACTCGCAGGCCCGGCGCAGTGTCGCGGTGGCCCGGGGCGGATCGGCCGCCTGACGGATCAGAGCCGCGCCGTACATGTTGAGCCGGCGCGGCAGGTCGGGCGAGTCGCCGGGAGTCCGCTCCACCGCCCGTTCGAGCAGCTCGGCGGCCCGGTCCGCGTCGGTGGCGCCGTCGCGGCGCAGCAGGCCGTACCCGAGGCTGACCAGCCGGCGGGCCAGTTCCGGGGAGTCGTCGGAGATTGCTCAGCCGGCCGGAGCGTTCGGGCGCGGTGGCCGGCGTGCGGCGGACCGCCTCGGTGTACGAGGTGATCGAGCGGTCCAGCAGGGCCGGGGCGCTGTCCAGCTCGTAGGTGCGCAGGAGAACGCCGCCGAGGTTGTCGGCCAGTTCGCCGGGGTCGGCGGACTCCATCGTGCGCAGCGCGGCGTCGAGGGACCGGCGATGGCCGCGCTGCTCGTACCGCAGGAAGAGCGCGTGCCCCAGCTCGGCCTGCCGGGCGGCCCGGCCCACCTCGGGCACGCCGTCGCGCCGGTCCTGCCGCCGCATGACGTCGAGCGCCGCGTCCAGGTCGCCGGCGCTGTTGATCCGGGCGACGAACGGTTCCAGCCAGTCCGCCACGGCCGACCACCCCCTCGGCAACCACTCCGGAGAGTACGCTTCCTCAGCCGGGCGACAGACGCCCGAATGCGGATCGGTGGAAGACCAGCGGGCCGCCGTTCTGGTCCGCTGTGTGGTTCACGGCGTGCAGTCGCAGCAGCACGATGACGTGGTCGCCGGCCTCGACCTCCCGGTAGATCGAGCAGTCGAAGTGGGCCAGGCCGTCGTCGACGGTGACGGCGCCGGCCTCGGTCACCGAGGCGCGGACTCCGTCGAAGCGGTGCTCGACCGGGCCGGCCAGCTGCCGGCACAGCGCGCCGTGGTGTGCGGCCAGCACGGTCACCCCGAGGTGGGCGGCGCGGCGCAGGTCGGGCCAGGTTTTCGAGGTACGCGCAATCGACACCGAAACCAGCGGCGGATCGAGACTCACCGACGTGAACGAACTGGCGGCCAGCCCCACCAGCTCGCCGTCGACCGACGCCGCCAGCGCCACCACACCACTGGGAAAGACGCCGAACGCCTGGCGCAGCCGCGACGGGTCGAGATCCTGGTTGGTGGCGAAGGTGGTCACGGCCGGGCCCGTCCCGCGGTGGCGAAAGGCACCGTGCTGCTGTGATTGCGGCGGGGCCGCTCGTCCTTCCACAGGCCGCGTTCGGCCAGCACCGGCAGCACGCCCTCGCCGAACCAGTACGCGCCCTCCAGATGCGGGTACGCGGAGAGCACGAACTCCTCGATGCCGAGCGCGGCGTACTCGGCGATCCGGTCGGCGACCTGCTCGTGGCTGCCGACCAGCGCGGTCCCGGCGCCGCCGCGGACCAGGCCGACCCCGGCCCAGACGTTCGGGTAGATCTCCAGGTCGTCGGTGCGGCCACCGTGCAGCTCCAGCATCCGCTTCTGGCCCTCCGACTCGCTGAGCCGCAGGCCCTGCTGGACCTTGGTGATGGTCTCCGGGGAGATCCCGGCGAGCAGCCGGTTCGCCTCCGCCCAGGCCTCCTCGGCGGTGTCGCGGGTGATGGTGTGCATTCGGATGCCGAACCGGATCGGCCGGTTGTCCGGCCCGCGGCCCTGCTTTTCGGCGAGCTTGCGGATCCAGGCGATCTTCTCGGCCACCGCGGCCGGCGGCTCGCCCCAGGTCAGGTACACGTCGGCGTGCTTGGCCGCGACGATGCCGGCGGCCGGTGAGGAACCGCCGAAGTAGATGTCCGGGACCGGGTCCGGGATCTGGCCCAGCGTGGCGGCGTCGACGGAGAGGTGCTCGCCGTGGAAGTCGACGGTCTCGCCCGCCCAGAGCCGGCGCACGATCTCCAGGAACTCGTCGCAGCGCTGGTAGCGGGCGTCCTTGTCCAGGTAGTCGCCGTACATCCGCTGCTCGTGACTCTCGCCGCCGGTGACCACGTTGAGCAGCAGCCGGCCGCCGGTCATGTTCTGGAAGGTGCCGGCCATCTGTGCGGCCAGGAACGGCGAGACCAGGCCGGGGCGGAAGGCGACCAGGAACTTCAGGCGGGTGGAGTTCTGGCTGAGCAGCGCGGTGCTGAGCCAGGCGTCCTCGCACCAGGCGCCGGTGGGGGTCAGCGCGGCTGCGAAGCCGTTGTCTTCGGCGGCGCGGGCCACCTGGCTCAGGTAGGCGACGTCCGCGGGGCGGCCGGAGCTGCCGGCCGCGAGGCCGTGACCACCGCCGACCACGTGCCGGCCGTCGCCGCCGTTCGTCGGGAGGAACCAGTGGAACTTGAGCGACATGGCGGCCCTTTCATTCAGCGCAATGCCTATAGGTTTACTAGATTCTGTCGAATAGGCAAGTGCACGGGAGAACGAACGTGCCGAACACCCCTTCGGCGCTACCGGCCACCGGTCGGGCGCAGGATGATCTCCTCGAAGTCCACGCCGGCCGGCGGCAGCAGCATCATGACCGGCGGCACGTTTTCGGCGAGCGGCCGTGCGGTGATCGACCGGGGGATCATGTCAGCCGGGCGGAGACGGCGATGGGCCGCAGCCGGAATCGGCTGCGGCCCATCGGAACGCCGGTATCAGCGACCGCGGCGCAGAAGGCTCTGCCCGCGGTGCAGGACGCTCTGCCCGCGGTTCGCGATGCGCTGCCAGCGGCTCTGCGGGCGGCGCGCCTGCGCGACCTTGCGGCCGCCGATCACGCCGGCCGCGGCGACCGCCGCGACGGCGGCAACAGCCGCCGAGGTGATGCCGGGGCGCTTACGGGCCGCCTGCCCGGCCGAGGCCAGGCGCGAACCGTTGAGCTCGTCCTGGGTGGCCTCGACGGTGCCGGAACCTGCGGCGAAGTTCTGTCGGGCACCGACAGTGCTGTCGTAGGTGGTCATCGAATGCCTTCCCTGTTGCTCTCGAGTACGGTGTTCCACTTGTTCCTATGCCCACCCTTCCGGCCGGCCTAACGTGACCCGGGCCGCTGTGGTGTACTCGGCGGCGTGATCATGGGTCGACAGCGCCCGACACGGCGACAGGTCCTGACCCACGGCGCGACCGCGGCCGCCGCACTGGCCCTGGGCAGCGCGGGAACCCTCGCCGCCACGCGGTGGGCTGAGCCGGGGGAGATCTCCGGCAGCGCGGCGCCGGGCGCGTTGCTCGACGACGCCAGCAGACTCAACCCCACATCAGTACGCGGTGTGCTGTTCGCCGACGCGTCATCCGAGGACACCGCCGGGACCGTGGCCCCGCTGCTGCGCCGGATCGCCGCCGGCCAGGACCCGCCGCTGGCCGTCGCGGGCGTCCGGCACTCGATGGGCGGCCAGAGCATGCTGGCGGGCGGCTGGGTGCTGGACACCCGGCCGATGAACCGGATCGAGCTGGACCGCGCCGCCCAGGTCGTCCGGGTCGGCGCGGGAGCCACCTGGCGTGAGCTCATCCCGGTGCTCAACGCCGCCGGCCTGTCGCCGAAGGTCATGCAGTCGAACCACGATTTCTCGGTCGGCGGCTCGCTGAGCGTCAACTGCCACGGCTGGCACGCCGGGCACCCGCCGATCGCCGGCACGGTACGGCGGCTGCGGCTGCTCACCGCCTCCGGCGACGTGCTGACCTGCTCGCCGGGCGAGAACGCCGAGCTGTTCGGCCTGGTGCTGGGCGGTTACGGCCTGTTCGGTGTGATCCTTGACGCCGACCTGGAGGTGTGGCCCAACGCGATCTACCGGCCGAGTTTCCATGCCGTGCGGACCAGCGACTACGCCGCCACGTTCGCGGCGCTGGTCGACGAGGGCAGCGAGATGGCGTACGGCCGGCTGTCGGTGGATCCGCGTAACTTCCTGGCCGAGGCGATCCTGGTGCGGTTCGAGCCCGAGGCGGGAACCGTGGGCGCGGTGCTTCCGCTGACCCGGCCCGCCGCGCCGGAGCTGCAGCGCGCCGTGTTCCGCAACTCGGCCGGCAGCGGCCTGGGCAAGACGCTGCGCTGGCACCTGGAGCGGGAGGCCGCGCCCTGGCTGGCGCGCCCGATGAGCCGCAACACCATCCAGAACCAGCCGGCCGCGGTCTTCGCCGACCACTCCGAGCAGACCAGCGACATCCTGCACGAGTACTTCGTCCCGCGGCAGCGGCTGTGGGAGTTCGTCCAGGCCGCGCGGCCCCTCATCGCTGATGGGGGAGTCGAGTTGCTCAACGTCACCGTGCGCGATGTGCGGCGGGACACCCGCAGCGTGCTCGCGTACGCCCGGCAGGACGTGTTCGGCCTGGTGATGAACTTCCGGCAGGAGCGGACCGCGGCGGCGGACGGGCGGATGCGGGAGCTGACCCGGGCGCTGATCGACGCGGCGGACCGGGCCGGCGGGACCTTCTACCTGCCGTACCGGGTGCATGCCACCGCCGCGCAGCTGCGTCGCGCGTACCCGGCCTGGACTGCGGCGATGGCCGCGAAAGCCCGGCTGGACCCGCGGCTGGTCTTCCGCAACGCCCTGTTCGACACCTACTCGGGCTGACTGCGCCGCCAGTTGTAGGCGCCCGGGGCGGTCCAGTGGCGCAGCATCGCGACGATGCGGAAGGCGAAGACGCCGGCCGCGGCGCCGGTCGCCACCACCGGCATGGGCCAGCCGGCGTGGTGGGCGACGACGATGAGCACCGCGCCGGCGGCGGCCGGAATGGCGTACAGATCAGTTTCGACCCGGACCAGCGCCGGCGTCTCCCGCGCGGTGATGTCGCGCAGCACGCCGCCGCCCACGGCGGTGATGACGCCGAGCAGCACCGCCTGCACCGCGCCGAGCCCGAAGTGCAGCGCCTTCAGGGTGCCGGTGACGCAGAACAGGCCGAGCCCGGCGGCGTCGAAGACCAGCACGGTGAACGCCAGCCGGTCCATCAGCGGATGGGCGAAGAACGTCACCGCCGCGGCCACCAGCGGAATCACCAGGTAGATCACGTCGCGAAAGGCGGCCGGCGGCGTCTCTCCGATGATCAGGTCGCGGACGACGCCGCCGCCGAGCGCGGTCAGCAGTGCGAGGATCGCGATGCCGACGACGTCGAAGCCCTTCTGGATCGCCATCAGGGCGCCCGAGGTGGCGAACACGTAGAGCCCGATCAGCTCCAGGACGGTGACGAGGGCGGTGGCTGACATGCCGACAGCTTGTCAAGCACTCCCGAGCAGCTTGTCGAGGCGTACCGGCAGGTCGCGCACCCGTACGCCGGTCGCGTGCCAGACCGCGTTGACGATGGCGGCCGGGGAGCCGACGATGCCGATCTCGCCGATGCCCTTGCTGCCCATCGGGTTGATCTGGTCGTCGGTCTCGTCGAGCCAGGCGGCGTCGATCTGCTCCACGTCGGCGTGCGCGGGGATGTGGTAGCCGGCCAGGTCGTGGTTGACCCAGGCGCCCATGGCCGGGTTGAGGACGCCCTCCTCGTGCAGGGCCATGCCCATCCCCATGATCATGCCGCCGAGGAACTGGCTGCGGGCGGTCCGCGGGTTCAGGATCCGTCCGGCGGCGAACATGCCGAACATCCTGGAGACCCGGACCTCGCCGGTGACGGCGTCCACGCGTACCTCGGCGAAGTGTGCGCCGAAGGCGTGCCGTCCCTCGGTCTCCTGCTGTTGCACCTGCTCGGTGGTGTCGAAGGTGGCCTCGGACTGTCCCGAGGAGCGCAGCTCGCGGCAGGCGCCGGTGACCGCCCAGCCCCAGGATGCGCTGCCCGACGAGCCGCCGGCCACCGACGCTTTCGGCAGGGTGCTGTCGCCGATCCGGATCCGGACCCGCTCGGCCGGCACCTCGAGGGCGTCCGCCGCGATCTGGGTGAGGATCGTGCGCGCGCCGGTGCCCAGGTCGGCGGCGCCGATGGCCACCTCGAACGTGCCGTCGTCCAGCGCCCGCACCCGGGCGGTCGACGGCTGCGCCATCGTCGGATAGCTCGCGCCCGCCACCCCGGTGCCGATCCACCAGTCGCCCTCGCGCCGCTGCCGGGGCCGCGGATCCCGGCCGGACCAGCCGAAACGCTCGGCGCCGGCGCGCAGGCACTCGACGTAGTGCCGGCTGGTGAACGGGGTGCCGCCCTCCGGTTCGACGGCCGGCTCGTTGCGGATGCGCAGCTCGATCGGGTCCATGCCGAGTTCGGCGGCGAGCTCGTCCATCGCGCATTCCAGGCCGAGCATGCCGGGCGCCTCGCCGGGCGCGCGCATCCAGCGCGGCGTCGGCATGTCCAGCCGCACCAGCTGGTGGGCGGTACGCCGGTTCGGCGCCGCGTACATGTGCCGGGTGGTCACCGCGGTCTGCTCGGCGAACTCGTAGAGCCGGCTGGTCTGCGAGTACGCCACGTGCTCGATCGCGGTCAGCGTCCCGTCCGCCTCGGCGCCGAGCCGCAGCCGCTGGACGGTCGGGGTGCGGTGCCCGACGACGCTGAACATCGCCTGGCGGGGGAGCACCACCTTGACCGGGCGGCCGGTCACCTTCGCGGCGAGGGCGGCCAGCACCGCGTTGGGCCGGGCCGTGCCTTTGGAGCCGAAGCCGCCGCCGACGTGCTCGGTGATCACGTGCACCCGCTCGGGCGGCAGGCCGAACACCTCGCCGACGGTCGCGGCGACGCCGGACGGATGCTGGTTGGAGTCGTGCAGGACCAGGTCGTCGCCGTCCCACCGGGCGATGGTGGCGTGCGGTTCCATCGGGTTGTTGTGCAGCGCCGGTGTGCGGTAGGTGACGTCCACGCTCACCGGCGCGGTGGCCAGCGCGGCCTCGACGTCACCGGCCGTGGTCTCGGTGGGATAACCCGGGTTGACCGTCTCCGGGGCGTACAGATCAGGGTGGTCGGTGCGCAGGACCGCGTCGTGCTCCTCCGCGGTGATGTCGAGCTGCAGGACCTGCGCGGCCCGGCGGGCCGCTTCCAGGGTGTCGGCGACCACCAGCGCAACCGGCTGGCCGCGGTAGCTGATCCGCGCCGACTGCAGCACAGCGAGCTCGGGGTCCTCCACCGCGGTCAGCTGCGGGGCGTTGCCGTGCCAGAGCACCGCGACCGCGTCCGCCAGCGGGTCGGCGAGCACGGCGTCCAGGCGGCCGCACGGCACCGGGGACTGCACGACCCATCCGTACGCCACGTCGTCCTGCGGATACTCGGCGGCGTACCGGGCCGTGCCGGAAACCTTCTCCGGACCCTCCAGGCGCGCCAGCGGCGCGCCGACCGCGCCGGGCATCGTCGCGGTCATCGGACCTCCTCCGCCAGCCGGGCGAGGACCGCGGCGGTCAGATTGCGCAGAAGACTGATTTTGTACGCGTTGTCGCGCAACGGCTGCGCCCCGGCGAGCTCGGCGTCGGCCGCCGCCAGGAACTCCTCCTTGGTGGCCGGCCGCCCGCGCAGCTGCTGCTCAGCGGTGAACGCCCGCCACGGCTTCGGGGCGACTGCGCCGAACGCCAGCCGCACGTCCCGGACCTCGCCGTCGGCCACGTCCAGCGCGGCGGCGACCGAGCCGACCGCGAATGCGTACGACGCCCGGTCGCGGGCCTTGCGATAGGCGGACCGGGCGGCGAACGGCAGCGCCGGCAGCTCCACGGCGGTGATCAGCTCGCCGTGCTCGAGGACGGTGTCGCGTTCCGGCGTGTCGCCGGGCAGCCGGTGCAGATCGGTGACGGCGATGCTGCGCGGCCCGGCCGGCCCGTCGACGTGTACCACGGCACCGAGCGCGGCCAGCGCGACCGCCATGTCCGACGGGTGGGTGGCGATGCAGGCCTGCGAGCCGCCGAGGATCGCCAGGTTGCGGTGGTCGCCGTCGCGGGCCGGGCAGCCGGAGCCGGGCGCGTGCTTGTTGCACGGCTTGCTCGCGTCCATGAAGTACGGGCAGCGGGTGCGCTGCAGCAGATTGCCGCCGGTGGTGGCCATGTTGCGCAGCTGCCCGGAGGCGCCGGCCAGCAGGGCCTGGCTGAGCACCGGGTACGCGCTGCGCACCCGTGGGTCGGCGGCCAGGTCGCTGTTGCGCACCGCCGCGCCGATCCGCAGACCGCCGTCCGGTGTCTCGGTGACCTCGCCGAGCGGGAGCCGGTTGACGTCGACGAGCATGTCCGGGGTGGCGACGCCGAGTTTCATCAGGTCGACCAGGTTGGTGCCGCCGGCCAGGAAGACGGCGCCTGGTTCCAGACCGTCGTCGAGCGCGGTGGCCGTACGGTAATCGAAGGTCTTCATCGGCCCGCCGCCTGCCGGATCGCCGGCACCATGTTGGGGTAGGCGCCGCAGCGGCAGAGGTTGCCGCTCATCCGCTCGCGGATCTCCGCATCGCTGAGCAGATCGTCGCCTTCGGCCGGCGTCGCGGCGCTGGGCCAGCCGCGGGCCACCTCGTCGAGCATGCCGACCGCCGAGCAGATCTGCCCCGGCGTGCAGTAGCCGCACTGGAAACCGTCGTGGTCGAGAAAGCCGCGCTGCACCGGTTCGCCGGCCTCGCCGAGCCCTTCGATCGTGGTGATCCGTGCGTCCTGGTGGGCGACGGCCAGGAGCAGGCAGCTGTTCACCCGGCGCCCGTCGAGCAGGACCGTGCAGGCGCCGCACTGCCCGTGGTCGCAGCCCTTCTTGGCGCCGGTGAGATCGAGGTGCTCGCGCAGCGCGTCGAGCACGGTGGTACGCGGATCGATGTCCAGATCGTGCTCGATGCCGTTGACGGTGAGACGCATGAGCGCCCCGGTACCCCGTACGGCCCGGATCAACCCCGCGCACTCAGGTCAACGGCACCAGCGCCTGCAGGCGGCCGGTCGGCTGCGCGGATCCCGGGCTCGGCTCGATCGTCACCCCCACGTCCGCCCCCGGCAGACCGTCCACCAGCTGTACGGCGGCCGTCTGTCCCTCACCGAGCGCACCGGCCGACGCCGCAGCCCCGGACCGGATCGTCCAGAGCTGGTACACCCGGCCGTCCCGCGGCGCGCCGTCGGCGGCCAGCATGATCACCCCGGCCTGGTACAGCCGGGAGCTGGCGACGGTGACCTGTCCGCCGGCGGTCAGCGGCTCCTGGCGGACCATCACGTCGGGTGCGGCCAGGATCGCGCGGACCCGGGCCTCGCGGTTGCTCGCCGCCTCGGCGCTCGTCTCGGCGCGGCGTACCCGCTGATCCTGAACGGTGTAGACGCTCGCGCCCACCCCGGCCGCGGCGAGCACGGCGGCGGCCGTGGCGATCAGGCGCAGGTGCTGCCGGCCCCGGCGCGGCGCCGGACGGGTCGGCGGGACCTGCCGGGTGTTCGCGATGGCTGCCAGGACGTTGTCGCGTAGCCGCGGCGGGGGCACCGACCAGGCGCCGTCGGCCAGGCGGGCCGCGGCCGCGCGCAGCTCGTCCGCCTCGATCCGGCACATCTCGCACTCGCGCAGGTGCCGGCCGAACGCGGCACGTTCGATGTCGTCCAGGGCGTCCAGCGCATACGGCCCGATCAGCGAGTGCACCTCGTCGCTCATGCCGCCACCCCCGCCGAGAGGCAGTCCCGCAAGCGGATGAGACCGTCGCGCATGCGGGACTTGATCGTGGGCAGTGGCACCCCGAGCAGCTCGGACACCTGCGGGTAGCTGTGGCCCTGGTAGTAGGCCAGGGTCACCGCCTGGCGCTGCAGGTCGGTCAGGTTGTCCAGGCAGAACCGCACCTGGCGGCGTTCCCAGCGCACCGCAACCTCGTCGGCCACCTCGTCGTACGGGGTGTCCACCGAGGCGACCCCGGCCCGGTACGCCCGGTCGGACGCGGCCTGCTCGGCGCGTACCCGGTCGACCGCGCGCCGGTGCGCGATGGTGAAGACCCACGCGGTCGGCGACCCCCGCCGCGGATCGAACTGGGCGGCCGAGCGCCAGACCTCGACCAGCACCTCCTGCGCGACCTCCTCGGCCTGCGCCGGATCGCGCAGCACGCGCCGGATCAGCCCGTAGACGCGCGGCGCGACCAGGTTGTACAACGTGCCGAACGCCTTCTCGTCGCCGAGGGCCACGGCCTGCAGCAGCTCACCCGCGTCCTGCACGGGCGGGCCGCCGGGCACAGCGGCCAGATGCTCCCGACGCCCTCCGATGCCATGCTCAGCCATGGCAATGGTTCGGAGCCGCGGCCGCCCTGGATGACTAGGAGTCCGGAAAACGTCGGGCGAGAATGTCAAGGGCCAGCCGGCCCCAGGTGATGTTCTCCCGTTCGAAGCTGATGCCCCGCTGCAGGGTCAGGTACGGGCCGATCCGGTTGCCGGTGGCCAGGAACTCGTCGTGGCTGCGGCTGCCGAGGATGTCGGCCAGGGACCGTTCGTAGGTCTCCAGCCGCTGCCGGCTGGTCTTGAGATGGGCTTCGATCGAGGACCGGACGCTGGGTACGTCGGCGTGGGCCAGCGCCTCGACCTGGATGAGCAGCTCGTCGCGTACGGTGGTCGGCTTCGGGTCGCGCTGGGTGAAGGCGTACAGCGCGGCGCGGCCCTGCTCGGTGACCGAGAAGAGCCGCTTGTCCGGGCGTCTGTCCTGCTTGACCACCCGGGCTGAGAGCAGGCCGTCGGCCTGCATCTTCTCCAGCTCGCGGTACAGCTGCTGCGGGGTGGCGGTCCAGAAGTTGGCCACCGACACGCTGAACTGCTTGGCGAGGTCGTACCCGGACGACTCCCGGTCGATCAGCGCCGCCAGCAGCGCGTTCCTCAAGGCCACGCTGGCATCCTACGGGCGTGCGCTCACCGGGCCCGCGGCCCGAACTCGGCGGTGCTCTTCGTGGCGACGGCTTTGCGCTGGATCTTCGTGTTCGGCAGGCGCAGCAACCGAATCTGTTCGCGCCGCTCGCGGGCGAAGGTTCGCCGGGCACTGGCCGTCAGCGCGCCGTTGATCAGGCGTTTGGCGGCGGCGAGCGCGTCCGGCGACTTGGTCCGCAGGGTCTCGGCGAAGGCGGTCGCGGCCTTGACCGGCTCGTCGTGCAGCTCGGTGACCAGGCCGAGCCGCTGGGCCTCGGTACCGGAGAACTGTTCGGCGGTCATCGTCAGCCGCTTCGCGACGTCGGGGCCGAGCACCTCGGTGAGGGTGCGGATGCCGCTCATGTCGGGGATGATGCCCCACTTGCCCTCCAGCACCGACCAGCGTGAGTCCGGGGTGGCGTACCGGAAGTCGGCGGCCAGGGCGATCTGCAGGCCGCCGCCGTAGCAGTGGCCGTGCACCGCGGCGATGACCGGGACCGGCAGCCGCCGCCAGGCCCAGCAGGCCTCCTGGAAGCGGTTGGTGCCCCGCCACGGTACGGGAAGGAACGCCTTCACGATGCGGCCGGGCGTCCGCAGCACCGTGGCCATGTCCAGTCCGGAGGAGAACGAGTCGCCCTCGCCGGCGATCACGACGGCGCGCAGCGTACGGTCGCGGCGCAACCCCCGGGCCGTGGTGATCAGATCGTCGAGGGTGTCGAGGGTGAGCGCGTTGAGCTTGTCCGGCCGGTTGAGCCGGACCTGCGCGATCCCGTTCCCGACCTCGGTGGTCACGTACTTCATGGTGGCTCCGGTTCTACAGGGTGGCGGCGAGTTCGGTGGCCTGCTTGATGGCCCGTTTGGCGTCGAGTTCCGCGGCGACGTCCGCGCCGCCGATGACGTGCACGCTGACGCCGCGCTGTTCGAGCGGGGCGACCAGCTCGCGGACCGAGGTCTGCCCGGCGCAGAGCAGCACAGTGTCGACGTCGAGCACCCGGGTCTCGCGCGGCGACCTGGGGTTGCGCGGGTCGGTCGGCACCGAGATGTGCAGGCCCTCGTCGTCGACGCGCAGGTACTCCACGGCGCGCAGCATCGTGACCCCGGAGTCCTGCAGCGTGGTGCGGTGCACCCAGCCGGTGGTCTTGCCCAGGCCCTTGCCGAGCCCGCCGGCCTTGCGCTGCAGCAGGTAGACCTCGCGGCGCGGCGGGGACTTCACCTTGGTGGTGAGGCCGCCGGGCGCGGTCTGCGGGTCGGTCACGCCCCAGCGGCGCATCCACTGGTCGAGCGGTTCGTGCGGCTCGTGCAGCAGGTACTCGCCGACGTCGAAACCGATGCCGCCGGCCCCGATGATCGCCACCCGGTCGCCGGCCTCGGCGCCGTCCAGCAACTGCTGGTAGGTGAGCACCTTCGGATGCTCGATGCCGGGGATCTGCGGGATCCGAGGCCGTACGCCGGTCGCGATTACGACCTCGTCAAAACCGGCCAGGTCGTCGACCGTGGCGGCCCTGCCGAGGTGCACTTCGACGCCGCGAAGGTCGAGCATGTGCCGGTAGTAGTCGAGGGTGCGGGCGAACTCCTCCTTGCCGGGGATCCGCGCCGCCAGCCGGAACTGCCCGCCGATCGTGCCGGACGCCTCGAACAGCTCCACCCGGTGCCCGCGGCCGGCCGTCTCGATCGCGGCGGCCAGCCCGGCCGGCCCGGCGCCGACCACGGCGACCCGCTTGACGGTACGGGTCGGCAGCAGCACCAGCTCGGTCTCGTACCCGGCCCGCGGGTTGAGCAGACAGGTGGCCCGCTCGTTGCGGAAGGTGTGGTCCAGGCAGGCCTGATTGCACGCGATACAGGTGATGATCTCCTGTTCGCGCTGCTGGGCGGCCTTGGCGACCCACTCGGCGTCGGCGAGCAGCGGCCGGGCCATCGACACCAGGTCGGCCTCACCGGCGGCGAGGATCTGCTCGGCGGTCTCCGGGCGGTTGATCCGGTTCGAGGCGATCACCGGGACCGACACCTCGGCGCGCAGCTTGCCGGTGGCCCAGGCGAAGGCCGCGGGCGGCACCGACGTGACGATCGTGGGCACCCGGGCCTCGTGCCAGCCGATGCCGGTGTTGAACAGCGACACCCCGGCGGTCTGCAGCTCGCGGGCCAGTTCGGCGGTCTCGTCCCAGGTCTGCGCGTCGTCGACCAGGTCGAGCAGGCTGATCCGGTACTGGACGATGAAGTCCTCGCCGACCAGCTCCCGGGTGCGCCGCACGATCTCGAGCGGGAACCGCATCCGCTTCGCGGCCGAGCCGCCCCAGGCGTCGGAGCGGTCATTCGTCCGCGCGGCGAGGAACTGATTGATCAGGTACCCCTCCGAGCCCATGATCTCGACACCGTCGTAGCCCGCCCGGCGGGCCAGCAGCGCGGCCCGGGCGAACGCGCTCGCCGTCCGGTCGACCTGCCGGGTGCTCATCGCCCGCGGCCGGAACGGTGTGATCGGCGACTTGCGGCCCGACGCGCCGAGGCTGAACGGATGGTACGAATACCGGCCGGCGTGCAGCACCTGCAGCAGGATCTTGCCGCCGTGCTGGTGGACGGCATCGGTCACCACCCGGTGCGCCAGGGCGTGGCGTTCGCTGGTCATCCGGCTGCCGAACGGGGCCAGCCAGCCACGCCAGGTCGGCGCGTAGCCACCGGTCACCATCAGGGCCACCCCGCCGCGGGCGCGCTCAGCGAAGAACGCCGCCAGTTTCGGCAGGTCCCGCTTCCGGTCCTCGAGCTTGGTGTGCATCGAGCCCATGACGACCCGGTTGCGCAGCACCGTGTGGCCGAGATCCAGCGGGCTCAGCAGCGTGGGGTAGCGGCTCGTCATCGCGCCACGCTAATACGTAACGAGTTGCATAGTAAAGAAGTTGACTATCG
The DNA here is from genome assembly GCF_036053395.1 of Actinoplanes sp. NBC_00393. Classification (NCBI taxonomy): domain Bacteria; kingdom Bacillati; phylum Actinomycetota; class Actinomycetes; order Micromonosporales; family Micromonosporaceae; genus Actinoplanes; species Actinoplanes sp. NBC_00393. The sequence continues at coordinate 4,483,327 of NZ_CP107942.1, read as the reverse complement.
CGATCCTGCGAAGCCTCAGATCCAGCGGCTGTCGAGCCACATGCGGGACAGCCAGTCGTCGTAGGGGATCAGCTGGCCGGTGAAGATCGGGTAGAAGTAGGCGAAGCACAGGGCCACCGCGGCCACATAGATGCCGACCGCCACCGCGCCGATGATCTGGCGGTCGGTGCGCTGCGAGCCGGCGGCCATGCCGTCCGGGGGCGTCATGGCGGCGCCCAGGACGTAGACCACGGCGAGGATCAGGAACGGCAGGGCGGGCAGGGCGTAGAACGAGAACATGGTGCGGCCGTCGGCCACCGCGAACCAGAACCACGGGGCCAGGCCGGCCACGGCGCCGGTGAGGATGGCGTAGGCGCGCCAGTCGCGGCGGGAGACGGCCAGCCAGAGCAGGGCGACCAGGGCCGGCAGGAACGACCACCACAGGATCGGGGTGCCCAGCAGCAGCACCTCGCTGGCGCAGCTGGAAGCGCCGCAGCCGCTCGGGGTGACCCATTCGAAGGCGACCGGGCGGCCGAGCAGCAGCCACTGCCAGGGCCAGGACTGGTACGGGTGGGTCTTGGTCAGGCCGCTGTGGAAGGTGTACGCCTGCTCGTGGTAGTGGATCAGGTTGAGCAGCGCGCCCAGCACCGGTGGCTCACTGAGGCCGTTGTCGGCGCGCCAGTGCCGGTAGTAGCCGGTGTCGGTGAGGAACCATCCGGCCCAGGTGGTCAGGTAGAACACGGCGGTCAGGACGAAGCTGAGCACGCCCCAGCCGAGCCCGCCGAGGATGCCGGAGAGCACCGGCCGGGGGAGACCCGCCGAGCGGCGCGCCTGCACCCGCCAGGTGATGATCAGCGCGGCGAAGAAGGGCAGGAAGAACAGCGCGCTCCATTTGACCCCGCAGGCCAGGCCGAAGAGCACACCACCGGCGAGCATCCACCACGGTACGATCCGGCGCCGCTGACCGCTTTCGAGTTGGCGCAACAGGCTGCGCCGGTAGTGGTCGCGGTCCAGCACCATCGCGGCGAACGACGCCAGGATGAACAGGCCCAGGAAGATGTCGAGCAGCGAGGTGCGCGACAGCACGAACTGGAAGCCGTCCAGCGTCATCAGCAGGCCCGCGATGCCGGCCAGCACGATCGAGTGGAACATCCGGTAGGTGACCCGGATCAGGATGAGGATCATCAGGATGCCGGCGATCGCGGCCGGGAACCGCCAGCCCAGCGGGGTGTTGCCGAACATCTGCTCGCCGGCGGCGATCAGCCATTTGCCGAGCGGTGGGTGCACCACGTACGCCGGGCCGTTGTTCTCCGGGTCCCACTCGACGCCGTGCTGCAGCATGTCCCAGGCGTCGGTCGGGTAGTAGACCTCGTCGAAGATCAGCTTGTTGGGCCGGCTGATCCCGTACAGGCGCAGGATCGTGGCGATCGCCACAATGACCGCGGTGACCAGCCACGAGTACGGGTCGAGCCAGTTCTCGAGGGTCCGCAGCCGCTCTCGGACGATGGCGGGCACACCGCGTACGCCCGCGGGCTCGGTCGCTGCGCCCGACGGGGCATCGATACCGGTCTCAGCTGTCGCCGTAGTCACCCCGCGATCGTAGGGGTTCCCCGCCGGGTTTTGATCTCGGCCCGTTGTGCTGCTCCATGCAACACCTGTGTCACCACCCGTCACATGGTCTTAATCTGAGTGGCGCCCGTCGATCAGCGAGATCAGGAGGGCTGACGCATGGATCGCCGTACTCTGCTACGTGGCATGCTGGCCGGCGCCGGGGCCGCCGGTCTGGCCGGATGCTCGTCACCGGTCGTGGCCGGGCTGGCGAACACCCCGCTGGACCAGGGCACCGTCGAGTACTGGGACCTGTTCGGCGGTGGTGACGGCGTACGCATGCAGCAGATGGTCGCCAACTACCGGGCGGCGAACCCGGGCACCCCGGTGCAGGCGGTCACGCTGGCCTGGGGCAACCCGTACTACACGAAGTTGTCACTGGCCACGGTCGGCGCGAAGCCGCCGAACGTCGCCGTGTCGCACCTGACCCGGATGCTCACCCTGCAGCGCGGCAACCTGCTGCAGGAACTGCGCCCCGAGGACCTGGCCCGGCACGGCATGGCGCCGGAGATGTTCAACAAACGGGCGTGGGAGGCCGGTCTGGTCGACGGCCGGGCGTACGCCATCCCGCTCGACACCCATCCGATCGTGCTGTTCTACAACACCGACATCTGCGGCGAGGCCGGGCTGCTCGACGCCGGCGGCGCGCTGAAACCGATCGAGGGGCCGGACGCCCTGGCCGACGCCTTCGCCAAGGCGCAGCAGGTCACCGGCCAGTTCGGCGCCACCCACGGCATCGACGCCGACCCGGCCACCTGCTGGCGGCTGTTCCACACCCTGTACGGCCAGCTCGGCGGCGAGGTGATCGCCGACGACGGCACCCGGGTGGTGCTGGACGACGCCAAGGCGCTGCAGGTGCTGGAGTATCTGCGGTCGCTCACCGTGGAGCGGCGCCTGATGCCCGGCAGCATCGACTACCAGGGCGCGATCGCCCTGTTCGCGGCCGGCGCCTCCGGGTTCCACATCAACGGCGAATGGGAGATCAGCACCTTCCAGACCGCCAAGATGCCGTTCGGGATGACCCTGGTGCCGAACGTCTTCGGCGGCACGTACGTGGTGCACGCCGACTCGCACACCCTGGTGCTGCCCCGCCGCGACGACCAGACCCCCGGCCAGCTCGACCTGTCGCTCGGCTTCGTCAAGGCGCTGCTCGACCAGAGCATGAACTGGGCCGAGGGCGGGCACGTGCCGACCTGGCTGCCGGTCGCCGACAGCGAGGCCTACCGGAAGCTCACGCCGCAGTCGAACTACGCGGCCGCGGCCGACGCCGCCGTCTACGACCCGCCCGCCTGGTACACCGGGTCCGGCTCCAACTTCGAGAACGTCATGGGTTCGGCCGTCGGCGCCGTCGAAGGTGGCCAGCTCACCCCGCAGGCCGCGATCGAGCAGCTGCGGTCCCGTCTCAGCGCCCTCGCGGCCCTGCCCTCGCCGGTCTGAGGAGGTTGACATGACCGTGACCACCGCACCGGACCGCCCGGTGACCGGGGAGACACCGCTACCGCCGGACACTGCGGAAAGCCCCGGCCACACCCGGCCCGCACTGCTGATGATGGCGCCGTTCCTGGTGCTCTACCTGCTGTTCGTCATCGGCCCGACGCTCTACATGTTCCTGATGAGCCTGTTCGACACCAGCCTGGTCCGGCCGGGCCTGGGCAGCTTCGCCGGCCTGCGCAACTACACCGAGGCCCTCGGCGACGCCGCGTTCTGGGCGTCGATGTGGCACACCCTGTGGTTCACCATCCTCACCACCCCACCGCTGGTGATCCTGGCGTTCCTGCTCGCGCTGATGGCCGACCGGGTGCGCCGCGGCCGCTGGTTCTTCCGGCTGGCGTTCTTCCTGCCGTACATCCTGCCGTCCGCGGTCGTCGCCCTGATCTGGATGTGGATGTACACCCCGGAACTCGGCCTGCTCAGCCGGATGGTGACCGCCCTGGGCTTCGCCGAGCCCAGCTGGCTCGGCGACCCGGACCTGGCGATGTGGTCCCTCGCCCTGACCACCGTCTGGTGGACGCTCGGCTTCAACTTCGTGCTCTACCTGGCCGGCCTGCAGGACATCCCCCGCGAGCTGTACGAGGCGGCGTCGATGGACGGCGCCGGGCCGGTCCAGCAGGTGCGCCGGATCACCGTACCCATGCTCAGCCGCACCACCTCACTGGTCGTGGTGCTGCAGGTGATCGCCTCGCTCAAGGTGTTCGACCAGATGTACATCATGACCAGCGGCGGGCCGAACTTCAGCACCCGGCCGGCGCTCGAGTACATCTACGACGTCAGCTTCACCGACTTCCGCGTGGGCTACGCCTCCGCGGTCTCGACGCTGTTCTTCCTTCTCATACTGGCCGTCTCCACGGTGTGGGTGGTGCTCACCCGGCGGCAGGAAGAGAGGCTGTGATGACGACGATCACCGCGCCCACTGTCACCCGCGAGTCCGTCGACCGGCGGATCAAGCTGTTCAACGCCACCTGCGCGGGAGTGCTCATCGCCTTCGCCGTGATCTGGCTGGTGCCGATCGCCTGGGCGGTGGACACCTCGATCAAACCGAACTCGGAGACCACGAACCCGACCTGGGCGATCCAGGACCCGACGCTGGAGTCCTATCGCACGCTGTTGAGCCAGGGTTCGATCTGGAACTGGTACGCCTCCAGCTTCATCACCTCCACCCTGACCGCGGCGGCGACGGTGCTGACCGGCAGCATGGCCGCGTTCGCGCTGTCCCGGATGCGGTTCCGGTTCCGGTGGCTGATCTTCTGGTTCGTCCTGATCGGCATCATGATCCCGCAGCAGGCGCTGATCGTGGCGCAGTTCCGGGAGTTCGCGGCGCTGCAGCTGCTGAACACGTACTGGGCGGTGGTCCTGCCGCAGGTGCCGGCGGCCATCGCGGTCTTCATCTTCAAACAGTTCTTCGACGGGGTGCCCCGCGACCTCGACGAGGCGGCCCGGGTGGACGGGGCCGGCTTCTTCCGTACCTATTGGCGGGTCGTCATGCCCTTGAGCCGTCCGGTGGTCGCCGCGGTGGCGATCTTCACCTTCGTCTGGAGCTGGAACAACCTGCTCTGGCCGCTGCTGGTGATGACCAACCCGAAGCTGATGACCATCCCGGTCGGGCTGGCCACCGTGCAGGGCACCTACGGCATCCGGTACGCGGACACGATGGCCTCGGCCATCCTCGGTGCGCTTCCGCTCGTACTCCTCTTCCTGTTCTTCCAGCGCCGCATCGTCGAAGGCATCGCCGGAACCGGTCTGAAAGGCTGACCCATGCAGCGTGCAGCCCTGAGCCTCGATCCCCGGGTGACCGTCGCCGAGGTTGATCCGCGGCTGTTCGGCTCGTTCGTCGAGCACATGGGCCGCTGCGTCTACACCGGCATCTACGAGCCCGGCCACCCGGCGGCCGACGATGCCGGGTTCCGCCGCGACGTCGCCGGCCTGGTGCGTGAGCTGGGCGTGCCGATCCTGCGGTATCCGGGTGGCAACTTCGTCTCCGGCTACACCTGGGAGGACGGCATCGGGCCGCGCTCGTCGCGGCCGCGGCGGCTGGATCTCGCGTGGCGTTCGATCGAGACCAACCAGGTCGGTGTCGACGACTTCCTGCGCTGGGCGCGCGAGGTCGGCAGCGAGCCGATGATGGCGGTCAACCTCGGCACCCGCGGCGTCGACGCGGCCCGCAACCTGCTCGAATACTGCAACCATCCGTCCGGCACGGCCTGGTCCGACCGGCGCCGGGCCAATGGATCAGCAGATCCGTACGGGGTACGCGTCTGGTGCCTGGGCAACGAGATGGACGGGCCGTGGCAGATCGGCCACAAGACCGCCACCGAGTACGGCCGGCTCGCCGCGGAGACCACCAAAGCGATGCGCCGGGTCGATCCCACCGTCGAACTCGCCGCCTGCGGCAGCTCGAACCGGCGCATGCCGACGTTCGGCGCGTGGGAGGCCGAGGTGCTGACCCAGACGTACGCCCAGGTCGACTACATCTCCCTGCACACGTACTACGAGCAGTTCGGCGACGACCGGGACAGCTTCCTGGCCAGCGCCGTCGACCTGGACCGTTTCATCGAGGCCGTGGTGGCCACCTGCGACCACGTCCGCGCCGTCGGCGGCCACACCAAGCGGATCAACCTGGCCGTCGACGAGTGGAACGTCTGGTACCAGAGCCGCTTCCCCGGCGAGGACAATCTGGACTGGGCCGAGGCGCCCCGCCTGATCGAGGACACGTACTCGGTCGCCGACGCCGTCGTGGTCGGCAACCTGCTGATCTCCCTGCTCCGGCACGCCGACCGGGTCAAGATCGGCTGCCTGGCCCAGCTGGTCAACGTGATCGCCCCGATCCGCTGCGAACCGGGCGGCCCCGCCTGGCGGCAGACCATCTTCCATCCTTTCGCGCTCACCTCCCGGCACGGCCGCGGCACGGTGCTGCACACCGACCTTCAAGCGCCGGCGTACGAGACAACGCTGTACGGAACCGTCCCGGTGGCCGACGCCGTCGCCGTCCACGACGGCTCGGCCATAACGGTGTTCGCCGTCAACCGCGACCAGCGGCAGGACCTTGTCCTCGACCTCGACCTGCGCGCCTGCCCCGACCTGGTGGCCGGCTCGCATGTGGCGCTCGCCGACGCCGACCCGGACGCGGTCAACACGGCCGATGCTCCGGACCGCGTGGTCCCCCACGAGGTCGGCGCCGTGACCGTCGAGGACGGCCGCAGCAGGGTCACGCTCCCCGCCCTCTCCTGGAACATGATCCGCCTGCTCACCCGTTAGCGGGACAGGTGATGACGTTGCTCGCCATCCGGGGCATCCTTGCCGAGGAATGAACCGGCCGACCCTTCACGACTCGCGTGCCGTACTCGTCGGCGCCTGGACCTATCGGGACCCTAGGCTCCCCGAGGTGCCGGCGGCCCGCAACAGCCTGACGCAGATGCACGAGCTGTTGACCAGCGACATCTGCGGATGGCCGGCGAGCAACGTGCTGACCGTGTCGGATCCGGCTGTCCTGGGAGATCTGCCCGACCAACTGGTGCAGCGTTTCGGCGAGGCGACCGAGGTTGCCCTCTTCTACTTCGTCGGGCACGGCCAGCTCGATGAGAGTCTCCAACTGTGCCTGTGTCTGGGCCGATCCGTGACCTCCAACTACCGGCTTCGGGCGACCAGCCTGATGTACGACTCGGTGCGCCACGCCCTTCTCAGCTCCCCGGCCCGGATCAAGATCGTGATCCTGGACTGCTGCTACTCCGGGATGGCCGCCAGCCCGCACACCCTTTCCGGATCGACCGACCTGGCGGAACTCGCCGTCGCCAACGGCGTCTACATCATGGCGGCCAGCGGTCCGCACGGCGTGGCCTACGCCGAGACGCCCGGCGACGATCCGCAACCGATGACCTACTTCACCCGCAACTTCGTCGAGGTGCTGCACGAGGGGATCTCCGGACAGCCCGAATACCTGCGGCTCAGCCCGATCTTTCAGGAGGTCCGCGCCCGCCTGCTCGGCGCGACCAAGCCGGAGCCGACCAGACGAGCCACGAACACCGCCGACGACTTCGTCTTCGCCCGCAACCTCGTGGCGCCCACCCTGCAGCGGGACCCGGAGGCGGAGAACGCACAGCTTCGCGACCAGCTTTCCGCGCTGCGGGCCGAACTGGACAGCGCCCGGCAGGAACGTCAGCAGCTGACCGACCAGTTGACCTCCATGCTGGGGCGGCTCGGCGCACCACCGCAGCAGACGGAGAAGGTCGCGGACGAGCTGCGCAAAGCCGATTCCAAGGTGCAGGCAGCGGAGAAGCAGGTACGTCAGCTGAAGCGTGTGGTCGATCTGCCGGAATCCCTACCATCGGGAGCTCCGGCGTCGCTCGGCATCAGCCGGGCGACCTGGCGCAGCGCGGCCACCCTGGTGCTGGCCGGTGTGCTGAGTTTTCCCGCGCTTCCCCTCGTCGAGGGATTGCATCAGATGGGCGGCACTACACCGGCGGTCACTTACTCCGGGATCAACACCCTCGCGGCGGAGGTCATGTTCGCGTTCGGGCCGACCGAGGCCGGGGTCACTCATGAAGCGGACGTGGCCGACATCGCCGTGAAGGACGGGGCTACCACCGGTGCCTCCCGCCAGCTCTGGTTCTCCTCACCCGCCGTCCGGGTCGATGCGGTCGTGGACCGTCCCACGGACTGCGCGACGTCGATGGCCGGGGCCAGCAAGGGGATGAAGGGCTACTACCTGGCCGTCGGCGAGGACCGCATGCGGGTCTGTGTGCGCCCACGGATCGGCGGCTACGCCCTCGTCCTGGTGAACCCAGTGGACGTGACCGTCGACGGGGGTTCCTTCGGCCTCACCTACGACTACGTCCCTTGAGCGGAACCCGGGCGGCGCGAGCGGTGTCAAACGAATGTGAAGCGTCTCGCCGTTGGTTTCGCCCTCCTGCTGCTGGCCGGCTGCACGGCGACCAGCGAACCGTCCGGTCCGCCGTCTCCGTCGCCGGCGCCGGCGCGGCCCTGTGGGTCGCCGGTCAGCACTGCGGCGCTGCCGGAGTGGGCGCGGGCCGGTTTCAGCTGGGACGGCAGCGGGACGAAGCATGTCCTCGGTGATCAGGGCGAGATCGTCGCGATCCTCTTCGGTGCGCCGCTGACCAGCCCGCCGGCCGAGGACCACAGCAACAAGATTCTGTGGGTGTCCCGCCAGCCGGTCGACACGCCCGCCGACCTGAAGATCAGCGCCGTGCTGGACGGCACCGAGGTGCGCGCCGACGAGAACGTGGCCGGCGGCCCCGGGCCGTCGATCATCGACCTGCCGCAGGCCGGCTGCTGGCGTCTCACCCTGACGTGGTCCGGCCGGACCGACACCATGGACCTCACCTACGTACCGAAGTCCGGGTGAAGCCATTCAACCGCGGGCTTGTAGCCGCCGGGCAGGCGGGTTCGAGTGGGTGGCGCCGTTAGCTATGTCGGCGCGCCCACAGGTGTGGCGGCAGATTGTGATGCTCGTGCCGCGGCGTACTCCTCGTCAACCACCTGGACGAAGCGCTCACCGAAGCGTTTGCCGACCTCTTCGGGGGCTCAGAGCGTCCGATTCTGCTCCCAGTACTGCAGCCCGAACCCGGTGGAGAACAGCGGTCTCAGGATTTCCGCCCGGATGGTCTTCTCTTCCATACACCTCATGCGATACAGGTCCAACGTCCGGCGCAGGAGCATCGTCGTGTATGCCTGCCGCTTGAAGCGGGTGCGGTTCTCAGGATTGTCGCTCAGGCCGAAGCAGACAAGATAGGTCGCGGGGTCGTTCATTGCGATCGAGAGAATCTCGATTTGGCTCGCGCGGATAGCGGTACGCTGCGCCGCCTCCGCCTGTTTTCCCTGGGCCGAGAGGGCGAGTGCCACCACCACGAGCGCTCCTGCGGCGGCAACCGCTGCCACTACCTGATAAGCGGCCGCCAGTGCGGAAAGTCTTGGGCCCCATCCGTCGACGACCAAGAGAAGCAGCGTGGGCGCCAACAACATCGCTGCGAGGATGCCGCTCGCCGCGACTGCGGCAAGGCGTTGTCGCCGGATCTGTTCAAGGAACCTCATTGGGCTGACGCCCGGGTGAGTGTGTGGTCCTCAAGATCGGGCTGCATTTGTTCACTCCTTGAAGTCGCAGAACTACTTGTCGTGAGCGTAGGGTGGCTCCGCAAAGCTTCGGGCGAAGGCGCGGGCTCACCTTGCCTACCGTGTCCGACCCGCAGATGCCCGCCGACGTCGGTGGTGACGTCGGGGTTCGGCGACGGCCCGGATCCCGATGAGGCCTGGAGTGGCGGCAGCAGACCCGGTATTCGCTGCATTCTTGACGCCATGCGATGGACTCCGGACGGGACCATTCGTGACGCGCTCTGGATCGGTGGCGGGCAGTGGTCCGGCAAGACCACCGTCGCGGCCATCCTCACCGGCCGGCACGGCCTGACCCACATGCACTGCGATTACCAGGATTCCCGGGCCTACGAGGATCGGCGCTTCGCCGCACGGGTCCGGCGTGGCGAGCCGCCGATCGACTGGACGCGGTACTGGCTCGAGCTCTCCCCGCGCGAGATGGCGGATCTGGCCGTCGGCAACGTTGCCGAACAGTTCCCCTGGGTGCTGGACGACCTGCGCGCCCTGGTGTCGGCACGCCCGGTCGTGGTCGACGGGTGGAACCTGCGGCCCGACCTGGTCGTGACCGTGGCCGATCCGCGGCGCATGGTGGTGCTCGTCCCGACCGATGACTGGCGCCGGCACCAGGCCGCCACCCTCGCTCGCGCCGTGGCGTTCGGCGCCGACCTGCCCGATCCGGACCGGGCCCGGCGCAACCGCCTGGAACGCGACCGCCTGCTCGCCGCGGACGCCGCCCGCCAGGCCCGCGCTCAGGGCATCCCGGTGATCGAGGTGGACGGCGATCGCGACGCAGACTCGATCGCGGATCAGGTGGCTGATTGTTTCGGTGCCGCCCTATAGCGATGAGTTTCCGGCGCTGGGCTGGTCTGCACTGTCATGACTATGCGAAGGCGAACACTGTTGGCAGGTGCCGGCGCGGTGGGTGCGTCGGCGTTGATTCCTCCGGGCCCGGCGTCGGCCGGGCTGTCCGGGCTCACCGAGCTGCGCCGGGCGATGGCGGCCCGCGTCGCGCGGGGTGAGATGACCGGCATCGTCTACCTCGTCGCGCACCGCGGCCGCGTGCACGTCGAGACGATCGGGGCGGCCACGCTGGACGGGGCCACGCCGATGCGGCGCAGCACGCCGTTCCGGCTGGCGTCGCTGACCAAGCCGGTTGTCGCGGCCGCCGCGATGATGCTGGTCGAGGACGGGAAGCTGGCGCTGGACGAGCCGGTCGACCGGCTGCTGCCCGAGCTGGCCGGGCGGCGGGTGCTGACCCGCATCGACGGGCCGCTCGACCAGACGGTGCCGGCGCGGCGCGCGATCACGGTCGAGGACCTGCTGACCTTCCGGATGGGGCACGGCATCATCTTCGAGCCGAGCTTCCAGCCGCCGTACCCGATCATCACCGCGGCCGCCGGTCTGCAGTTGGCGATGGATCAGCCGGATCCGCGTACGCCGCTGAGCCCGGACGAGTGGATCCGGCGCTTCGGCACCCTGCCCTTGATGTACCAGCCCGGCGATCGCTGGCAGTACAACACCGGGGCGCTGGTGCTCGGGGTGCTGCTGGCCAGGGCAGCCGGCCGGCCGTTGGAGGACTTCCTGCGTACCCGGCTGTTCCGGCCGCTCGGCATGCGGCACACCGGTTTCTCGCTGCCGCGGTCGCAGGCCGCGCGGCTGCCCGACCTGTACGCCGCGAACCCGCAGACCGGCGAGCTGGAACTGGCCCCCGGCTCGCCGCGGGAGGATTGGACCCGGCCGCCGGCCTTCCCGTCCGCGGCCGCGGGGCTGGCGTCGACTCTCGACGACTACCACGCGTTCGGCCGGTTCCTGCTCAACCGGGGTGTGCACCGTGGCCGGCGCCTGCTGTCCGCGGCGTCGGTCCGGCTGCTGACGACCAACCACCTGACCCCGCAGCAGATCGCGGACACCGGCCAGTTCCCGCTGGCCGGCATGGGCTGGGGCTACGGCATGGCGGTCAGTGTCACCCCGGACGAGATCTCCGCGCCCGGCCGCTACGGCTGGGACGGCGGCTACGGCACGACGTGGTTCAACGACCCGCACCGCGATCTCACCGCGATCGCGCTGACGCAGTCGTTCGACTTCCTGTTCAACGGGGCGTCCGTGGAGTTCCAGCGGCTGGCGGCGGGGGTGGCGCGATGACCGCCCAGGCCATCCCGCGCCGGGGCCGCGGGGTTCAGCCGGCGGACGGGACGGGCCCGCTGCCGGTCGCCGACTGGGACGAGGTGTGCGCGGTCCTGCGCCGCGGTGAGGTGGGCCCGTTCTGGCTCAGCATCGTCCGCGACGACGACAGCAGCCCGCATGTGCGGCCGGTCTTCGCCGCCTGGGGCGGGTCGTCGTTCTTCATCGCCTCGAAGAGTTCGGCCGCGAAGACGCGTCACCTCAACCGCCACCCGCACGCCACGATCAGCGTCGACCTGGGCAAGGTGCACCTGACCGTCGAGGGCGCGGTCACCCGGGTCACCGGCGCCGACCGGCTCGGGCTTGCTTCGAAGGCCATGCAGGAGGTGTTCAGCTGGCCCACCGTGGTGGCCGGCGACGAGCTCGACGCCGACTACGGCGCCCCGACCTCGGGCGGGCCGCCGTATCAGGTCTACGAGCTGGTGCCGGTACGGGCGTACGCGTTCCCCACCGCCGACCAGGTCCAACCGACGCGATGGATCTTCGACTGAACCGATGCGGATCTCAGCGTGAGTCGGGGATGAGCAGGCGCCGGTTGTAGCCCTCGGCCACGGCGGCGGCCCGGTCGCTGACGCCCAGCTTGGCGTAGATGTTGAGCAGGTGGCTCTTGACCGTCGCCTCGGTGATGAACAGCCGGGCCGCCGCCTCCCGGTTGGTGTTGCCGGCCGCCACCAGTTCGAGGACCTCGAGTTCGCGCTGGCTGAGCAGCTGCGGCGCGGGGGTGCGGACCCGGTTGACCAGCCGCACGGCGACCGACGGCGACAGCACGGACTCGCCTCGCGCGGCCGCGCGCACCCCGCGCAGCAGGTCCTCACGGGGCGAGTCCTTCAGCAGGTATCCGGTGGCGCCGGCCTCGATCGCGGGCAGCACGTTCGCGTCGTTGTCGTAGGTGGTCAGCACCAGCACGTGGGCCGGGTTGCCGGTGCGGGCCAGCTCGGTGATCGCGGTCAGCCCATCGGTGCCGGGCATCCGCAGGTCCATCAGGATCACGTCGGGGTGCAGCGCGGCGGCCATCCGCACCGCCTCGGCGCCGTCGGCTGCCTCGCCGACCACCGTGAACCCGGGCGCTGAAGCGAACATGCTGCTCAGCCCGTCCCGCACGACCGGGTGGTCGTCGGCGATCAGCAGCCGGATGTCGTGGTCGCTCATCGGTGACTCCCGGTGGGCAGCAGGGGGACGCGGGCCGAGATGCCGGTGCCGGCGCCGGGTTCGGACTCGATCTGCAGCGTGCCGGAGTGCGCTTCGACCCGCTGCCGCATGATCGTAAGGCCGTAGCCGCCGGAGCCGGGGCCGGCCGGATCGAAGCCGGCGCCGTCGTCGACCACGTCCAGCGCCACCTCGTGCTCCAGATAGGACAGCGTCACCCCGACGCGGGTCGCGCTCGCGTGCTTGGCGATGTTGGCCAGCGCCTCCTGCGCGGTCCGCAGCAGGGCGAACTCCGCCTCCGGCGCCAGCGGCCGCGGCGTGCCGGTCGTGGTGACCTGGACCGGCACACCGTGCAGCGTGGACCAGTGGTCGACGGCCTCGCCGAGCGCCTCGCTGAGCCGGGCGGTCTCCAGCATCGCGGGGCGGAGCGCGTCGACCGAGCGCCGCGCCTCGGTGAGGCTGTCGCGGGCCAGCTGCTTCACCGCCTCGAACGGCCGGCGCCACGGCTCGGGCACCTCATGCCGCTGCTCGGCGGCCTGCAGCTGGGTGATGATGCCGGTCAGGCCCTGCGCCACGGTGTCGTGGATCTCGCGGGCCATCCGCTGGCGTTCCTCGAGGATGCCGGCCTCCCGCGCCTGGGCGAGCAGCCGGGTCTGCAACGCGTTGTTCTCCGCGAGGGAGGCTTCCAGCAGGCGGTTCGCCCGGCTCAGGTCGTCGTGGGAGCGTTCCTCGATGCGCAGCACCCACGCCATGCCGGTCATGATGACGATGTTGACCGCGATGACGATCACGGTGATCGCGATGCCGGCCGCGTCGGACTTCGCCACGCCGGACACCTGCGCGATCCCGGCGACCACCGCCACGACCGAGACCGCCGGCAGTCGCCACGGCCAGGGCAGAAGGGCGAAGGCGTAGATGTAGGGGGCGGTGGTCAGGAACCCGAACGTGGGCTGGCGCAGCACGAGCACGGCGTTCAGCAGCACGAGCCCGAGGAACAGCACGGTCATCACCGGCGGCCGGCTCAGCCGGCCGGGGCGCGGCGGGAACATCGCCAGCATCCACAAGGCGGTCAAGGCACACAGGGCCAGGTCGATCTGCCAAGGGCCGCCTTCGGTGTACGTGTCGACGACCGCGAAAACGGTCAGCAGGGCGAGCAACGCGTACGGCACGACGGTCACCAGCACCCATGGCGGGCGCGGCAGCTCCCTGCTCACCTCGGTGTCCACAGTCGTCACCCTAAGCCCACCGGAACCAGCGGACGGCGGCCAGCGCGCTCACCACGGCGTAGCCGGTGAGGATCAGCAGCGGCTGGACGGACGGGAAGTCACCGGCGTAGGCGTCCTGGAAGGCCCGCATCCCGGCGCCGAGCGGGGTGAGGTGGCTGATGTCGCGCAGCAGCGGCGGCATCTGGGTGATCGGGATCCACAGCCCGGCGCAGAACATCAGCGGGAAGTACAGCACCGTGCCCAGGGCGGTGGCCTGTGCCCGTCCGGGCGCCAGCGCGGTGAGGAGCAGGCCGATGGACATCACCGCGGCGGCGACCAGCAGCCAGGCGATGAGGAAGCTGAGCGGCGCGGCGGGCAGGCCGACACCGAACGCCAGGCGGGCGACGGCGAGGAACAGCCCGGCGGCGACGACCGCGGTGGCCAGGTTGGCGGCGAGCTGGGCGCCGAGCACCCGGGCCGGGCCGACGGGTGTGGTCTGCATGCGGCGCAGCACCCCGCTCTCCCGGTAGCCGGCGAGCACGTTCGGCAGGGCAATCAGCGCCAGCGTGGCCAGGTTGAACAGGACCAGGACCGGCACGTACAGCTCGAAGGTGGACACCCCGCCGTTGACGGCCTGGGGTTCGCGCATGGACGGGACGCTGCCGAGGATGACCAGCAGGACCAGCGGGAAGCAGACGCCCCAGAGGGGGCCCACCTTGTCGCGTACGGAGAGCACGGTCTCGATCCTGATGAGCCGCCAGGTCGTGGTCATTGGAGTTCCTTTCCGGTGAGCGCGACGAACGCGTCCTCGAGGCTGGCCTGCTCCACCCGCAGTCTGCGGGCGGTGATCTGGTGCTGGGCGAGCACCATGACGACGGCGGTGATGGCGTCGTCGGTGCCGTCGACGATGACCAGGTCGTCGCGCCGGCTCACCCGGATGACGTCGGGCAGGTCGGTCAGCAGCGCGTCGTCGAAGGGCCGCGACGGGCGGAACTGGATCCGCTGCCCGGCGCGGGCCTGCTCGATCAGACCGGCCGGGGTGTCGACGGTGGCGACCCGCCCGCCGGTGATCAGCGCCAGCCGGTCACACAGCCGCTCGGCCTCCTCCATGAAGTGGGTGACCAGCACGATCGTGGTGCCGCCGCGGCGGACCTGCTCGATCAGCTCCCAGGTGTCGCGCCGGGCCTGCGGGTCCAGGCCGGTGGTGAGCTCGTCGAGGATGGCGATCCTCGGGTTGCCGACCAGGGCCAGCGCGATCGAGAGCCGCTGCTTCTGGCCGCCGGACAACTTGTCGTACCGGGTCTTGGCCTTGGCCGTGAGGTCCAGGGCGTCCATCAGAGTGCGCCAGTCGGCCGGGCCGGGGTAGAAGGAGCTGTACAGCTCCAGGGCCTCGGCGACCTGCAGCCGTTCGGGCAGGTGGCTGAGCTGCAGCTGGACGCCGACCTGCCGGGTCAGCTCGGCCCGGTCGCGTTGCGGGTCGAGCCCGAGGACGGTGATCCGGCCGCGGTCCGGGGCCCGCAGTCCGGCGATGCACTCGACGGTCGTGGTCTTGCCGGCCCCGTTCGGGCCCAGGATGCCGAAGATCTCGCCCTCTTCGACGGCGAGCGAGACGTCGTCGACAGCGACGGTGTCTCCGTAGCGCTTGTGCAGGTCGTTGACCTCGATGACTGCCATGCCCACGACTTTTCCGTGGGCGGCCTTCGGCGGGCAGTCACCGGTGGACGGGTTCGGTCCGTCGCCCGGCGGGTGCCCCGAACCAGCCGATCGGCTGACCGGACGGACCGCTGACGGGGTCACGGCAAGATCATCAAAGCCCTATCCTGGCCTGATGTCTTCCTCACCGCCCCCGGGGCTGCTCGGCAACGTGGTCCTGGGCTACGCGGTCGCCTGGCGGGACCGGCGGCCGCTGTTCGCGGTGCTGCTTCCGGTGGTGGCCGTGCTGCTGCTGGCGACCGCGCTGCTGGATCTGCTGCTGGGCGCGGACCGGCTGGTCATCGTGGACGGGATCGTCCGGCCCGGCGAGGCGGACGTGCTGGCCTGGGCGAAGCTGGCGACGGCGGTGCTGTTGTGGCTGCTCGGGCTGACCGCCGGAACAGCGGCGCTCACCGGTGGCCGGGGCACGATCGGTGCTTTCCGGCGCGCGGCGACCTATCTGCCGGTCTTCGTGATCGGGCTGCTGGCGGCCGGGGTGGGCCTGTTCGTGGCGTTGTGGGCGGTCGCCGGGCTGGCGACCGGCTGGTTCGGCGTGGCCGTCGTGTTCGGGGTGCTGGCCGCCGGAGCGCTCATGTCGGCGCTGATCCTGCTCACCGGGCTGACCCGGGTGGCCGGTGCCGCCGACCGGATGCCGACCTGGGTCGAGGCGGGCTCGTTCGTGCTGGGCGGCATCGTGGTTCCGCTGCTGCTCAGCAGCGTGCTGGGCCGGGTTCCGTACGTCGAGGCTCTGCTCCAGGCGGTGGTGATACTCGTGGCGCTGGCCGCGCAGGTCGGCGTGGCGGTGCGTCCGCTCGTACCGGAAACAATGCCGTCGCGGCCGGCCCGGCTGTGGCCCGGCGCCGTCCTGATCACGGTGGCCGTCGGGATTTCGATTTCCCTGGTCGTGGTGAACCCTCATCAGGTGCCGTCGGTGCGCACCAACGACGGCCGGCCGAGCGGCCCGGTCGCGGTGGCCTGGCCGGCCGGGCAGCATCCGGTGATCGTCACCGATGCCGGCGTCTGGTTCTGCGACGACGACCTGTGCGAGTCGTTCACCGACGTCAACGGTGGCCCGTCCGCGTTCGGCGGCTACGCCACGGCGGGGATCGGCGCGGACGGCACCGTGGTGAAGACCGCGGTGACCGGTGGCCCCGACAACGGCGGGCCGTTCGTGCACTATGCGACGTGCGTACGCTCCGGTTGCCGGGAAGCGTGGTTGCCGGTGCGCGCGAGCGCGAGGGAGAAGCTGGACCAGGAGGCCCGGGTGGAGGTCGCCGGCGCCGCCGCGCCGGACGGCGCCCTGTGGATCTTCGTGGCCGCGCCGGTCCAGGGCGGTGAACACGGCAGATACCGGTTCTCGCTGATCCGGTGCGCGCAGTTCGGCTGCGCTGCCCCACAGCGCCACGAGCTCGGGATCGCCGACCGGACCCCGGAGGACGGCTACCAGGACGGCCGGCGTGCCCGGCTGTCGATCGGCGCCGACGGGCGCCCGGTGGCGTCGTTCTGGATCGGCTGGTCGGTCTACCGGTTCAGCTGCGAGCCGGGGACCTGCGCGAAGCCGCAGCGGGCCACCCAGGAGGCTGCCCCACCGGACGCCGTGTGGGAGACCGTCGGGGACCGGACCGTCGCGTTCCGGGCCGGCCAGCTCTACGACGGCGCCGACTCGGCGCTGATCAGCACCGATGTCGCGGCGCAGCCGGGCGGGCTGGCCACGGTCGGGCAACAGGTGTACGTCGCGGGTGCCCAGCCCAGCGCGCCGGACTCGGGTTTCCGGGTGAGTGTCGGCGAGGCGGCGCAGCATTGGCGGCAGACCGTGTGGCGGTGCACCGGTTTCGACTGCGTGAGCTCGCCGCTGGACGTGTACGAGGGCGAGGCCCGCGACGCCCTGCTGGCGGTCGCCGACGACGGCCGGGTGCTGGTCGTGCGCTACGACCGCATCGTGCTGCTCCAGACCCCGATCGGCTGACTCAGGCCGCCACCTGCAGACGTTCGGCCAGGCCCCGCAGCTCGGCGCCACCGGCCTGCCGGATCGAGCGGTCCAGCAGGGCGCGGGTGGTCTCCCGGGCCATCGCGGAGGTGTGCAGGTGCTGCGGCGCCAGTCGTTCCGCGGCGAGCAGGAAGCGGATCGCCTCCCGGTCGCGGCCCCGCAACCGGGCCAGGGCACGGGCGGTGTCGGCGAAGTAGAACACCTGCCGGAAGCCGACCGGCAGGGCCGCCGGGTCGGTGTCGCGGGCGATCTGCGCGGCCCGGCCGGGGTCGCCGCCGTCCACCTCGATGCCGATCTGCCAGAAGGCGACGTTGGTCGGCCCGAAGTACAGGCCCATCGTGGTGGTCTCGCCGGTGCGCCCGGCCAGGTCGGCGGCCTCGGCCAGCCAGGAGCGGCTGTCGTCCAGGCGCCGGCGACCACGGCTGCCCAGCGCACAGACCAGCTGCAGCGAGCCGAGCATCTCGGCCGCGCCGGGCTGAGCGAGGTGGCCGTGCAACTCGTCCACCGCGCGTTCGGCCAGGGTGAGTCCACGCTGGTAGGAGCCGCAGGCGGTGGCCGCGGTGGCGCGCGCGTAGGCGGCGTACCCGGCGAGCACCGGGTCGCCGGTGGCTTCGGCGGCGTCGCGGCAGCGTTCGGCGCCCAGCCAGGCGTCGGCCGGGCGGCCCAGGTTGCGCAGCACCGATGAGGCGATGAAGGTGACGTCGCAGAGCAGCCGCAGCGCGACCTCGCGGTCCGGCCCGGCGGTCTCGGCGTGCAGGCCCCGCAACAGGTCCGGCAGCAGGCGTGCGGCGCCGGCGTAGTCGCAGGCCTGGCGCAGCGAGTCGACCAGGGCGGCCGTGCGGGTCAGTTCGGCCACCGGCGTGGCCGGATGTTCGCCCGGTTCGCTCAGGTCGATGTCGACCAGCGCCTGCCGTACGGCGTGCACGTCGGCATGCGCGGCGACCAGGTCGCGGTCACCGGCCGGCACCGGCACCCCGGTCAGCTCCGCCGGTGCGCAGTCCAGCGCGGCGGCGATGTCGGCGAGGGTGAACCGGTTGTCGGCGGCCTGCCGGCCACGCTCGATCCGGCTCCAGGTGGCGTGCGAGAGGCCGGCGCGGCTGGCCGCGTACCGGATGCTCCAACCGCGCAGCAGGCGGCGGGCCTGGATGCGCGCCCCGATGCCGGGGTCCCCGCTCAGTCGTGGCGTCATGCCCGGACGGTAACCCGGCGGTCCGCGGGTGGCGGTACATGCCGGTACCACCGGGACCACGGGGTGGTCCACGGGCTGCCAAGGGTTCGGTGCACGGGTCCGGCAGGCGATGGTGCTCGCAGTCGCTTGGGACGGAGTGGGGGCTGCCGTGACCGGGAGTGTGCTGGAGGGCTGGAGAGACGACAATGCGGTGTTCGCCGCGGCGCGGCCGCGGCTGTACGCGGTAGCGTTGCGCGTCCTCGGTGACGTGGGTGACGCCGAGGACGTGGTGCAGGACGCCTGGCTGCGGTGGGAGCGGGCTGATCGCTCCGATGTGCTGAGTCCGCCGGCTTTCCTGGCGGTGACCGCGTCGCGGCTGGCGATCAACGTTGCGGTGTCCGCCCGCCGGCGGCACGAGACCCCGGTCGGCCCGTGGCTGCCGGAGACGGTGGACCGGGGCGTCGGCCCGGAGATGGCGGCCGAACGTCAGGAGGCGGTGGACGCGGCGATCCGGTTGATGCTGGAACGGCTGACGGCGACGGAACGGGGCAGTTACCTGCTGCGGCGGGCGTTCGACTACCCGTACCGGCGGATCTCCGAGGTCCTGCAGATCGGCATCGATCATGCCCGGCAGCTGGTCCGGCGCGCGCACGCCGCGATGGGCGGCAGCCGCCGCCGGCCGGTGGACGCCGTCACCCATCGCCGGCTGGTGCGGACCTTCCTGGCCGCCGCGCAGACCGGTGACCTCGACGAGTTGGAGGAGCTGCTGGCCGCCGACGTACGTTCGTGACCGACGCCCTATCGCGAACCGATCGACCGCTCTAGCCTCGGATGCGGGGGTAGAGCCATGACGAGCGGTGCTGCGGCGCGCGCGTTCCGTGGCCGGCGTGCCGAGTGTGCGGTCCTGGATCGAGTGGCCGCCGAGGTGCGCTCCGGCCAGGGACGATCCTTGCTGATCCGCGGTGATCCGGGCGTCGGAAAGTCGGCTTTGCTCGATTACATCCGTAACCGTTCCACGGGCTTCCGGGTCGCCCGGGCCGCCGGTGTCGAGTCGGAGATGGAGCTCCCGTTCGCCGGGCTGCACCAGCTGTGCGCGCCGATGCTGCACCTGCGGGACCGCCTCGCGGAGCCGCAGAACGACGCGCTGGCCGTCGCGTTCGGCTACCGCTCGGGGACCCCGCCCAATCGGTTCCTGGTCGGGGTGGCCGTGCTGAACCTGCTGGCGGTCGTGTCGGAGGACCGGCCGCTGCTCTGTCTGATCGACGACGCCCAGTGGCTGGACCAGACGTCGGCGCAGACGCTGACCTTCGTCGCGCGCCGCCTGCTCGCCGAACGGGTCGGCGTGGTGTTCTCGATCCGCGAGTCGGCGGCCGGCCCGGCCTGGCGAGGGTTGCCGGAGCTGCGGGTCGGCGGGCTGATCGACGACGACGCCCGCGCGCTGCTGGAGTCGGCGGTGCCCGGCCGTCTCGACGTACAAGTGCGGGACCGCATCGTCGCGGAGACCCGCGGCAACCCCCTCGCCCTGCTGGAGCTGCCGCGAGGGCTGACCGCGGCGGAGATGGCCGGCGGCTTCGGCCGGCCGGACGCCCAGCCGCTGGCCGGCAAGATCGAACGCAGTTTCGCCCAGCGCCTGCAGTCGCTGCCGGAGCCGACCCGCAAGGTGCTGCTCATCGCCGCGGCCGAGCCGCTCGGGGACGCCGCGCTGCTGCGCCGGGCGACTCGGCTGCTGGGTCTTCCGATGAGTGCCGCGGCGCCGGCCGAGACAGCCGGGCTGATCGAGCTGGGCTCGCGGGTGCGCTTCCGGCACCCGCTGGTGCGCACGGCGGTCTACCGGGCGGCGACCCCGGCCGACCGGCAGGACGTCCATCGTGTCCTCGCCGAGGCGACCGACCCGGCCGTCGACCCGGACCGGCGGGCCTGGCACCGGGCGCACGCAACGGCCGACACCGACGAGGACGTCGCCGCCGACCTGATCAACTCGGCGGACCGGGCCCAGCGCCGCGGCGGGGTGGCGGCGGTCGCGGAGTTTCTGCGGTGCGCCACCGAGCTGACCCCCGACCCGGCGACACGTGGGGTGCGCGCCCTGGCCGCCGCCGAGGCCCAGCTGCGCTGCGGCGCCTTCGAGATCGCGCTGAAACTGCTGCTCACCGCCGAGGAGGGACCGGCCGACGAGCTGCACCAGGCCCGGATCAACCTGATCCGGGCACAGATCGCCTTCGCCTCCGGGCACGACATGGCCGCGCCGCGGTTGCTGCTCGACGCCGGGCGCCGGTTCGAACCGCTGGACGCCGCGCTGGCCCGCGACACGTACCGCGACGCGATGGGCGCGGCCATCCTCGCGGGCGGGCTGGCCGACGGCTCCGGGGTCGCCGAGGTGGCCCGGACGGTGCGGGCCGGGCCGCAGCCGGTGGCGTACCGGCCCGGCGACGCGCTGCTGGACTGCCTCGCGGTGCTGTTCACCGACGGGTACCGGGCGGCGGCGCCGCTGACCCGCGAGGCGCTGCGGGCGTTTCACGCCCGCGACACGCCCGCGGCCCAGGACCAACCATGGCTGTGGCTGGCGGCCATGAACGCCGCCATCATGTTCGACGACGAGAGCTGGGCGGATCTGAGTGCCCAACATGTACGCGTCTCGCGCTCTCTCGGCGACCTCAGCACCCTGCCGCTCACCCTCAACTCGCTGGTCGTGGTGCAGATGCTGGCCGGTGACCGGGCGGCCGCCGCGTCGTCGGTCGCCGAGATCCAGGCGATCGAGGAGGCGACCGGCGTGGCCCTGGCGCCGTACGGTGCGCTGACGCTGCTGGCCTGGCACGGCGACGAGGCGGCCGCGCTGCCGCTGATCGAGGCGAGCCGCCGCGACGTCGAGGCCCGCGGCGAGGACAGCGGGATCATGGTGACGCACTGGGCGCAGGCGTTGCTGCTCAACGGGCTCGGCCGCTATCCGGAGGCGGTGCCGGCGGCCCGGATGGCGTCCGCGCATCCGATCGAGTCCGGCGTCGTCTACTGGGCGCTGCAGGAGCTGATCGAGGCGGCGGTGCGCAGTGACCAGCGCGAGACCGCGCTCGGCGCGTACGAACGGCTCGCCGAACGCACCCGGGCCAGCGCGACCGACTGGGCGCTCGGGGTGCAGGCCCGCGCGGAGGCGCTGCTGGGCACCGGTGTGACTGCGGACGCCCGCTACCGTACGGCGATCGAGCACCTCGGCCGGACCCGGCTGCGCCTGGAGCTGGCCCGCACCCATCTGCTGTACGGCGAGTGGCTGCGGCGGGAGAACCGGCGCAGGGATGCACGCGTTCATCTGCGTACCGCTTTCGACATGCTCACCGCGGGTGGCGCCGACGCGTTCGCCGAACGGGCCCGCCGCGAGCTGGCCGCCGCCGGCGACTCGGTCGCTCCGCGCGCCACCCGGGCCAGCGATGCGCTGACCGTGCAGGAGGCGCACATCGCCCGGCTGGCCGGCAGCGGGCTGACGAACGCCGAGATCGGCGCCCAGCTGTTCCTCAGCCCGCACACCGTGGAGTGGCACCTGCGCAAGGTGTTCACCAAGCTGGGGATCACCTCGCGCAGGCAACTGCGCCCGTCCGAGACCGGTTAGCGCTTACCGCGCGCGGCCCGTTCGATGCCCTGGGCGACGGTCCTGGCATCCGACAGCAGGCCGAGGTGCCCGGCCGGGTACTCGGTGACGGCCGAACCGGCCCGCTGAGCCATGGCCCGCTGCGCGCTCGCCGGGATGATCTTGTCCTTGGTGCCGAGCAGGTACCAGGACGGGATGCTGCGCCAGGCCGCGACGCCGGACGGCTCGTTCAGGGCGCCCAGCGTGGCCGGCCGCTGAGTGGCCGCGACGAGCGCCTTGTCCTTGGCGTTCAGGCCGGTCGCGAACGACGCGAACACGGTCGACTTCTTCAGGTACAGGTCGGTCTCCGGGGTGGGCGGCAGGGTGGCGGGCACGAAGTCGAACACCGTGGTCGGGTCGACCGACAGCGCCGAGTCCGGCCCCGCCAGCTGCGTCGCCGACTCGCCCTGATCCGGCGCGAAGGCGTTGACGTAGACCAGCGCCTTGACGTTCGGGTTGCCGGTGGCCGCATTGGTGATCACGGCGCCGCCGTAGGAGTGCGCGACCAGCACGATCGGCCCGGTCAGGCTCTCCAGGTAGGCACGCACGTAGGCGGCGTCCCCGGACAGCGACCGCAGTGGGTTGGCGACCGCGGCCACGGTGTAGCCGTCGGCATGGAGCCGCGGTATCACCTCGCTCCAGCTGGAGGCGTCCGCCCAGGCGCCGTGCACGAGCACGACGGTGGGCTTCGCCGTGGCGCTCTGCGCCGGGCCGGGCTGCAGCGAGACGAGCAGTCCCGCGGCGAGCAGGACGGCGGCGATTCTTCTCCTGGTCATGGTCTTCTCCGTTTCGGTGACGAGGTTGTTCCGCTGGAGTGACCGCGCGCCGGCCCCGGACGTGACAGCCGCCGCCGATGTCACGGATCCGAAAGCTGTCCGGTCTACCCGGTAGGAGGCCTGATCCGTGACGGAAGAAGGTGGACCATGAGTGGCCTGGATGCTCTTCCCCGCCCGGTCGCCGCGGTGGTGGGCGGCGGGGGAGTGCTGGGATCAGCGCACGTCGGCGTCGGGTACGCGCTGGAGCAGCGCGGATTCGTGCCGGACATGATCTTCGGTACGTCGGTGGGCGCCCTCACCGGAGCCATCGCCGCCGCCCACGTCGACAGCGCCGCGCCGTGGCTGGACCGGGTGTGGACCAGGTTGCGCCGCCACGACGTGTTCCCGCTCGGGCGTCTCGCCACCCGGGTCAGCCTCTGCGCCGACCGGGGGCTGCGGCGGCTGATCGCCCGGGCCGGGCTGCCGGCGCGGATCGAGCAGCTGCCGATCCCGTTCACCGCGGTCGCCATGGACCTGGTCACCGGCGCCGAGGTGCTGCTCGACCGCGGTGACCTGGAATCCGCGCTGCTGGCCAGCGCCGCCATCCCGGGGATCTTCCCGCCGGTGGTCCGCGACGGCCGGACGCTGGTCGACGGCGGGGTGGTCGCCTACGTCCCGGTGCGGGCCGCGCTGCGCGCCGGGGCGGCCAGCGTCGTAGTGCTGTCGATCGGACCGGAGAGCTGGCCGCTGCAGCCGATCATGCCGCCCCGGCGTCCCGGAGCCATCGCGTCGCGGGCCGGGATGATGCTCTTCCACCACCAGATCGAACGTGACCTGCGTGAGGTGTCCCAGCAGATCCCGACGGTGGTGCTGCCGAACGGCGTACGGGACTGGCCCGCGCCGTGGGACTTCGGCCATTCACAGCGGCTGATCCGCACCTCCTCCGCGGCGGCCGGCAGCTTCATCGACCGGTTGCAGGTCGACGGACCCGGCCTGTACCGGACGCACACATTGACCGCCACCGGAACAGGGGTGACCCGATGAGCACCATCGCCTTCCTCAACATCGGCATGCACGGCCGCGTCAACCCGACCCTGCCGGTCGTGGCCGAACTCGTCCGCCGCGGCCACTCCGTCACGTACCACACCTCGCCGGCGTTCAGCGCGGAGATCGCCGCCGCCGGCGCCAAGGTCCACCCGTACCCCGGCGGTGACCTGCCGCTGCCCGACCCGCCGACCCCGCCCACGCTGATCACCGGGCTCACCCGGACCGCGCTCAGCCTGCTGCCGACTGTGCTCGCCGAACTGCGCGACATCCGGCCCGACCTGATCGTGCACGACTCCGCCTGCCCGTGGGGCTCGGTCGCCGCCTCCCAGCTCGGTGTGCCGGCGGCTTCGTCGTTCACCACCTTCGCCTACAACCGGCGGACTCCCAGCCCGACCCGCGCCTCGTGGGAACTGCTCACCACACCCGCTTTCCTGAGGGCGCGGCTGGAGTTGTCGCGGCGCTACCGTACGGGCAAGCTGCCCTTCTTCGACCTGGGCAACATCCGCCAGCCGCTCAACCTGGTGTTCACCTCGCCGGAGTTCCAGCTCGGCGCGGCGGACTTCGACGACTCGTACCGGTTCGTCGGCCCCAGCATCGGCGCCCGCCCGGCCGACCCGTCGTTCCCGGCCGACCAGTTGAAGGACCCGGTTCTGTACGCGTCGCTGGGCACCGTGTTCGCTGCCGACCCGCAGGTGCTGCGAACCTTCGCCGCCGCGCTGGCCCCGCTGGGCGGCACGGTGGTCATCTCCACCGGGGCGACCGATCCGGCCGCGCTCGGCCCGCTGCCGGGCAACGTGCTCGCCCTGCATTCCACACCCCAGCCGCAGGTGCTGGCCCGGGCGGCCATGTTCGTCACGCACGGTGGCATGAACAGCGCCAACGAAGCCCTGTACGCCGGAGTCCCGATGCTGGTCGTCCCGCAGGGCGCCGACCAGCCACTGGTGGCCTCCCGCGTCGCCGCACTCGGCGCCGGGCTCGCGCTCGACCCCGCTGACGTCAGCGTCGACGCGGTGCGTGCTCGCGCCCAGCGGCTGCTCGACGAGCCGGTGTTCCGGGCCGCGGCGGCCGGACTGCGGCAGGCTCAACGGCAGGCGGGCGGCGCGCGGCGGGCCGCCGACGAACTCGAACGCCGCCTGTCATGACTCCGGCGGTCGGGATTCTGCTGCTGTTGGCGGGCCTGTCCGAGGCGCTCGGGCGGGTCCTGCCGGTGGTGGCGCGGGGTGCGGGGGTCACCCGTACCCGGGCTGCGGGTCTGGTTCTGGGTGGCGCCGTGGTCGAGGCGGCCGTGTTCGCGCTGTGGCCGGTGACCGCCTGGGTGCTGGCGATCCCGCTGGCGCAGACCGACGATCCCGTGCCGGCCTGGACGCCCGCCCTGGTCGCCCCGCTGCTGCTCGCCGCGGTCCTGGCGTTTCCGCTGCTCGGGCCGTTCCTGCACCTGCTGCTCCTGATCGGCGTCGGCGCCGGGCTCGCGGAGGCGCTCGCTGCGTCCACCGGGATCGGCTGGTGGGCCGCGGCCGGCTGCGTGTCCGTCGCCGGTATCGGGCTGGCGGTCGCCGTCGCGGGCGTGCGCCACCTGGTCGCCCGCCTCACCGCGGCTCGTGCACCGGAGGTCCTCGCATGATCGAGTTCGTGTTGTTGCTGCTGCTCGGCGGGCTTGGGCCGGTCCTGCTCGCCGAGGCCCTGCTCGCCCGCTACGAGGTGCTGTCCTATGTCGCCGGCTGGCGGACGCCGGGCACCGATCTGCCCACCGGCATGCCGTACGCCCGTGGCGCCGACCCGGACCGCCCACCCGCCGCCTATCTGGTCTATCTGGACGGCATCGGCAAACGCCGGTTCCGGGACACCCGGGACGGCGGCCGGCTGGTCGTCGCCCTGATCGACGGCGCGCCGGAGATGCGGGTGCTGGGACAGGTCCTGCCGTACTCCCCGCTGGCCGACCCGCTCGCCGACCGCCCGGTGTGGGCCTGGCTGCGGCACCACATCGGGCTGATGCTGTTCCTGCACAACGTGATGCAGATCTTCATCGCCGCGGACCACCGCTACCGCCCGTTCTACAACCGGGCCGTCGGCACGCAGATCGCCGCCCACCTGCGCAACGCCGGCTACCAGCCGGACAGCGGCATCCCGGTCGTGCTGCTGAGCTACAGCGGCGGCGCGCAGGTGGCCACCGGCGCGGTTGAAGGACTGTGGACGCAGCTGCGCTGCCCGATCTGGCTGATCACCCTCGGCGGCTTCCACAACGGCGCCAACGACATCACCCACGCCGAGCACCTCGACCAGCTCACCAGCACCGTCGACTGGATCGAACGCGTCGGCGCCCGGATCTTCCCGCAGCGCTGGCGGCTGTGGCCGCGCAGCCCCTGGAACCAGGCCGTCCGCGCCGGCAAGATCAGCGTGCACCTGCTCGACCCGGCCACCCATGTGGGGCCGCGCAGCTACATCAGCCCGGACGCCACGCTCCCCGACGGGCGCAGCCATCTCGACCGCACCGCCGCAACCGTGATCGAGCTGATCCGGGCCCGTCACCGCTCCACCGCCGCCACCGACGACCCCCACTGACCCAGCCCACCCGGCTGACCGCCACCGCTCCATAAACCCGCGCGAAGCAGCGCTGGCCGTCAGCCGCCGCATGCTGGCTGACGTGGACTGCTGCTTCGGCGCGCGGGAGGCAGCGCTGGCCGTCAGCCGCCGCATGCTGGCTGACGTGGACTGCTGCTTCGGCGCGCGGGAGGCAGCGCTGGCCGTCAGCCGCCGCATGCTGGCTGACGTGGACTGCTGCTTCGGCGCGCGGGAGGCGACGCTGGCCGTCAGCCGCCGCATGCTGGCTGACGTGGACTGCTGCTTCGGCGCGCGGGAGGCGACAGTGGGTGTCAGCCGGGTTTGGCGCGGAGGGTGGTTAGCTGAGGGGGACTGGCTGGTTGCCTCGGGTCAGCTGGGCGCCCGGGTCGGCATCGTGACGGTGCAGCGCCTCGCGGATCAAGGCGATCCCGGCGTCCAGGTCGTCGGTGATGGCTACGGTGAGATGCTCCTCGGTGTAGCCGCGGCCGGGGGCTGACGTGGAACCGGAATGCTCCGCCCAGCCGCGGTCGGCGTCGCGTAGCACGCGGTCGAGGTCGGCGCGCAGGTTGCGGGCGTGCGCGGTCGGGCGGCCCTCGACGGGTAGCGCCAGCTCGAGCTGGTAGCGGCGGGAGTCGCGTAGGGGGCTGGGGCCGCAACGGGCGGCGATCAGCGAACCGCGGGCTACGCCGGTGTGCGCCTCCTCGGTCCAGTACTGCTCGATCGGGCTGTCCGGGGTGGGCAGGGTGCCGTTCGCCAGGGTGGACTCGGCGGCGGACAGCAACTGCTGCCAGGCGGCGAAGGGGAACTCGCCGTCGGGGCGGCGTGTGCTGTACAGCGTGCGGTCGACGTCGGCGCCCTCCTCCTGGTCGACCGTCCAATTGCCGGCTGCGTCCCGTTGCCACCGCACGCCGTCGTGGCGGCCGTCGGCGCTGTGCAGCCAGTCGCGGGTGCGCGGCCAGAAGGTGGCGCCGGGCGGGGGAGGGCCGTAGGCGGCGTCCATCAGCGGGGTGATCGCGTCGAGGTCGTCGCCCGGGTCGAGGATGACGAACCGGGCGGCGAGCGCCAGGAC
The DNA here is from genome assembly GCF_036053395.1 of Actinoplanes sp. NBC_00393. NCBI lineage: Bacteria > Bacillati > Actinomycetota > Actinomycetes > Micromonosporales > Micromonosporaceae > Actinoplanes > Actinoplanes sp. NBC_00393. Next base: position 4,455,719 of record NZ_CP107942.1, on the reverse strand, counting down.
CGGGCCCGGGTGCGGCAGCGACGGGTCGAGCACGGCGGCGGCGCGGCCGATCAGGTCGAGTTCGGACCAGCGCAGGGCGTCGGGATGCCAGTGGGCCTCGTCGTCCCAGCCGAGCTCCAGCGTGCCGACGGAATCCGAGCCGGGCGCCGGGCGGTCGGCGGAAGCCGGGACATGTTCCAGCGTGCCGACGGAATCCAAGCCGGGCGCCGGGCGGTCGGCGGAAGCCGGGCCGTGTTCCAGGGTGCCGGCGGAGGCGGAGCCGGGCTTCTGGGTGTCGGCGGGAGCTTGGGTGCGCACCCCGAGGTTGACCATGCTGAGCGCGACGTCGATGTCGAGGACCAGGGCGTAGCCGCCGCCGACCGGGAATTCCACGGTTACCGCTGGGGGCTCGTCGTCGGCCGCGTCTTCGAAGGGGTCGGCGTCGGGGTCGGGCTCGAAGGCGTAGGCGCGCCAGAAGTCGGGGTCGTGCAGGCGGGCCTGCAAGGCGGCGGGCAGCGGCATGCCGGGCAGCCTAGTGGCGGGCTATTCGCTTTCGTCGGGGCGGGCGGCGGGCTAGGGTCGGCGGCGATTGATTCCCGGCGAGGAGTTGAGGATGCCCGGTCGTTCGAGCGCGCGTTGACGTCCCGGCCGTGAGCGGCCTGTCATCGCGTGCTGCCTCCCGTTGCGCGGCACAGCGTCGGAAACGACCTCGAGGAATCAACCTGTGCCGAGTTTGTGGCGTTCTGCGGATTTTCGTTATTTGTGGGCGGGTCAGACCGCCTCGCAGCTGGGTGAGCACACCAGCCTGGTGATCCTGCCTCTGATCGCCGTCCTGTCACTCGGCATCGGCGCGGATCAGCTGGGTGTGCTGCGCGCGGTCGGACAGGCGCCACTGCTGCTGCTCACCCTTTTCGCCGGGGTCTGGGTGGACCGCTGGCGTACGCGTACCGTGATGGTTCTTGCTGATCTTGGTCGTGCCGTGGCGTTGCTGGCCGCCGCTGCGGCGGCGATGCTGGCCGGCCTCACCGTGCCGGCGTTGCTGGTGGTCGCGTTCGTGATCGGGACGTTGTCGGTGTTCTTCGACGTCGCCTACCAGGTGTCGCTGATCCGCCTGGTCCGGCGCGACGAGTTGCTGCAGGGCAACAGCGCGATCGAGGGAAGCCGGTCCGCGGCGCAGATCGCCGGCCCGGCGCTGGCCGGGTCGATGGCGTCGCTGCTGTCCGTGCCGGTCGCCGCCGCGGCGACCGCGCTTTTGTTCGTCGTGTCGTTCGGGTCGATCGCCGGGATCCGTCACCGCGAGCCCCCGGTGCGACGGCGTGGCCTGCGGCGGCAGCTCGGCGAGAGTCTGCGGTTCGTGGCAGGTGAGCCGAGGCTGCGTGCCGTGTGTCTCGCCGCGGCGGCGTTCCATCTTTTCCTGGCCGCGACGATGACCGCCTACCTGGTCTTTCTGCCGCGTGAGCTGGGGTTGTCGGGCGCTGAGATCGGGCTGGTGCTCGCTGCGGTCGGGCCGGGCGCGCTGGCCGGTGCGCTGCTCGCGGGCCGCGTGCCCATACGCGGGACGGTGCTGGTCACGGCGGCCCTGGGGGACGGGGTGATGGTGTTCGTGCCGGCACTGCATGGTGACTCGGCGGCGACGATCGTCGCGCTGGTGGCGATCAACCTGGTGTTCGGTGCTGTCGGTCAGCTGGTCAGCGTCATGGTCATGACGATCCGGCAGGCCGTGACCCCGCTGGCGATGCAGGGCCGGGTCGCGTCGACGATCACCTTCGCCGGCATGGGGCTGGCGCCGGTCGGATCACTGGCCGGTGGCCTGCTCGTGGCGAGCTGGGGGATCCGGCCGGCGCTGCTGGTCACGGCCGCCGGGATGCTGCTGTCGCCGCTGGTGATGGCGTGTTCGCCGCTGCGCACATATGCCCGTTGAATGAGCGCAGCGGCGAATCACCGCAGTCCGTTGCGGATCGCCACGCTGATCAGCAGGTCCGGGTCGTCGCTGATGATGCCGTCCACCCCGAGGTCGATCACCCGCTGCATCACGGCCGCGTCGTTGATCGTGTACGGCACCACCTTGAGGCCGTACCGGCGCTGCAGCACCGAAACCTCCGGCCCGTGGAAGTAGGCCGGGTTCTCCCGCAGGTACCAGTCGTCCGAGGCGACGGTGCCCTGCTCCGGGTCGTGGACCTGCCAGTTCGACGAGACCGTGCCGGCCCCGGCGGCGCGGACCAGCGCGCCCACGTCCCGGAACTTCCACCAGTCCAGCCCGCCGGTCCACGGGCTCTTGACCGCCGGGTTGCCGTAGACGGCCTGCAGCGAGCACTCGTCGGCCAGGCCGGCGCATTCGGCCGGGCCGTACTGCCAGATCAGCGCGACCGTCTCGATGCGCCGGTCCAGCTTGCGGGCGTAGCGGATAGTGCGCCAGTCGAACGACTGCACAGTCACCCGGTCGACGAATCCGGCCCGCTGGATCTCGCGGACCAGGGTGCGGGTGAAGACGTCGTAGGGCGCGGTGTCCGCGACCACCGGGCTGATCCTCGTCTCGATGTTCAGCGCGATTTCGTCGCGGCCGCTCTGCTTGACCAGGGCGAACACCTCGGCGAGCGTGGGAATGCGGGCGCCGCAGTCCAGGGTCTTGAGCTGGGCCAGGCTCAGATCGCGGACCAGCTTGCCGACGTACGGGAACTCGGGGTCGCCGGGCCGCACCGGTGTGGTGTCGGCGCAGTGCGAGCCGTTGACGGTCCGGTCGTGCAGGACGACGAGTTTGCCGTCCTCGGTGACGCCGGTGTCCAGTTCCAGAGTGGAGATCGCGGGGTTGGCCAGGGAGTGGGCGAACGCGGGCAGGGTGTTCTCCGGGTGGGTGGCGCGGCCACCGCGGTGCGCCTGGACGTCGAACGGGGAGGCGTACTTCCGGGGCGGGTGCGCGAGCAGCGTACGCAACCGGTCTGGATAGTCCGTGATGATGCCGTCGACACCGTCGGAGATGAGCTTGCTCATCGTCGGGATGTCGTTGATCGTCCACGGCACCACTTTGATGCCGTTGGCGTGCGCGTGCCGCACCATCTCCCTGGTCACGTACGGCCGGTAGGCCGGATCGGTGACCGTGCCGTTCTGCGGGAAGCCGTGCACCGGCGAGAACGTGGTCGCGCCGAAACTGCGGATCGCCTTGATCGGGTCGCCGCCGAAGTCGTCGATGTCGATGCCGCCCAGCCACGGCGAGGCACCCGGCTGCCCGGTCTGCAGGAAGTCGTAGTTGGTGAGCGCGACCAGCGGCAGGCGCGGCTCGACCTGGCGCATTCGCATCAGCGCGCCCCAGTCGAAGCTCTGGATGGTGACCTGCCGCAGCAGCCCGGTCCGGCGGATCTCGGCGGCGGTCACCTGGACGAACTGCTCGCGCGGCGCGGTCTCACTGGGCGCGCCGGCCTCCACCTTGGTCTCGACGTTGAGCTTCACGCCGTCCGCACGGTAGCGCTTGACCAGGGCGAAGACCTCACGCAGCAGTGGCATCCGGGCGCCCGGAACGGCGAGCTGACCGGGCCGGTCGGGGAGGGTCTTCGAACCACAGTCGAGGGTGCGGACCTGCGCGAGTGACAGCGTGTTGACGTACTTGCCGACGTACGGGAACTCGGGGTCGCCCGCGGTTGCCGGAGCGGTGTCGGTGCACTTGGCGCCGCTGACCCGGCGGTCGTGGGTGACCACCGCCTGCCCGTCCTCGGTGATCTGCACGTCCAGTTCCAGAGTGCTGACCCCCAGCTGCAGCGCGTTGCCGAACGACGCGAGGGTGCTCTCCACCCGCAGGCCCAGGCCACCGCGGTGCGCCTGCAGGTCGAACTGCCGGTCCCTGCTGCCGGCCGTGGCCACGCCCGGAACGGCGAGTGCGGCCGCCACGGCCCCGGTCGCCAACAGCGTTGTCGCCCACCTGCCCGTACCCGACATGCTCGTCTCCCTTCGACGGCGTCAGCCTGCGGGCAGCGCACAGCGTACGAACGAGCAGAGAGCGACGTTCCTGTGAATCCGCAGTGGACAGCTCGGGGTCAGGCGGCGAGCTCGGTGCCGTCGTGGTCGAACACGCCGACGCCGTCGCCGCCGGCACGCTTGACCTCGTACATGGCGTCGTCGGCACGTCCCACGGTATCCGGCAGGTCGGCGGCGGCGCCGTCGGCGACGCCGATGCTCAGCGTGGCGGGGCAGTCGGGCAGCTCGTGCACGGCCCGCACCATCCGGATCGCGATCTCGGTCGCTTCCGCCGCACCGGCGTCGTCGAGCAGCACCGCGAACTCGTCGCCGCCCAGCCGGGCGATCAGCCCCGGGCCGCTGACCTGGCCGGCGAGGGTGGTGGCGATGGCGCGCAGCACGGTGTCGCCGGCCGCGTGGCCGTACGTGTCGTTGATCTGTTTGAAGCCGTCGGTGTCGATGATCAGCACCGCGGTCAGGGTGCTCGCCGCCTCCGGCCGGGACCGGGCCTCCTCCAGCGCCCGGTCGAAGGCGCGCCGGTTCGCGATGCCGGTCAGCGGGTCCAGCTCGGCGGCGCGCGCCATCTGCTCGTGCTGTTCGCGCAGCGCCTCCAGGTCGTGCATGGTGCGGGCGGCCTGCAGGTTGTTGAGCCGCTGCCGCCACAGCGCGGCGGCCAGGGTGTCGCCGTAGGCGAGGGTGGCTTTCGCTTCGGGCGAGCCGCGGTTGGCCATCAGCACCGCCTGAGTGCGGTAGGTGCTGGCGGCGACCAGCCATTCGACGTCCGGCGGGAGTGCGGCGACCGCCGCCTCCATCACCCGCAGCGCCTCCTCGGCGTAGCCGGAGCGGCTCAGCGCCACTCCGTGGAAAACCCGCGCCAGCATCATCGCGGGGCCGGTGAAGCCGCGTTTCTCCAGCCGCTCGGTGTAGTAGGCGATGTCGATCGCGGCACCGGCCGGATCCCGCCGGTCGGCGCGCGAGCAGGCCTCGAACAGCAGGGCGTTGTCGCGCCAGGCGTCGGCGTCGGGCCCGTCGACCTCGGCGGCCGCGCGTTTTGCGTACGCCTCGGCCTCGGCGGTGTGTGACTCGGCCTCGCCGACCTGGCCCACCTGGTACAGCTCCAGGGCCCACCGCAGGTGGATCTCGGCGAGGTTGAGCAGCCACATCGCGCGGTTGCCGTTCTGCTCGGCGTCGGCGCTGCTCATCTCGTAGGCGGTGCGGAACTGCGGCACCACCAGCTCGTAGAGCCGCAACTCGTAGTAGCCGATGGCGATCGCGACACGGCCGTTGACGGCGGCCACCGGGTCCGGCTCGCCGGCGACCACGGCCTCGGCGGCCACCAGGTCGTGCAGCACGGCGTCCAGGTTGTGTTCGGCGGCGTCGGCTTCGCCGAGCCGCAGCCGCTGGGAGGCGCGGGTGGCCAGGGCGGCGGCCTGCCAGCCACCACTGGCCTCCCGGATGGCGGCGTGCAGCATCAGCTCGGTCGCGGCGATGGCCAGGCGTGGTTCACCCCGGGTGAGGTACGCGACCGCGCGCACGAAATGCATGCAGGCCGGCCCGTCAGCGATGTCGCCGGTCACCGCCCGGAGCTCAACCTCGGCCTCGGCGAGCGCGGTGTGCGCGTCGCCGGTCTGCGCTTGCTCGAGCAGGCGCACCGCCTGCCGCGTGATCTCCCGCATCGGCCCTCCCCGTGGATCATATCGGCACGCGACGGGCAAACCCGAGAACTGTTCACCGGGTTGTCAGCGGACCGGCAGGGTGGAGTTGTCGTCGGCGCGGACGACCGTCCGGTTGCCCACCGGCGCGGCCAGGTGCACGCCGACCCAGGCCGTGTCGTCGATGGTGCCGAGGCCGTCGCAGAACTGCCCGGGGAACACGCGGCTGATCACCGCGCCGACGCGGACCTCGGTCGCCGTCTCAATGGCCCGCGCGGTGAACTGGCCGTCGCAGTAGCCGTCCTCCGACCACGGCACGCCGACCATCAGGACCAGCGGGTCACCGCCCTCGCCCAGCAGCGCCGCCTTCTCTGGCCGCAGTTCCTGCTCCGGGACCAGCGGTCCGACGCCGTGATGGGCGGCGGCGACCAGGCCGAGCCCGGTGACAGCCAGCGCGGCCAGCCCGGCGACGGCGAGCCGGCGGCGAGCGATCTTCATGGGCGTCAAGCTAACAGGACCGGGCGAGCCTTCCGGGCGCCGACATGACAGGTCACTGTGGATTGACTGAACGCATAGGTTGAACTGGTGAAGGTTCGGTATGTCCTGCACAACGCCTATGGGGTCGGAGGCACGATCCGTACCGTCTTCAACCAGGCCAACGCGCTGTGTGCCGAGCATGACGTGGAGATCGCCAGTGTGTACCGGTCGGCGGCGGCGCCGGCGTTCACCCTGGATTCGCGGGTGCGTCTGGTCCCACTGACCGGCCTGCGGTCGAACGGGACGAATTGGGACGGCACGTCACGGTTCTGGCGTAAGACCCGGCGTCTGCCCAATCCGCTGCCGCACCGATGGGACTTCCGGTACCGGCGGTGGGATCCGGTGGTCGACTGGCACGTGGTCCGCTACTTCCGGGCGCAGCGGGACACGATCCTGGTGACCACGCGGCCCGGGCTCAACCTGCTGGCGGCGTGGTTCGCCCCGCGCGCCGCGGTACGGATCGGGCAGGACCACATGAACTTCGGCAGCTACGGTCCGCGGCTGCAACGAGCGATCGCCCGCGCCTACCCGAGGCTCGACGCCGTCACCGTGCTGACCCGGGCCGACCTCGCCGCCTATCAGGAGGCGCTCGGCGACACGGTTCGCCTGGCCCGCATCCCGAACGGGATTCCGGCCCGGCCTCCCGTACCGCCGGGCGAGCGCGCCCCGATCGTGGTGGCCGCCGGACGGCTGACCCGGCAGAAAGGCTTCGACCTGCTCATCGACGCGTGGGCCGAGGTGCACGCGAAGCATCCGGACTGGCAGCTGCACATCCACGGCGCGGGCAACTGGCGGCCGAGGCTGGCCGCCCAGGTCACCCGACGCGGCCTGGACCGGGCGGTACGCCTGCGCGGCCTCACCCGCACCCTGGACGCCGAGCTGGCCCAGGCGTCGATCTTCGCGCTCAGCTCCCGCCGGGAGGGCCTGCCGATGGTGCTGCTGGAGGCCATGGCCGCCGGCCTGCCGGTGGTCTCGTTCGACTGCCCGACCGGCCCGGCCGAGGTGGTGGCGGACGGGGTGAACGGTCTGCTCGTGCCGCCCGAGGACGTGGCCGGCCTGGCCGCCGGGCTGTCCCGCCTGATCGCCGACCGCGGCGAGCGCGAGCGAATGGGCGGGGCCGCCCGGCAGACCGCCACCGGCTACGAGATGCCGGTGGTCGCCGCCCAGTGGAACGACCTGTTCGCGCAGCTGGCACGGTAGTGAACGCGGCGGCCGAGCCCCGCCGCGTCATTCGACGATCGCGCGGTGCCGGCCACGGTGTCGTGCGCGTGCCGCCTGGTCGGCCGGCAGCAGTCCGCGCATGTCCAGATCATCGACCAGCCTGTCGATCGCGCCTTGCGCTCGATCGATGGCGATGGCGATCTCGACCAGCGCCGTGAGAGTCTGGCGCAGCGGCAGGGCGTTGTCGCTGGTTGCGCCGCCGCCGTGCTTTCGCACCGACGGCGACGCGCAGGCGTCGGGGTTCAAGGAGGCCTCCGGAGGTGTCGATGGGTGATTCCGCCGCTGCGATTCCACTCCGTCCACCGGCTGTCGGCCAGCCGCGCGGCCGAGCTCGGACAGACCCGGATGAGCTCGGCTGACGACGAGGGCTTTCCCGATCCTGGCGAGGCGGAGGACATCGCGGCTTTCGTACGGGCGCTGCGGACGGTCAAGCTGTGGGCCGGAGATCCCTCCCTCGAGGTTCTGCACCGGCGCACCGGGATAGCTACGAGCACTCTGTCCGACGCGCTGAACCCGCGACGCCGCCGGTTGCCGCCTCTGGAGATCGTTCGGGCGCTTGTCCGGGCCTGCGGTGCGGATTCGTCGCAGGCCGCGCGGTGGGAACGGGCCTGGTACTCGCTGCGTCAGCGGATCGACAGCGCCTCGACATCCACTCGGGTGCCGAAGAGTTGGGTGCCTCACCAGCTCCCGTCGGACGTCACCGGCTTCGTGGGCCGTTCCGAAGCACTCGCTGCGCTGACCGGTTTGCAGGGAGCAGCGCCCGCAACGTTGATCACCGGTACCGCGGGTGTCGGCAAGACGGCTCTGGCCGTGCATTGGGCTTATCGAATCGCCGACCGCTATCCGGACGGCCGTCTCTACCTCGACCTGCGCGGGCACACCGGCGATCCGGTGATCGGGCTCGGGGAGGCGCTGTCTTTTCTGCTGCAGTCGCTGGACGTCCCGGGCGAGCGCATACCCGTCGACCTGAACCTGCTCGTCGGTATGTACCGCTCGGTGCTGGCCGAGCGCCGCGTACTGATCGTCCTCGACAATGCGCTGGATGCCGCACAGGTACGACCGATGCTGCCGAGCGGCCCGCATTCCCACGCTGTGATAACCCGCCGTGACGCGCTCACCGGACTGGTGGTCCGCGACGGGGCAGCCCGCATCACTCTCGGCACCCTCGACCTGGCCGACTCCGTCGAGTTGCTCGCCGTCCACCTCGGGGCCGACCGGGTGGCAGCCGACCCCGAAGCCGCCGCACGACTCGCCGATCTCTGCGCACACCTGCCCCTCGCGCTCCGGATCACGGCCGCCAACCTCGCCGGGCGGCCCAGCCAGACGATCGCCGGCGTGGTCCGTGAGCTGGAGAGCGCAGATCTGCTCGAGCAACTTCATGTTGTTGGCGACCCGGAGAGCGCGGTGGCCGCGGCCCTCGACATGTCGTACCGGCTTCTGCCATCGGAGACGCAACGCCTCTTCCGGTTGTTCGGCCTCGCACCCGGGCCGGAGATGACGCGCGATGGCTCAGCAGTCCTTCTGGGCAGGGCTCCGACAGACCCCGTGCCCGAGCTGGAGCAGTTGTTCACCGCACACCTGCTGTTCGAGGCCGGCCCCGGTCGCTACCGCATGCACGACCTGCTGACGCTCTATGCACGGCGCCGCCGGGAAGCCGATCCGGACGCTTTGCATCGACTCCTGTCCTGGTATGTCGTCAACACGGACGCGGCGACCCGCGTCATGCTGCCCACCTTCTGGATCGAAGACCGCACGGAACTCTCCCTCAACGGCACGCCGTATGACTTCAAGGATGTCGGCGAGGCACAGGCATGGCTGGCAGCTGAGCTGCCCAATCTCACCCAAGCGGTCACGTACGCGGCCGAGTTCGGGCCGGCGCCGTTCGCATGGCATCTCGCCCATGGCCTGCGTGGGTTTTTGCATACCCGAAGCTCCAGCACCGAGAAGCTCGCCGTCGCCCGGGCCGGCCTGCGGGCAGCTCAAGTCGCCGGGCACACCCTGGGGCAAGCCCTGTGCCACATGTTCCTGAGCATGGTGGCGGTCACGATGGACGATCTTCGAGCGGCGGCGCACGAGTTGGAGACTGCACGGGAACAGTTCGTCGACGTCCGCCATGACCGGGGTGCGGAAGCAGCCGCGAACAATCTGGGCGACATCTGCATCCGGCTCGGTGACATTGTGCGTGCCCGGCGGCACCTCACGGGGATCCCGGTCGACCCGTCGAAGATCAACCCGAGCCACATCTGCAATCTGGCTGTCGTCCATCGGATCTGCGGGGAGTACAGAGAGGCGCTGCGCCTCAACGCGGAATGCCTGGCCCTCGCGGAGCGCAGTGGCGCCGTCCAGCTGACGGCGATGGTCAAGACCAGCCTGGGCATGACGCATCTGGAAATGGGTGATCCAAGAGCCGCCGATCCGCTGCTCCGCCAGGCCCACGAGGCGGCGGCCGCCATCGGCAGCGAAGTCGACCTGTACGACGCGGTGGCCGGGCTGGTCCTCACCTGCGCACGCACCGGGCGCCATGACGAGGCCCTCACCTGGGCGAACACGCTGACCGAACTCATGGACCGAGGGCTCTACAGCTCCTCGGGCGACGACTGGGCACATGCCGCCATCGTCGAGGCCCACCTACGGTCCGGCCGGCTCGACGAGGTGCTTGCCGTCGGCACTCCGGCGCTGGACCGCTATGAGCGGGCCGGTCACCAGTTGACAGCCATGCGGCTACACGTTCTGCTCTGCCGGGCGCTGGCCGCACAGGGCGACCCGGCCGCTGCCGGCACGCACCGGAGGGCCGCCCTGGACTACGCCGTTGAGCAGGACCTACCCGATCGCGCCCGGATCGGGCTTTAGGCCGAGCGGGGTCGAAGGCGGGCGCCCGCCTGCGACCCCGCGAATCAAACCCTGTCCGCGGTGAACGGCAGGACCAGCCGGGACGGGTGCTGGGCGTCTCGGTAGATCTTGTGGGTTACCGGGCGGCCCACCGGCAGGTGGAAGGCGTCCGGGGGCAGCAGCGCGTTGTGCGCGTCGGCGAGGGGCTCGTCGTTGGAGAGTTCCACGACCAGGCGGTGGCCGGGGCGGAAGGTGCTGGCGAACGGGTAGAGGCGTACCACGTACTCCTCGATCTTGCCCGGCTCGACCGGCACCGCGCGGGTGTGCGGGTGGTAGGGGTTGCCCTCGGTGGTGCGTTCGTCGAGTTCGCGGTGTGACGCCTTGAGGAAGCCGGTGGTGATCAGCTGGCGGGTCCCGGTCGGGGCGGTGTCCCACAGGCGCAGGATGAGGTTGGTGTCCTCCTGATCGATCTCGACGAACAGGTGGGCGGCACCGGTGCCGATCATCTCCACCGCCTGCTCGAACGGCTCGCTGGTCCAGGTGACGACCTGCACGGTGTCGGTCACGGTCAGCGGGGCCTGGTAGAAGCCGTCGGGCGCGACGTCCTCCATCAGCTCGGGCTCGCTGGAGATCTTGTGGCGCGGGCGCAGGTAGAGCGATCGGTATGCCACCGGGCGAGGCGGCCACTGGCTTCCGGTGACCACGGACCGGGAGCCTTCGACGAAGACGCTGACCGCCGGCTCGTCCATGATCCCGTTGTCGATGCCCTTGAGCCAGTAGTCGTACCAGCGGAACATCTTGTCGTGCTCCTCGATCCAGGGGCGCGACTGCATCGGCGGGTAGGAGCCGATGTCCAGCTTCTTCGGGCCCGTCAGCACGTCGAAGAGCTCGATGTGGCCGTCGACGGTCCAGCCGCGGCCCTGGTCGATCTGCAGGTAGACCGGGATGTCGATGTTCGCAGCCAGGGTGATCGGGTTGCGCTGCTCGTACCAGTCACCGTCGAGCTCGTTCATGACGATGTCGAACCAGAGTTCGCGGTTCTTCGGGTAGCGCAGGACGTGCACCAGGTTGGGCCAGGCGGCCACGTCCGGATCTTGGAGCCGCTTCGCGACCAACTTCTCGATCTCGTCCGCAGAGAACTGAGAAAGCATCCGGGACTGGACGTTGGTGTGCGCGATGCCGGAGTCGCCGCCGCGTCCCTCGCGGGCCGCGCGCGGCATGAACCACATGACGCCGCCGTGGTACGTGGTCTCGTAGAAGTCGAAGTGGCCGCCGCTGACGAAGATCGCCTTGAGGTGCGGCGGGCGTTCGGCGGCGGCGAGGACCTGCATCGACCCGAAGTAGGAGATGCCGATCATGCCGACGTTGCCGTCACACCACGGCTGCGCGGCGACCCACTCGATCACGTCGTACAGGTCCTGGCCCTGGGGGACACCGCCGAAGTTGTAGTTGCCGATCATCACGCCGCCGGAGTCGCCGGTGCCGCGCATGTCGCCGATGACGTGGACGTACCCCTCACTGACCACCCGGGCGATGTCGCCGGCCTCGATGCAGCCGTCCCACATCGGGCTCGGCCGCCGCTGCGGCGGCGTGGTCAGCGCGAGCGCCTGCAGCTTTTTGCCGTAGGCGCTCATCGCGATCAGCGCCGGGCGCGGCCGCTCGTCCGAGCCGTCGTGGTAGGCGTCGGCGGCCAGTTCGACGCCGTCGCGCATCGGGATCCGCAGGTCCTTGCGTACCTTGATCATGCTTTGTCCTTGACGTATCCGTGCATCGTCGTGAAGAACGGCGACGGTTCCAGGGTGGGGTCGCCGCGGTAGCCGAGTTGGCCGGCGGCGCCGGCGAACGGGGAGTAGGGGGAGTCGCTCGGCCCGCGCGGGCCTTCGGCCGCGGCAGCGACGCGGGCTTCGATGTCGAGACTTTCCTGCAGCGCCGCACGCGCTTCATCAGCATTGAGTTGTACGCCGTAAGCCGTGCCGTCGGTCCGCCGGTAGGGATGGCCCAGATACAGGTGACGCGGACGAACCGTGTCCCGCAGGTAGCGGAGACTCTCCCGGTAGGCGGCCGGGTTCTCGTATCCGGGGAAGTGGTTCGCCGCCCCGTGGATCTGCACGGCGTCACCGACGAACACGTCGCCCTGCCCGTCGACGACGTAGGCGACCGATCCGGCCGTGTGACCGGGGATCGCGTGCACGGAAACGGTCACGTCACCACCCAGCGACAGGGTCTCGCCGCCCTTGACCAGCAGCGTCGGCTCCATCTCGCCGGAGATGACCGTCTCCGCCGTCGCGAGCTGCGCCGCAGCCTTGCCGGCGTCGTCCCGTTCCCGCACGTGGGCGCGGCGCGAGCGCAGCAGCGGCGCATCGGCCTCGTGGATGACCAGCCGGGCGCGGCGGCCGGTCAGTTCCCACAACGCGTACGCGCCGCCGATGTGATCGATGTGACCGTGGGTGAGCAGGATCCAGCGCACGTCCTCGATGCGGCGGCCGAGTTGCTCCAGCGCGGGGGCCATGCCCTCGGCGGGGGAGGAGGCGATGCCGGTGTCGACGATCGCCGGTTCCGGGGCGTCGAGGTAGAAGCTGTAGAGCCCGAACCGTCCCCACGGCGAGTAGAGCGGATGGACGTTCACCGCAGGAACTCCGCGGTCTCCTCGAACGCCCGGTGATATTCCGGGATCCAGGAGAAGTGCTGGACGAAGCCGTGGCCGGCGCCGGCGTAGCGGCTCACCGTGACCGGGACTCCGGCGGCGCGCAGGCGCAGACCGTAGAGTTCGGCCTCGTCGCGCAGCGGGTCCAGTTCGCCGGTGACGATCAGCGCCGGCGGCAGGCCGGTGAGGTCGGTGCGCTTGATCGGGGAGACCCGCGGGTCGGCCGGGTCGGCGCCGCTGGCGAGGTAGAAGGCGTTGAACGGCTTCAGACCGGCGGTCTCCAGGCCGTAGCCGACGGCGTTCTCCCGCAGCGACGGGTAGCGGTCCTCGTCGAAGTCCAGGTCGAGCGATGGGTAGTAGAGGATCTGGTGGCTGATCCGGTCGAAGCCGTCGTCGTGGGCCATCGCGGCGATGGCGGCGGCGAAGGTGCCGCCGGAGCTGTCACCGGCGATCGCCACGGTTCCGGTTTCGCCGGCTGCCCAGCGCACCACCGCGTAGCAGTCGTCGAGGCCGGCCGGGAAGGCTGCCTCGGGGGCGAGCCGGTAGCCGACGGAGATCACCTGGAAGCCGGTCGCTTTCGCGAGGGACCGGGCCACGTGGTCGTGAGTGTCCAGGCTGCCGAGGAAGAAGGCGCCGCCATGAAAGAAGACAATTTTTCCGTACGGATCATCGGGTGTGTAGATCCTGATCGGAACCTCGCCCACGGTGGTGTCCTCGACCCCGTGCAACGTCGTGGTCACTTCCGGCCGGGCTTCGGCCGCGCGCATGGCGACCGGGTCGAGCGGACCCGGCGGCGGCGCCGGCAGGGTCGCGAGAACCTTGGCGATCTCGGGATGCAGCGGCATCGTCACGCCTCCCGCGGCTGCTGCGACGCCGGCTTCTGGCCGGGGAAGACATCATTGACCTCGTCGGCGGACCAGCCTTGGCGCGAGATGCGCTGCAGTTCGTCGGTCACCGGCTTGCGGGTGGCCTGGAAGGCGGCGAGCGCCTCCGTGACCGAATCGGCCCGGACGAGCGCGTCGGCGAGCGCACCGGCGTCCATGATCGCCGAGTTGGCGCCCTGACCCTGGTGGTGCAGCATCGAGTGCGCAGCGTCGCCGATCAGCACGACCGAGTCGGTGTGCCAGGTGTCGATCGGGTCGATGTCGTAGACCGCCTTGACGTTCACCGTCGTCATGTCGAGGTCGCGGGTGATGTTCACGATCCGCTCGTCGAAGCCCTCGACCGTCTTGAGCAGGTCGTCCTTGGTGACGACCGGGTTCCAGGTGCTGTCCGGGCACAGCGCGGTGATGTCGAACGACACCTGGTCGCGGTGGCGCAGCGGTAGCAGGTAGACCTTGGTGCCGCGGCCGATGTACATGCGCAGGTTGTCGTCGGTGCACATGCCGTGAGCGGCGTCGATGTCGATCACCACGCGGTAGGCGTGCTCCCCGGAGAAGACCGGCTCCTTCTCTTCGCCGATCATCCGGCGCACCACCGACTTGATGCCGTCGGCGCCGATGATCAGGTCGGCGGTGACGGTCTCGCCGTCCGCTCCATTGACGGCGAACGTCAGCTCGTTGCCGTCGATGCGCTCCAGCCGGTGGCCGAGCCGGACCATGCCGTCGGGCAGCTCACCGAGCAGGGCGTCGATGAAGTCGCCGCGGTGGATCAGGTGGGTGGTGTGGTCGAAGACGTCCTTCTCCGGCCACTCCTCCTGCATGATCGGCTCGCCGGTGGCGGTCAGGATCTGGAAGTAGTCGCTGGGCGAGCTCACCCTGGCGATCGCGTCCCGGATTCCCCACCGGCGGAACAGCGCCATGGTGGACGGGCGCAGGCCGATCCCGGCGCCGACCTCGGTGATCCGCGGCGCCTGCTCGTAGACGGTGACATCGGCGCCGAGCAGGCTGAGGGCCTTGGCCGCCGCGGCGCCCCCGTACCCCGCGCCGACAATGGCGATTCTCAAGCCGTTGATGTCCATGGGTGCTCTCTCAGTTCTGAATGGTCAGGAATTCTGCGGGGTTGTCGACGAAGATCGTCTTGATCGCGGCCGCGTCCAGGCCGGCCGCGCGCAGATCCGGGATGAGCTGCTCGAAGATGTAGTTGACGGTGTGGCCCTGCACGCCGGGCCAGCCCAGCGGGCTGCAGTTCGCGTCGGCCGAGGCGAGGACCTGCGAGATGCGGCCGTCCCCGCCGATGAAGCGCAGGAAGTGGTCGAGGCGCTCCTGGCGCGGCCGGGCCCAGAACGGCGGGTCAGGCAGCTCGGTCTCGTAGCCGAACGTGTCGAAACCGATCCGGCCGCCCTGCTCGGCGATCCACACGTCGCGGGTCTTGTCGGCGTTCACGCCGTCGTCGACGTGGCCGAACAGCACCCGGTCGAGCGGCAGGCCCTCCTCGCGGAAGATCGCGATCGCGTTCTCCGCGTCGATCGCGAGGTGGGTCAGCACCGGCACACCGGTCTGCAGCGCCGCCCGGGCGGCGGCGCGGTAGATCCGCTTGTCCAGGTCGGTCATCTTGCCGCCGCGGCTCACCCCGACCTTGATGATCCCGGCCCGGCCGCCGCTCGTGCCGATGCCGACGGTGATCTCGTGGACGAAGTGCCGGGCCAGGTAGTCGACCGTGGCGCGGGCGAAGAACGGCAGCGCGGTGTCACCGCCGACGAAGCCGGTGGAGGCGACGATGTGCACGCCGGTCTTCGCCGACAGCGAGCGGTAGTAGTCGACGTCGCGGCCGTTGCAGATGCCGGTGGCGTCGACGAAGGTGCCGCCGCCGTACTCATGGAACTGCCGCAGTTTCGGAACCGTCTCCGCGTAGCGCTGCTCGGGCGTCTTCCACCAGCGGGTGTCGAGTTCGGAGCCGGGCATGCCGTACCCGATGTGCTCGTGGACGGCGACGATGCCCAGCTCCTCGGCCGGGATCGGGCCCAGGACGGTGTTCACTCTCGACATCTTCAGTTCTCTTTCGACAAGAGGGTGCGCGGGTTGTCCACCAGGATCTGCCGGGTATGGGCGGCGGGCAGGCGGGGCGCGAACGTCCGCAGGACGAACTCGAACGGCAGGTCATGTTCGGGGTGCCCCTTCGCGACCCCGACGGCGTTGCTGGAGAGCAGGATCTGGTGGCCGTGTCCGGCTTCGATCAGGCCGAGCACGAGGGCGACGCGCTCCTCGTCGTCGAGGTAGGCGTCGTCGTCGTTCAGGCCCACGTGGTCCAGTGCGACGAACGCGCCGTGCCGGGCCGCTTCGAAGGGTTTGGCATCGCGGCGGTCGAGTTCGCCGACGACGACCCGGTCCGCCGGCAGCCCTTCGTCCAGGACCACCCCGAGATCACCGCAACGGATCGAGACGGGAACGCCGGTGGCCAGCGCGGCGCGGGCGGCGCCGCGGAACAGGCTCTCGTCGGTGGCTGTCATGCCCTCGCGCGTGGCGGCCGTGACGACCAGGCCGGCGGCGGCGCGCCGCTCCACCCGGGGGACGACCATGCCCTCGGTGACCTCCTTGGCGAACAGGTCGGCGAACTTCTCGGCCGGCCACGGCGTCGGCGGGTTGGTCTGCGGGGTCAGGAAGTAGCCGCCGAGCATCTCCTCGGGACCCATCCCGGTCGAGGCGACGATGTGCACGCCGGTCTTCGCGGACAATGCCTCGTACAGCCGCACGTCGCGGCCGTGGAACATGCCGGTGCTGTCGACGATCGTCCCGCCGCCGTGCTCCCGGAACGCGGTCAGCTTCGCGGCCAGGGTCTCGAAGATCTCGGCGCGGTCGATGACGACGTCGAACGCGTGCTCGGCGCCCGGAACCACCGACAGCAGGGCCTCGTGAACCGAGACGACGCCCAGCTGATCAGCGGGAACCGGGCCGAGGACGGTGTTGACCGTGGTGCCCGTCATCGGCACTTCCTTTCGTTCGATCGTGATGGCCATCACCGTAAGCGAAAACTTTACAGAGTGTCAATGAAACTGACTTCATGATGAAAAACTTTGCGCCGACTCCATCATTTGCTCCTCGGGCGTGGTGTCGCGGGTGTTGCGCAGGCCGAACAGGGTGAGCGCGGCAGCCACCAGCGCCCCGATCGCGCACACCAGGAACGCCAGCTGGAAGCCGCTGCCGAGCGCGTCCATCGCGACGGCGTGCGCGCCCGAACCGGGTACGCCCGGCGGCAGGCTGTTCACCGCGATCGGTCCGGCGGCCTCGCCGATCGCCGTGGCCGCGCCCAGCTCGGCCGGTGGCAGCCCGGAACCCGGCAGCGCCTCGGCGAAGCGCGCGCCGGCGCTGCTCAGCGCGATCGCGCCGACGATCACCGGGCCGAGCGCGAATCCGAGGTCACGCAGCAGGTTCGTGGTCGCGCTGGCCATGCCCGCGTAGTGCAGTGGCACGGTGTTGATGGCGACCGCGGTGATCGAGCCGACGGTCAGCGCGAAGCCGATCCCGACCAGCAGCAGCGGCGCGATGAACCGCGTCCACCCCAGGTCCTGCACGTCGAACCGCGAGCACCAGAAACCGCCGACGGCCATCAGCGCGAAACCGCCGGTCAGCACCCAGCGCGGCGGCACGTGCCGCAGCAGGTAGGAGATCAGCGGGATCAGCGCGAACGCCGGGCCCTGGATGAACAGGAACAGGATGCCGATCTTCAGCGCGCTCTGGTGCTGGACGGCGCCGAGCCAGATGCTCGTCGAGAAGCAGATGCCGAGGAAGCTGAACATGCCGACCACCGCGACGACTGAGGCGATGCTGAACGACCGGTTGCGGAACAGCCGCAGGTCCAGCAGCGGCGGGTCGGTGCGCAGCTCGATCACCACGAACGCCGCGAGCAGCGCCGCGCCGGCCACGAAGCCGCCGACGATCTCCGGCCGGCTCCAGCCGACCTCGGCGCCCTGCACCGCGGCGTACAGGACCGCGATCAGGCCGAGCGCGAGGGTGACCTGGCCGGGGATGTCGACCTTGCGGCCGGAGGGTGCGGACGAATCCTGCGCGCCCAGGGTCAACAGCGCGGCGACCGCCGCGAGAACAGCAACCACGATGTACGCGCCACGCCACGAGCTGTACTCGGCGAACAAACCGGCCAGCAGCGGGGAGATCGCCGCGCCGAGCGACAGGAACCCGGCCCAGATCGCGATGACCCGGGCCCGGGCGTGCGCGGTCGGGGTGATCGCGGCGCTGAGCGTCAGCGAGATCGGGAACAGGATGCCGGCGCCGAGACCGCTGAGCGCCTGACCGGCCCACATCGCCTGCACGGTCGGTGCGGTGGCGCAGACGAGCGCGCCGGCGACGAGCAGGCCGGCGCCGCCGATCAGCAGCTTCTTGCGGCCCCACATGTCGCCGATCAGGCCGAACGTCAGCTCGAAGACGACCAGCGGAATCATGAACGCGGCCGTGATCCAGGTCAGCTCGGTGCCGGCGGTCTGGAACTCCTGCTGGAACGTGCCGTTGAGCGCGCCGGGCAGCGCGTTGGTGAGTTGGGCGACCAGAACCGCGGTGCAACTGGCGATCAGTGTCGCCCGGGTCTTTGAGACCACGTCGGAACTCCTTCAGGTGATCGGGGTCACGTTCGGGTGGCACGCAACCTGTCATTAACGCTTACGTCGTGTCAAGAAAAAACTCGCCGTGTATGCGTTGAGGGGTGTGGCGTAAGCTGCCGACGTGGCGAATTTGCGGGCAGTGCAGAAGGAGATGACCCGTAAGCTGCTGGTCTCCACAGCGCTCGAGCTGTTCCGGACCAAGGGCTACGCCGCGACCACGGTCGACGACATCGCCTCGACCGCCGGCACCACGCGCGTGACCTTCTATGCGTACTTCAAATCCCGCAGCGACCTGGCGCGTGCCCTGCTCGCCGAGCTGAACGAGGTGCTCGAGCGCACCACCTCCGAGCAGCACGGGACCACGGCGCCGGAGCTCGTCGACGTCGTCCGCGACGGCAGCTACGAGGCGATGGCCGGGTGGCTCGGCCAGCGGTCCCGGACGTGGGTGCAGATCCGGCCCTACCTCAACGCGATCAGCGAGGCCGCCCACGTCGACCCCGACCTGCGCGACCTCGTCGACAGCTGGTTCGAGGAGGTCATCGCCGACATCAAGGACGGCCTCGACCAGGCCGGCCGGTTCCCGCCGGAGATCCGGCACTCCCGGGCCGTGCTCGCCTTCGCCCAGCTGGACTACCTCGGGCAACACTGGACCGAGGGCCGCTGGGGAGTCGACCGCGAGCAGGTCGTCCACGTCCTGGCCGAAAGCTGGTTCACGCTGCTCGGCGAGCGCCCGCCCGCCAACTGACCGCTGCACATATCGGTGGCTGTGCGCTCGCCGCAGTGATCGAATGGCGCAATGAGTGGACGGGAGATGAAGGCGCCGGTGCTGCCGCTGCGCCGGCACGGCCGGATCGCGCCCGCCGTCGGCGGCGACGTGCTGCTGTCGGTGTCGATCGGTCCGGCCGGCGAGGCCGTCGCACTGTGGTCGGCACCGGCGGACCGGGAGGCGCTGACCTCGGTGACGGTGCAGCCGGGCTGGGCCTCGTTCCCCGACTCGCGGGCGGCGCAACCGGCGGCCGCGCGCATCACCGTGCACTCGCCGGAACCGTCCGCGCTCGTACCGATCGCGGCTCTGCCGATCGCGCATGCCACCGTGCAGCCGCTGCCGGACGGCCGGTTCCTGCTGGTCGGCGCCCGCTGCCGGTGGCGGCCGGACGGACCCGACCGCAACGCGATCGTGTACGGACCGGACGGGACCGCGCTTGCCGAGCACACCTTCGGCGACGGCATCCAGAACGTGTTCACCACCGCGTCCGGCGACGCCTGGGTCGGCTACTTCGACGAGGGCGTCTACGGCAACTACGGCTGGGGCGGATCCGGCGCCCAGCCGATGGGAGACTGCGGGCTGATCCGGTTCGGCGCCGACGGGCAGCCGCAGTGGCGGTTCCCGGCGGACGACGCGCCGTTCATCGACGACTGCTACGCACTCAACGTCGTCGGCGAGACCGCCTGGGCGTGCTACTACTCGGACTTCCCGGTGGTGCGTATCGAGGGCGACCGGGTCGACGTGTGGGACAACGGCCTGGCCGCCGGCGCGACCAGCCTGATCGTCGGCGCCGGCACCGTCGGGCTGGCCGGTGGCTACAGCCCGCATCGCGACCGGCTCGTCGTGGGCGAGCTGGGCGACGGGCGGCTCGGCGACGGGCGCGAGTTCCGGCTCGTGCTCCCGGACGGAGACGCCCTGCCGGACCAGGTGTGGATGATCGGGCGCGGGCCGGACCTGCACGTCGTGCACGGCGGCGACTGGTATCGGGTGGGTCTGGACGACGTTCGGCCGTAACCGGATCGGGTCTGCCTCGTTGATAGGGGAGTTCGAGGAACACCCCCCTCGCAATACTTGGACGACGACGATGGCAGGCGGATCCCTCCTCCGCTCGCGGCGGGTGCTGTACGCCGTACCCGTGCTGGTGGTCTTGATCGTTGCTCTCGGCACGCTGCCGGCAGCCGGTCTGGCCGGGCTGCTCACCGGCTGCTCCGCCGCGATCGCGGTGGTGATGGCGCGTGCCGCCGTCGGCGGACGTGCTGCCGGGCCGCGCCTGCGTGCCCTGACCCTGGCCGGTGGCGCCGGGCTCGCCGCGCTGGCCGGGCTGGGCAGCGGGATCGCCGCGCTGCTGGCGCCGCACGTGCTGGTCGACGGTGTGCCGCTGCCGGCGGAGATCCCGCTGGTCACGCTCTTCCTGGTGGCCGCGCTGTACCTGCCCGCGGTGCTGCGCCCGTCGCAGCGCCGCGACCAGCTGGGCCGGCTGCGGTTCGGCCTGGACGTGCTCGGCGTGACCGCCTGCCTGATCTACGCGTCGTGGGTGCCGCTGTTCAGCGGCGGTGACCGGCGGGGCGCCGCGATGACCGCGCTGGTGTTCGGTGGTGGCGCCGCGGCCACGGCTGCCGTCGCCGGCGTGCACGCGATCCGGCACCGGGCCGCGCTGCAATGGTGTGCGCCCGCCGCGGCGCTGTCGTTGATCGGGCTGACCGCGCTGGTCATCGCCATGGACTACCCGGGCAAGCCGAACGCCGCGATCGGCGCGCTGGTCGCGGCCGGCGCGGTCAACGTGGCCGCCGGGCTGCTCTGGTACGGCTCGGTGCGGGTCTCGCCCGACGTGGGGTCGATGCCGGCGCCCGGCAGCGAACCGCCGGCGAGCTTCCCGCTGCTCGCCCTGCTGATCCTCGGCTCGGCGCTGATCACCGCGTTCCACCTGATCAATGGCGGGCGGATGGACGCCACGTCGATCCTGCTGGGCACAGTGGCGTTGTCGGCGGTGGCGACCCGGGAATGGGTGACGGCGGTCGCGCTGCGCCGGCAGGCCGGGCGACTCACCGTTCAGGGCAACCGGCTGCGGACGCTCATGTACGGGTCGGCGGACGTGGCGATGGTGCTCGACTCGAATCTGGCGGTGCGCTGGCAGTCACCGGCGGCGGCACGCCAGTTCGGGCTCTCCGACCAGGAAGTTCTCGGCCGTACGGTGTCGGCGCTGGTGCATCCTGATCAGGTCGATGCGGTGCACGCGTACCTGATCGGGCGTTTCCGCGGCTCGGGCACCGGCGACGGTTTCGCGGTGCGCCTGCGTGATGGATTCGGGCGGTGGCGGGAGACGGAGTGGGCCATCACCGCCGCGGACCCGGCCGACCCGGAGAACACGCTGGTCATCCACATCCGCGACGTCACCAACGTGCGCGGACTCGAAGAGGCGCTGCGGCAGAGCACCCATCTTGACCGGCAGACCGGCCTGGCCAACCGGGACGGCCTGCTCTGCGCCGCCGAACTCATCCCGGACGCCGGCGCGATGATCGTGATCGAGCTCGACGGGCTGACCGCGACCGGTGACGTGCACGGCCGGGACCACGCCGAGTTCGTGCTGGTGGAGGCCGCCCGTCGGCTGCGGGCCGCGGTGGCCGAGGCGGACGTGCCGGCGCGGATCGGGGAGGCGCGGTTCGCGGTGCTCACCCACTGCGGGGCGGTACGCGCCCACCTGCTCGCCTCGCAGCTGGTCAACGCCCTGTCCGCGCCGTACCCGGTGGCCGGCACGGTGTCGCACCTGTCCGCGTGGGCCGGGCTGGACGACGTCGCCGCCGACGACAGCACCGACGAGGTGATCCGGCGTGCAGGCCTGGCCCTGCGCTCGGTGCGGTCCGGGGCGCCGGGCGCGGTCGAATGGTACGACGCCGAGATGGAGACCCGCCTGCTGCGCCGCTCCACACTGGAACAGGACCTGTCCCAGGCGATCGAACGCGGCCACATCGACCTGCACTACCAGCCGATCGTCGAGCTGCCCGGCCGGCAGCCGGTCGGCATCGAGGTCACGCCGGTGTGGCGGCACGCCACGCTCGGCCCGGTGCCGGCCGGCGAACTGTGCCGGCTCGCCGAGGACCTGGGCCTGCTCGCCGACATCGGGCACCGGGTCCTGCACCGGTCCTGCCGGCTGCTCGCGGACTGGCGGCGGCTGCACGAGTCACTGTGGCTGGCCGTCAACGTGCGACCGCGCCAGCTGCTCGACCCGGCGTTCGAAGCCAGCCTTCACACGGCCCTGGAGAAACACCAGCTGCCGCCGTCGGCTTTGGTCATCGAGATCGACGAACAGGACCTCGCCGACGTGGAGGACGTGGCCGCCCAACTCGGCCGGCTGCGGGCGCAGGGCCTGCGGACCGCGGTGGACAGCTTCGGTGCGGGCCCCACCTCGCTGAGCCGGCTGCGGATCCTGCCGATCGACCTGCTGAAGATCGACCAGTCCGGCGCGCTGCTCGACGTGGCGGTGACGCTCGGGCACCGGCTGGGCCTGGAGGTCGTCGCGCACGGCGTGCAGGAGGAGGCCGATTTGGAGACCGCGCAGGCCGCGGGCTGTCGGCTGGGCCAGGGCGACCTGCTCGGGCGTCCGATGCCGGCGGAGCGCCTGGAGGCCATGCTCGCTTGATCGCGGCGCTCGCTCTCAGTCCGGCGTTCGCTCTCAGTCCGGGCGTTTGCTCTCAGTCCGGGCGCTCGCTCTCAGTCCGGGTTTTACTCAGTCCGGGCGTTCGCTCTCAGTCCGGGCTCTGCGAGCGCTCGCCGAGGACAGTCCGGTAAAGGGCTTCGCGCAGGGCCACCTCCCTCGGATCGTCCCAGATGTGGAAGCCGGTGCGGTTCATCGCGTAGGCGAAGCCGACGCCGGTCTCCGGATCGGCGAACCCGAACGAGCCGCCGGCGCCGGGTGTGCCGAACGCCTGATTGCCGCCCGCGCCGAAACGGAAGCGGGGGAACGGTTTGAGATAGCCGAGCGAGAACGCGGTGTCAACGCGCAGCACGACATCCCGCAGGCCCTGCGACGGCGGCTCGGCCGGGCGGATCAACGCGTCCAGCGTGGACGGCGTCAGCCCGAGCGTGGCACCGCCGGTTGCCGCGTCGCCATAGGCGCGGGCGATGGCCCGTACCTCGCCGGTGCCGTTGGCGGCGGGCAACTCCAGGCGGCGCACCTCGGGCAGGTTGTAGTTGCCGGTCTGCGACAACACCTTCGGATTAGCGAACGAGCGGGCAGTGACGCTGCGCGGATTCAGGAAATTCAGCACGAAACCGCGCGGCATCGTCCCCATGTGCAGCAGCAACTCGGCCGGCTTGTAGCCGTGGACGTGCGCGATCCGCTCCGGGTCGACAGTGTCCGGCACGCCGATGTGGAAGTCGAGACCGAGCGGCGCGGCGATCTCGTCCGCGAAGAACCGGCCCAGCGACCGGTGGGCCGGATCGACCCGGCGGATCAGCTCACCCTCGTACCAGCCGAGGGAGATCGCGTGGTACCCGTGCCGCGTCCCCGGCTGCCAGGCCGGGCGCTGTGCGGCCAGGGCCGCGGCGACCACGTCGAGATCAGCCAGGTCGGTCACGCTGAGCGGCCGGTCGATGGCGGCGAGGCCGCCCTGATGAGACAACAATTGGCGTACGGTCATCGCCTGCTTGCCGTGCTCGGCGAACTCGGGCCAGTAGGTGCTCACCGGGGCGTCGTAGTCGAGCAGCCCGCGGGAGTGCGCTACGGCGATGGCGAGCCCGGAAACCCCTTTCGTCGAGGAGAAGACGGTGACCAGGGTGTCCTCGCGCCACGGCGCCCGGTTGCGGCCGTCGCGGTAGCCGCCCCACAGATCGACCACCTTGCGCCCGTCGCGGTAGACGGCGCAGGCCGCGCCCACCTCCCCGCGCTCCGCGAAGTTGCGGCGGAACGCGTCGGCGACCGGACCGTACCCCTCGTCCACATCGCCGCTTACCAGGTCGGACGGAACGTCGATCTTGAACACCACGGTGGCCTCCACAGCGACGGGTGCCCCGATTTTGACACCCCGAGTGCAAATTTCCTATCGGTCATCGGCGTGTACCCGTCACGGTCGTGCGCGGGAGCCGCCCGGCCCGGGAGAAACCGGTCATGCTGTCGGCGGTGACCAGCACGTCGAAGTCGAGATTGAGCCGCATCGGCCTGGTGATGGCCTGCTGCCAGGTGAGCCGGACAG
The DNA here is from genome assembly GCF_036053395.1 of Actinoplanes sp. NBC_00393. Classification (NCBI taxonomy): domain Bacteria; kingdom Bacillati; phylum Actinomycetota; class Actinomycetes; order Micromonosporales; family Micromonosporaceae; genus Actinoplanes; species Actinoplanes sp. NBC_00393. The sequence goes on along the minus strand of NZ_CP107942.1, from coordinate 4,431,466 downwards.
CCGATCCGGATCCGGATTCTGGATCCGCCGTGATGTTCCGCAGCGGCACGGTTTCCTCGCGGCCGGTGGCGGTGCCACTGAGCGTTCCCTGCTCGTGATGCAGCACGAGGGTGACCGGTAGCCGGCCGATCGGGGTGGCGAGGATCAACGCCCAGGTGCCGGCCACCTCGGCGATCGGCCCCGTCATGCCGCGACCGGTTCCAGGCCGGCGTTGCGCCAGACGATGCCGCGACGCTCGTACTGGAACAGCTGCTCCACAGCGTGCGCGACCCGCGGCCCGAAGGACCGCTCGAGCAGGTGCAGCCCCAGATCGAGCCCGGAGGTGACGCCGGCCGCGCTGACCAGGTCGCCGTCGTCGACGACACGGGCATCCACGACGGTCACCCCGGTCGCTTCCAGAACGTCCATCCCTTGCGCGTGGGTGACGGCCGTCCGCCCTTCCAGAAGCCCCGCCATCGCCAGTGCCAGCGACCCGCCGCACACGGTGGCGACCGTGACGTCCGGCCGCGCCATCGCCTTGCCGATCAGACCCGGCAGCGCGGTGTCACCGACCCGGGCGAGCAGCACCGGAATGGTGTCCACCAGCTCCGGATCCCCCGCGATCGGCCCCGAGGCCCCCGGCACGACGACGTAGCCGGGCAAGTCGGGATCCAGGACCGCGGTCGCTTCCAACGCGAGACCAAGCGTGCCACTGACCACCCGGCGCGCCCCTTCCGCCGACACGAGGCGCACCTCAAGCGCGCCGCAGTGCACGCTGCGGGCCTGCACGCCGCCGACCAAGACTCCGCCGGCCTGCGTGGCTCCGGCCTGCGTGGCGCCGGCCTGCGTGGCGCCGGCCTGCGTGGCGCCGGCCTGCGTGGCGCCCGCCTGGGTGGCGCCGGCCTGCGTGGCGCCGGCCTGCGTGGCGCCCGCCTGCGTGGCGCCCGCCCGCGTGGCGCTGGCCTGTGTGCTGCCCGCCAGGGCTCCGCCGGCGGCGAGCACCTCGAAGGGGGCGACGACGTCGAGCGGATCGAAGCCGTCGAAGAGAACGATTTGCGCGTACATCAGTGATCCTCTCGATGCGGATGCTTCCAAACGCTAGAAATGCGCCCGCGCCGCCGGAAGTGGCTGAAATGCCGCGCCTCAACGAGTTCTAGCCAACCCGGGCCCCGCGCATACCCCCCGATCTAGCCTAGGATTGGTGACTTCTGAGACGTTCGACCGGAACTCCTGGGAACGACGCTGGGCCCAGGCTCTCCGCGATCATGCGGACGTGGTCGCAACCCGGCCGCCGAACGCACATCTGCTCGCCGCAGCCAACGACCTCCCGCCAGGCTTGGCCCTCGATGCAGGCTGCGGCCACGGCGCCGAGACACTCTGGCTGGCCGCCCACGGTTGGCGGATCACCGCGCTCGACTTCGCCGAAACCGTTCTCGAGCATTGCCGTGCCCGAGCCGAAACCCTCGGCGCCGACATCGCCGAACGTGTCGACTGGGTGCATGCCGATCTGAGCACCTGGACCCCGCCGCCGAGCCGTTTCAACCTGGTCATCTCCCTGTATGTCCATGTCGCCGGCTCAGTCACGGAAACGGTGCGACGCCTGGCCTCCGGAGTCGCCCCAGGCGGAACGCTCCTGCTGGTGGGTCACCGCCCGATCGACCCGGCCACCGGCAAGGCAACCGCTGCTGCCGGGCAGACCCAGATCTCCGTCGGCGAGGCGGTCGCCGCGCTCGACCCAGCCGGCTGGGAAATCCTTCTCGCCGAGGACCAGCCGCGGCCGGCCCTCGGCTCCGGCGTCGACGCGGTGGTGCGTGCACGTCGCAGCCCGGCGTGATCCTTCAGGTCCGGCGGCGGGTGGGACCAGCCACGCTCTGCTTGGCGCATACCTGCGAAGGCCGCCTGAAACCCGGTGCTCCCGCTCTTCTCTCGCGACTCGGCCGGACCTGGCGGTCTCGAGGCCGCCGATCAGAAAGACCGGGCAGCCGTGCGTTCTGTGACCACCGGGGCCGGGCCCGGTTCGCTCAGCCGAGGGCTTCGTTGATCTCGATGAGGTGACCGTCCGGATCGCGCAGGAACGCTCGGACTTCACCGCCCCACTCCGGCTCGACCGGCTCACCGAGCAGTTCGACGCCTGCCGCGACGAGCTCGGCGCACGCCTCGCGGCAGTCCGCGACCTGCACGACGATTGCCGCCACCACCGCGCTTGCCGTCTCGTCCGGCGCCGCCAGCGCGACATCCGGCCGATCCGGCGGCGCGTCACCCGGAGCGGCGAGGTGCAGGATGCCACGCCCGTTGACGAGCTTCGCGTAGCTGGACCACTCCACAACCGGCTCGAACCCCAGCCGCCGGTAGAACTCGACACTGCACGCGACATCGCGCACCGCCACCAGGGGAGCAACACCCAACGCCTGCACGCGCACACGCTAACCAGGTGGCGCAATGTCACTACGCTCCTGACCATGACTGCACCTCAGCTTGCGTGCCCGCTGTGCCGTGGCACGGAGTTCCAGCAGGAGGAAGCCCGTCAGGACAGCCGGTGGGGGTTCACCAGCCATCGCATGACGCTGATGATCTGCGCTCGCTGCCGCTACGTGCTGCATTTCTACGACAAGCACAGCATCTTCGATTTCGACTGAGCATCACCGGCGCGGCTCCCACTGGAACATGCGGGTGGCGAGCGCCACCGCCACGACGACCCAGCTGACGGTCGGCGCCAGCAGCAGCAGTGACTCGCTGACGGCGACGCCCCCGTTCCACGCGTTGAGGACCAGTTCGGTGGCCGAGCCGCCGGGGAGCAGCCGCTTGAGCAGGGTGAGCTCCTCGGTTCCGGTGATGCCGACCCAACTGGCCACGGCGATGACGCCGAGGCTGATCGGCAGGGTGGTCACCTGGGCGTGCTCGGGTGAATTCGTCAGCCCAGCGGTGGCCAGTCCCAGGCCGATCATCATCGTGACTGTCGCGAGGACGGCCGCGCCCAGCAGCAGCACGTTGGCCGGCTCACCGGCGACCACGGCCAGAGCGGTCAGGATGACGACGACCTGCACCAGCGCGAGCGCGGTGACCGGGAGGAGCAGGCCGGCGAGGATGCTGCTGTCCGGTGCCGCGGTGGACCGCAGCCGCTTCAGGAAGAGGTTCTGCCGGCGGGCCGCGAGGGTGGTCACCACGGTCGCGTAGAGCCCGAAGGCCCCGACGGTGAACATTGTGATCGCCGCGATGTAGCCGAGGCTGCCGAGCGTCGCGAAGGCCTCGTGCCGGTAGATGAAGAACCCGCTGACCACCGCGGGCATGATCAGGCTGGTGACCAGCACGAGCCGGTTGCGGAAGATCTGGATCAGTTCACTGAGTGCGATGGCGAGCATGGGTGGAGCTCCCTTCAGTTGCTGCTGATAGCGCGGAAGACGTCGTCCAGCCGGGTCGGCCCGGCCTGCAGGTCGCCGAGCTCGACGGAGTGGTCGTCGGCCCAGCCGAGCAGCACGCGCAGGTCTTTCTGCAGGGCGAAGGTCTCGATGTGGAAGCCGTCCCCGTCGGCGACGGCTGGCAGCGGGAGCGCCGGCACCGCACGCGGCAGTGAGAACCGGATGACTGCCGGCAGCGTGCGGGTGAGCTCGGCGACCGTGCCTTGGCGGTGGAAGGTGCCCTGGTGCATCAGCCCGATGCGGTCGGCGCGCTGCTGGGCCTCCTCCAGGTAGTGCGTGGTGAGCACGATGGTGGAGCCGTTCTCACGGAGGCGGTCCACCGAAGTCCAGAGGTCGTCGCGGGACTGGATGTCCAGGCCGGTCGTCGGCTCGTCCAGGAAGATCAGCTCCGGCGACCCGTACACGGCGGTGGCGAAGTCCAGCCGCCGCTTCTCTCCGCCGGAGAGCTGGGCAACCCTCGTGCCGGCTTTGCGGGTCAGCTGGACGACGTCCAGCACCCGGTCGACCTCGTCGGTCCGCCGGGTGAGCTTCCCGATGAGCGCGACGGACTCCCGAACCGTCAGATCGGGGCTGAAGCCGCTCTCCTGCAGCATGATGCCCATCTTTGGTCGCACGGCCCGTCGATCGTCCGGGCTGTGGCCGAAGACGCGAACCGTGCCCGAGGTGGCCCGCCGGTGCCCTTCGACCGTCTCCAGGGTCGACGTCTTTCCCGCCCCGTTCGTGCCGAGCAGGGCATAGAGCTCGCCGCGGCGCACGTGGAAGGACAGATCCTTCACGGCGTGGAATTCGCCGTAGTTGACATTCAGGTGTTCGACTTCGATGACTGGGGTCGTCGCCATGCCATCGATGACACCAGCCGGCGCGCTCTTCGAGCAGTGCCGTGATGTCACCCCTGGATATGACGTGGTGTCACTGGTCGGTGCACCCGGCGCCCCGAATACTGGCAGGGTGAACGCAAGATCGGTCCAGCTCACCGAGCCCACGCGGGGACGGCTGCATCGGCTCAACATCGCCCTGATGCTGCCGATCCTCGCCGTCGCCGGGGCCTTCGTGGTGGTGTTCGATGCCGACACCTGGTGGGACGCCGTCGTTCTGAGCCTCGGAGTGGCGGCCGCCCTGGTCGCCGCCGAGCGGTGGGCGGCGGGTGACCTGGTCCGTCCCCGGGTGGCGATTCCCTGCCTGCTCGTCACCGCTGTCGTCTGGCCGTTCGGCGCCCTCGTGACCGACAGCCCCAACGCGTTCTGGGGGCTGTGCGTGGTGGGCTCGCTTATCGCGCCCCGCCTGCCGCGCCAGCGCGGCGTCGCAGCGGCCGCGCTCATCGTCTACGTCGCCGCGGTGGGAGCGTCACGGCTCCTGCTGCTCTCCGGCGACATCCGCGGCGACCTGATCTCCTACCTGTTGGTGCCCACCGGCATCACCATCGTGGTCACCGCCCTCCAGTTCCCCAACGAGCAGTTCTATGACGTGGTTCGCGAGCTCGAGCAGTCCCGGCAGCGTGAGGCCGAGCTGGCGGTCATCCGTGAGCGCGTCCGGTTCGCCGGCGACCTGCACGACATTCAGGGCCACACGCTGCATGTGGTCAAGCTGAAGACCACGCTGGCCGAGAAGCTGGTGCACACCGACCCGCATCGGGCAGAGCAGGAGCTGCGCGAGATCCGCGCGCTGGTCAGCGACACGATCACACAGACGAAGGAGCTTGCGTACGCACAACGCAGGCTCAATCTGACGGCGGAGCTGGAGAATGCGAAGAACCTCTTCGAGGCGGCCGGCATTCGCGTCCGGATCACGCGGGAAGCCGACGCTGACGCGCGCGTGAGCGAGCTGCTGGGCCAGGTGTTGCGCGAGACGACGACGAACATTCTGCGGCACGCGCAGGCGTCGCAGGTGCGGATCACCCTGGCCGAGTTGGGTATCACCATCGTCAACGACGGCGTGCAGGGGGAGGCGTTGCCTGAGTTGCGGGGCCTGTCAGCGCTGCGGCAGCGAGTGGCCGGCGACGGCGGAGAGCTGACCGTCGAGCAGCGGGACGGGGAGTTCGTGACAGCCGCGGCGTTCAGCGGGGGAGGAGCCGGATGACGACCGTGGTGCTCGCCGACGACGAGGCGCTGTTGCGCAAAGCTCTTGCCGCGCTGCTTCCGCTGGAGGGCGACATCACTGTTCTCGCGGAGGCGGAAGACGGTGACAGCGCCGTGGAAGCCACTCTGCGCCACCGGCCCGACGTGCTCGTCATCGACCTGGAAATGCCGAACGTCGACGGGCTCGGCGCAGTCGCGGAGATCCGCCAGGCGCTGCCTCAGCAGGCCGTCCTCATGCTGACCCGCCATGCCCGGCCCGGCGTGCTGCGCAAGGCCCTCAAGCTGGGGGTGCAGGGCTTCGTCACGAAGTCCGCGGAGCCCGCCCACATCGCCACCGTGATCGACACCCTGCGCGCCGGCAAACGATGGATCGACCCGGACGTTTCCGCGCTCGCGGTCATCGACGACTGCCCGCTCACCGACCGCGAGCTTGACGTGCTGCGGGAGACCAGCGAGGGCTACTCGGTCGCCGACATCGCCGCACGGTTGCACCTGGCACAGGGCACCGTCCGCAACTACCTCTCCAACGCCATGCAGAAAACCCAGACGCAGACCCGCCACGAGGCGGCGCGTTACGCCCGCGAACACGACTGGTTGTGACCATGCTGATCGTCGAAGACCTGATGCTGCTACTGCTGGACGACGAGACCGGGATCCCGGCCGGAGCCGGGACCCTGCACTACACGCTCGGCGGTGCTGTCCTGGCCGAGCTCGCGCTGCTCGGCCGGATCGAGACCGACGGCGGCTACCCAGCGCTGAACAATCCGATGGTCCACGCGGCCGGCGACGGCCCGCTGCCGGATCAACTGTTGCAGGAGGCGTATGACAAGGTCGCAGAAAAGCCACGCCTCGCGCAGACGCTGCTCATCGAGATCGGCACCCGCCTGCGAGAGCCGGTGATCGACCGGCTCCTGGAACGCGGCCTGATCCGCCGTGAAGAGAAGCGGGTGCTGGGCCTGTTCCGCTCGACGAGGATGCCGACTGACGACGCCCGCCACGAGGAGGAGCTGCGCAGCCGGATCCGCGCGGTGCTGGTGGACGGCGCGGAGCCGGACGCACGGACCGCCGTGCTGACGGCGTTGCTGTCAGCGAGCGGTGCCCTGCCTGCGCTGCGTCCGCCGCTCGCCTGGTCGAGCGAGGTGGCCCAGCGAGCGAAGGCCTTGGAGAACGGCAACTGGGGCGCCGCGGCCGTCAACACAGCGGTCGCCGGAACCGCCGCAGCGATAGCCGCCGCCAGCGTGGCCATCACAGTGGTCACGATGACGTAGTGGCGCACGCCCGTTGCGCGGCCTCCGGCCGAGGACGGCGGTTGCATCCGACCGCCGTCCAAGTCGAGTATTCACGCAGGTAGGCCATGTCCGATCGCGCTTTGAGCGGTATGTCTCGTGTGATGGATGGTGACGAAGTCACGAAGGTCAGGGCCAAAATGGCTCCCAAACGAGCCATGTGTGTGTGCGGGGTTATTGCATTCGGAGCACGGCCGCTGGCGCTTCCGACCTCCGTGGCGGAGCAGGTTTCACTCGAAGAACTTGAGGCTGAAGCCGGTGTCGGTGGTTGCGCCGGGGACGTTGGCGCGCCGGTACGTGGTGTTGCCCCACCAGGCGAACGTGCCCGAGTACCAGTAGCGGTTCTCCCAGGCGTACGGGGTGCCCTTCGGGACGGCGTGATACATCAGCGGGAAGCGCGGGCCGGCCGGCGGGCTGGTGGCGATGTCGCCGTTGAGCAGGACGAACGTGTGGTGGCCGGGGCCGTTGGCGTACAGGGTGGGGTCCCAGCCGGGCATCATCGTGGCCCGGTTGGAGCCGAACAGGCAGCCATTGGACTTGTACCAGTCCCAGACGTAGGTGGGATTGCCGCCGGCGCGCAGGCGCAGGTCGGCCAGGCAGTACTGGTCGCTCCAACTGCCATTGGCGGAGTAGACGATGTGCAGCTGGCCGTTGGGGTCGCGGATCGCCTCGGGGCCCTCGTTGATGAACGGGTTGCCGACTACCCGCTCCCAGGACTCGCGCGGCTGGGAGATCACGTAGCGCGCGCCGGTGGTGGTGGTCGGGCTGGTCATGCGGGCGATGTAGAGGTTCTGTTCGATGTTGGTGTCGCCGGCCCAGCCCGACCAGACGAACCAGCGCTGGCCGTTGAAGACGAACATCGTGCCGTCGATGGCCCACTTGTCGTCGGGCAGCGCCATGCGGGTCGCGGATGTGTAGCCCGCGCCGGCGGTCGCGGAGCTGATCACGTACATCCGGTGGGCGGCGCCGCGGCCCGCGGTGAAGTAGATGTAGAAGCGGCCGCCGTCGTAGTGGATCTCCGGCGCCCAGACCTCGCCGAGGTTGCCGGTGTCCGACCAGACCTGCCGGGCGGCCGCGGCTGCGAGCCCGTCCGGCGACGACGCCTGCCGGACGGCGATGCCCCCACCGAGCGACTGCACCCCGATGTAGGTACTGCCGATGCGCAACACGCTCGGGTCGGCGGCCCGCAGGCTGGTACGGGCTGCCTCGGCCGGTTCGGCGGTGGACAGCGCCGGGCTGAAGGCGAGTGCGCCGACCAGCGCGCATACGCCGAGTTTGAAGAGCTTGCGTGAGATGGTCATGAACCCTCACCCGGGGATCAGCCGCCGGTTCGACGCTTTGCAGCTGCGGAGGGCAGGTGCTGGGGAGGCGCGTCCGGTCAGGAACGCGGAGACGGCGGCATGGCGGGGGAGCGCTCTCTGACCGTGCCGACAGTGCATCACATCGATGCTCCATCCGTCACCGTTAACTGTTCACTTTGTTTCGAGCGCCGCAACAAGCCGTCCGCGCAAGCGGCGTGAGCGGAAATAGCCCGATCGCGTGACGCGGACAGCGGCGCGTTGCGGCACTATCGACGCCCATGAGTGTGGATGACGGCGCGGCGACATACGGCGAATCCGCTTCGCCTGCGAAGAACGAAGCTGATGCGCCGGCGGCGGACCGCCATGCGGACCAGGGCGCGCTGCTGGGTGCCGCGCTGGCGGCCACCGTGAGTATCAGCGTGGCGGAGACTGACTGGGAGCCGATCGAGACAGTGATCGGGATCGTCCTCATGATCATCGTCCTCGCGTACTGGGATCCCTCGGCCAACCAGCGCAGTCCCCGGCCCGGTGCCAGGCGAGCTGCCTTTGCTGCCGTCCTCGCATTGTGTACGTGTCTGGCCGTCGCCTATCCGTTGTCCAGGTCCGGCGCCGACACCGTGACCTGGTTGCCGATCGTGTGGCTCAGCGTCACCGCGGTGATCCTCGCTTGGCCACGAATGCGTTCCGCGCAGCGCTGGCTGCGGAGCGGCCGAACCGTTGTCCGGGACAACTGGGCCGTCCTCAAGCAGAGCCGAGCTCAGGCTGCCCGGTCGGACGGGGGGCTGAGCCGCCGGCACACGGCGGAGTGATCGAGTCGGGTCGCCTTCATGGAGCTCTGAACGTGCCGAGCCGGCCACGGTAAGTCACGGCCGCCCCGCAGTCATCAGCGAGCGGTCACGGCGCCTCTCCCAGGCGCGGCGGACGGCTGGCAGGACCTCGGAGACCGCCGGAATGCCGGGCTCCAGGTCCCGCTCGCCCACGGCCAGGGCCGGCGCCGAGCGGGACAGCGTGCCCGTCATCCGGTCGACGTCGGTGATGATCGAGCCGGTCAGGACCAGTACGCCGGTGTCGTCGACCTCCGTGCGGACCTTACGGACGGTTCGCTGGCGGGCCTCGCGCAGGTTTTCCAGCAGCTCAGTCAGGTTGCCGGTGTCCTGGGCGGCGTCGGCCCGCGGGTCGGCTGCCAGGGTGGCGTGGGCCGCGAACGCGTCGGAGGCGGCGGCGAGGACCTGGCCGACGTGCTGGGGCACGCCGGGGACGTGCGGGGTCGCGGCGGCGTCGTACATCGAGCGGGCGACCGAGTTGACCTGGTGGACGCCGTGTTCCAGGGCCCGCAGCGTCTGGTGCAGGGTGCGCACCTGCGTGGCCGCGGTGGTCAGGGACCAGCGTGCCTGCCGGGCCACCTCGTCGACGGCGTCGCGAGCGTCGTCGAGGTCTTCGCCGAGTTCGCGGGAGCGGGCCAGCCACTGCGCGGCCTGGTCGCGGCTGTAGCCGCCGCCGGCGCCGGTGCCGAGTGCCTTGAGCAGGCGGGCGATCTCGGTCGACAGTTGCGAGAGCTGGTGCCGGGCGCGTTCCAGCGGGGTCATGCCGCCGACGAGCGGGGACAGGATGACGCCGACGAGGATGCCGAGGGCGGTGGCGGCGACGCGTTCCCAGACGAACGCCTCGGTGACGGTGCTGCCGGCGACCAGAACGCCCATCGAGGTCAGCGGCACCATGACGGCGCTGTCGCCGAGGCGCAGCAGCCGGCCGGCGGCGAGCCCGCAGGCGGCGATGACGGCGATCGTCCAGAACGTGAGGCCGAACGCGCCCCAGACGACCACGGTCAGGGCGATGCCGGCGAGCGTACCGATCAGGCGTTGTGCGCCTTCGCGCAGCGAGGCATGCGAGCTCATCTGCACCGACAGGGTGGCGGAGATCGCCGCGGTGACCGGGCCGACCATGTCGAGGGTTTCGGCGGCGGTCCAGGCGATGCCGGCGGCTGCGCCGGTGACCAGCACCGACCGGCAGGTGGCCGGGTCGATGCGGTGCAGGCACCGGCGTACCGTGCGTCGCAGTCGGGCCGGGAGATGCGGCCGCAACCGGTCAACCATGGCCTGGAAGGCCGTTTCGGCCGCAGGCCGGACCTTGCGGCTCAGCAGTGCCGCGGCCAGCGCGCACAGCGCGAGGCCCACGAAGACGATGGCGGTCGGCGTCAGCAGGGGAGCGGCGAGGGAGAGCAGCAACGGTACGGCTTTCTCGTGCGATTTCCGGTCACTAGGAGATTCGCCGCCGAGGACCGTTCGCCGAGGCGAAATGCGCGAAATGTGACGGCCGTCGCGCCCGAAAGAGGAGGCCGCCGGACAGGAGTCTCAACCGGCACGACAGGCGGCCGATGAGGATCCCCGTGAAGTCCGAGCCGGTCGTAGCCGGGGCAGTTCCGTCGTGGCGGCTGACCCGTACCGTCGCTGTGTCCGGCGCCCTTGTCGTGCTCACCGCGATCTGGTTCGCGGTCGGCCTGGCCCGGCCCACCTGGCCGGTGTTCGGCTGGCTGCCGTTGCTGGTCGTGGTGCCGATCGCGGCGGCCGCCTCCTGGCGGGCCGCCGGTGAGGGCCGCACGCTGTGGCGGTACGTGTCGGCCGGCATCACGCTGATCGGCCTCGGCGCCGCCTGCAACGCCCACGACTACTTCAGCGGCGCGCAGCAGGGCCAGCACATCAGTGGCCTGACCGCCTCGGTGTACAGCTCCGGTCTGGCCGCCATCCTGCTCGGGCTGCTGCGGATTCCCGGCGCCCGCCGGTCGCGGGTCGAGTGGCTGCGGTTCGGCCTGGACATCGCCACCGTGATCGTCACCGTGCTGACGCTGTGCTGGCATCTGGTCTTCCACCGCTGGGAGAGCTGGCTGAGCGACGGCCTCAACGGCGCGATCACCGTGCTGATCGTCGTCGTGGCCGGTTTCATCTGCGTCTTCGCGTTCGTCAAGGTGGCCTTCACCGGCACCGGGCTGATCGACCGGCGTGCGCTGCACCTGCTGGCGCTGACCGGCGCGGTCGGCGCGGGCGGCGGGTCGCTGGCGCCGCTGATCGCCGACCGCCCGTACCTCAACACCGCCCACGTGCTGCTGCCCGGCGTCTGCCTGTGCCTGTGCCTCGCCGCCGACCGCCAAATGCGGGCCACCCAGGCCGGGCGCCCCGCCCCGCGCGCGGTCTCGCGGCGGCCGAGCGTCATGCCGTACGCGGCGGTCGCTGCCACCGGCGGCCTGCTGCTCTACAGCACCGTGACCGACACCCCGGACCTGATGGCGATCGCCGTCGGCTCGGTCTCGGTGACGCTGCTGGTGGCGGCGCGCCAGCTGGTCGCGCTGCGGGACAACGCGCTGCTGCTGGAGAACCTCGACGCCCGTCAGCGGGAACTGGCACATCAGGCGACCCATGACGCGCTGACCGGCCTGCCGAACCGAACCGTGCTGGTCCGCGAGATCACCGCCGCGCTGGCGGACGGCCCGGCCTCGGTCAGCGTCGCGCTGATCGACCTGGACGACTTCAAGGAGATCAACGACGACCTGGGGCACGCGGTCGGCGACGCGCTGCTGATTGCGGTCGCCGAAAGGCTCTCCGGGCAGCTGCCGGCCGGGGCTGTGGTCGCCCGGCTGGGCGGGGACGAGTACGCGCTGATACTGCGAAACGGCGACCACGGCGCGGCGCTGGACGCGATCGCCGCCGCGCTGCGGCTGCCGGTGTGCGCCGCCGGTCACGAGCTGGTGGTCGAGGCAAGCCTCGGACTGGCCCCGGCGCGCGCCGACGACACCGCCGACGAACTGCTGCGCCGCGCCGACGTGGCGATGTACGAGGCCAAAGGGCTGGGCAAGGGACGGCGGGTGGCGTACTCCGCGGAGATGGACCAGCGCACCGCCGAGCAGTCCCGGCTGGCCGCGGACCTGCGGATCGCCCTCGACACCGACCAGCTGCAGCTCGTCTACCAGCCGATCGTGGCGCTGCCCGACGGCGACCTGTACGGCGTGGAGGCGCTGGTCCGCTGGACCCACCCGGAACGCGGTCCGATCGGCCCGGCCGTGTTCATCCCGATCGCCGAACGCACCGGCCAGATCGTCCCGCTGGGCGCCTGGATCCTGGAGCAGGCGTGCCGGCAGGCCGCGACCTGGCTGTCGAAACTCGGCCACGCCGCCCCGCAGACGGTCACGGTCAACGTGTCGGCCCGTCAGCTGCGCGAGGCCGGTTTCGCCGGTGAGGTCGCCGCGGTGCTGCACCGCACCGGTCTGCCGCCGCACGTGCTGACCGTCGAGGTCACCGAGACCGCGGTGTTCGACGGCGGGGCGGCGCTGACCGAGTTGCGGGCGATCGCCGCGCTCGGCGTGAACATCGCGCTGGACGACTTCGGCACCGGGCACTCCTCGCTCGGTCTGCTGCGCACCTGCCCGGCCGACGTCCTCAAGGTGGACAAGTCGTTCGTCGACGACATCACCGAGGGCGGCCAGCACGCGGTGGTGGTGGCAGCCCTGATCGGCATCTGCGACGGGCTGCGACTGCGCGCGGTCGCCGAGGGGGTGGAGACCGCTGAGCAGGCCAGGGAGCTGCACCGGCTCGGCTACCGGTACGCCCAGGGCTACCACTACGCACGGCCGATGTCCGCCGAGGCGGTTGCGGCGTACCGTCCGCCGCTGCTCGCCGAGCTTTTGCGCTGACCACCGATCGGCTGAAAGGCGGGCGAATTCACCCGTAGCGCGGTCGCCCTGATCGATCTCCACTTCATACCGTCACAGTGTGCGGAGAATCGGGGCGATCGCGGCGTTCGCGCTGCTGGTGGTGGCGGGCTGCGGCACCGTCCCGCGGGCGGAGGCCAAGGCGGCCGATTCCGGTCCCGAGGTGGTGACCCGCGTCGTGCAGTTCGCCCGCGGTCCGGGTCGCCCACTGCCCACCACACTCTGGTACGCCAGTGGCATGACGGCCGGCCGGCACCCGATCGTCTTGTTCAGCCACGGTCTCAACGGCCTGCCCGAGCAGTTCGCGCCGCTGGCCACCGTGTGGGCCCGGGCCGGCTATGTGGTCGCCGCCCCCACCTACCCGCGCACCAACGCGAACGTGAAGGTCGACGCCGGTGACATCCGCCGCCAGCCGGCCGACGCGGCGTATGTGCTGAAGCAGCTGCTCGCCGGTGATCTGGCGCCGCATCTGGACGGCGACCGGATCGCCGCGGTCGGCTTCTCGGCCGGTGGTACTACCACACTCGGTCTGTTCCGCAAGGGACACTCGGCGTCGCTGCGAGCCGCCGTGGCGATCTCCGGGCGCCGGCCGTCCAGCGACTTCGCCGGCCCGGCCGCCCCGATCCTGTTCCTGCACGGCGACGAGGACGACGTGGTGCCGATCGAGGCGGGCCGGGCGGCGTTCCATGCGGTCCCGTGGCCCAAGCAGTTCGTCACGATCCGCGGGGCCGGGCACGGCCAGTTCCTGAACCCCGGCAACCCGGCTTACGCGTCGACGTCAGCGCGCATCCTGCGGTTCCTCGAGGAGCACGTGCCGGCCTACCGGTAACGCACCACGGTGGGTTCCACCGCGTCGTGGGGCCGGCGCGCCGCGAGATCATCACCGATCGACCCGCATCGGTCATGGCCGCGGCGCGCGCCGCACGGTCGGCCTCCGCTGGGTCGGCATTGAGCGGCACAGCAGCGGCGCTGCCTGCAGGTCCTGGCGGCTCATGCCCACGTACACAGATCGCCGGCGGCAACTCGGCCCGGGTGTTCCACGGCTGCCATGACACCGAAGGTCATCTCATGATGGTCGGCGAGGGTCTTGAGCAGGTCGTTCCGCTCGACCGCGCCATCCTGCGACATGTCGATCATCACGCATCGGGTGAGCGGTCGGACGATGCGCAGAACAACGTCGGCACCTACGCGGAGCCGACATCCTGACCAGTTGTCCTCTGGAAACCCATCCCCGGCACCATCGATCAGCAGGTTGGTCCGGAACCGTAGAGGATTGACCTCCCCGCCGCCGGGTTCGCCGCCGCTGAGCTGGGACAACGCCCGCAGAGATGCCGTGGTGAGCAGGCTGACGGGGCCCTCGTCATGGTGCGGGATGGATGCCTCCGGGGTGAGCGTCACCGTGCGGCCGAGGAGCTCACTGACTGCTCGATGCCCGGCGGGGTCATCGGCGGAGTAGGAGCGACCATCAGGCATCTCGACGACAGGAGCCGGCTCTGCGGCGTATGCCCGAAGGCGAAAGAGGCCCGGCATTCGCCGGAATCGCCGGGTGCTCTTGCCGCTGCCGAACTTGCCGTCCGCGTCGCGTGCCGCCCACAGCCGGTCACCAGCCAAGCCGCGTTCACCTATGTCGGCGGCCGGCACCGCCTCGCCAAGCATGGACTTCACCGGAAAGCGCCGGATCTCAACAAGCTGCACGAGGCGACGGTACGAGATCAGCGAAAGGCCGCCGTCTGGCCAGGGCCGTTGCCCCATAACGCCCCGAGGACCTGCTGCACTGGCTGTCCCGGCGCAGGCTCCGCCGGGCGCCGGCCTTCAGCTCTGGGCGAAGAGCGCGTACGGGGCGACGGTTACCCCTTCGGCGACTGCCCGTTCGTCGTCCTCAGCGGCGTCAGGGTCGAGGTCCTGAGCCGTCCGTGATCCCATTGACCACACTGCGAAGCCCGCGTGGAAGTTGAAGCCGATGTCGGACGGAGCGCTGGTGTAGCCCTTCGCAGTGAGGTCCGCGACCACGTCGTCGAGGAACCGGAACGTGAGCTGGACGCCCTGGAAGAACACTTCCTCGCGGCCGTCACCGGAGTATCCGATCTCGACAACTTCGACGGTGTTCGCCGGCGTGTAGCCGACGACGATGCCGGGCGTGGTGTCGTAGACGGCTTTTCTTCCACCCGGTCCGTGGACCGGACCTCCGATGCGTTCTTCGACGTCCTCCCGACGATCGCCGATCTTGGCAAGTGACACACCCACACCCGGAATGATCTCCACGGCCTCATCCTTCCACGAGGGTGACCCGGCGACGGGCTGCGAACGAGGTCAGGGGCACGGGATCAGAGCTGGTGGACAGGCTGGGTCCAGCTCAGAAGTGGCCAGGAGCTGTGGCTATTCTCCTGCGATGCGAACGCGGCGCCGGTGGTGTGACGGGTGACGAGGTACCGACGCCAGGGCCGCTGGCGTAAGAGCCCGGGCGGTGGCCGCCACTGGGTGAACACGCACAACGTGACACGGTCGTCCGGCAGATCCTTCCTGCCGCCGCGCCCGTCACCTTCGATACGGCCGTGGGCGAGCCGGTGGTCGTCGAGGACGCCGAGCGCGCCGCGCGGGTGCTTCGCAGGTCACCCGTCTCTCCGCTGCGGTCGACACCGCAACCCACGCCGTAGCCGTCCCCACACAACCAGTGGAGAGTGCTGGCTGGGTTCGCGATCATGCTGGTGTGGGGCGTCGGCATGGCGGCATTCCTCGCCACCGTCGGCCGTCGCGATCACCACCGGATCCTCGCCTGGATCGACGAAGCGAAGCGGCCCGACACCCGGACCCGCCGCATGGAAGAAGCCATCGCGTTGCTGCTCCGAGACCGGATTCCGCACCGGCCGTAACGCGCTGAGGTCATGCTTGCGCCGGTGTGGTGAAGGGATGCATGTGCGTGAGTTGCGGTTGTCGGATCGGTTGATGCGTTACGCGGCGACGATCGTGACCGGGCGAGGTTCGGCCAGATCGCCACGACGGCGTCGGCTAGTCCGGGGGGTGCTCTGCGCCGGCCCTGAGCGGCGAGCGGTGATCCAGCAGCCGCAGCGCCTGGTGGACGTGGCCTTCGGTCTCGACCAAGGCCTGGCCGGCCGCCTCGGTGCTGGCGCCGGCGATCAGCGTCACCACCGCGACCTTGGCGTCGCCGCCGGCGGACAGCAGGGCCTGGCGGCACTGGGCCAGATCGGCGCCGGTGGCTTCGGCCAGGATGCGCAGCTGGCGGTCGCGCAGTTTGGCGTTGCTGGCCAGCATGTCGGTCATCAGGTTCGAATAGGTGCGGCCCAGCCGCACCATCGTCGCCGTCGAGAATGCGTTGAGGACCAGCTTCTGCGCGGTCCCCGCCTTCATCCGGGTGGAGCCGGTCAGCACTTCCGGGCCGGTGTCCGGCGCGACGTGGACGTCGACCGCGGGGGCGATGGGGGACGCGGGGTTGGCGGAGACCAGGACAGTGCGCGCGCCGCGGGCCCGGGCCGTGGACAGGGCAGCTCGGACGTACGGCGTACGCCCGCTGGCCGTGACTCCGACGACCAGGTCTCCCTCGCTGACCTCGGCGGCAGCCGCCGCTCCGGCGGTCTCGTCGTCCTCGGCTGCCTCGGACGGCCGGGTGAGCGCCGACGTCCCGCCCGCGATGTGTGCGACCACCCGGTCGGGTTCGAGGCCGAAGGTGGGGATCAGCTCGGCCGCGTCCAGCACGGCGATCCGCCCGGAGGTGCCCGCGCCGAAGTAGTGCACGCGGTGCCCGGCAGCGAGCGCGGTCACGGCCAGTTCGACGGCGGCGGCGAGTGCCGGCAGCACGTCGGCGACCGCGACCGGGACCAGGCAGTCCTCGGCGTTGATCAGGCTCAGCAGTTCGAGGGTGGACATCCGGTCGATGGTCGAGCTGCGGGGGTTGCGCTGTTCGGTCCGCGACAGCGGGACCTCGTCGACGGGCCTCACCCGCGACCCCGCTCGGTGCCGAGGCGGCGTCCGCGGATCGCCGCGTAGGTGACGTCGAGGTTGGTGCGGGTCTGCTGGTAGGTGCGCTGGGCGACGCCGACGAACACGCAGTCGATGACGGTGAGCTGGGCGAGCCGGCTGGCCATCGCGCCGGAGCGGAACGTGGTCTCCCGGGCGGCGGTGGTCAGCACCAGGTCGGCGACCCGGGTGATCGGCGTCTTCGGGAAGTTGGTCAGCGCGACGGTACGGGCGCCGTGCCGTTTGGCCTCGGTGAAGGCGTCGATGGTGTCGGTGGTCGTGCCGGTGTGCGAGATCCCGAACGCCACGTCGCGCTCGTCGAGCAGGGCGGCGCTGGTCAGGGCCAGGTGGGTGTCGCTCCACGCGTACGCGATGCGGCCGATCCGGAAGAGCTTCTGCTGGAAGTCCAGCGCCACGAAGGCGCTGGCGCCGACCCCGTAGATGTCGACGCGCCGGGCGCCGGCGACCAGGTCGACGACCTGTTCCAGCACCGCGATGTCGATCTGCGAGGCGGTCTCCTCGACCGCCCGGGCGTCGGCGAAGGCGATCTTCTTGACCACCTGGGCGAGGTCGTCGCTCTCGCTGATGTCGCTGCCGACCGGCTCGTCCGAGGCGGCGGCGGCCTCGGAGGCGCGACCCGCCTCGGTGGCCAGGGTCAGCCGCAGCTCGGAGTAGCCGGCGAAGCCCATCGCCCGGCAGAACCGGATCACCGTGGTCTCGCTGGAGCCGGCCCGCTCGGCGAGGTCGGTGATGGTGAGCCGGGAGGCGGTGGCCGCCTCGTCGATGATCACCTGGGCCACCCGCTGCTCAGCGGGAGACAGCGTCGGCAGCAGGCCCCGCGCTCGAACCACCGTTTCGGCTGTCATGAATATTCTTTTCCTTTGCTCGGGGGTGCTGGTCAATATTCTTCAAGCATGAGCGCGACGTTCGTGGTCGGCGTGGACGCGGGAGCGACGACCACCCGGTGTGTGGTGGCGACGGTCGACGGCGCCGTGGTCGGCCGGGGTGAGGCCGGTGGCGCCAACCGCAACAGCAGCGGCGGCGAGGTGAGCGCGACGCTCACGGTGGCACTCTCCGCGGCGTTGGACGGCGTTGATCGTACGGATGTGGCTCTCGGTGTTCTCGGTGCGGCCGGCTCGGCCGGGGCCGGGCGTGACGCGTTCCGTGCGGCCGCGGCAACGGCCTGGCGGGACGCCGGTTTGACCGGCGAAATGGTCACGGTGACTGATCTGGAGGTGGCCTACGCGGCCGGCGCGGCCGAGCCCGATGGGGTGCTGCTGCTGTCCGGAACCGGTGCGCTGGCCGCCCGCTTCAGCGGCGGAGTGCTCCGGCGACGTTGCGACGGGTACGGGTGGCTGCTCGGCGACGAAGGTTCCGCGGTGTGGATCGGAGTGCGTGCGTTGCGCGCTGCGCTGGCTGCGCTGGACGGCCGCGGCGAGTTGACCGGCCTGGTCGGCGCCGCAAGCGCCCATTTCGAAACCAACGGCACCGAGCCGGAAGACCTCGCGCAGGCCCTGCTCGCCGCAGCCTTCGCTGTTCCGCCGGCCGCGCTCGGCCGGCTTGCGCCCGCGGTGAGCGCCGCCGCCGAGGACGGCGACCCGGTGGCCGCCCGGATCTGCGCCGAGGCGGCCACCCGGCTGCTGCACACCTACGACAGCGTCGGGCCGCCACCCGACGCTGTCGTGGTGCTGGCCGGGTCGGTGTTGCTCCGGCCCGGTCCGGTCAGCAGGGCGGTGCGTACCGGCCTGGTGTCGCGTACCGGCGCGGTGCCCCGGATGGCGCTGAACGGCGCCGCCGGGGCGGCCGCGCTGGCCGTCGGCCGGCTCACCGGCTCCCCCGTGGCGCCGGTGGTGCACGCCCGGCTGACCGGCAGCCCTCACGAGCCGTACCGTGGATAGAGCAGGTACGGCCGGCGCTGTTTCTCGAACGCGGCCAGCTCCCCGGCCCACGCCCCGACCACCTCGCTGGTCGACGCCCCCGCATCGATCATCGTGCGTAGCCGGGTGGATCCGGTCAGCAGATCGATCCAGTACCGGGTCCCGCTGTCGAGACGCCAGGTGAACGCCGCTTCTTTGCGGGCCTCCACCAGCATTCCGACCGCGGTCCGGATCGGATCGAAGGCCGCCTGGTCGGTCACCTTCACCTCGATTCCGGCGCACAGTTGGTTGGTGAACTTGTTGAAGGTCGGCGTGAAGTACGCCTCCCGGAACTCCACCCCCGGCAGACCGAGCGCGATCACCCGGTCGCACCAGTGGTAGTCGAAGCCCGGCCCGCCGATCAGCTCGAACGGCCGGGTGGTGCCACGACCCTCGGACAGCGACGACACCCCTTCGAACATGCCGGTGCCGGGGTAGACGATCGCGGTGTCCGGGGTGGGCATGTTCGGGCTGGGCAGCACCCAAGGCAGGTCGGTGTCGCCGGCCCGCAGCCGCCCGGTCCAGCCCCTACAGGTGATCACCTCGAGCTTCACGGCGCCGGAGAGGAACTCGCCGTTGTAGAACCGGGCCAGCTCACCGACGGTCATGCCGTGCTGCTGAACGATCTTGAGCCGGCCCACGCCGGAGGTGAAGCCGTCGGTCATCATCGGCCCGTAGGCGCGCCCGCCGATCGGATTCGGCCGGTCCAGCACCACGTAGCGCAGGCCGAGGCGGGCGGCGGCGGCCATCGAGTCGTAGAGCGTGTAGATGTAGGTGTAGAAGCGGGCGCCGACGTCCTGGATGTCGAAGACCACCGTGCGTACGCCCGCCGCGGTGAACATCTGCTCCCACTTGGCCTGCGTGGCGAGGTAGGCGTCGTAGACGGTCAGCCCGGTACGGGCGTCGGTGCCGGTGCCCTCGCTGCCGCCGGCCTGCGCCGAGCCACGGAAGCCGTGCTCGGGCCCGAAGACGCCGCCGATGGTGACGCCGTCGGCGTGCATCCGGTCGACCAGGTGCCGGTACTCGCGGTCCACACCGGTCGGGTTGGAGACGACGCCGATGCGCTCGCCGCGCAGCGCGTCCCAGTTCGAGGCGGCGAGCCGGTCCATCCCGGTCTGCACACGCCGCTGCGGTTTCGCGGCGCCCATCGAGAGCGCGGCTCCGCCGGCCAGACCCGCGGTCAGCAGGCCACGGCGCTTCACCTTGCGCTCCAGGTCAGCCCATATCCGTACGGATAAAGGTCCGGAATCTCGACCGGTAGCTTGCCGCGCGGCGCGACCGCGCCGGTCAGAACCTTCGCGAGGGACTCCATGGCGACTCCGGTGTAGCTGTAAGTGGCCAGGTAGGAGGTGACGCCCGGCAGGTACGCGATGTCGTACGGGTTCCGGACGGCCACCACCACGACCGGTTTTCCGGTCCCGAGCAGGGCCGCGACCAGGGCCTGCTGCCGGCTGTCGACTGCATTGTTGGTCAGCACCACGGTGACGTCCCGGGAACGGGCCGCGGTCACCACTTCGGCGACCTTCGCGTCGTCCGGCTGGTTGGCGATCAGCGGTGTCGCGTCCATCGCGCCGGCCAGCGCCGCGATGGTGTTGTACGCGCTGGAGTTCCACCCGGTGACCAGCACCGACTTTCCGGCGGCTAACGGGAGCAGGCCGGCGTCGTTGCGGATCGCGGTGACCGTACGGTCGGTGACGGACCGGGCGATGCGAAGGTGGGCCGGTGAGCCGACGACCCGTTCGGCGGCGGCCGGGTCGGCCGGCGCGGCGGTCAGCACGCCGCGTTTCTGCTTGAGGGCCAGGATCCGGCGCACCGACTGGTCGATGCGGGCCTCGGTGAGTTCTCCGGAGCCCACCGCGCCGAGCACCGCGTCGTACGCGACCTGCATGTTCGGCGGCATCAGCAGCATGTCGACGCCGGCTTTGAGCGCCAGCACCGGCACCCGGTCGTCGCCGTACTTCTGCCGCACCGCGGCCATCTCCAGGGAGTCGGTGACGATCACCCCGCGGTAGCCGAGCTCCTCGCGCAGCAGCCCGGTGATGATCGGCCGCGACAGCGTCGCCGGGTCGCCGGACGGGTCGAGCGCCGGCACCACGATGTGGGCGCTCATGATCGTGTCGACGCCGGCGGCGATCGCGGCCCGGAACGGTGGCGCGTCGATGCGCTGCCACTCCTCGCGGGTGTGGGTGATCACCGGCAGGCCGGTGTGACTGTCGGTGGCGGTGTCCCCGTGGCCGGGGAAGTGCTTGGCGGACGCCGAGATCCTGGCGCCGACTTGGAAACCGGCGACCTGACTCGCGGTCAGTGCGGCGGCCAGGCGAGGGTCGCTGCTGAACGAGCGAACGCCGATCACCGGGTTGGCCGGGTTCACGTTGACGTCGGCGACCGGCGCCCAGGCCTGGTTGATGCCGGCCGCGCGCAGCTCGGCGCCGGTGACCTGCCCGGTGCGGTACGCGTCCAGCGGGTTGCGGCCGGCGCCGAGGGCCATGCCGCCGGGGAACTGGGTGGCCGGCGCCGGCATCCGGGTGACCACGCCGTGTTCCTGGTCGGTGGAGATGCTCAGCGGGACGCCGGTGGCGGCGGCCTGCAGCCCGTTGCTGAGGGTCGCGATCTGTCGCGGGTTCTGCAGGCTGTTCGTCCAGGCGAAGTAGATCACGCCCCCGAGGTGGTACTTCGCGACGACTTCGGCGGGTGTGTCGACGCCGTAGAGGCGACGATTCTCCGGTGACGCGGTGTTCGCGTCGTTGCCGTAGGCGTACGTGGTGAACAGCTGACCGACCTTCTCCGGCAAGGTCATCCGGGCCAGAATGGCATCGATGGATGACGATGCATGGGCCGGGGTGATCGGCGCCGCGGCGACGGCGGCGACTGCGAGGAGGGCGACGAAACGCGTTCGCATGGTTTCGGAAGGTAGCCGGGTCACAGAGCGATGGCAATAACCTTCGCCCCCCTTGCGACTCGCGAAGGAAACCTCCATCCTCGACGAATCGGCGTATTGAGAGGCGTTGATGATCAGACTTCGGGTACTGCTCACGCTCGGCGTGGTCGCCGTTCTGGCCGTCGGCTCGCCCGCGACCGCCGCGCCCGTGCAGGCGCCGACCGTCACCCCGGCCGACATCGGCTTCCGGCGCGACGTGCTGCGCATCGGCACTGCTCAGCGGGCCGGGCTGCGGCCGGAACAGATCGCGGCGCTGCCCGGCATCGCCGCGGCCTACCTGCAGCCGACGCCCGATCACCCCAACTACCCGACGTACGCGGGAGCGACCGTGCTCGCTGCGCACCACGGGATCGTGGTCTCCCGGTTCGCGGTCGGCGACGCGGTCCGCTACACCGCCGGCGCCGGCGGCATCGTCGAACTTCCGACAGATCAACGGATCGCGGCCCGCACCGACACGCTGTGGGACCTCGCCTCGATCTCCAAGCTGTTCACCACGATCGTGGTGCTCCAGCAGGCCGAGGCGGGGCGGATCGACCTGGACGCGCCGGTCGCGAGCTCGGTCCCGGAGTTCGCGGCCGGCGGCAAAGCGGGGGTCACCGTCCGGCACCTGCTCACGCACACGTCCGGGCTGCCGGCCTTCGCACCTTTCTACTCGCGGTATCCGACGCCCGAGCAGCGCTTCGCTGCGGCGCTCGCCACGCCGGTGAACGCCGGTACGACGCCCGGCAGGCAGTACGTCTACTCCGACATCGGGCTGATCGCGCTCGGCGTGCTGGTCGAGCGGGTCACCGGCAAACCGCTCGCCGACGCCGTTCGGGACGGGGTGACCGGGCCGCTGCGGATGCGCGACACCGGCTACAACCCCGGCCCTGAGCTGCGTGAACGCATCGCCGCCACGGAGTATCAGCCGTATGTGGGTCGTGGCGTGGTCCGGAGCGAGGTGCACGACGAGAACGCCTGGTCGCTCGGCGGCGTGGCCGGGCACGCCGGGATCTTCTCCACCGCCGGAGACCTCGCGATCCTCTGCCAGATGCTGCTCAACGGCGGCGTCTACCGCGGCCGGCGGATCCTGTCCGAGTCGATGGTCCGGCAGGCCCTGGTCAACTACAACGCCGACCTGCTGCCGCAGTACCCGGCCGCCGCCCGCGGGCTCGGCTTCGAGCTCGGCAAGTACTCGTACATGGACGGCATGGCCTCGCCGGTCACCTTCGGGCACACCGGGTTCACCGGGACGTCGATCGTCATCGACCCGCTCGACCAGTCGTTCCTCGTGCTGCTCAGCAACCGCGTGCATCCCGACCGGGCGTGGGGGAGCAATGACGTGGCCCGGCGTGCTCTGGCGCGTACCCTCGCTGCTGCCCACCCGGTCCACGTACTTCCCGGCGGCGATCCCTGGCGCACCGAGCGGCGCGACAGCGCCACCCTGACCTTGACCGCGCCGCTGCGGCGCGCGGCAGGCGCGCAGGCGCAGGCTTCCTTCTTCTTCTGGTACGACACCGAGCCGCGTTTCGACACGGTGGCGCTCGAGTCGTCGGCCGACGGTGCGACGTGGACGCCCGTGCCGATGACCCTGCGGTCCGGCCGGCAGTCGTTCACCAGCGACGGCACGCTCAGCGGCTTCGGCGGCCGGCGCTGGTGGCGGGTCACCGCCGGCGTGCCCGCCGGCGCCACCGGGCTGCGCGTCACCTACCGCACCGACGCCGCCATGCAGGGGCGCGGCGTCCTGATCGACCGGCTCCGGGTGACCGAACCCGGCGCGATTCTCGTCGACGGCAGGTCGATCGCCGCCGACGGCTGGCACCAATCCGAGAACGCATAGGCGGGAGCCGAAGATGGGATACCGGATCAGTCGGCGCGGTCTTCTGCACGGCGCGGCGGGGGCCGCTGCCATCGGCGCGCTGGGCGGCTGCGCCATGGGCGGCGACGACTCCACCGACGACGCCAAGGGCGAGACCAGCGCGAACAACCCCCTCGGGGTCAAGGAGGACGCACCGCTCGAGGTGGTCATCTTCAACGGCGGATTCGGTGAGGAGTACGCCAAGGCGCACGAAGCGATGTACCAGCAGCGCTACCCGAAGGCGCAGATCAAGCACTCGGCCACCCAGCAGATCGCCGAGACGCTGCAGCCGCGGTTCGTCGCCGGTGACCCGCCGGACGTGGTGAACAACTCCGGCGCCAGCCAGATCGACTTCAACGGGCTGGTGTCCCAGGGCGCACTCGCCGACCTGGGTGAGCTGCTTGACTCGCCCAGCCGCGACGACCCGAACAAGAAGGTCCGTGACACCCTGCTGCCCGGCATCGTCGACGTCGGCTCGTACGACGGCAAGTTCCTGTCGCTGAACTACGCGTACTCGGCGTACGGCATCTGGTATTCACAGAAGCTCTTCGAATCGCGCGGCTGGGAGTACCCGAAGACCTGGGACGACATGATCGCCCTCTGCAAGACGATCAAGGCGGCCGGGATCGCGCCGTGGACGTACCCGGGCAAGCACTCCCGCTACATGAGCTGGCCGATCGTCGCCGCCGCCGGCAAGATGGGCGGCCTCGACGTGCTCAAGGCCCTCGACAACCTCGAGCCGAACGCCTGGAAACACGAGTCGGTGCGCGCCGCCGCCGAGGCCTACTACCAGCTCGCCGTCGACGGCTACCTGCAGCCGGGCGCTGCCGGCATGGACCACATCCAGGCGCAGACCGAGTGGTGCCGGGGCAAGGCGGCGTTCCTCTCCTGCGGCTCGTGGCTGGAGAACGAGCAGAAAGCTGTCACCCCGGCGGACTTCCGGATGGCCATCGCACCCACGCCCAGCCTCACCACCAGCGACAAGATGCCGTTCGAGGCGTTCCGCGGCACCGGCAGCGAGCCGTTCATCGTGCCGGCCAAGGGCAAGAACGTGCGCGGTGGCCTGGAATACCTGCGGGTCATGCTCTCGCAGCAGGGCGCCTCCGACTTCACCCGCAAGGTCAGCAGCCTCACCGCGGTGCAGGGCTCCAGCAACGGCATCGAGCTCGGCCCCGGTCTCACCTCCGTGACGAAGATGATCGAGGCGTCCAACGGTGGCGCGTTCACCTGGCTGTACAACTCGTACTACCGCAAGCTCGAACGGGAACGGATCGACGCGGCCTGTGCCGAACTGTTCGCCAAACGGATCAACGCCGCCCAGTGGTGCGACCAGGTGCAGAAGTCGGCCGACGAGTTCGCCCAGGATCCCGCGATCAAGAAGTACAAGCGGGCCTGACGTGTGGGGCAAGCGGCTGTTCATCGCCGTCTTCCTGATCCCGCCGCTGCTGCTCTACGGTCTGTTCGTCGTCTCACCGTACGCGCAGGCGTTCCAGATCTCCGGCACCGACTGGAGCGGGCTGTCGCCGTCCTACGAGTTCATCGGCCTGGAGAACTTCCGGCGGCTGCTCGGCGACGGCTACTTCTGGAACGCGCTGCGCCACAACGGGCTCCTGCTCCTGCTGCTGCCGGTCGTGACGATCCTGCTCGGGCTCTTCTTCGCCTCGATGATCAGCGTCGGTGGCCGGGCCGACCGGGTCGGCGTGCACGGCGTACGCGGCTCGGGCTTCTACCGCGTCGTCTACTTCTTCCCGCAGGTGCTGTCGGTGGCGATCATCGGCGTGCTCTGGAAGGAGATGTACGCCCCGCACACCGGCATGATCAACGGCTTTCTCCGGGCGGTCGGCCTGGACGGGCTGGCGATGGCCTGGCTGGGTGACCCGCGGTTCTCGTTCTGGTGCGTGCTGGTCGTGCTGATCTGGATGAATGTGGGCTTCTACGTGGTCCTGTTCAGCGCGGCCATGCAGTCCATCCCGCGTGATCTGTACGAGGCCGCGCTGCTCGACGGGGCGAGCCGGGTCACCACGCTGGTCCGGATCACCGTGCCGCTGGTCTGGGACACCATCCAGGTGGCCTGGGTCTATCTGGCGATCATCGCGATCGACGGGTTTGCGGTCGTGCAGATCATCACGGACGGCGGGCCGAGCTCGTCGTCGGACGTGGTCGGGCTGCGGCTGTACAAGACCGCGTTCGCCGACGGGCAGTTCGGGTACGCCTCGGCGATCGGGGTGGCGATGTTCTTCCTGACTCTCACCGTGGCAGTCATGTTCCTGCGGGTGACCCGGCGTGACCGGGTGGAGTTGTGATGGCCGTTCTCACCCGGACGCGTTTGGAGACGCCGTCCGTGTCGACGCCGCCCCCGTCCCCGCGGCCCGCGTTACTTTCGCACCTCTTCTTGACGTTTTGGGCGCTTATCACCACCCTGCCGTTGGTGTGGGCGGTGCTCAGCTCCTTCAAGAGCGACGAGGAGATCCTGACCTCCCCATGGAGCCTGCCGTCCTCGCTGCGCTGGGAGAACTGGGCCCGCGCCTGGAGCGAAGCCCACATCGGCCGCTACTTCTTGAACAGCGCCATCGTCGTCACCGGCGCCCTGACCCTGACCATGCTGCTCGGCGCGATGGCCGCGTACATCCTCGCCCGCTACCCGTTCCGTGGCAGCCGGATCATCTACTACGCCTTCGTCGGCGGCATGATGTTCCCGGTCTTCCTGGCCCTGGTGCCGTTGTTCTTCGTGGTCCGCAACCTGGGCCTGCTCGGCACCCTGCCCGGCCTCACCCTGGTGTACGCCGCCTACTCACTGCCGTTCACCGTCTTCTTCCTCACGGCCTTCTTCCGAACCCTGCCCACCACGGTCGCCGAGGCCGCGATGGTCGACGGCTGCGGCCACTACCGCCTCTTCTTCCAGGTCATGCTGCCGATGGCCCGCCCCGGCCTGGTCAGCGTGGGCATCTTCAACTTCCTGTTCCAGTGGAACCAGTACGTCCTGCCGATCGTCCTGATGCAGGGCGAAGGCGCGGAGAAGAAGTGGGTCCTGGCCCAGGGCCTGACCGCGCTGGCCGTGAACGAGGGCTACCGCGGCGACTTCAGCGGCCTGTTCGCCGGCATGACCATCGCGATGCTCCCGGTGATCGCCGGCTACCTGCTGTTCCACCGCCAGGTCCAGAGCGGCCTGGCCGCCGGCCAGCTCCGCTGATCGGACGCGGTCAGCCTCGCTGGCGGGCGGCTCCGATAATCGTCCGTGTGCATTCCGTCAGCCGCCGTCGCCTTCTCAGCCTGGCAACCCTGCTTCCGTTGGCCGCGTGCGCCTCCTCGCCACCGGCCTCTTCGCCCGGCCTGCCACCGGCCTCTTCGCCCGGCCTGCCGGCCACCCCGTCGCCCAGCCCGCCGGCCGGCGAGGCGGCGCCGACCAGGCATGATCGTCTCGTCGCGCTGGAGTCCAAGTACGAGGCCCGTCTCGGCGTGTTCGCCGTCGACACCGGCAGCGGCGCCACCATCGCCCACCGCGCCGACGAGCGGTTCGCGTTCTGCTCGACCTTCAAAGCCCTGGCCGCAGCCGCCGTCCTCGCCCGGAACCCGATCACCCACCTGGATTCCCGCGTCACCTACACCCGAGACGACCTGATGGCGCACGCCCCGGTCACCGAGCGCAACGTCCGCCGCGGCATGACCATCCGCCAACTCTGTGACGCCGCGATCCGCTACAGCGACGGCACCGCCGGCAATCTGCTGATCCGCGACCTCGGCGGCCCGGCCGAGCTGACCGCTTTCCTCCGCAGCCTCGGCGACTCGGTCACCCGGATGGACCGCCTCGAGCCGGACATCACCACCGCCGTGCCGGGCGATCCCCGAGACACCACCTCGCCGCGGGCCATCGCCACCTCCTACCGAGCGGTGCTGTTGGGCGACGCCCTCTCCGCGGACAACCGGGCCTTCTTGACCGACCTGCTGGAACGCAACACCACGGGCGACAACCGCATCCGCGCCGGCGTACCCCGAGGCTGGCGCGTGGCCGACAAGACCGGAACCGGCTCCTATGGCACCCTCAACGACGTCGCCATCGTCGAGCCACCCGGCGCGGCCCCCATCGTCCTGGGCATCATGTCGAGCAAACCGACCAGGAACGCCGGCCGCAACGAGAAGCTGCTCGCCGACGCTGCCGCTTACGTTGCGGACACGCTCCGTTGACCACCGCGCTCTGCACCACCATCAGCGACGATCATTGACTGGAATAGATCGATAATTGCGTCTCCTATCCATACTGGAATTCCCGTTTCGGACTGACAGGATGGTGGGTCGTGGAAATCGGTGCCCTGATGAACGCAACCGCGGTTACGGTGTCGATCATGGCGCTGGCCGCATCGATCTCCATCGGGATCAGGCAGGTCGGAATGGCGCGTGAGCAGGTGCTGGCGGCGAAGAAGATGAACAACACCCACGTCGCTGTCGAGCTCTTGACCCAGGAGTGCCGTAGCGAGCATTTTCTGGACAGCGAGGAATTCGTTCTTCGGCGACTCCGGGCAGCCCATGGGCCGGAGGCCGGTGTTGACGGGCTCCCGGTGGACGCACGGAAGCACATCACACGGATAGGGCTGTACTACTCCAGCCTGGGAATGATGTCCGCGATGGGTGCGGTGGACCATGCCCTGCTCATCAGCTCGACCCACTATCGCGTACGCCGGTGCTGGGCGATTCTCGAGCCGTACATCCTGCAGGAACGAAAGATCAGAAAATCGACTTACATGGCTTACTTCGAGCACCTGGCCACCGTGGCGGCCGAATCCGACCTACCGGCTTTGCATCGCGGTCTGGGCTTGAAAAGCATCACCTCTAAATCAGCCGAACTCGCGGCGGAGTTCCGTGACGCCGACGCGGAGAGGGCGCAGCTGGCGACGCCGATGATCAGGTCCTCAGAGTCGTAGTAGCCGAAGCCGGGCCGAGCATGAAGCCGGCCCGTGCCTCAGTCACCGATCGATGCGTTCGGTGAGCGGGACGTCGTCAGCTCTGCTCGGCGAAGATCGGGCGGCCGTCGATGCTGGTGGCGTTCTTCACCCGGCGGTACTCCGCGAGGTCCGCGTCGGTGCGGCGGGAGTGGGAGCGGACCAGCAGATCGCGGTCGCCCTCGTAGGACATCAGGGGGACGGCGTAGCCGCAGGAGTCGCTGACACGCTCGACCGCGACGTCGATGATCGAGCGGACGCCGTGGGTGTCCGGCGCAGATGGGAACAGAGCCAGCAGGGAGGGATACTCCGCGGCGGTGACCGGGACTGCCCGGCCGTGGCCGTGGAGGCGGACGATGTTGGGCGGGCCCTGGAAAGCGCAGAACATCAGGGTGATGCGGCCGTTCTCGTCCAGGTGGGCGGTCGTCTCGGCGCCGCTGCCGTGGTAGTCCAGGTAGGCGACCCGGTGGTCGCCGAGCACGGCGAACGTGCCGGTCATGCCCTTGGGGGAGACGTTGACGTGGCCGCCGGGGCCGGTTGGCGCGGTGGCCACGAAGAACATCGGCTGCGCTTCGATGAAGGAGCGCAGGCGGCCGTCGATTCGTTCATGCACCTTCATGGGACCGATCCTGCCTCTCAGTGGCAAGATCCAGAAATCATTAACGGCGGGGTGCGACCGGCGCGGACAGGTTTGCGCTGAACAGGCGCTGTTCGACGTCGTTCAGGGAGAGCTTGAGGGCGCCCAGGGCGACCGAGTCGGCGCCCAGGGTGGAGGCGCGCACCTCGGGCATGCGCAGGCACAGGCGTTCCAGTTCGCGGCGCAGCGGGTCCAGGACCAGGTCCGCGGAGCGGGAGAAGCCGCCGCCGAAGATCACGACCTGGGGGTCCAGGGTGAGCACCAGGGCGGCCGCGCCGATGGCCAGGTCCTTCACGTACCGGTTGACCGCGGTCCGTGCGGCCTTGTGTCCCTCCCGGGCGGCGTTGAAGACCCACGCCGCGGCGTCGTCGGGGGAGACCGTGTCCGGGACGCCGGGGCACTTCTGCAGGTGTTCGGGCGCGTTGAGCCAGCGGACGTTCTTGAGGGCGCCGATCTCGCCGGCCGCGCCGCCGTAGCCGCGGCGCAGCACCCCGTCGATGATCAGACCGGCGCCGTTGCGCATGCCGGCGAGCAGGTAGACGATGTCGTCGGCGTCGCTGGCCGCGCCCTTCCAGCGTTCGGCGAGGGCGGCCATTTTGCAGTCGTTCTCGACGACGATCGGGCAGGCGAACCGGGCGCCCAGGTGCGCGGTCAGGTCGACGCTCTTCCAGCCGGGCAGCGGGGTGAAGAAGCTGGTCCGGCCGGTCGAGTCGACGGCGCCGGTGACCGCCACGGTGATCGCCCAGATGTCCGGCGGCGTCTTGCCCGCCCCGCTCAGGCAGGCGTTGACCACCTCGTCGAGCTTGGCGAGCCGCTCGGCCGGGCCGGCTTCGGCGTCGACCGCGTGCCGGACGGACTGCACGATGTTGCCGTCGAGGTCGGCGAGCAGGGCCAGGATCTTGTGTGCGCCCACGTCGACGCCGAGCACGTGCCCGGCGCCGGCGCGGAACTGGTAGCGGCGTGCCGGGCGCCCGACGGCGCTGCTCGCCCCGGGCTCCAGCACGCTCGCCCAGCCGTCGGTGACCAGCCCCTGCGCGATGACGTCGACGGCGGGCCGGGACAGGCCGGTACGCCGGGACAGCTCGGTCACCGTGGAGGGCGGATGGTTGCGGAGCGCGCGAACGATGCTCAGCGAGTTGAGCTCGCGCAGCCGCGGCAGGTCCGCTCCGGTGGTGGTCACGTCGGTCAAGTCCGGTCCTTACGCTGTGAGCTTTACAAACTATCGTATTCAGGTGATGGGATACGCCTGCGCAGCCGGTGTGACGGCCGGCGTGAAGTCCACCTTCCGCCCGTCGACCTCGAACCGGTATCGGCCCAGCTGCCGGATCTCCGGCCGCGCCTTCAGATAGCTCTGCAGGTCCTCGCACTCGGTCGGCGTGAGCCAGGCGGGCGGGTCGGACAGCGCCCGGAACCGGCAGATGTCGGCGAGGTCGCGCAGCCAGGCCAGCTGCTGGTCGGTGAGCAGGTTGAGGCGGCTGCGGAAGTACACGACGTCCGGGTCGACCTCCACGAGCGGCTGCCACCAGAGCCGGTGCAGCGTGTTGACCACGGCATTGCGGGCCATCGCGTCGGACGGGTCGTCGCTGGCGTAGTTCTGCCACATCGGCGCGACGTCCGGGCCGCTGCGCAGCCCGTCCAGGAGGCCGAGCGACGGCAGCAGGAGGGCGCCGCTGCCGAGCAGGTAGACATCGTCGCCGGCGACCTGCCGGATCAAAGTCAGGGCATCCCGGTACGTCTGCTCGCGTTCGGCGCCGTCGAGGCGTACTCCCGGCACCGCGCCGGCGTTGATGAAGTCCAGCTTGAGATACCGGAAACCCCACTCGTGCACCACCCGGTGGATGAGCGCGGCGACATGCTCGCGGGCGGCGGGCCGGGACAGGTCGAGGGCGTAGTAGCCGGTGCCCCAGTTGTTCCCGGCGATCACCGGTTCGCCGTCGGCGTCGCGCAGCAGCAGTTCCGGGTTCTCCCGGGCGAACCGTGAGGTGGGCAGGGCGATGAACGGGGCCAGCCACAGTCCGGGGGTCATGCCGGCGTCGCTGATCCGGTCGGCCAGGGCCTTCATGCCGGACGGGAACTTCTCGTTGGGCTCCCAGTCGCCGACCAGCTGCTCCCAGCCGTCGTCGACCTGCACCACGTCGAAGGGCAGGCCCCGCAGGTCCTGGATGTCCGTGGCGAGCTGCTCCTCGGTGATCGTCTCGTAGTAGGCGTACCAGGAACACCAGACGTTGCCGGCCCGGCGCGCGCTGCTGCCCAGCCGGGCGGCCAGCTCGCGGGTGTAGGCGGCGAAGACCTGCTGCTCGGGGCCGTAGGCGGCGAACCAGGGTCCGGCGCCGTGCTCGTACCAGCCGGCCAGGGTGTCGCGGTCGGCGGACAGCCGGGGGGTGCCGAGGCCGAGCGACCCGAGCAGCAGGATGTTGCCGTCGCCGGCGTCCAGGGCCGCCACCGCCGAGGAGTGGTGGCGGCCCGGGTCGTCCCAGACGGTGTCGTCGGCGGTGACCCGCCGCTGTGGGTTGGCGATCCGCAGTGGCGGTTCGGACAGCCGTCGCCACCCGCACGGGCTCCAGGAGTTCTGCCCGTGCCGGTAGAACAGGGCATCGCCCAGTTCGTGCAGCAGCGCGACCCGGCCGGGTGGCAGGATCAGCCCCCCGTCGGCTGCTTGCGGGCGGCCGGGGCCATCGTGAACGAGAGCGAAGGTACGGCCGGCCAGCTCGATGAGCGATGCCATTGTTCTCCTTTGACTTGTTACTACTTGAACAGGCCGTTGACCTGGTCGTTGGCCTTCTTCAACGCGGCCGCCGAGTCGCTCTGGCCGAGCACCGAGGACTGGATGGCGTCCTGCACGATTTGGCTGACCTCCTTGCCGTGGTCGGTGATCGGCAGGAAGAAGGTGCCGTTCGGGGCCTGCGCCTGGTCGATGAACGGCTGCACGTCGCGGCCCTTGCTCTGGTGCGCGGCCAGGGCCTTGTCACTGGCGGACTTGATCGCCGGGAAGACTGCGGCGCTGTCGCCGACGATGTTCTGGCAGTCGGTCGAACCGAGGAACTTGACCCACTTCCAGGCCGCGTCCTTGTGCTCGGTGCCGGCCCAGATCGCGTCGGACAGACCGTTGATCGCGGTCTTGCGGCCCTGCGGCCCGGTCGGCAGCGGGGCGAAGGCGAACTTGATCTTCGCCGAGTCGCCGAGGTAGCTGTTGATCGTCCAGGAACCGGCGACCGAGACCGCGCCCTTGCCGGCCTGCATCAGCGTGTCCCGGCTCATCGTCGAGGACTTGTCCAGCGGCGGGCTGTAGCCCTTGGCGATCAGTGACTTGAACCAGTCGATGGTCTGTGCCAGCGCCGGGTCGTCGTACTTGTACTGGGTGCCCCAAGGGTTCTTGTCGAGGTAGGTGAACCCGTTCATCGCGGCGAGCAGGCCCCACCCGTTCTGGCCCTGCGAGCCGTCGCCCCACTCGGGCAGGTAGCCGTACACCTTGACCTTGGACTTGTCGAAGGCCGGATCGAGGCCGTTGCGGCCGCTGGTGTCGACCGTGGCCTTCGCGATGAGCTGCTCGAAGGTGCCGCCGTCGGTGGGGTTCCAGGTGAGTTCCGGCAGGGACGCCGCGTCGATGCCCTGCTTCTCGAGGTGTCCGGTGTTGTAGACCAGCGCCATCGTGTCCCAGTCCTTGGGCAGGCCGTAGCGCTTGCCGTCCTTGGTGAACAGCTCGGCCAGCCCGCCCTGGTACTGGTTGAGGTCGACCTTGTCGGCGTCGACGTACGGCTGGATGTCGAGGATCTGGTTCGAGGTGACGAACTGCGGATAGTAGGAGCCCTGGTTGGTCCACACGTCGGGCGCCTCGCCGGCAGCGAGCTGGGTGGTGAGGTTCTGCCAGTACAGGTCCCAGGCCGACTGCGTGATCTGGATCTTGATGTTCGGGTTGGCGGCGGTGAAGGCGTCGGCGCAGGCCTGGTAGGGCGCCTTCTGGTTGTCGTCCCAGAGCCAGTAGTCGAGGGTGACCGGGCCGTCGGACGAGGAGCCGGAATCGGAGCAGCCGGCGAGGCTGAGGACGACTGCCAATGACAACAAGGCGCGGGATCTGCGGATCATCTCAATCTCTTCTCTGCGGGAGGGATGTCACTTGCTTCCGGTGAAGTTCAGGGACTGGACCAGGCGCTTGCCGAGGAAGACGAGCAGCACCAGGACGGGAAGGACGGACAGCGTCGAGGCGGCCATCAGCCCGGTCCAGTCCGGTTGAGTGTTGGGCGACTGCTGCAGGAAGACGCCGAGCGCGACGGTGACGAGACGGTTCTCCTCGCCGCGGCCGACCAGCAGCGGCCAGAGGAAGTCCTTCCAGGCCCAGACGATCGTGGTGAGCCCGATGGTGATGAGCGGGCCGCGGCTCATCGGCAGCGCGATGCGCCAGAAGATGCCCCACGGGCCGTTGCCGTCGAGGATCGCCGCCTCCTCCACGTCGCGGGGCAGGGAGAGGAAGAACTGGCGGAGGAAGAACACCGCGAACGGGGTCATCAGGATGGTGGGCGCCACCATGCCGGCCATGGTGTTCATCAGGCCCAGGTCCTTGACCAGCACGAAGTTGGGCAGCAGCGTGAAGATCGGCGGGACCATCAGGGCGCTGATCATGATCGCGAAGACCAGGTCGCGGCCGGGGAAACGCAGCCGGGCGAAGGCGTACCCGGCCATCGCGCAGAACAGGGTCTGGAACCCGGCGATCAGCGTGCAGTAGATGGCCGAGTTGAGGATGTAGCGGGCGAAGTCGATGTGCGCGCCGGAGCCGCCGGCGGCGCGGGCCTCGGCCTCGCTGGTCAGGCCCAGCACCCGGGCGAAGTTGATCAGGGTCGGGTCGTGCGGCAGCAGCCCGGCGTTGTCGGTGTAGAGGTCGGCGGCGGGGGTCAGCGCGGTGCGGACCATCCACCAGAACGGGAAGACGGTGGCCAGGACGATGACGGCCATCACCGCCCAGCCCAGGATGCGGCCGGTTCTCATGCCAGGTCCGATCGGGAGGCGCGCAGCAGGCGCATCTGGACGAAGGTGAGCACGCCGAGGATCAGCGTGAGGAAGATGGCGGCCGCGGAGGCGTAGCCCATCTTGAAGTAGGTGAAGGCCTGCTCGTAGATGAAGTAGTAGAGGGCGCGGGTGGCCCCGGCCGGGTCGCCCTGGGTGGTGACGGCGATGGTGTCGAAGATCTGGAACGAGCCGATCAGCGAGACCACCAGCACCAGGGCCAGGACCGGGCGCAGCAGCGGCAGAGTGATGCTGCGGAACATCCGCCACTCGCCGGCGCCGTCGATCGAGGCGCCCTCGTACAGGTACTGCGGGATCTGCAGCATCCCGGCGTAGAGCAGCAGTGCGGTGTAGCCGGTGTACGCCCAGGTGTTGATGGCCGCGATCGACGGCATCGCCCAGGTGGCGTCGGTGAGGAACCCGACGGTGTCCAGGCCGATGCTGGTGAGCAGGTGGTTGACGAAGCCGAGGTTGGTGTCGAGCAGCCACATCCACAGCAGGGCGACGGTGACGTTCGGGACCAGCCAGGGCAGCAGCAGGGTGGCCCGCAGCACGACCGAGCGGGT
Source organism: Actinoplanes sp. NBC_00393 (assembly GCF_036053395.1). Taxonomy (NCBI): domain Bacteria; kingdom Bacillati; phylum Actinomycetota; class Actinomycetes; order Micromonosporales; family Micromonosporaceae; genus Actinoplanes; species Actinoplanes sp. NBC_00393. The sequence continues at coordinate 4,396,912 of NZ_CP107942.1, read as the reverse complement.
CAGCCGGTGCATGAGCGCCGCGACGCCCAGCGCCAGCACCGTCTGCGACCCGATGTTGAGGACCACGTAGTACGCCGTGACCAGCAGGGAGTGCCAGAACTTGCTGTCGTTCACGAGCGTGCTGTAGTTCTCCGCGCCCACGAACGACGGTGTGTTGAGCAGCGTGTAGTCGGTGACCGAGTACCAGGCGCCGCGTACGGCCGGATAGCCGTAGAAGACGGCGAACCCGGCCAGTACCGGCCCCAGGAACCACCACGCCGCGCGACGGTCGTCGCGCTGTCTCGTCGAGCTCATCCTCGCCTCTAATCCCGCTCTTGCCAGCTGACCCGATGTCGAATAATGATGTAGACCTTCAATATTTTGTCAATAGCTCTTCGTAATCCAGAGGAAACAACCGCTCCTCGGAGGTCGGAAAGATGAAGCTGTCCGCATGCGGCGCCGTCGTCCTCGGCGCCGTCCTCGCCCTCACCGCGCCGATCGGCGCTCAAGCTGCCCCGGCCGGTCCACCGCCGCGCCCGGCCGCACCCGCGAGCCCCGATCCGGCACTCACGGCCCACCCGCTCACCGCGGCGGCCGGCCCCGTCGACAACCCGTTGAAAGGCTGGGCCCGGTTCCACTCGCCCGGCAGCAACCAGAACACCGGCTATCCCCACTCACTGACCTGGGGCTACTTCGGCCTCTCCGAGATCATGACCAGCGCCTCGACCTGCGGCAGCTACAACTGGTCGATCGTGGACAGCATGCTGGCGGAGACCGCCGGCTACGGGAACCAGGCCGCGATCCGCATCTACCTGACCTATCCCGGTGGCACCGGCACCCACCCCGGCAACGCCATCCCGCCGTGCTTCAACGGCAACGTCGCGATGCGCTCCGACTCGTACTGGAACGTCACCCACCCCGACTACGACAGCCCGTTCCTGATCAATGCGCTGAAGAACTTCATCGCCGCGTTCGGCGCCCGCTACGACGGGGATCCCCGGCTGGGCTTCATCCACCTGGGCCTGGTCGGGTTGTGGGGGGAGTGGCACACCTGGCCGTACGACACCGACACCGCCGACGGGCGCCCGAACTACATGCCCACCGACGCCAACGGCGCCCAGCTGATCGCCGCGTACGACGCCGCGTTCAACCGGACCAAGCTGGAGATCCGCTACCCGGACCTGGCCGGCGGCGCCGCGAACAGCCGGGACATCGGCTACCACGACGACTCGTTCTGTTACCGGGAAGGCTCACCCCTGCAGGGCGTCACCCTGCCGGCCTCGCTGGGTGGCGCCTCCTACTCGCAGCTGACCCGGACCCTCGCGGCCGGCACCGAGAACAAGTGGACCACCAGCTCGATGGGCGGCGAGCTGCGCCCGGAGATCCAGTCGACGGCGTTCCAGCACTGGCCCAACGGGTCCGGGGCGGTCGACAACCTCAAGGCGTGCATCGAGCTCGAGCACGCCACCTGGATGATCAACGAGCAGAGCGCCAACTATCCGGCCGGCGACGCGAACGTGGGCGCCGCGGTCCGGTTGATGGGCTACAACTTCACCGTCGACAACGCCTACTACCGGGACACCGCGAGCGGTACGACGAACGTCGGCGTCCGCATCGCCAACACCGGCGTGGCCCCGTTCTACTACCCGTGGACCGTCACGCTGGGCCTGAAGAACAGCAGCGGCAGTGTGGTGCGCACCTGGGACACCCCGTGGGACCTGCGTAAAGTCCAGCCGCTGACGATCCGCAACTTCCCGGAGTGGAACGCCGGCGCCGACCCGAGCTACCGCGACTACGGGTACCGGCAGTACTTCCAGCACAGCGTGGACCTGTCCGGGATCACCACCGGCTCCTACCAGTGGGTGATGCGGGTGAAGAACCCGCTGGCGAACGGCAAGCAACTGCGCTTCGCCAACGCCACCCAGCAGGCCGACGGCTGGCTGGGGCTGGGCGCCGTCTCGGTCGGCGCAGGCAGCGGGACCAGCAGCCACGAGGCCGAGGCAGCGACAAGAAGCGGCGGCGCGCTCGTGGCCGGCTGTGCGGCCTGCTCCGGCGGATCGAAGGTCGGCTACCTCGGCAACGGCGGCACTCTCACCTTCCCGAACCTGCCCGGCAGCGGCACCCGCACGGTCACCATCCACTACCTCACGGCCGAGACCCGAACCGCGGTGATCAACGGGCAGACGGTGACCTTCGCACCGACCGGCAGCTGGGACACCGTCGGCACCACCAGCGTGCCGCTGCCCGCCGGCAGCACCTCGATCACCATCGCCAATCCCAGCGGCTGGGCACCCGACATCGACCGCATCACGATCAGCTGAGGAAGCCATCATGCGAAGAGCACTAGTCGCCCTGCTGACCGCCCTCACCGTGGCTGTCGGCACACCCGCCATCGCCAAACCGGCCCAGCAGTGGACCCCCCTGTCCTACGCGCCCGCACCGGCGGACAACCCGCTCAAGGGTTTCATGCCGTTCGCCGGTGACTTCGACACCTTCCCGCACAGCATGGAGTGGTTCTATCTGCCGCTGCGTGACGTGATGACCGGCCCGAAGCAGTTCGACTGGACGGAGTTCGAACGGCAGCTCGGCGAGATCGCCGCCCGCGGCCACCAAGGCGTGTTCCGGTTCTACCTGGACTATCCGGGCCGGCCCACCGGCATCCCGCAGTACCTTCTCGACGACGGTCTGCTGACCCGGCCGTACACCGAATTCGGCAACACCGTCAGCGTCGCCCCGGACTACAGCGACCCGCGCCTGGTCGCGGCCCTGGAGAACTTCATCACCGCGCTCGGCCGCCGCTACGACGGCGACCCGCGGATCGGCTTCATCACCCTCGGGCTGATCGGATTCTGGGGCGAGTGGCACACCTGGCCCTTCGACGGCACGACCCAGCCCGAGAATTGGATGCCGAGCACCGAGATCCTCACCCGGATCCTGAGCCGTTACGAGGCCGCGTTCAACAAGACCCGGCTGCACGCCCGCTATCCGAGTCCGGAGAACAGGAGCCTGAACATCGGCTACCACGACGACTCGTTCGCCTTCTCGACGCTGCCCCCGACGTCCTGGCACTTCGTTCAGCAGCTGATCGACGTCGGTGTCACCGAGAAGTGGCGGCAGCAGCCGATCGGCGGGGAGCTGCGCCCGGAGATCCAGTCCTGCCTCTGGGACGAGCCGGTCAGCTGCCCGCAATACGAGAGCTATGCCGAGTCGGTCGCGCAGACCCACGCCTCCTGGCTGATCAACCACGCGGCCTTCGCGGGCGCCGGCTTCAGCGGCGACAAGCTCCAGCGCGCCATCAACGGCGCAAAGGCACTGGGGTACGAGCTGAGCGTCACCGAATCATCGATAAGCCGGGACCGGGTGCAGATCCGCGTCGCCAACCGCGGCACCGCGCCGTTCTACTACGACTGGCGCACCGAGCTCGCCGCGGTCGACCGCACCGGCCGGATCGTCCGGCGCTGGCCGGCACCGTGGACCGTGGCCGGCATCCAGCCCGGCCAGGACCCCGCACAACTGTCGGCCCGGATCACCACACACGGCCTGCGCGACGGCCGCTACGACATCGTGCTGCGCGTCGCCAACCCGATGCGCGGCGGCATCCCGCTGCGGTTCGCCAACACCAGCCAGAACGCCGACTCCGGCTGGCTCACCCTCGGTTCCCTCACCCTGCGGTAACGCGCCGCCGCCCGGCCGGACCCCTCCGGCCGGGCGGCGCACCCCCGATGCGAAGGCACTCATGACGACCATCGTCTTTCTCGGCGCGGGCAGTGTGGTGTTCACCCGCCAGCTGCTCACCGACATCCTCGGCTTCCCCGAGCTCACCGGCGCCCACCTCGTCCTGCACGACATCGACCCGGAGCGGCTGGCTACCGCCGGATCCGTGGCCACCCGGATCGCCGAGGCGCACGGCGCGCGCCCGAAGATCACCGCGACCCTCGACCGGCGGGCCGCCCTCGACGGCGCCGACTTCGTCATCAACGCGATCCAGGTCGGCGGGTACCCGGCCACGCGTACCGACTTCGACGTGCCGGCCCGCTTCGGCCTGCGCCAGACGATCGGCGACACGATCGGCATCGGCGGCATCTTCCGCGGCCTGCGCACCTTCCCGGTGCTCGCCGCGATCGCCGCCGACATGGCCGAGCTGTGCCCGGACGCGTGGCTGCTCAACTACACCAACCCGATGGCCATGAACGTCACCTACCTGTCCCGGGTGGCGCCGCGGCTCAACGTGCTCGGCCTCTGCCACTCGGTGCACTGGACCGTGCACGGGCTCTGCGAGATCGTCGGCGTGCCGTTCGAGGAGGTCGAGTTCGACAGCGCCGGCGTCAACCACCAGGCGTGGATCCTGAGCTGGCAGCACCGCGGCGCCGACCTCTACCCGGCGCTGGACGCCGCGATCGCCGCCGACGAGCAGCTGCGCCGGCGGGTCCGCGTCGACATGTACCGCCGGCTCGGCTACTACCCGACCGAGACCAGCGAGCACTCCGCCGAGTACGTGCCGTGGTACCTGTACCACGACGAGGAGATCGAACGGCTGCGCATCCCGGTCGGCGAGTATCTGCGGGTCAGCCAGGACAATCTGGCCGAGTACGCGGCGATCCGCGACGGCGCCCCGATCACCGCGGACAGCGACGCCGTCGAGTACGCGCCGCAGATCATCCACAGCATGGTCACCGGCACACCTCGCCGGATCGTCGCCAACGTCCCCAACGTGGGATTGATCGGCAACCTGCCCGCCGGGTTCGCCGTGGAGGTGCCCACCCTCGTCGACGCCGCCGGTGCCCGCCCGCAGCCGATGGGCCACCTGCCGCCGCAGCTCGCCGCGGTCAACCGGCCGTACGTCAGCGTCGGCGAACTCACCGTCGAAGCGGCGCTCACCGGCGACCCGCGGCTGGTCCGGCACGCCGCGATGGCCGACCCGAACACCGCCGCCACGCTGACCGTCGACGCGATCGAGCGGATGTGCGACGCGCTGACCGAGGCGCACGGCGACCTGCTCCCGGAAGGGCTGCGCCGATGACGTTCGACCTGCTGGTGGTCGGGGACGCCAACCCTGACATCGTGCTTTCCGGGGTGCCGGCCGAGCTGCCCTGGGGACAGCGGGAACGGCTCGTCGATGCCGGCGCGATGACGCTCGGCGGCTCGGCGGCGATCACCGCGTGCGGCGCCGCGCGGCTCGGGCTGCGGACGGCGTTCGCCGGCCGGGTCGGCGACGACGTGGCCGGCCGGTTCTGCCTCGACGCGCTGCGCGACCGCGGCGTCGACGTGACCGGCTGCGTCGTGGACCCGGACGTGCCGACGGCGATGACGGTGGTGCTCGGCGGCGGCCAGGACCGGGCGATTCTCACCGCGGCGGGCTGCCTGCCGTTGCTGCAGGTGAGCGACATCGGGCCGGTGCGGGCCCGGCACGTCCACGTGAGCTCGTACTTCCTGCAACCCCGGCTGGCCGCGGGACTGCCGGCCTGGTTCGCGAAGCTGCGGGCGGAGGGGATCACGACGTCGCTCGACACCAACGACGACCCGTCCGGTGAGTGGGCCGGCGGGGTGATGGACGCGATCGCGCAGACCGACATCTTCCTGCCCAATGAGGCGGAGGCGCGCGCGCTCACCCGTACCGATGATGTTCTTGCCGCAGCGAAAGCTCTCGCCGCGGCAGGCGGCCTCGCCGTGGTCAAACGCGGCGCGGACGGCGCCCTGGCCTGGGCGGACGGCGGACCGGTCGCCGTGCCCGGCCGGCCCGCCGACCCGGTCGACACGGTCGGCGCCGGCGACAGCTTCAACGCCGGCTTCCTCGCCGGCCACCTCGGCGGCGCCGGCCTCACCGCCAGCCTGCGACTCGCGGCCGCATGCGGCGCGCTCTCCACGAGAGCCGCCGGCGGCACCGCGGCCCAACCCACCATGATCGAGATCGGTACGGATATGAGCACCCGGTGAACCTCGACAACCTGCGCCTGCGCGACTACACGCCCGTTCCCTCCCTGCGCCGGCCGCTGACCCACGTGCCGCGTGCCGCCGTGCCGGCCGTCGACGTGCACAACCACCTCGGGCGCTGGCTCGGCGGCGGTGACTGGCTGATCCTCGACGTGCCCGCCCTGCTCGACCTGATGGACGAGGTCGGCGTGCGAACCGTGGTCAACCTCGACGGCCGCTGGGACGCCGAGCTGGACGCGAACATCGCCCGCTACGACCACGCGTACCCCGGCCGGTTCGTGACCTTCTGCCACCTGGACTGGTCGCTGCTGCAGCAGCGCCGCGACCCGGCCCCCGCGCTGATCGCCGGCCTGCGCCGCGCTCGTGATGCCGGTGCCCGCGGGATCAAGGTGTGGAAGGACCTCGGCCTGAGCGTCACCGACGGTGACGGCACCCGGGTGCTGCCGGACGATCCCCGCCTGAGCGACGTGTTCGCGGCGGCCGGCGAGCTGGGCCTGCCCGTCCTGATCCACACCGCCGACCCGATCGCCTTCTTCGCCCCGCTCGACGCCCGCAACGAGCGGCTCGAAGAGCTGGCCGCGAACCCGTCGTGGTGGTTCGGCGCACCCGGCCATCCCACCTTCGACCGGCTGATGCAGGCCCTGGAGAACGTGGTCGCCGCGGCGCCGGGCACCACGTTCATCGGTGCCCACGCCGGCTGCGCGGCCGAGGACCTGGACTGGGTCAGCGGCATGCTGGACCGTTACCCGAACTTCCACATCGACCTGGGCGGGCGCCTCGCCGAGCTGGGCCGCCGGCCGCGCGCCACCCGCCGGCTGATCCTGGACCACCCGGACCGGGTGCTGTTCGGCTCGGACGCGTTCCCGGCGACCCGTTCGGCCTACGAGGTCTACTGGCGTTTCCTGGAGACTGAGGACGAGTGCTTCCGGTACGCCCCGGACGAGCCCGTGCCGCCACAGGGCCGCTGGGACATCTCCGCGATCGGCCTGCCCCCGGAGACGCTGGGCCCGGTGTACGCCGGCAACGCCCACCGCCTCCTCGACCTCTGAAAGGCGCCACGATGGACGCACCGCACCGGCGGTTCAACCAGCTCACCGGGGAGTGGCTGCTGGTCTCCCCGCACCGCACCGCGCGACCCTGGCAGGGGCAGGTCGAGGACACCGCGCCGGTGTCGCGGCCCGCCTACGACCCGGAGTGCTACCTGTGCCCGGGCAACAAGCGGGCGGCCGGGGCGACCACGCCGGCCTACGACTCGACGTACGTGTTCGACAACGACTTCGCCGCGCTGCTGCCCACGGCGAGCGGCCCGAGCTCCGGGGGCCTGCTTAGGGCCGAGCCGGAGCGTGGCATCTGCCGGGTGATGTGCTTCGACCCGCGGCACGACCTGACCCTGGCCGGGATGCAGGTATCGGCGATCCGCCGGGTCGTGGACGCCTGGGCTGCGCAGACGACCGAGCTCGGCGACATCCCGTGGGTGCGGCACGTGCAGATCTTCGAGAACCGCGGGGCGATGATGGGCGCCAGCAACCCGCATCCGCACGGGCAGATCTGGGCCACCGAGCACGTGCCCGGCGAACCCGCCAAGGAGATCGCACGGCAGCAGGCGTACGGCGAGTGCCTGCTCTGCGACTACCTGGCGGTGGAGCTGGACGCGGGGGAGCGCGTCGTCTGCGACAACGACGAGTTCGTGGCGCTGGTGCCGTTCTGGGCGGCGTGGCCGTACGAGACCTTGGTTCTGCCGAGGCGGCATCGCGGCGCCCTGCCCGATCTCGACGACGCTGCCCGCGACGGTCTGGCCGACATCCTGCAGCGCCTGACCTCGGGTTACGACCGGATGTTCGGCGTCGAGTTCCCGTACTCGATGGGCTTCCACCAGCGGCCCACCGACGGCGAGCCGTACCCCGAACTGCATCTGCACGCGCACTTCTATCCGCCGCTGCTGCGCTCGGCGACGATCCGCAAGTTCATGGTCGGTTTCGAGCTGCTCGGCCAGGCGCAGCGCGACATCACCCCGGAGAGCGCGGCCGAGCGTTTGCGGGCCTTAAGTCGCCGTTAGGTGGGCCGAAGGCGGGCCGGCGCAGGGTATCGGCATGAACAACGAACCGACCGGACTGCTGCTGGCCCACCGCGCGATGCTGCGCGACCTCGACCGCTGTGCCGAGCTCGCCGCCGGCCTCGCCACCGCCCGCACGCTGCTGCACCGCAAGCGGGCCGCCGCTGTCGCCGACTACTTCACCGACTTCTGCGACAGCATCCACCACCATCACAGCGCCGAGGACGACGTGCTGTGGCCGGTGCTGGAGCGGGCGGCCGGCGCGCACGTCGACCTGACCGAACTCACCGACGACCATGCGGTGCTCGACCCGAAGCTGGCCCGGATCCGGGCCGGCGCGGCCGCGCTGAAGGCCACCTGCGTGGTCTCGCCCGAGCTGGCCACCGACCTGGCCGACCTGCGCGACACCCTGCACGAGCACATCGCCGACGAGGAGCGCACGATCGTTCCGCTGATCAAGCAGTACGTCTCCGACGACGAGTGGAACCGGGTCGAGGCCAGCATCCGCAAGCGGGGCGCGAAGATGAGCTTCGAGGTGCCGCGGATCCTGGCGGTCAGCACCGCGGGCGAGCTGGCCGAAGCCCGCAAGGAAGGCGGCATCCCGGTCGCGCTGATGATCAAGCTGATGCCGCTGCCGTTCCGCCGCCGGGAGGCCCGGGTGTTCGGAGCCGCGCGGTGAGTTCGGCCGCCGACTTCGCGTACGCCGGGTCGCCGGACAGGGCGTGCAGGGCGGCGTCCACCGGCCCGGCGTAGAGGGTGCCCGAGTCGAGCCCGGCGATCCGGCCGGCGAACGGCAGCAGCTCGGCGAAGATCTCCTCGCCGGTTGCCGTGTCGCCGAGCCGGGCCGCGGCGTGCCCGCGCAGCGTGGTGTACCCCAGCCAGTAGTAGTTCCGGTCGATCGGCTGCCGTCGCGCCCAGACCTCCCGGGCCTCAGCGGGGAGGCCCGCGTCGAGCAGGGCCAGCACCAGCGCGTCAGTGACCCGGCCCGGGTAGGCGGCCTCGATGGCGCTCAGCTCCTCCCGCAGGTGGGCGAGGTCGCCGCGGGCCATGGCCGCGCCGACCCGGCCCACGGTGGCCATCTCGGCGCCGTTGAGCGCGCCGTGCTCGGCCAGCCGCCGGCTCACCTCGCTGTAGCGGGCCAGCGCCTCGTCGACCCGCCCGGCCAGCAGCTCCAGCAGGGCCGAGAAGATCCCCACGACCGCGAGCAGGCCGCTGAGCTGGCCGGTCGTCGACCGGGCCACGGCCAGTTCCATCTCGGCGCGGGCACCGGCCAGGTCGGTGTGCGCCGCCGAGTCGAGGAACAGCAGCCAGTGCGCGACGGCCTCGTGGTCGATCTCGCCGGCCGCCACGGCCACGGCCAGGTATTCCTCGGCGACGGCCCGGCGCTCGTCGCGCAGGTCGGGGCCGAGTGCCGCGTACGCCCGGACGTTGAGCGCGGCGCACAGCAGACGGGCGTCGCCGACCGTGCGGGCCAGAGCCAGGGCCTCGGCGCTGACCTCGCGGGCGGCGGCCTCGTCGTAGCCCTCGAATTCGCGGAACAGCGCGACCAGAAGCCGCACCCGGACGTCGTCGGCCGGCTCGCCGGCCAGCTGCCTGCGGATCGCGGCGACCGCTGCGCCGGACGGCTCCCGGCCGTCGCGGGTCGTCCAGATCAGCGGCGCGTCCCAGGCGGTCAGCACGGCGACGTCGTCGTGCCGGGTCAGCGCCTCCAGATAGATGGCCCGGGCCCGGATGACGTCGCCGGCCCGGGCGTGCGCGGTCACCGCTGAGGCCAGAAGGCTCGCGGCGGAACCGGTCGCCCGGCTGCCGGCGAGCGCGTGCAGGCGCAGCGCGTCGCGCCACTGGGCGGCCGCCTCCCGCCACGATCCGGCCTGCTCGTCGGCGTGGGCCGCGGCCACCGGATAGCGGATCGCCTCCTGCGCGGTGGCCGGGCCGGCCGCGGCCGACGCGTGCCGGGCGAGGGTTGCCGCGTCCGCGTGGCCGGTGAGCACGTTCAGCGCCCGGGTGTGCAACCGGGCCCGGCGCAGCAGCGGGGTGTCGTCGTAGAGGGTGTCGCGGACCAGGGCGTGGGTGAACCGGACCTGACCGGGCGCCGGCTCGTCGAGCAGCCCGGCCAGGACCGCGGCCTCCAGCGAGTCGAGCAGGTCGTCGGGGTCGCGGCCGGCCACGCCGGCCAGCACGTCCAGGTCGGCCTCGCGGCCGAGCACCGCGACCTGGCGCAACGTCGTGGCCACCGGATCGGGCAGCCGGGCGACCCGGCGGCGCAGCACCTCGCGTACGCCGGCCGGCACCGCGGAGTCCGCCGCGTCGCTGCCCTCGGCGGCGATCAGCCGGGCCAGCTCCCGCACGAACAGCGGGTTGCCGCCGGTGCGTTCGGCGACCATGGCCAGCAGCTCGGGGCCGGCCTCGTCGAGCCCGTGCCGGCGGGCCAGCGTCGCCACCGCGGCCGGGTCCAGGCCGCGCAACGTGAGATGGGCGGCGGTGGAGCCGAGCAGGGCGGCGATCGTCGCCTCCAGCTCGTCGCCGCGCTCCGCGGTGCGGTAGGTGACCAGCAGGAGCACCGGATGCTCGGCAAGCAGGGCGCTGACCTGCCGTAACAGGTGCAGGGTCAGGTCGTCGGCGCGGTGCACGTCGTCGAGGAGAACCACGGTGCGGCCGGTGCCGAGTGCGGCGGCGATGGTGCGGCCGAGCTCGAACGGGTTCGGCTGGTGGGCGTCGATCGCCGCCGCGCCGAGCGCCTCCGACCAGGCCCAGCCGGGCGGGGCGCCGGACACCTCGGGACAGCGGCCGCGACGGCTCTGCCAGCCGTCCGCGGTCAGCGCGGCCACCGCGGCCTCGGCCAGGGTGGTCTTGCCGGCGCCGGCGTCGCCGCCGACCAGCACGATCCGGGCGCCGTGCCGGGCGACCTCGCCGGCCGCGGCGGTGATGGCGGCCAGCTCGGTCTCGCGGCCCAGGGTGGCGGGCGGTTCGCGGCGCACCCGGACCGGCGCGGGGGTCGCAGCCGGCAGGTCGAGGTCCGGCGCCTGCGCCAGGATGTCGGCCTCCACGGCGCGCAGCACCGGGCCCGGGTCGACGCCCAGCTCGTCGGCGAGGTGCTCGCGGGTGCGGCGCAGCACGGCGAGGGCGTCACCCTGCCGGCCGCAGCGGTACAGGGCCAGGGCCAGCAGGCGTACGGCCCCCTCGCGGCCCGGGTTGTCGTGCAGGTGGCGTTCCAGCTCGGCGACCACGACGGCCGGGCGGCCGAGGGCGAGTTGCGCCTCGGCCCGCAGTTCCATCGCCTGCAGCCGCAGCTCGGCCAGCCGGGCGACCTCGGGGACCGCCCAGGGCTCGTCGGCGAACTCGGCGTACGCCCCGCCCTGCCAGCAGCCGAGCGCCTCGTCGAGCAGCCGGAGTTGCTCCTCGGGGCCGGTCTGCGCCGCGCGGCGCACCAGGTCGTCGAAGTGCCAGGCGTCGACGGCGGCGGGTGGCAGGCGCAGGGCGTACCCGGGGGCGGCGCTGACCAGCACCGACGCCGGGCTGCGGCGCGGGCGGCCGGGTTCCAGCGCGCGGCGCAGGTGGGACACGTGGACCTGGAGCGTGGCGAGCGCCTTGGCCGGCACGTCGGCGCCGCCCCACAGGTCGTCGACGATCCGGTCGGTCGAGACGACGTCGCCGCCGGCGACCGCGAGGCGGGCGAGCACTGCTCGCTGCCGGGGTCCGCCGAGGTCAGCGACGGCCCCCTGGACGCTGGCGCGCAGGGGGCCGAGTACGGAAAGGAACACGATCGAACCTATCAACAGATCTTCAGGAACCCCTCGACCGTCCGGTCACCTTCTGCGTTGCGGCCCTGGATCGAATGGCCCATGCCGGCGATCACGACCAGCCGGCCACGTGGGGTACGGGCCGCCTGCTCGCGGGCCCACTCCACCGGCGTGGACAGGTCCCGGTCTCCGTTGATCAGCAGCACCGGCATGGTCAGCCGGGCGTGCGGCGGCCGCGGGTTGGGCCGCGACACCGGCCAGTGCCGGCAGCCCTGGATGATGCCCTGCTCCACCGCGGTCCGCGGTTCGAACGGCCACACCTCCCCGGCGTCGATCTTGTTCAGGGCGCGGGCGATCGCCACGTCACGTTCGGGCAGCGGCGTGCTCGAGTCACCCCACGGCGCGCTGCGCAGGTCCGCGCAGAGCGTCGCCAGGTGCAGGCCGGCGCTGTACTCGGCCGCCGGCGTCACCGAGCCGTGCCGCAACTCCTCGACGGCGGCGTTCAGCGGGCCGGGATCACCCTGGGCGGCCCGGTGCAGCAGGTCGAGCACCGGGTAGAAGGTGGTGCCGGTCAGCTTCGGGTCGACGATGCTGGCGATCACCAGCAGGTCGAACACGCCGACCCCGTTGTCGTAGCGGCGGACCACGTCGGCGAGTTCCTCGGCCGGGTCGTATCCGCACTGCTGCTCACGGCAGGCGCTGCGCAGCACGAAGCCGGCCCGGTGCAGGCTGTCCAGGTAGAGGGCGTCCGGATCGTTCTGCGGGACGACCGAGTCGAGGACCATCCGGCGGACCCGCTGCGGGTGGGTCAGGCCGTACTGGGCGGCCACGAAACTGCCGTACGAGACGCCGTCGAGGGTCCAGCGCGGCACGCCGAGCGCGCGGCGTAGATCGTCCAGGTCGGCCACGGTGTCCGCGGTCGTGTAGTGGTGGCGGTCGGCGCCGAGCAGGTCCGCGCACTCCCGCACGGCTTGCGGCGACGGCGGCGTGACGTCCGAGGAACCCACCTCCGCCTGCAACCGCGGGCAGTCGATCGCGCCGGCGCCGGTGCCCCGCTGGTCGATCATCACCATCCGGTAGTCGTCGAGCAGGTACGACAGCCGCTGCGAGATCCGCGGCACCAGGGCCGGGCCGGGCTGGCCGGGGCCGCCGGAGAGCACCATCAGCACACCCCGCGGCGCGTCCGCGTTGCCGGCGACCGCGACGCGCAGCCGCAGCGTGCCGGGCCGGTGGCCGCTACGGTCGAGCGGCACGCTCAGGTAGGAGCAGGTGAACGTGGTGATCTCGGGGCACGGCCGGGAGTCGGTCAGAGTGGGGCCGGCCTGGACCGGCACGGTCAGCGAGGCGGTCATCAGCAGGGCGATCAGCGCATGCATGACCCCATGCGACACCGGGCCGGCCGCCGCGGCGTTGGACATTCATGCTCGGTGCGTCAGCAACTCCCGGACCGTGCTCGGCGGCCGGCCGAGATGCCGGCGGACGACGCGGGTCAGGTGCGACTGATCGGCGAAGCCGTAACGGGCGGCCAGGGTTCGCAGGCAGTCGGCGCCGTCCTGCAGGTCGGCCAGGACCGCGCGGATCCGCATCCGGTTGCGATAGTCGGTGAGCGGCTCACCGGTGACCGCCCGGAATAGCCGGCTCAGGTGGTGCGGCGAGCAGTTCACCCGGGCCGCGATCTCGGTCAGGCCGTAGGCGTACCGGCCGTCGGCGAGGACCTCCCGGGCGTCCGCGACCAGCCTGCGGTGTGCCACCGCGGTCACCGGGCGGTGCGGGCCGCCGCCGGCGACGTGCGGTGCGAGCCGGTCCAGGACGGCGTGCAGCCGCTCGGCCACGGCGAGCGCGTCGAAGCCACGCCGGCAGGTGGCGACCAGCAGGCGGTGGTCCAGGTCCGTCGCATCGTCCAAGGGGAACCGGTACGCCGTACGCGGCCACCGCTCGGCCACCTCCGGATCGAGTTCCACCGCGGTGAACGTGTCGCCGCAGCCCAGCGGATGCGCCACCCGCAGCTCGTCGCCGGGCCGGGTCAGAACCGCGGTGCCGCTGTCGACGAAGATCTCCTGCCCGTTCACCTGTAGCAGGTAGGCGCCCGAGCGTGGCAGCACCAGCCGGTGGCGCGACTCGTACCCGGGCCGGCCGAACCGCTTCCCGTCCACCCCGCACCGGGCCTCGAACAGGCGCATGCCGTCCAGGTGCCCGAGACAGCGGCCGGAGCCGGGCTGTCCCGCGTACCGCGCGACGCACTGCCGGCAGGTCCGGGGCATGCGACCCGCCTATCCGCCGTCCTGGCGGCGGACCATCTCGGTGATCCAGATCGGGGCGAACGGCGACGTGCAGCCCGGCGGCGTCGGATAGTCCTTGAGCACCTCCAAGCGCTCGCCGATGCCGAGGGCGCGGGCCCGCAGCTGCGGATGCTCGATGCCGATCTGCGCGAGGCAGTGGTTCATCGCCCACTGCAGCCGGTCCGGCGCGTCCTTCATCCGCGCCTCGATGACGTCGAGCAGACCGGCCAGGTCGAGGCCGTCGGGCTTCTTGGCGACGCGCTCGGTGGTCAGCGCCCAGCCGGCGCTCTCCACCACCGGATCCGGGTCGGCCATCCAGATCACCCGCAGGTCCTCGACGTGCGGGTTCTTCTTCACCACGTAGTTGACCAGCCAGTCCTGCACCTTCGGCGTACTCGCCTCGCGCAGCATGGTGTCCAGCTCGTCCTGCGCGAACAGCTTCGGCCGGCAGATCAGCAGGGCCAGCAGCCGGGCCGCGCTGTCCTTCGTCTGCCACAGCTCGACCGCGAGATCCTGCTGAACCTTCAGCCGCTTCGCGACCGCGCGCAGCTTGGTGAGGTTCACCCCGTGGTCGTCGCCGTGCTTCTCGTTGACCGCGCGAACCTTGGGTTCCTCCAGCGCGGCCAGCTCGGCCATCACCTCGGCCACCGTCGTCTCAGTCACCGCTCCGCCTCCCTGCCGTCGCGAGCAGCCTACGAGAGAGCGACGACTGTGCGGAACTTGCCGCCGGGCGTGCGCTCGGGTGGGCGGGGGTCGCGCTCCACGCGTACATCGCTGAGGTTGTGGGTGTCGAGCAGAGCTCGCAGCGCGCTGCGGAGCTGGTCCCAGGCCCGGTCCGCGCCGTCTTCCAGGAGGAGCCGGACCGTGAGCCGCTGGGGGCCGTCCTGGATGATCTGGAACATCCGCACGCCGGGGGTGCGATCGGCCAGCGTGCCGAGGGCGAGCGCGGGCACGGCCACCTTGCGGCCGTCCGGCCGGCGGAAGGACAGGACCTCGGCGGTACGCCCACGCACGCGAACCGCCGGCAGCGGGTTGCCGCACGGGCACGGGCCGGGGCGCGCCGTGACGCTGTCGCCCAGGTCGTAGCGGATGATCGGCTGGACCCGGTTGGCCAGGTTGGTGAGCAGCACCGTGTGCGACGGCCGGCCGGGCGGAACCGGGCGGAACTGCTCGTCGACCGGCTCCAGGATCGCCCAGTCGGCGTTGACGTGCAGCCAGTCGTGCCGGCAGCCGTGTGCCAGGCCCATGAACTCGGAGCAGCCGTACTGGTCGCGCACCTTTCCGGGGAAGGTCTCGCGGATCAGCGCGCGATCCTGTTCGGTCAGGGTCTCGGCCGACGTGATGACCAGCAGCGGGCGGATGGACAGCCGGCCGGCGCGCTGCTCGCGGGCCAGCAACGCCACCGCGCTCGCGTAGCCGTTGAGGATCGTCGGGCGGAAGCTGCCGACGCCCGCCACCAGGTCGTCGAGGGTGCTGTGGACCGAGATGACGCGGATGCTGCGCTGCCGGATCGGCCGCTCGCGGATGAGGCGGCGGGCCGTGGAGTACCCGGCGAAGTGGCCGCCGGTCGCCCAGACAGCGGCCACCCGGTTGCCGCGCCGCAGCATCGCGAGGTAATCGCTTCCGGACAGCCAGGAGCCGCTGGCCCGGGCCACGGTGAGCGCGGACAGGACCGTGTACATCCGCTGGTCCTGGACGAAGACGCCGCGGACCCCGCTCGTTCCCGACGTGGTCACCACCTGGTAGCGGTCCCGGTAGGGGGCGCCGATCCGGTCGGGGTCGGCGATGAACGCGCGGACCTCCGCCAGCGTGACGTCGCGGTCGGTGGCCCAGTCGTCGTAGCGGGCCATCAGCTCGGTCTTGGTGGTGACCGGCAGCGCGGTCACGTCGTCGACGTGGTCCGGCAGGTCGCGGTAGAGCTGCCGGTAGTAGGGGGAGCCGGCCCGGGCGTGGGCCACCAGGTCGGCGAGGCGGGCGCGCTGCCGCTCGGCGACGAGGGCCGGACCGGTACGGCGGACCCGCCGCAGATCCCAGAGCACCGACATCATGCCGACTACTATAATCATAGTAGTCTCGGTCCCATGGCCCACATCGTTGTCGTCACCCTCGGCACCCGCGGCGACGTCGTGCCGTTCCTCGCCCTCGGCAGCGCTCTGCGCGACGCCGGCCACCGGTTCACGATCGCGACCCACGGCTCGCTGCGCACCCATGTGGAGGGTGCCGGGCTGGGCTTCGCCGCGCTGCCCGTCGAGTTCGGCACCTCCGGGCCGCTGACCTCCACCGAACTCGCGCGGGTCCTCGCCGGCCACTGGCTCGAGGTGGGCCGGGCCGTGGCCGCAGCCAGCAAGGACGCGGATCTGCTGCTGCTCGGCGCGTCCGGCTGGATCGGCTACCACGTGGCGCAGGCCCGCGGCGTGCCCAGCATGGGCGCGTTCCTGCAGCCACTCGAACCGACCAGGGCGTTCCCGCCGGCGCTGCTCACCACCCGCTCACTGGGCGGCTGGGGCAACCTGACCGCGGCCCGGGCGTTCCGGCTGCTCGGCCAGGCCCCGTTCGCCCGGCAGACCGCCGCCCTGCGCCGCGAGCTCGGACTGCCCCCGCGCAGCCCGGCCGCGACCTTCCGGCAGATGGACGCCGAGCGGTGGCCGGTCCTGCACGGGTTCAGCCCGGCCGTGGTGCCGCCGCCCGCGGACTGGCCGGCGTACCGGCCGGTGACCGGCTACTGGTGGCCGCCGCCCGGCGGTGAGCTCTCGCCCCGGCTGCAGCGGTTCCTCGACGACGGCGAGCCGCCGGTGTTCGTCGGCTTCGGCAGCATGACCGGACACCAGCTGAGCGACCTGATCCACCGCACCGGGTGCCGGGCCGTCGTCCAGGGCAGTGCTGGTCCGGACCGTGCCGGTCCGGACCGTGCCGGTGCGGACAGCCGGAACGTGCTGGCCGTCGGCGACGAACCGCACGCGGCTCTGTTCCCGAGGGTGGCGGTGGCCGTGCACCACGCCGGGGCGGGCACCACCGCGGCAGCTCTGCGGGCGGGAGTGCCGGCGGTGTGCGTGCCGTTCACCGCGGACCAGCCGTTCTGGGCGCATCGGGTCGCCGCGCTCGGCGCCGGCCCGCCGCCCCTGCGCCGGCGGGGACTCACCTGGCAGCGGCTCGCCGGCGCGATCGAGGCCGCGCGCGGATGTCGCCCGGGTGCTGCCGCGATCGCCGCGAAGCTGGCCGCCGAAGACGGTGTCGGGCGGGCGGTTGCCGAGATCACCCGGCGCCTGCCGGTAGCCTGACCCGGTGCCCTCCGCCACCGCCGTGCGCATCGTCGACGCCGCGCTGGAGGTCCTCGGCACCGGCGGCATCCATGCGCTGAGCCACGCCCGGGTCGATGCGGCCGCCGCTCTGCCGTCCGGGTCGACCTCGAACTACTTCCGGACCCGCGCGGCCCTGGTCGCCGCCACAGTCGACCGGCTGCAGCAGTTCGACGAGCAGCAGTGGCAGGCCACTCAGTTCGCGGACCGGCCGGCGAGCGTCACCGAGCTCGCCGACGCGTTCGCCGCCTTCGTCGAGGCCGCCACCGGCCCGCAGCGGACGATCACGGTGGCCCGGTACGTCATCTACGTCCAGGGCGTGGTCGAGCCCGCCCTGCTGGAGACCCTCAACGCCAACCGCCGCCGGGTCACCGACTGGACCGCGGGCATCCTGGACGACCTGGGCGTGCCGGATGCCGCCGACGTCGCCGCGACCCTGCTGGCCGCCGTCGAAGGCCTGATCCTGCACCGCCTCACCGGCTTCGCCGCCGTCCCGCCCGGCCCACACCTGCGCCGGCTGCTCGCCGCGGCGGCCTGAAACCGGCGGCGCCTGAAACCAGCGCCGCCTGAAACCAGCTGCTCCCTGCGGCAGGCTGACCGTCAGGTCGCGGCGACGACGACCTCGATGCCGGCCCGGCGCAGCGCGTCCACATCGGCCGGGGCGGCGCTGGAGTCGGTGACCAGGGTGGCCACGTCGGTGACGGCGCAGATGCGGGCCAGGCAGACCTTGCCGACCTTCGACCCGTCGGCGACCACGATGACCCGGTCGGCGCGGTGGATCATCTGCGCGTTGGTGTTCGCCTCGATCTCGTCGTGGGTGGTGAGGCCGCCGCGGGCGCTGATCCCGTCGACGCCGACCACCGCCACCGCGAAGTTGAGGTTGGCCAGGGCCTGGTCGGCGATCGGGCCGACCATCTCGTACGACTGGGTGCGCGACACCCCGCCGGTCATGACCAGCTTCAACCGCGGCCGCAGAGCGAGCTCGGCGGCGATGTTGAGCGCGTTGGTCACCACGGTGAGGTCGACCCGCTCGGCCAGCAGCCGGGACAGGAAGTGCGTGGTGGTGCCGCCGTTGAGCCCGAGCGACAACGGGCCTTTCGGCAGCATGCGGAACACGGTCTGCGCGATCAGCAGCTTCTGCTCGCGGTGCTGCCCGGACCGGAACCGCACCGGCAGCTCGTAGTCGGAGTCGGCGGCGACCGCTCCGCCGTGCGCCCGGGACAGCAGCCGCTGATCCTCGAGGAGCTGCAGGTCGCGCCGGATGGTCGCCTGGGAGACGGCGAACCGGTCGGCCAGCTGGGCGGCGTTGACCGAACCCTGCTGCGAGATCTGTTCCAGGATCGCCGACACCCGGTCGGCTCGGCGCAGGGTGCTCATGGCCGTCACGCTAGCAAACGCGCATCCTGAAATGCTCACTTGTGCGCGGACGCTTGTCATCCGAAAACAAACGCGCAAACACTGTCCGCATGAGCGCCACCGCTGAAGAGATCGCCAGCCAGCCCGACGTCTGGGAGCAGGCCCTGCGCCGGGTCGCTGAAGCCCGCGCCGCATTGGCCGCGCCGGGGGAGCGGGTGCTGTTCCTGGGCTGCGGCACCTCATGGTTCGTCGCGCAGAGCCTCGCCGAGCTGCGGGAGGACGCCGGCCTCGGGGAGAGCGACGCCGTGTGCGCGTCGGAGTACCGCTCGCGCCGCCGCTACGATCGGGTCGTCGCGATCACCCGCTCCGGCACCTCCACCGAGGTCCTCGAAGCGCTGCACCAGGTCCCGGACGGCATCCGCCGGGTCGCCGTGACCGCGGTCGCCGGGATGCCGGTCGACGACCTCACCCACACCCGGCTGCTGCTGGACCTCGCCGACGAGCGCAGCGTCGTGCAGACCCGCTTCCCGACCACCGTGCTGGTCCTGGCCCGGGCCGCGTTCGGCGAAGACCTGAGCCGGGTGGCGGCCGACGGCTGGGCGGCGCTGCAGGCCCCGCTGCCCGCCGACCCCGCCGCGATCGAGCATCTGGTCTTCCTCGGCACCGGGTGGACGGTCGGGCTCGCCCACGAGGCGGCTCTCAAGGTGCGCGAGGCGGCCCAGGCGTACTCCGAGTCCTACCCGGCGAAGGACTTCCGGCACGGTCCGGTGGCCGTGGCGAACTCCCGCAGCCTGGTCTTCTCGTTCGGCGACGTCCCCGCCGACCTGGACGACACTGCTCGATCGGCCGGCGCGATCGCGTACCGCGACCAGCGTGATCCGCTGGCCCAGCTGGTGCTCGCCCAGCGGTTCGCGGTGGCCCTGGCCGCGCACCGCGGCCTCGGCCCGGACCGTCCACGCCTGCTGACCCGCTCGGTGGTCCGCCAATGATCATCACGGTCACGTTGAATCCCGCACTGGACCTCACCTACACGGTCGGTGAGCTCGTCCGGCACGGCACGCACCGGGTCGAGACGATGGCCGAGCGGCCCGGCGGCAAGGGACTCAACGTGGCCGCGGTGCTGCACCTGCTCGGCGAACCGGTCGTCGCCACCGGCCTGCTCGGCGGCGTCACCGGCACCCGGATCCGCGGTCTCCTCGGCGAGGCGGGCATCAGCGCCGAGTTCACGCCGATCGCGGGGGAGACCCGCCGCACGGTCGCGGTCGTCGACGCCACCGACGCCACCGGCTTCTGGGAACCCGGCCCGCAGGTCAGCGGTCCCGAGTGGGCGGCCTTCGCCGACCGGTTCCGGGCGCTGATCGCGCCCGGCGACGTGGTCACCCTCAGCGGTTCGCTGCCGCCGGGCATTCCGGAGGACGGGTACGCCCACCTGATCCGGATCGCCGCCGAGGCGGGTGCGGCCACCGTGCTCGACACCAGCGGCCCCGCCCTGCGGCACGGCCTGGCCGCCGGCCCGGACCTGGCCAAACCCAACACCGCCGAACTCGCCGACCTGGCACCCGGCGACACCCGCGGCGCCCGCGCGGTGGTGGTGTCGCACGGTCCCGGCGGCCTGCACGCGCAGACCCCCGACGGCGCCTGGCAGGCCACCCCGCCCCAGCAGCTCACCGGCAACCCGACCGGCGCCGGGGACGCCTGCGTCGCGGCCCTTGCCCGCGGCCTGCGCGACCGCACACCGTGGCCGCAGCTGCTCGCCGACGCCGTCGCGCTGTCGGCCGCCGCGGTCGTCGCACCGGTCGCCGGCACCGCCGATCTCGACACCTACGCACGACTGCGTCCCGCGGTCACCGTGCGCCGCGCCTGAGAGGAACCACTCCGTGTTCGTACCCACCGGCGAGATCGTCGCGGCGGCCCGGAACGCCGGCGCCGGGATCGGCGCCTTCAACGTCATCACCGTCGAGCACGCCGAAGCGGTGGTCACCGGCGCGGAAGCCGCCGGCCGGCCGGTCATCCTGCAGATCAGCGAGAACGCGGTGCGGTTCCACCACGGCCGGCTCGCGCCGATCGCCACCGCCGCGCGCTGCGTCGCCGAGGCGTCGAGCGTGCCCGTCGGTCTGCACCTCGACCACGTCACCTCCGACGAACTGCTCGACCAGGCCGCGGCCAACGGCTTCGGGTCGGTCATGTACGACGCGTCCCAGCGCCCGTACGAGCAGAACCTGACCGCCACGGCCGACGCCGTACGCCGGGCGCACCGCCAGGGGCTGTGGGTGGAGAGCGAGCTGGGCGAGATCGGCGGCAAGGACGGTGCGCACGCGCCGGGCGTACGCACCGATCCCGACGAGGCCGCCACCTACGTTGCCGCCACCGGCGTGGACGCGCTCGCCGTGGCGGTCGGCTCCTCGCACGCCATGGCGACCCGGACCGCGCGCCTCGACCACGACCTGATCACCCGCCTGCGGGACGCCGTGCCGGTGCCGCTGGTGCTGCACGGCTCGTCCGGCGTGCCGGACGACGAGCTGATCGCCGCGGTCCGCTGCGGCATGGTCAAAATCAACATCGGCACGGCGCTGAACAGCGCCTTCACCGCGGCGGTACGGCAGCGGCTGGACGGCGACACCGCGCTCACCGATCCCCGCAAGTATCTGGCGCCCGCGCGTGACGCGATGGCCGGCACGGTGGCGGCAGCCCTACGCGTGCTGGGGAGTTAGCCCCACCGACACCGGCTTCCGCACGGCTGAGGATCGATGACAACGACCTCGACCGGCAGGAGACCTCCCATGGCGACGACGATGTCCCGGCGTACCGTGCTGGCCGGAACCGCGGCCGGCGTGCTCGGCGCAACCATCGGCGCGGGCCGATCCGAAGCGGCGGCGGGCGGCGTCACGGCAGTCACCGGCGTGACCGTTTTCGACGCGGTCGGCGGCGTCCGGCGCGGCCAGAACGTGCTGGTGCGCGGCGACCGCGTCCTCGACGCCGGCGACCTGCGGCGGGTCCCGGTGCCGCACGGCGCGCGGGTGGTCGACGGTCGCGGGAAGTTCTTGATCCCGGGCCTCGCCGACATGCACACGCACGCCACCGAGATCGACCCCAGAGACCCTGAGCTGTACGCGGTGAACGGCGTCACGACCGTACGCCAGATGTCCTCGAGCGACGCCGTGCGCGAGTGGCGCGCGCAGATCGCCGCCGGCGCCCGGCTGGGCCCGCAGTTGATCGTCGGCAGCGCCATCGTGGACGGCGCGCCCTCGCTCTGGGAAGGTCTCGGCGTGCCGCACCTCGCGGTCGCCGACGCCGCGCAGGCCCGGGCGGCGGTCCGCGAGCAGGCCGCGGCCGGCGCCGACTTCATCAAGACCTACACGCGCCTGACCAGCGGATCCTTCCACGCGATCGCCGCCGAGGCGGACCGGCTGGGCATCCCGTTCCTCGGGCACGTGCCCGACTTCGTGCCGGTCACCGACGCCAGTGACGCCGGGCTGCGCAGCATCGAGCACCTCTTCGAGTTCTGGTACGACACCTCGCGCGACGAACGGCGGCTGCGCCGCGAGATCGCCCGGATCAAGGTCGCCGGCGGCGATTACGCCGGCTGGTTCACCGGCCTGCACCCGATCGAGTACGCGGCCGCGCGCACCTACGACCGCGACAAGGCGGCCCGGGTCTTCGAGCGGCTGGCCCGCAACGGAACGCACGTGACACCCACCCTGACCGTGCACTGGACCTGCGACGTTCCGCAGGACGTGCCGCACGACGATCCACGTTTCCGGTATGCCAGCGCGGACACGCTCGGGTACTGGCAGTGGGCGACCGAGAACATCTACCTGAAGGGGCGCACCCCGCGGGAGAGCGCCGAACGCCGCGAGTTGTTCGTCCGGCGGCTGCGCCTCGCGGGTGCGCTGGCGCGGGCCGGGGTGCCGCTGATGACCGGAACCGATCTCGGCACGGCGTATCTGATGCCCGGCTTCAGCGTGCACGACGAGCTGCGGCTGCTGGTGCACGCCGGGCTGACCCCGGCGCAGGCGCTGCGGGCGGCGACGTACGAGCCGGCCCGGCACCTCGGCCATCGCGACCGGGGCACGATCGCGCGCGGCAACGTCGCCGATCTGGTGCTGCTCGACGCGAACCCGCTGCGCGACATCGGCAACACCACGCAGATCGACAGCGTCTTCGTCCGCGGGGAGCTCATCGACCCGGCCACCCGCCAGCGGATCCTCGCCGAGATCGAGGCCGCCGTGCAGAACAAGCCGTCCACCGGTGCGGTTCCCGCCGCGGTGGGTTGCGCCTGCGGGCGATAGTCCGGCCCATGTCGCGGCGGCCTTTCGAGCCAGGCGGCTTACAGGTAGCTGTAACCGAGCGTGGCGATGTCCCGGACCGACGACGGGTTCCTGCCGGGGGCGAACGGGCGCATCGTCTCGGTGTTGTCGACGACCCCCGAGGTGGAGCCGCGCGGCTGGTAGGTGTCGAGTCCGCGGTTGCTCTGCCACAGCCACCACAGGCGGTCGATGTTGCAGTGGTGCAGCCAGAAGGCCGGGTCGTTCGGCGCCTCCCGGGTCGCCATGTGGCCGCCGACGTAGTTGTGCACGCGGTTGTGCAGCTCGATCTCGTTGCGGTTGCGGTAGCTGTTGGAGACCGAGGAGTTCCACGGCGACTGGTCGTAAACCGTACGGCTCTGGACGTTGTTCACCGTGCTGGTCGTGGGACGTGACGCGTTCTGCCCCACCCGGCGCTGGAGGAAGCTGGTGGCGAGACTGCTCCGGTAGATCGACCAACCCCAGTTCGGGCTGAAGTTGCCACTGGAGACGCTGCCGTTGGTGATCGAGCCGAGGAAGTCCGCGGTGAACGGCGACGTCGATCCGGTCCAGTCCCAATACGGAAGGAACAGATTCGGGTTCCCGCTGACCGTCTGGAGATCGAACTCGAGCAGCCGCAGATATTCGCGATGCCACGGGAAGAACGACGGTGACTGGTGTGCGTGACTGATGTTGTCAGAGGTGCGCGAGAAATAGGTGATGTGCTGGTCGATGTACCAGTTGTAGTTCCGCCCGTTGGCGGAGGTGGTCTTGAACTGGCGGAGCGCATTGACGAATGCGGTCTTCTCCGCCGGGGTCAACGTGCTGATGCTCTTACGTACGGCCATCGGTCAGTCGCCTCTCAGATGGAGAAATCAGTGCTGGTGCGCTTTCGCGGCCTCGTCACTGATCCCGATGTCACCCAGGATGTCGACGACTTTGCGAGCCAGTTTCCGCAGACCGTCCCGGTTCCGGACGTCGTTGATCTCGACCGGGTCGTAGTGGTTGATCGCGCTGATGTAGCCGAGCCCCACATGCTCCGGCGAACCGTCCTCCGGCACGAACAGGGTGGTGACGAGCGTGAGCGCGAGCTTCTTGTTGTCGATGTGCAGCTCGTCCCGGTCGCGGCCGAGGTGCCGGCCCCTGATCTTCCGGCCCTTGTATTTCTCGTCGAAGTCACGGGGGTCGCGTGGGTCACGTGGCCCAGCCGGCGCGGCGGCGGACTCCTCGGTGGCCAGGCCCGGGGCGGCTACCAATGCGGTGGTGGCAGTCACTGCCCCGGCTGCGCTGTAGCGCAGAACGTCACGACGTTTCATTTCGGCCATAATGAACCTCATTCGAAAGCGATCAGCGTTCGTCATTCGCCATTTCGGCGTTCGCTCAT
This sequence comes from Actinoplanes sp. NBC_00393, assembly GCF_036053395.1. Lineage (NCBI taxonomy): Bacteria > Bacillati > Actinomycetota > Actinomycetes > Micromonosporales > Micromonosporaceae > Actinoplanes > Actinoplanes sp. NBC_00393. Next base: position 4,372,611 of record NZ_CP107942.1, on the reverse strand, counting down.
GGAACCACAGGAATGCCGGTCCGACAGTGGGATCGGCCCCGCCTCGGGCGCATGTCCGGCGTGATGTGGCCGAACGTACCAACGGTGGATTATCGGTACGGTTTCCGAACGCGTCACCAGAGCAGTCTTTCGGGTGAATATCACCACGGTGTGTCGTTTCCCTGCGCCGCACCGGTCCGTGGCACCGCCGCTGATCCGGGCGGTTCCGGGGGTAGGATCGAGGCACGGCACCGCAAATTCGGCGGCGGAGCCGAACCATATTCGACCACTCAGATGATTGGCGTGATCGGCCATGACCGTATTTCTCCGGAAAGAGAATCGGGCTCGGAAAGCCAAGCGGTCGTTCGCTGTTCTGGTGGCGGCCGCCGCGATGGTGGGCGTCGCCGTCTCGGCCGGTGCTGCCCCCGTCAGTCCGAATGCCTCGGCCGCCCCGAATGCCTCGGCCGCCCCGACTGCGTCGGCGGCCCCGGCCGTGCCGCGTGCCGGGTTCTACGAGCAGTACCGCGGGCACCACATCATGGGCTGGGGTCTCGACGACGCGGCGTGCGCCTACATCGACGGCGTCCAGCTGGTGCTCTACCCGGAAGGCGCGGGTTGGTACCGCAGCGCGTTACAGGCCTACCGGAAGGAGCGTGGCCTGCGCGCCATCACCAAGGCTTCGGTGCGGATGCTCGGCGAGCTGGACATGGCAGCTCCGGCCGATCAGGTGCCGGGCTGCCCGGTCCTGGTCGCCGACCGTAGGTCGGCCCCCGGCGGGTACTGATCGCCGCGGTCGCAGCCGGCTGCGCCTGCGGGCGATAGATGGGGCCCTTGCGGGGTATTGGAGGCGCTATGAACACCAACACCATCGTTCGGACCGCACTGCCCGTCGTGACCAGCGCCGCCACCGCCTGGGTGATGAAGAAGACCCGGCTGCCGGGCCTGGCGGCGCCGCTGGTCAGCCTGGCGGTCGGCGCGGCCGTGGCCAAGGCCGCACAGCGGATCCGCTGACCCGGCGCGCGACCCGGACGCCGGTGCGGACCAGGGCTTCGGGCACCGGGGACGGCAACCGTCGCAGCGGCAGCCGGGCCGGTTCCGGCACGGTCGCCGACGACGGCGGAGCGCCTGCGGTGTACGCCTGGCGCAGCTGCGCGCGGACCGCCTCGGTGCCGTAGCGGGCCAGCAACTGCGTCCGTGCTCCGGCCAGGTCCAGCGCCGCGAAGCGGGCCTTCAGTTCGCGGTAGGCGGCGACGATGACGGCGGGATCGTCGGTCGGCTCGAACAGCGCGCCGGCCAGGTCCTCGATGCCGTCCAGGGTCTCGGCCGGGCCCTCGCTGCGGGCCACCAGCACCGGGGTGCCGGTTGCTACGGCCTCGACCACCGTCATGCCGAACGTCTCGCGACGGCTCGCGTGCACCAGCAGGTCGTGCTCATGCAGCAGCGCGGTGACCTGCTCCGGCGGTACCGGTGGCCGCCGGATGACCCGGTCGGCCCAGCGCTGCGGTGGAGTCGGGTCAGCGTCGGGCCGGGCCCGGCACTCGGCGAGGCGCCGGTCGATCTCGGCATCGAGCGGGCCGCCGCCGACCAGGGTGAGGGTGACCCGCGGATCCTCGGCGGCGACCCGGGCGAAGGCGCCGAGCAGGGTCAGCACGCCTTTGTGCTCCATCATCCGGCCCAGGTAGAGCCAGCGCAGCGGCTCGCGGGGTGGCTCGGCGCGGACCGCGAACCGGTCGAAGTCGATGGCGTTGGGCACGATCCGCAGCTTGCCGGCGTGCTCCGGGAAGATGCCCGCGAGTTGGTCGCGCAGCGCACGGCCGACGCAGAGCACGGCGTCGGCGCGGGCCAGCATGGCGGCATACCGGCGCTGCACGCCGGGCTGCGCGAAGGCCAGAGCCAGGAAAGTGGCGTGCTCGGTGACCACGATCCGGGCGTCCGGGCGGGCCAGCCGCGCGGCGACCACCCCGCCCATCAGGCCGGTGTGCGCGTGCACCACGGGTGCCTCGATCCGGCCGGTGGGCAGGGCCGCCCGCAACGCCCGGGTCTGTTCGTCGGCGTACGCCAGGTAGTCGCCGCCTCCCGGGGTCGGGGTGGCGACACGGGCGAGTTCGCCCTCGGCGGTGTCCAGGACGACGGTGTTGCCGGAGCGCAGCGCCTGGCGTTCCGCGGCGACGCCCAGCAGCTGCCCGGGCAGCCGGCCGGGTGAGTAGAACCAGCTCTGCGTGTGCAGGACCGACACCCGCGCGAAGTCGCCGGTGACCGCGGCGGTGGCGGCCTGCACGAAGGCGCCGGCGAACGGGTCGTCCGGCGACGGATACCACGGGGTGAGCACGGCCAGGTCGGCCGGTTGCGGGCGGCGGGCCGGGTCGGCGGAGGGTTCCAGCAGGACGCCGGGGCGGCCGGTGGCGTACGCCTCGGCCAGCGCTTCCGGGTCTCCGGCGTACAACGTCCCGGCTGCCGCGATGAGCGGCCGCGCGGCCCGCGGCGTGCGCACCCGCCGCAGGGTCACACCCGGGGGGATCGGTACGCCGTCCCACTCCGAACCGGCGGTGGTGACCAGGGTGACCGGCGTGCCGTCGGCGGCCAGCTGCGCGGTGTGGGCGACGGCCGCGCGCACGCGCCGGCCGCCCAGCGCCAGGTAGGTGACATCCATCTCGACGGCAGACGGTATTCACGCCGGGCGGACGGCAGATGACGCGGCCATGGCGGCTGGATGTATTGATGCTGCGGGCCGGTGCCGGGCGCGGAAACCGCTCATACACTCGCGCCATCATGAGTAGCGATCGGGTCGTCATGCTGGTCGACAACGGTGTTCACGGTGATTCCCGGGTGCAGAAGACGGCCCGCTCGGTCGCCGAGGCGGGGTGGGACGTCACCCTGCTCGGCTGCTCGCCCACCGCGGAGGAGCAGCAGTGGACCCTCGGCCCGGCCCGGGTGCGGCTGCTGCCGATGGGCGGCGACCGGTCCGGCGCGATCCGGCAGCGGCTGGTCCGCCGCGGTGGCCGGCTGCTGCGGGCGGCCCGGCTGGCGCGCCGGCCGGTGGAGCGCGCCCAGGTCGGGTTCTGGCGGGCGGTGCACGGTGACCGGGCCTGGCGCCGGCTCGAACCGGGCCTGTGGAGCTATGAGCGAGCCTTCGGCGAGGTGATCGACGAGCTGGACGCCGACCTGATCCACGCCCACGACTTCCGGATGCTGGGCGTCGGCGCGCGGGCGGCCCGGCGTGCGCGCGAGGCCGGCCGGGACGTCAAGCTGGTGTACGACGCGCACGAGTTCCTGCCCGGCGCGCGGCCGCGCCGCGACAACGCCCGCTGGCTGCCCGCCCACCTCGGTTACGAGCGGGAGTACGTGGGAGACGCCGACACGGTGATCACGGTGTCCGAGACGCTCGCCGGGATGCTGCAGCGCGAACACCGGCTGGCCGAGCGGCCCGCGGTGGTGCTGAACGCGCCGGAGACCACCGGCGGCGAGGCGGTGCCCGATCTGCGCGCGCTGTGCGGTGTCGGCGCAGCGACGCCGCTGCTGGTGTACAGCGGGTCCGCGTCGCCGCAGCGCGGGCTGGCCACGGTCGTCGAGGCGCTGCCCCTGCTGCCGGAGGTGCACCTGGCGCTGGTGGTCGGCGATCCGGCGGCGCCGCACATCACCGCGCTGACCGCCGCGGAACGGGTGCACGCGGTGCCGTACGTGCCGCCCGCGCAGGTCCCGCGATTCCTGTCCGCCGCCGACATCGGGGTGATCCCGATCCACCACTGGGTGAACCACGAGATCGCGCTGGTCACCAAGTTCTTCGAGTACTCGCACGCCCGGCTGCCGATCGTGGTCAGCGACGTGCGGACGATGGCCGAGACAGTCCGCGCCACCGGTCAGGGCGAGGTGTTCCGGGCGAAGGACGCCGCTGACTTCGCGCGCGCGGTGCGTACCGTCCTGGCGGATCCGCAGCGCTACCGGGCGGTGTACGACGGGCCGGACAGCCCGCTGCCGGGCTGGACCTGGGAGGCGCAGGCCGAGAAGCTGGCCGGCCTCTACCGCTCGTTGCTGGGCGTGACGCAGCAGAGCAGCCGATGAACCGGCCGGACGTCTCGGTGGTGGTGGCGGTCTACAACGCCATGCCGTACCTGCGGGAATGCCTCACGTCGCTGGCCGGGCAGACGATCGGGGCGTCCCGGATGCAGATCGTCGCGGTCGACGACGGCTCCACCGACGGCGGCGCCGCGGAACTGGACCGCTTCGACCGCCGGCATCCCGGCCTGTTCACCGTGATTCATCAGCCGAACTCCGGTGGGCCGGCGGTGCCGTTCAACCGCGGGCTGGACGCTGCCACCGGCCGCTACGTGTTCTTCATCGGCGCGGATGACCATCTCGGCCCGGAAGCGTTGGAACGGCTGGTGGCGGCCGCCGACGACTACGAGTCGGATGTTGTCCTCGGCCGGGTGGTCGGCGTCAACAGCCGCCACATTTATCAGGACATTTTCGCGCGTACCGAAACTGATCTTGATCTTTTCGAATCGCCGTTGCCGCGGTCGCTGGCCAACACCAAGCTGTTCCGGCGGGAGTTGCTCGACCGGCACGCGATCCGTTACCGCGAGGACATGCGGATCGGCAGTGACCTGCCGTTCACGCTGGAGGCCTGCTATCGGGCACGGCGGATCTCGGTGCTGGCCGATTATGATTACTACTTCGCGGTGCGGCGGTTCGAGGCCACCAACATCACCTATCTGAGCCGGCACGGGCTGCGGGTGGAGACCGCGGAGAAGGTGATGGACTTCGTGGCCGGCCTGATCGGGCCGGGCAAACAGCGCGACGCGATCATGGTGCGGCGCTTCGACCACGAGATCGCCCGGCTGGTCGAGGACGACCTGCTGCACCTCGACCGGCCGGCGCAGCAGCGCGTGCATGCCGGTGTGGGCCGGATGGCCGCGGAGCATCTCACCGACGACATCGCCGAGCAGTTGGCTGCGGAGACCCGGATCCGGCTGGCGGTGGCCCGGGACGGCTCGCTCGACGACCTGCTGGCCGTGATCCGCCAGGATGCGGAGGTCGGCGTGCCGGCCACTGTCGTCCGGAACGGCCGGCGCTACGCGCAGTACCCCGGCTTCGGCCGGCTGCCGGACGCCTGCTTCGACGTGACCCGCTCGCCCGACTGGCCGGTGAAACTCGACGCCACCGCGATCGGCTGGGACGGCGACGATCTGACGATCACCGCCCGCGGTGGGGGTGCGACGGCGTTGAGCGTCAGCGCCGAGGAGATCCCAGCGCGGGTCTCGGTGGCCGGTGACACCGTGCGGATCCGGTTCAGCGTTGCCGAGCTCCTCGCCCGCAGCGCGGTGACCGGCCAGCGGCGCGCGTTGTCGGCCCAGCCGGGCACGTTCGACCCCACCCGGGCAGTGGGCAAGCAGAGCGCCACCGGCGCTGCGGGTGCGGCCGCAGTGCGAGCCCCGGGCGTACGCATGCCGGCCCCGGCCATGCGCCGCCACGGCACCCGCCTGTTCGTCGTGATGCCCGCCGTGGACGCCTCAGGCCGGCTGATGATCTCGGTGGTGCCGCTGACCGCCCAGCGGGTCACGGCCCGCTTGCTGCGCGCGCTGCGCCGCTGATGCCGAATTTTTGAAACGGTTGTGAGCCCACCCGTCCGGCCTCGCAGCCGCGCGCCGTCCGGTCGATCCACCCGGGCCGTTCCTCGTCCCCGTCGTAGCGTGCGTGCGCGGCGGCTCGTGGGTGCGGGCCGCCGCTCAGGCGTGCTTCCTGGGCGCGGATTGGTGCCTGGCTGGCGGCTGGTGGGTGTGGGCCGCCGTTGAGGCGTGCTTCCCGGGCGCGGATTGGTGCCTGGTTGGCGGCTGGTGGGTGTGGGCCGCCGTTGAGGCGTGCTTCCTGGGCGCGGATTGGTGCCTGGCTGGCGGCTGGTGGGTGTGGGCCGCCGTTGAGGCGTGCTTCCCGGGCGCGGATTCGTGCCTGGTTGGCGGCTGGTGGGTGTGGGCCGCCGTTGAGGCGTGCTTCCCGGGTGCGGATTCGTGCCTGGTTGGCGGCTGGTGGGTGTGGGCCGCCGTTGAGGCGTGCTTCCTGGGCGCGGATTCGTGCCTGGTTGGCGGCTGGTGGGTGTGGGCCGCCGTTGAGGCGTGCTTCCTGGGCGCGGATTCGTGCCTGGTTGGCGGCTGGTGGGTGTGGGCCGCCGTTGAGGCGTGCTTCCTGGGCGCGGATTCGTGCCTGGTCGGCGGCTGGTGGGTGCGGGCCGCCGCTGAGGCGTGCTTCCCGGGCGCGGATTCGTGCCTGGCTGGCGGCTGGTGGGTGCGGGCCGCCGTTCAGGCATGCTTCCCTGGACCGGAACGTGGTCGTGGGCGCCGGCCCGGAACGGCACTCAGAGCCGGTCAGGCAATCGGGCTGGCTGTGAGGGCTGTTTCGGAAGGCGGGATACGACACTCAGCGCCAGCTGGACAGCGGCGCTACTTGCCGGCTGGGTACGGGCTGAACGGCTTGTTCAGCACCTGGCGCACCGCGGCCTCGTCGAAGTCCTCGCCGAGGAAGCGGTACAGCGCGCGGATGTTCTCCAGAGAGTCGTCGATCTCGTCGTAGAAGAAGTGGAAGTGCCGCTCGTCGTCGGCGATGGCCAGCAGCCGCTCGTCGGCGTCGCGGATCTTCGCCTCGGCGTCGCGGACCTTGACCCACCAGGCGCTGCGGGCCACGGCGGCCGGGTCGCGGTGGTTGATGACGATCCGGGAGCGGGGGAACGCGTCGAGCAGGAAGTCCAGGTATTCCTGCAGGTCGGCCATGTGCAGCGGGGTGTAGCGGATCTCTTTGAAGCCGAGCACCCGGTCGCCGGGTTCGGGGCGCAGCACGTTCTGCACGAAGTTGCTGACCAGCCCGGCCCGGTACGCGTGCTCGCGTACCCGTGGCGTGCCGTACCAGGAGCTCTGCGGCTTGAGGTCCTCGGCGCTGGAGAATTTCTCGCAGGCTTTCGTGACGGCGGCGTCGGCCTGGTAGAGCCGGTAGAGCGTGTTGTAGTTCTCGCCGCGGATCCGGTAGCCCGGGATGGCGTTGAGGATGCCCATCAGCAGCGTCGAGCCGGACCGGCCGTACGTGACGACGAAGACGTAGCTGTAGTCGCCGACCAGCCCGGTGGTGCGCATGACGGCGTGCAGTCGCTTGCGCAGCAGGCGCGAACCTCCGCGGCGCAGCGGGGAGAGGATCTGCCGCACTGGTCGCGGGACTCGTTCACGCATGTTGCACTCCTGTCAACGCCTCGGGCCGCCCGCACGCTAGCGCGCGGATCTGACCGGTGGCCGAACCCCGGGTGTACGGGCAGGGATGCCTGTCAGGTGATCCAGTTCAGGAGTGCTCGCCCGGCGCCGGCCGCCGTGGTGATCGCGGTGACGGCGAGCAGCGCGATGCTGGACCGTTCGATGCGGGTCTTGTCACGGACGTGCGGGCTGTCGAGGGCGGCGAGGACGACGCCGGCCCAGGCGGCCAGGGCTCCCAGGACGAAGAGCATTGCTCATGCTGGCGCGTGCGGGCGTGGCGTACGGTAACCGATCGTGTCCGGAACGTGAATGGATTCGGGCGTGATGGTTCGTCTCAGTGCGGCGACCGCTGCCCGGCCGGCCCGGTTGGCGCCGACGGTGGACTGCGACGGACCGTAACCGATCAGGTGGATGCGCGGGTCGGCGGCGACCTGGGTGCCGCTCATCGGGATGCCGCCGAGCGGTCCGCGCAGGTGCAGCGGTTCGAGGTGGGCGAGGGCGGCCCGGAAGCCGGTGGCCCACAGGACGGCGTCCAGTTCGATGCGGGTGCCGTCGGTCTCGCGTACCCCCGAGGTTGTCATCTCGGTGAACATCGGGCGCCGCACCAGCGCGCCGCGCTCGTGCGCGGCGCGGGCGTAGTCGGTCCAGCCGAGCCCGGTGTAGGAGACCACGCTGCTGCTGGGCCGCCCGGCCTCGACGTCGGCGATCACCTTGGCGATGGTGGCGCGGCCCTCGTGTTCGGGGCGGAACTCGTCGATGAACACCGGTTCGCGGCGGGTGTACCAGAACGTCGTCGCGACCCGGGAGATCTCCTCGAGCAGTTGCACCGCGGAGATGCCGCCGCCGACGATCGCGACCCGCTGCCCGGCGAACTCGGCGGCGTCGACGTAGTCGTGGGTGTGTAGCTGGCGGCCCTGGAATAGCGCGGACCCGGGGTACTGCGGGCGGACCGGGTTGGTCCATGTGCCGGTCGCGTTGATCAGCGCGCGGGTCAGCCACTGCCCGTGGTCGGTGTCGACCAGTAGCTCACCGCCCGGGGTGTCGTCGACGCGCCGGACCCGGACCGGGCGCAGGATCGGCAGGTCGAAGGCGCGCTCGTACGCGGCGAAGTACCGCGGGATCGCGGAGCTGCTGGACTCGTGCTGGTCGACCTCGGGCCGGGGCATGCCGGGCAGGTCGAAGATGCCGTTGACGGTGTCCATCCGCAGTGACGCCCACCGGTGCTGCCAGGCCCCGCCCGGCTGCGCATCGGCGTCGAGAACGACGAACTCGGACGCGAAGCCGCGGCGCTGCAGGTGGTAGGCGGCGGAGAGACCGGCCTGTCCCGCACCGATCACCACCACTGACGTTCGTCGGATCACGTTGATGACAACAACTTGCATGGTCAAACAAATTCCGGTGCAGATCCCGCCAATAGCGCGAGTACGCACGGCAGGCGGAGCCGATTCATACTGGCCAATGAGTCGGGGATGTGCGGGCATGGCTTTCGAGGCGCCATATCTTTTCGGACCTGCCGGAACCTCCGCGGAGGCATCGATCACCGCGATCGCCGACGCGGTGACGGGGACGGTCGAGGTCGCGGTGGCCGGCTGCTGGAGCGGGCGGCTGCGCGGCGACACCTACTACGCCCTGCGCACCTGCCTGGCCGAGCACCCGGTCGCCCTGCTCGTGGACCTGACCGCCCTGGACGACCCGTGGGCCGGCAGCGCACCGGTCTGGCTGTCGGCTCGCAGCTTCGCCGCGAGCATGGCACCCCCGGTCACCATGGCGCTGTGCCTGCCCGCGACGGCGCCGCTGACCGGGAGGCTGCACGGGACGGGCACGATGCGCGCCGTACCGGTCTTCGCCGGTCCGCAGCAGGCCCGCGCCGCGCTGGCCGAGCGCCGCACGCTGCACAACTGCGTGCACCTGGTGCTGCCGGCCCGGCTGCAGGCCGGCCCGCTGGTCCGGGAGACGGTCGCCCAGGCCTGCCGGGACTGGGGTTTCCCGGGGCTCATCGCGGTGTGCCGGCTGGTCGCCTCGGAACTGGTCGTCAACGCGGTCGAACACGCCGGTGACGCCCCGGTGGAGGTGGTGGTCTCCCGGCGCGACTACGGCATCCACGTGGCGGTGGTCGACGAGAGCCCCGAACTGCCGCGCCTGTACCCGGACCCGCCCCGGGGCGCCGCGTCGGTGCACGACCGTGGGCTGGGCCTGCGGATCGTGCACACCGCGGCGCTGGCCTGGGGCGCGCTGCCCAGCCACCGCGGCAAGATGGTCTGGGCCCTGTTGAGCACCCGTCCGACCCGCCGGGTGTCGACTCTAGGACTTGGGTGACCGGAGCCGGCCCGCCGGCGGGCAGACTTACCTCGATGACGGACGCTTCGGCGCGCACCAGCCGGTTCGTCGGCCGCGGCCGGGAGTTGCGGGTGCTCGACGACGTCCTGGCCGCTGCGGCCGGCGGCGAGGGCGGTGCCGTGCTGGTCAGCGGCCGGGCCGGGATCGGCAAGACGGCCCTGTGCCGGGAGACCGCCCGGCGGGCGAGGCAGGCCGGGTTCACCGTGGCGTGGGGCAGCTGCTGGCCGGGCGGCGGCGCCCCGCCGTGGTGGCCCTGGCAGGAGATCCTCGCCGGCCTCGACGAGCCGCGCGGCGCGGCGCTGCTCGCCGCCGGGCCCCACCTGGACCCGGAACGGTTCGCCCGGTTCAGCGCGATCGAGGAGCTGCTCGGCGCGCGGGCCCCGCTGCTGGTCGTGGTCGACGACGTGCACGCGGCCGACGCCGGAACGCTCCTGCTGACCCGCTTCCTGGCCCGCGACGTGGCGCGGCGCCCGATGATGATGCTGCTGGCGCGGCGCGACACCACGCCCGATCCGCTGTCCGGGGTGGCGGACACCCTGATCAGCCTGTCCGGCCTGGATCTGGCCGAGACCGAGGCGCTGCTGCGGACCCGGTGGGCGCGGATCGAGCCGGGCCTGCTGGCCACCGTGCACCGGATCACCGGTGGGCATCCGCTGCACCTGCGCCGGGTGATGGCCGTCGGCGGCGCCGAACCGGCCCGCGGATGCGTGCGCGAGGTCATCGGCGACGCCGTCGACCGGCTCAGCGAACCGGCCCGCGCGCTGCTCAGCACCGCCGCCGTGCTCGGCCCGGCGCCGTCCGTGCCGGAAGCGGCGGCGCTGAGCTGCACCAGCCCGGCGGGCGTACGCGCGGCCCTGCGCGAGGCGGCTGGTGACGGTCTGGTCGAGCACGGGCAGCGCAGCCGGTTCGTGTTCAGCCACGAGGTGGTACGCGAGGTGCTGCTGGCCCGGCTGACCCCGGCGCAGGAACTCGACGCGCACGCCCGGGCCGCCGACCTGCTCGATGGCGCGGCCGTGAGCGGCGCCGACCGGCCGGTCCGGCACGCGCATCACGCGCTGCAGGCCGCCGACCGCTCGGCAGCCGATGCGCGGCGCGCGGTCGCGGCCTGCCGCACGGCCGCCCGGGTCATGCTGGACACCTTCGGGTACGAGTCCGCAGCCGATCTGCTGGCCGCAGCGGTCGCCGTTCCGCAGCCGGCCGAGCCCCGCGCGCCGCTGCTGGTGGAGTACGCCGAGGCGGTGCTGCGCTGCGGCCGGCTCGCCGAGGCCCGCAAGCTGTTCGACGAGGCGGCCCAGGTGGCCGTCGCCGAGCGGGACACGGTGGCGCTGGCCGGCGCCGCGGTCGGCCTCGGCGGAATGTGGATCAACGAGCACCGCAACCGGCTGGACCGGGAACGGGTCGCCGGGCTGCAGCGGCGGGCACTCGCCGAGCTGCCCGCCGAGCAGACCCGGCTGCGCTGCCGGCTTCGGGTACGCCTGACCGCCGAGGCCGTCTACCAGGGCGGCCCGGTGGCGCCGGTGCTGGCCGCGCTGGACGAGGCCCGCCGGCTCGGCGACGGTCCGGTGCTGGCCGAGGCGCTGTCGCTGGCCCATCACGCGCTGCTGACCCCGCGGCACACCGCGGACCGGCTGCCGCTGGCCGAGGAGCTGACCGCGGTCGCCGCGAAGGCCGGCGAGGGGATGCTGGCGCTGCTCGGGCTCTGCTGGCAGGCGGTCGACCTGTTCCATCTCGGCGACCCGCGCGCCGAGCGGGCCCTCGCCGAGCTGCGGCAACGGGCCGACGCGCTGGGCTGCCGCAGCATCCAGCACATGGCGGCGGCCTTGGAGACCATGCTGCTGGTGCGGGCCGGCCGGCTGGCCGACGCGGAGGAGCGGGCGTACGCCTGCTTCGAACTCGGCACCCTGGCCGGCGACGCCGACGCGACCGGGTTCCTCGGCGCCCAGCTGATGTCGATCCGCTGGCTGCAGGGGCGGGAGGCGGAGATGCTGCCGATGGTCGAGGAGATCGTCGGAGCGCAGCGCGGTGGTCGCGGACCGGGTGGGCGTACGCTATCTGGCTCGTCTTTTGACCAGTCCGGGCCGCGCGATCCCGGCGCTGGAGCTGGCCGGAGCGCCGTCCGGCGTGCTGGCCGTGACGACCCGGCAGCCGCTGCTGGACGAGCAGGGCCGGGCCGCCTACCGCCGGCGGGTGCGGGAGCTGACCGGCCGGCTGGAGAGCGCCGACGCCCGCGGTGATCAGGCGGCCGGCGAGCGGCTGCAGGCCGAGCTGGACGCGCTGCTGGCCGAGGTGCGCCGGATGACCGGCCGGGGCGGGCGGGCCCGCGCGTTCCCGGCGGAGGGCGAACGGGCCCGGACCGCGGTGCGCAAGGCGATCAAACGGGCCATCGACGAGGTGGCCGCCGGGGATCCGGGCCTCGGCCGGGCGCTGGCCGCGACTGTGCGTACCGGGCAGATGTGCTGTTATTCGCCGGACCCGGCGTGCCCGGTGGTGTGGCGGTTCCTGGATCCGTGACCGCACCGTGCCGTGCGATGGCACGGCTTCGCCCGGCGATGTCACGCCTACCTGGGCAGGACGCGCGACAGGCGTGCGTCATACACGGGAGGAGGCACTGATGGCGCCTCGGAAACCGGACGTGATTCTCGACGGTGTGCTGCAGCGTAAGGGCAAGGGCGCGACGATGCGCCGGCAGCTGGCCGCCAACAAGCCGCGCAACTGGATGCTCGCGCTGACCCTGCACAGCTTCGCCAAGTTCGCCGCGAACGGGCAGCTCACCGACCTGGAGCGGTCGATCGTGAGCGCGTACCAGAAGAACGGCTTCTCCGACGCCGAGATCAAGGAGCACGGCAAGGTGGGCGAGCGGCTCACCGACCCGGTCCGCAAGGAGCTGTTCCCGGAACGGTACGCGCGGATGCGCTTCGGCAAGGACTCGTACTCGATGAGCGACCTGCGCACCGACGCGCCGGACCTGGTCAAGTCGTTCCGGGCGATGCCGAACGTCGTCGACGTGGACGTGGAGGCGATCCACGGCGGCCGGGCCGTGATCTCCGACTTCCGGCCGCCGGACCGTGAGGTGCTGCGCGAGCACGCCAGCGAGGGCCTGATCGCGCTCGAGGCCGCGGCCGCGCCACCCGGGCGGTACACCATCAAGGCGACCAGGTTCAAGTGCATCGACCGGGCCACCGACAGCATCTTCGGCCCGTCCAACGAGCCGTACTGGGTCTTCGGATCGACCGACGGGGACAAGGCCAAGGCCACCCGAAGCTCGGTCTTCGGCGACGTGGACAGCGGCGAGTCACGCAACTTCAACTCCACCGACGGGGTCATGTGGGGTCTCAACGGCGCGGCCCAGCCCCTGCCCGATGGCGAGGTCGGCATGCTCGTCTCGCTGTGGGAACACGACGAGGGCGACCCCTCGAAGATCCAGGCCGGCGTCGCGGCGGCGTTCGCGGGTGCGGCCGGCATCCTCGTCGCCACCGGTGTGGCCGCGTGGGTCGGCGCGGTGGTGGCCGCGGTCGGCGGCGTCGTGCACTGGCTGCTCGGCTTCCTCGACGACGACCACATCGCCGACCAGGTGTTCACCGTCTCCGGGCCGCTGATCGCCAAGCAGGTCCCGAACGTGGGCGGGTCGACCGACCTGATCCGGCGGTTCACCGACGGCGACGCCGACTACGAACTCACCGTCAAGATCACTCGTACCGCCTGACCGGTCTCTCCTGATCCGGGCCTCTCGGGGCCCGGATCAGCCCGCTACCCGTCTGCTCCGCGACCGAACCGGGGCCCGGCCTCGCTCCCGCCGAATGGTCAGATCAGAGCCCGCCGTTGCTGAGGAGACTTTGATGGCTACCGGAACCAACCCCATGCGGAGGCTGTTGGCCAACCGGCGGGTCAGCACGAAGATCATGACCGCGGTGGGGATCGTGGCCGTGTTCAGCGTCGGCGACGGGATGTTCGCGCTCACCAGCCTGGGCGCCACCAACGACCAGGTCAAAGACGCCTACGTGCAGAACCATGAGCTGAACACCATCGGCAACCTGCGCAGTGCGGTGAACCGGGTCTGGCTCGGCGCCGACGACTACCAGCTGGCGACCACGGACCAGCAGCGTACGGACGCCGAGGCGGCGATCACCGCCGCCGAGAAGCAGGTGACCGAGTACGCCCAGGCGTACGGAACCTATCCGATCAGTGCCGGCGCCCGGACCTCGCTCACCTCGTTCCAGAGCAACTGGGCCCAGTTCGCCGAGCTGCTCGACGGCAAGCTGCTGCCGCTCGCCGAAGCGGGGAAGACCAAACAGCTGGCCGCCCTGCGCACCGGCGAACTCGCCGAGAAGCGCGCCGCGGTCCGCACCGACCTGACCGCCCTCGCCGACATCACCGTCGCCAGCGGCGCCGAACACCAGGACACCGCGCAGGACCGGTACGACTCCACCCGCTTCTGGGTGATCGCCCTGCTCGCCGCCTGCACCGCACTCGGCCTGCTGCTCGCCGCCGCGATCGCCCGCATGATCGTCAAGCCGCTGGCCCGCAACGTCGAGGCCCTCAAGCGCATCGCCGACGGCGACCTGACCGCCCGGGTCGAGGTGGACAGCGCCGACGAGGTGGGTCACATGTCTTCGGCGCTCAATACGACCGCCTCGGCGATGTCGGGGATCGTCGGCCGGATCACCGACAGCTCGGCGTTGCTCGCCTCCGCCTCGGAGCAGATGTCGGCGGTGGCGTCCCAGCTGTCCGCCTCGGCGGAGCAGACCGCGGCCCAGGTCGGCACGGTGTCGGACTCGGCCGGGCAGGTGTCCGACAGCGTCCGCACGGTGTCCGCGGGCGCCGACGAGATGGGCGTGTCCATCCGGGAGATCTCCACCAACGCGAACGAGGCGGCCGGCGTCGCCGCCGACGCGGCCCGGGCCGCCGAGACCACCAACGCTGGCGTCCTGCGGCTCGGCGAAGCCTCCCACCAGATCGGTACGGTCGTCGCGATGATCACCTCGATCGCCGAGCAGACCAACCTGCTGGCCCTCAACGCGACCATCGAGGCCGCCCGCGCCGGTGAGATGGGCAAGGGGTTCGCGGTCGTCGCGTCCGAGGAAAAGGACCTCGCCCAGGAGACCGCCCGGGCCACCCAGGAGATCACCGCGCAGGTGTCGGCGATCCAGGCGGAGAGCACGTCGGCGGTGACCGCGATCCAGCAGATCGGCCAGGTCATCACCACGATCAACGACTACACGACGACGATCGCGGCCGCCGTGGAGGAGCAGACGGCGACCACGGCCGAGATCTCCCGCAGCGTGGGCCAGGCGGCTGCAGGCTCGGCCAGCATCGCCGGCACCATCGCCGGCGTCGCCGAGGCATCCCGCCAGGTCACCGCCGGCGCCACCGAGACCCAGCAGACCGCGGCCGAGCTGGCCCGCACGGCCGCCCAGCTGCAGCAGACAGTCGCCGCCTACCGAATCTGACGCCCAACGCCGCCAAGAACTCGGCTGGCCGGCCGCTCACCTGCCCGAACGTCCGCGGCCGGGCCGTTCCGTGCCGTCCGTGCCGCGGCCGGGCCGCCGTGCCGGCAGGCGCTACCTGCCTGGCCGGCGGCTCGTGGTTGCGGGCCGTCGTTCAGGCATGTATCCGGGCTGCGGTTACCTGCGTGGGTGGCGGCTCGTGGGTGCGGGCCGCCGTTTAGACATGTATCCGGGCTGCGGTTACCTGCGTGGGTGGCGGCTCGTGGCCGCCGGCCGCCGTTCAGGCATGTATCCGGGCTGCGGTTACCTGCGTGGGTGGCGGCTCGTGGCCGCCGGCCGCCGTTCAGGCATGTATCCGGGCCGCGGTTACCTGCGTGGCTGGCGGCTCGTGGGTGCGGGCCGCCGGTGAGGCGTGTTTCGCGGCGTGGGCGGTTGGCGGCTGGGCGCGGGGTGGGGATTCCGGGGAGCGGTAATGCGGTCATCGGCCGGGGCGAATGTTCGTTAGGTTCGCTGAATGCGGATCTTGCACTTGTCGGACACCCACCTCACTCAAGCGTCCGGGCCGAACGGCGACGGCGTTGACACCCGGGACTCCCTGCGGCGCATCCTGTATGACTGTCGCGAGCTACCCGGGCTCGACGCGGTGGTGGTCACTGGGGACATCGCCGATGACGGCTCGCGGGAGGCGTATGTCGCCGCGCGGGAGCTGGTCGGCGGCTTCGCCGGGGAGCGGGGCATCCCGGCGATCTTCAGCACTGGCAACCACGATGAGCGGGTGGCGTTCGCCGGTGTGCTCGGCAGCGGTCACCGTGATGCCGGCGGGCAGGATCGGCCGGATCAGCAGTTCGACGGTGATGCCCGCGCCGCGGTCACCCTGGTCGACGGGTATCGGGTGATCACGCTGGACTCACTCGTACCGGGCAAGGGTTTCGGGGAGATCAGCGGAGCGCAACTCGCCTGGCTGCGCAACGTCCTGGTGGCGCCGGCGCCGCGCGGCAGCATCCTCGCCTTTCATCATCCGCCAGTCGCCGTGCCCGGTGTCACCGTGCAGGACGCGCTCGGGCTGCGCAACGCGGCCGAGCTGGCCGAGGCGATCGCCGGGAGCGACGTGCGGCTGATCCTTTGCGGACATTTCCACCTGCAGATCTTCGGGATGCTCGCGGGTGTGCCGGTCTGGGTGACGCCCGGCGTGGTGACCCGCATCGATCTGACCGCCACGCCCGGCGCCGAACGGGCGGTGCACGGCGCGTCCGCGACCCTGGTCGACCTCGGCGGCCCGCACTCGCCGGTGCTGCACACCCTGCACGCCCGGGACCCGCAGGCCGGCCGGACCGCCTACGACATCGACGCCGCGGAACTCGCCGCCGTCATCGCCAAGCTGGGGAAGGCCTGAGATGAGCGAGCAGATCTGGACTCCGGTGGCCCACGTGCGAGGCGGCCGCGCCGAGGTGTTCGACGACGCCTGGGACGAGGTGGGCGCCGTGATCCGCCTGGACGCCGCGCAGTTCGGCGAGGAGGCGCTCTACGGCCTGGACGCCTTCTCCCACCTGGAGGTGGTGTTCCATTTCGACCGCGTGCCGATCGGGAAGATCGAGACCGGCGCCCGGCATCCGCGCGGCAACACCGACTGGCCGCTGGTCGGCATCTTCGCGCAGCGCGGCAAGAACCGGCCGAACCGGCTCGGCGTCTCCCGCTGCCGGCTGCACCGGGTGGACGGCCTCGACCTGCACGTCAGCGGCCTGGACGCGGTCGAGGGCACCCCGGTGCTCGACATCAAGCCGTACATGACCGAATTCGGTCCGCGCGGCGAGGTCCGCCAGCCCGGCTGGGCGACCGAGATCATGCGCGACTACTACTGAGTGGCCGGGTCCGTGCTCGGACCCGGCCCACCCGTCAGATGCTGGTGCAGACGGTGCCGTTGAGGGTGAAGACCGCGGGCGGCACGTTCGGCCCGCTGTAGTTGCCGACGAAGCCGACCGCGGTGGTGCCCCCGGCGGCCAGGCTGTTTTCGCCGGTCACGCGTACCGTGCGGCCGCTGGAGTTCCAGGTGGCGTTCCAGCCGTTGCTCACCGTCTGCCACGTGGTCGGCCAGGTGAAGGTGAGCGTCCAGTTGCCCAGGGCGCTCGCCGCGTTGTTGGTGATGTCGATCGCCCCGACGTAGCCGTTGCCCCAGTCGGTGGTGTTGCGGAACTTCACCGTGCAGGCCGACTCGGCGGGCGTGCCGGTGGTGAAGGTCAGCGGCGGTGAGGCGGGCGAGACCCGGCCGGCGCCGTCGCGGGCCAGCACGTTGACCGTGTAGCGGCGGCCCGGTTCCAGGTTGCGGGCGGTCAGCGAGGTGCCGGTGGTCTCGCCGAGCAGTTCGCTGGCGCCGCCGTTCTGCCGGTACACCTCGTATTTGATCCCGGAGCCGGCCGCCGGCCAGGTGATGGTCGCGGTGCGGTCGGTCGCGGTCGCAGTGGGCCGCGCCGGCGCCTTCGGCCCGGCCGCGATCGGCCCGGCGGGTTTCAAGGTCAAGAGCGAGATGGAGTACGGCGGAAGCGTCTGCGCCGCAGCGGTGCCGGCCGGGCCGGTGGTGATCTCGTCGGCGCCGTTGGTGTAAGTGGCGACCGTCGGGGTGCTGCCGGCCGCGGTGAACCCGTGGTAGTTCAGGGCGACGGTCTGCTCCGCCTCCGGATCCTTGTTGATCATCAGGACCGCGACGTCACCGTTGGCCCGCCGCACCGCGTGCGCGCTCACCTGCGCATTGTCGGTGCCGGCGCCGATGAACCGGTCACCCGGCCGGGCAAAATCACCCAGCAGGGACAGCGCATGGTACGGGGCGAACGGCGTGTTCAACGGCGGCTGGCAGACCGTGTTGTCGGCGTTGCAGTTGCCGCTGGACAGCAGCCCGAAGTCGCCGTAGTCGGTCTCGCCCGCCACCTCGGAGATCGTGCCGAGGCCGTTGTGCACGTTCCACCAGTGCACGGTGAAGACGCCCTGGGCGAGCAGGCCGCTGTACACGTCGGCCAGGAACAGCGCGCCGGGCTGGGTGTTCCGGCCGATGTCGACGTTGGTCTCGGTCATGCTGATGCGAATGCGGTCGGCGCTCGGTCCGGCGTACCGATGAATCTGCTGCTGCAGAAGGTGAACCGCATCCTGGATCTGTGCGGGTTTGGTCAGGGTCTCGGCCGCGGTGCTGCCGCCCGGGTACCAGTGCACGTCGACGAAGTCGATCACCGAGCCGGCGCGGGTGAGCACCTCCTGGTTCCAGCTGCCGGTGTCACCGGGGCCGACGATCGCGTCCGGCCAGTTGCCCGGCATGGTCAGCACGGCGCCGATCTTGATGTCCGGGTCGACGGCCTTCATCGCCTGCGCGTAGGCGAGGACCGTCGACGCGTACTCCTTCGGGCTCTTGTCGGCGTGCTCGTCGGCCTCCCAGTTCGCGCCGTAGTGGCCGTTGCCGTAGTTCTCGTTGCCGATCGTCCAGTAGGTGACGTCGTAGTCCTTGGTGACGTTCGCGTACTCGACCCAGTCGGCGGCCTCCTGAGCGGTCCCGGTGCCGTAGTTGGCGATGATCATCGGCTCGGCGCCGGTGCGCTGGGCCCCGGCCATGAAGGTGTCGAAGTCGGTGTTCGGGGCGACGTAGCCGCCCGGCGCGGTGTGGTCGCGCCAGTGGTAGATGTCGGCGTAGGAGCCGCCGGGGTAGCGCAGCATCTGCACCCCGGCGTCCTTGAGCAGGTCGGAGACGGCGGTGGTGCCGAGCTCCTTGTCCCAGATGGCGTGGTTGACGCCGAGCGCGACGTCACCGACGGTCGCGAGTCCGGCCCGCACGTCGACGTCGACCCTGGTGGTGGCGGGGGCGGCGGCTTGCACGCCGGATGGCGCGAGGACCACGCCGGTCAGCAGGAGGGCGCCCGCCAGCGCCCGGGAAAGGGATGGGATGTGCACGAGGAACCTCCGCGGGGAAGCGGTGGATTGGGAGCGCTCCCAGCATCAACAAGGTCAAAGAAGTCTGTCAATGCCTACCGTGATCCCACCCGGTTGATCTTGGGCGGTTCAGCCCATTCGAGTCGGCGCCTGCCACGCATCGGAGGCGCGAGCTACCGACGGCGATCTGCTCGCCATCGCCGCGGGGCACTGAACTGCCGGCCGTGCGGGTCCGGCGGCCGGGACCGGCGGACCCGCGACGGGGACCGGCGGCCGGGGGCGGCGCCGGGGCCGTCCCCGGCCGCCGGCCGAAGCGAATCCGGTCCGTCAGAAGTGGTCCTTCGGGATGACCGCGTGCACGCCCACCGTCCGGTCGACCACCTGAGAGATCGAGAAGTCGGCGGCCGCCGACAGGTACGCGTACGCCACCGCCCGGTGCATGCCCAGATCGTGCTCCAGAAAGTCCAGCGCGTTGACCACCGCACGCCGCATCGCGATGTCCAGGTCGTTGCCCTGGCCGTTCTGGGCGCCGTCCGGGTCGGACAGGCCGATCGGCACCCAGGCGTCCGGCGTCTCGGCGAACGGGTAGCCGAACGCCACCGACGGCGCTCCCGGGCGGCCCTTCTTCACCACGGTCAGCCGGTAGGTGGCGCGCAGCGAACCCTCCATCGCGGTCAGCGCCACCTCGCCGTTGCCCATCGCCATGTGCGGGTCGCCGACGTAGAACAGCGCGCCCTCAGCGAAGACCGGCAGGTAGAACGTGGCGCCGTGGCCGAGCAGGTTGATGTCGATGTTGCCGCCGCCGAGGGTGGGCGGGATCGAGTTCAGTGCCGGGTCGGTGAGCGAAGGCGCGGCGGCGAAGGCGACGCCCATCATGCCCATGAACGGGTTGAGCGGGAAGGCGACGTTCTTCGACGAGCCGCGCGGCAGGACGCCGGTGAGGGCGCCGCCGCGCGCGGTGCGCACCGGGGTGAAGACGGAGACGTTGCCGTACTTGCGGGGGTCGCCGGTCGGGCGGCCGTCGGTGGCCACCGGCGGCATGATCTCCGCCTCGGAGATGCCGGCCGGGACAGCGCCGCCGGCCAGGCGCGGCAGCGCGCCTTTGCCGTGCCGGCTCGACACGACGCCGTACGGCACGCGAGGCAGCGCCGACAGAATCTCGATCTTGAGTACGTCACCGGGCTCGGCGCCGTCCACATGAATGGGGCCGGTGACGACATGCGGTCCGTCGACATCGAAGTTGCGCGCCGTACGGTCGTAGTCCTTGGCGATCGCGATCGCATCGGTGAGCACCTCGCCGCGCTTGACGCCGTGCTGTGCGAACCAGGCGACCGGGTCGCGGCCCTGATCCTCCAGGATGCCCTCGTGCGAGACCGTGTCCACGGTGACCGTCTCACCGGAGCGCATGCGCAGCACCGGGTCGCTGCTGGTCGACGGCAGGTAGCCCCAGCGCACCTCGTCGGGCCGGGAGCGCAGGTAGTGCCGCCCGTGGATGGGGCCCTTGCCGGGCTGCAGGATGCCCTTCGGGGCTTTCGCGACGGTCGCCGCGGCCGCGGACGGCATCGCGGCCGCTGCCGTGCTGCCGACGCCGACGGCCGCGATGGCCTGCAGAAAAGTACGCCGCCCGAGCGCATCCCGAAGTTTCTGAATACCGTCCACGAGACCTCCCAGCGAGCCGAACTTGATCATGAATTTCTACGGCTCCGGTGTATCCCGGGGATCGCTCAGGCGTGACGGCGGCGTTAACGGGCCTGCGGCCGCTCCCAGCCGTGCTCGGGCATCTCGGGCACCGGCCACGCCGGATCGGGCCGGAAATCGCACCACGTCCCGTCGAACGGGAACCGGCCGGCCTCGACGTCCGCGACCACCGCCTCACCCTCGGCGCGGATCGCGGCGGCCTGCTCGGCGGACCAGTAGGCGGGGTGACCGACCCGCTCCAGGTACTCGTTCTCGTCCTTCCATCGCCACTGCCGGTCCGGCATGACGACGATGTCCAGCGCGTGGTCGAAGGTGTCCACCCCGGCCAGAAGACCGTCATCCCAGCGCGACGGTGGCGCCTCGAGGTTGACGTACCAGCGATTGAGGGTGAGATCGGCATTGAACATCCACCACACCGAGTGCGCCCGGCCGGGCCGGAACAGGTGCAGGACATGCAGCCCGCTCCAGACCATCGGCGCCAGCTCCCACTCGACGGTGTGCCGCTGATGGAAGGGGATCTCGCGCCGGTCCCGCCCGTCGACCGTCCGCCGGAACCGCCACGGCGTCCCGATCGGACGCCAGGTCAGCAGGCCGCGCTCGTTGTCGGAGACGACCCGTTGCGGCATCACCAGAACCAGGTGCCCGTCGCCGCGGTAGTCCCGGTACAGCACATCAGTGATCATCACGACCAGGGTAGTGCCGCGCGGGTTCGCCAATAGGTCTCGGCCGGCTCGGCGAGCGCGGCCAGCCGGTCCAGATCGTCGGCGGCGAGGATGAGCGTGGCAGCCCGCAGGTTGGAGGTCAGCTGAGCGCTGGTGGCAGCGCCGGACAGGACGATCGTCGCCCACGGCTGATGCAGGGCGGCGGCCAGCGCGACGGCGTCATCGGCCGAGGCGAGGCGGCCGTTGGCCAGCGCCTCCTTGACGATCACGGCGCAGCCGGCCGCGTGCGCCTCGGCCAGGGCAGGGCCGGCGCTCGGCTCCAGGACGTTCCAGGTGGCCTGCACGCTGCGGAACAGCGGCCTGCCGTCCACCTCGATCTCCAGGGCGGCACGAATGGCGTCGGCCTGCGCGGGCCCGCTGGTGGACAGGCCGACCACGGCGCCCTGGCCGGCGAGCCGGCGGTGCAACTCCCGGTCGGTGAGCGCGGGACTGTCCGGGGTGACCGAGTGGATCTGGTAGAGCGTCAGGCGATCGCCCAGCAGCGCCCGGCTCTCGCCCAGCTGGCGTTCGAAGGTGGCGACGCTGTGGTCCTTCACCTCGTGGGCCTCGGCCTCCACCTGCCAGTTCGCGGTATAGGTGTAGCCCCACTTGCTGCCGGCGATCGCCTCGGCGTGGCCGGGCAGCCAGCCCGCGAGGAACTCCTCGGCCCGGCCGTAGGAGCGGGCCACGTCGAAATAGCGGACCCCGGCCGCGTACGCCGCGTCGAGCAGCGTGTGCGCCCGTTCCCGCATCGCCGGCACGGTGCGCGCGGGCGGGAGATCCCGGTCCCGGCCCAGGTTGATGTAGCCGGGGCGGCCCACCGCGGCCAGCCCCAGCCCGATTCGCGCCACCCCGTCGAACAGCCGCATGCCGCTATTCAACACGTCGCCGCTTCCGTGACCGGCGGGCGTCGACTATAACTAACTAGTTAGTTCATTAGTTCGGACCGGTAGGACCGTCTAGCGGACCAGGGAGCGCTCATGCTCATCGCTGAACCGGCCACACCGATCAGCAGCCCCCGGCTGTCCATCGCCACCGCATGCCTGTCCGGCACCCTGGAGGACAAGCTGGCGGCCGCTGCCGCGGCCGGCTTCAGCGGGATCGAGATCTTCGAGAGCGATCTGATCGCCTCGGCCTGGACACCGTCACGGGTACGCCAAGAGTGCGCCCGCCGCGGCCTGACCATCGACGTCTACCAGCCGTTCCGCGACTTCGAGGCGGTCCCACCGCTCACCCTGCGGGCCAACCTGCGCCGCGCCGAACGCAAACTCGACGTCCTCGAACAGCTCGGCGCGCGCACGCTGCTGGTCTGCTCCTCGGAGGCCGCCGAGGCGGTCGACGACGACGACCTGGCCGCCGAGCAGCTGCGCGAACTCGCCGACCGGGCCGCGCGGCGGGGGCTGCGGATCGCGTACGAGGCACAGGCCTGGGGCCGCCACGTGAAGTCCTACGCCCACGCGTGGCGGATCGTGCGCCGCGCCGACCATCCCGCCCTGGGCCTGTGCCTGGACAGCTTCCACGTGCTGTCGCGCGACGACGACCTGACCGAGGTCGCGGTGATCCCCGGCGCCAAGGTGTTCCACCTGCAGCTGGCCGACGCGCCCCGGCTCAAGATGGACGTCGTCGAGTGGAGCCGGCACCACCGGCTCTTCCCCGGCCTGGGCTCGTTCGACCTGGCCGCGTTCGTCAACCGCGTCCTGGGCACCGGTTACGACGGGCCGCTCTCGCTGGAGGTGTTCAACGACATCTACCGGCAGGCCGATCCGCGGCACGCCGCCATCGACGGGATGCGTTCGCTGCTGGCGCTGCAGGAGGCCGGCGCCCATCTGCCGCCCGCGCCGCGGCTGGGCGGGCACGTCTTCACCGAGCTGGCCGTCGACGAGGTGTCCGGGCCGGGCATCGCGCGGACGCTGACGGCGCTGGGGTTCGCCCGTACCGGTCAGCACCGGTCCAAGCCGGTGCAGCTGTGGGAGCAGGGCAGCGCCCGGATCCTGCTGAACTTCGCGCCGCAGCGCCGGGTCGAGCCAGGCACCGCGATGATCTGCGCGCTGGCCGTGGAGAGCGATGATCCGCCACGGTCGGCGCAGCGCGCGAACCGGCTGCTCGCGCCGGTGCTGCCCCGGGTCCGGCAGCCCGAGGAGGCGGATCTGAGCTCGGTGGCGGCGCCCGACGGCACCGCGGTCTTCTTCTGCCGTGCCGGGACCGAGGGCGCCAGCTGGCTGACCGACTTCGAGGCGACCGGGGAGCGGGCCCGCGCCGACGGCCTGGTCACCGCGACCGACCACATCGCGCTCACCGAGTCGGTCGACGACTTCGACCAGGTCGCCCTCTTCTATCGGTCGGTGCTCGGTCTGCAGTCCGGTCCGGCCACCGAGCTGGCCGCACCGTTCGGGCTGTTGCGCAGCCGGTCGGCGTCGGATGCCGCGCACACCGTACGGATAACTCTGAACACCGCGCCCCTGCGGCGCGGAACCTGGGCGCCGGGCATCCCGAACCCGCAGCATGTCGCGTTCGTCAGCGACGACGTGATCGCCAGTGCCCGGTCCATGCGGGCGCTGGGCGCGCCGGTGCTCGCCATCCCGGACAACTACTACGACGACCTGGACGCCCGGCTGGCCCCGCCGCCGCAGCTGCTGGCCGAGCTGCGGGAACACTCGATCCTGTACGACAGCGACGCCGAGGGCGAATACCTGCACTTCTACACCGAGATGCTCGGCTCCCGGCTGTTCTTCGAGGTCGTGCAGCGCGTCGGCGGCTACGCGGGGTACGGTTCCGCGGCCACCGTGCCGGTGCGGATGGCGGCGCACCGGCACCGGCGGTTGCAGGGGCTGCGCGAACCGGCCGGGCGGGTGCACGACTACTCGCTCGCCCACCTGACCGCGCTGAGCCTGTCACCGCCGGAGCTGGTGGAGGCCGCCGCCGAGGCGGGTTACCGCTACGTCGGCGTACGCCTGACCCGGGTCACCCCGCAGGAGCCGCACTACCCGCTCGCGACCGATCCCGCGCTGATGCGGACGACCAAGGTGCGCCTGGCCGCCACCGGCGTCGAGGTGCTCGACATCGAACTGGCCCGGATCGGCCCGAACGAGGACCCCCGCGACTTCCAGCGCTTCCTGGAGGCCGGCGCCGAACTCGGCGCCCGGCACGTGATCACCCAGCTGCCGGACCCGGACCGCTCCCGCAAGGTGGACCGGTTCGCGCAGCTGTGCGAGATGGCCCGGCCGCTCGGCCTGACCGTCGACCTGGAGTTCCCGTCCTGGACCGAGACCCCCGACCTGACCGAGGCGACCCGGGTGCTGCGGGCCGCCGCGCAACCCAACGCCGGCATGCTCATCGACCTGCTGCATTTCGCCCGTTCCGGCTCCAGCGTCGCGGACCTGCGTGAGCTGCCGGCCGAGTGGTTCCACTTCGCGCACGTCTGCGATGCCCCGCCCGGGGTGCCGCCGACCAACGAGGGGTTGATCCACACGGCCCGCTTCGAGCGGCTCTATCCGGGCGAGGGCGGTATCGACGTCGACGGCATCCTGTCGGCGTTGCCGCCGGGTCTGCCGTACGCCCTGGAGATTCCCCGGGCCCAGATGGTCGCGCAGATAGGCGCGAAAGAGCATGCGCGCCTCGCGCTGGCAGCCACCCGGCGGCGCCTGGATTCCCTCACGCCGGCAGCCTGATAATCCGTACGTGGATGGGCTTGATCGTGTGCAGTGGGCGTCGCTGCACGGCACGTATGACTCGGCCGAGAGTATCCCCGGACAGATTGTGGCGCTGCGCTCACCGGATCCGGCCGTACGCGGCGATGCGCTCGGGGAGTTGGGCAACGCCGTCGTGCATCAGGGCACCCGCTGGCAGGTCAGCGCGCACGTGGTGCCGTTCCTGGTCCGGTTGATCGACGACCGGGACACCCCGTCCCGGCCGGACCTGGTCACCCTGCTGCGGCAGATCGGGCTGGGCCCGCGCAACGATCGCGATCTGCCGTTCGACCCGGAGGCCGTGTTCCGCCGGCAGCGGGTGACCGAGCAGCAGGAGGCCATGGTCATCGATCGGGTCTACTACCGCGAGGACGACTTCGACGAGGACTGGGTGGACATCGCCGACGCCTGCGCCCAGAAGTGGGAGGCCGACGCCTATTGGGCGACCGCTCAGCACGCGGACGCGTACCGTCGCTGGCTCCCCGACGACCCGGAGGTCGCCTCCCCGGCCGCCGAACTGCTGGCCTGGATCCCGCCGACCGCGCCGACCGTCGCCGCGCTGCTGTCCGCGGACACCGGTGACGCCGTGCGGGCCAGCGCCAACCTGGCGCTGGCCCACCTGAACGTGCCACCGGCGGCCGTCGTGAGCCGGATGACGTCGCTGCTCGACCATCCCGCGCTGGTGGTGCGGGTGACCGCTGCGATCGCTCTCGCGAACCGGGTCGGCCCCGACCTGCCGGGCGAGGCGCTGGACATCCTGATCGACGCCAAGGAGCGTGAGGTGCTGCCCGACTTCCCGCGCGGCTGGCATCAGCGAGCGCAACGCGGGTTCGTCGCGCTCTCGCTGCAACGTCTCGGGTTGGGCTGACGGCGCTCAGCGGCAGAACGGTTCGCGGCCCATCGCTGACTCGATGCCGCCGAGGACGTGCTGCAGGAAGTACGTGTCACCGGCCATCGGGGCGTCGGTCCAGGCCTCCACCGCGTGACCCAGCGTGGTGACCCACGAGCGGCCGCCGTCGTAGTACTGGCACCAGGACACCGGGTGGTTGCGGCCGTGACCGGGATGGCCGCTGCCGCCGGTCGCCCCGTCCGGCAGGGTGGCCTCGTCGACCTTGGCGAGGATCCGCACGTCGCTGGGGAACGGCACCAGGTTGTACCACTCGTCGGCGAAGTCCCACCGGGCCGGCAGACCCGCGGTCGACACGTCGCGGCGGCTGGTCGTGACGACCGTGCCCGGCTGGTTGCGACCGTGGTCGTAGTAGTTGGCGCCGCCGAGCAGGCCCTCGTACCACTCCCAGTTGTACTCCGTGCCGAACGCGTTGTGGATGCCGACGAAGCCGCCGCCACCGCGGATGTACTGCCGCAGCGCGGTCTGCGCCGGGTCGTCGAGGGTGTCGCGGGTGGTGCTCATGAAGATCACCGCGTTGTAGCGGAACAGCCGGCCGGGGGAGTTGAGCTGGGTGACGTCCTCGGTCCAGTCGACCGCGAAGTTGTGCTCGGCGCCCAGCTTGACCAGGGCACTCTGCGCGGCGTGCGCCGGCGTGAGCGGCGGGTTGAGGCCGGCCGGCAGCGCCGGGCCGAGGTGGGCGTGGCGGGGCCCGGCGGTACGGCTGTACACCAGCACCCGATAGCCGGCGGCCGGGTCGAAGTTGCCCCAGTCGTGGTAGCAGTCCGGGTCGGTGCCCCGGCAGACGCCGTAGTCGACGCGGCCGAGGTTGGTCGCCGCGGTGTCACGGCCCTGGGGCGGGGTCTGGCCGCCGGCGTTCAGGACGGCGTTGCCGGACACCAGGACCAGCGCTGTCGCAGCGGCGGCGAGGACGGCGGCGGTGAGTCGTCTCATTTCAGGCGTCTCCGATCTGGGTGGGCAGGATCGTCGGTGGCATCGGTCCCTTGTTGCGCCGGCCCTGACCGGACTCCTCCCAGGCGTGAGCGAGGATCCCGACACTGCGGCTGAGGACGAACAGGCCGCGGGCCAGTGGGGGTGGAAACCCGAGTTCGCCGTAGACGACGGCGGTGCAGCCGTCGATGTTGATCGGGACCGGGGCGATCAGTTGCTCGACGGCGCGGGCCGCGCGCAGGTAGGAGCCGTCGACCACCC
Organism: Actinoplanes sp. NBC_00393; assembly: GCF_036053395.1. Classification (NCBI taxonomy): domain Bacteria; kingdom Bacillati; phylum Actinomycetota; class Actinomycetes; order Micromonosporales; family Micromonosporaceae; genus Actinoplanes; species Actinoplanes sp. NBC_00393. The sequence continues at coordinate 4,345,536 of NZ_CP107942.1, read as the reverse complement.
CGTCGGCGGCGGCCTGGTCGACCAGGGTGAGCAGCGGGTCGCGGCGCGGGTCGACGGTGTGGAAGCGGTGACCGAAGCCGGGCAGGTATTTCGAGCGGGCCCGCCACCGGGCGACGACCTCCTGAGGCTCAGCGCCGTCGGCGATTTCGGCGAGCAGGGCCACGCACTGCTCGCCGGCGCCGCCGTGCACGTCGCCGAGCAGGTTCACACCGGTGGCCACCGCGTTGTTCAGGCCGACGCCGCAGGTGGCGGCCATCCGGGCCACGGCGATGGACGGCGCGTGCGGCCCGTGATCCACCGAGGAGACCAGCGCCGCCTCGAGCAGGCGTTCCTGGCCGGGGGTGGGGGTGTCGCCGCGCAGCATCAGCCAGATGACGCCGGCGAAGCTGGTCGAGCCGATCAGGTCCTGGACCGGCCGGCCGCGCAACTCGATCACGTTCGGCGCGATGCGGGAGACGGCGGTGCCCCACCAGTCGGCGACGTCACCCACGGTCGGCTCGCTCATGGCGCCGGCACCTCCGCGTCGGTGGCTTTGAACTCGGTGTTGTGCTCGCCCAGCAGGGGTGGCGGCGCCTGTGGCCGCAGCGGTTCGCCGTCGACCAGCACGCCGTTGCCGCTGACCCGCAGGGTGCGCTGTGGATGGGCCGGGAACTCCAGGTCGGTGAAGAAGCCGCGCTCGGTGAGCTGGTCGAGCTCCACGGCCTGTTCGACGGTGAGGATGCGGGCCGCCGGCACGCCGGCGCCGTTGAGCAACTGCTCCCAGGCCAGGGCAGTGCGCTGCCGCAGCGCGGCGTTGATCTCGTCGTTGAGGGCGGCCCGGTGCTGTTTGCGGGCCTCCCGGTCGGCGAACCGCTCGTCGGTGGCCAGGTCCGGGCGGTCGATGAGCCGGCACAGCGTCTCGAACTGCTCCTGCCGGTTCGCGGCGATGTTCAGCGGTCCGTCGGCGGCGTGGAAGGTGCCCGAGGGCGCCGCTGTCGCGTTCTGGTCGCCCATCGGCTCCGGTGCGACGCCGCTGACCAGGTAGTTCGACGCGGCCCAGCCCATCGCGGACAGCGAGGTCTCCAGCATGGACACGTCGAGGTGGACGCCCTTGCCGGTCCGGGCGCGGCCGGTCAGGGCGGCGGCGATCGACATCGCGGCGACCAGGCCGCCGATCGAGTCGGAGACCGGGAAACCGACGCGCAGCGGGGCGGTGTGCGGCGTACCGGTGATGCTCATCATCCCGGACAGCCCCTGGATGATCTGGTCGTACGCGGGCGCGTGCCGCATCGGCCCGGTCTGGCCGAACCCGGAGATGGCGCAGTAGATCAGCCGCGGGTTGAGCCGGTGCAGCGTCTCCCAGCCGTAGCCGATGCGGTCGAGCACCCCGGCCCGGAAGTTCTCCAGCAGCACGTCGGCGCCGTCGAGCAGGTCCTCGAAGATCTCCCGGTCGGCCGGGTCCTTGAGGTCGAGCTCGACCGACTTCTTGCCGGCGTTCTGGGCCAGGAAGGACGCGCCGAGCGCGGCCCGGTTCAGGCCCGGTTCCGGGCCGAGCGAGCGGGCCAGGTCGCCCTCACCCGGTCGTTCGATCTTCACGACTTCCGCGCCGAGCAGCATCAACTGGTAGCTGCAATAGGGGCCGGCCAGGACGTTGGTCAGGTCCAGAACCCGGATGCCGTGCAGGGGCCGGTCGTCCGTCATACGGCGTGCCCTTCGATATCGGCCATTGCCAGGGGACTTCGCGGCCCGTACGTTACACCTAGTCCACAGAGCGGTCCAGAAGTACCGCCAAGCGGATTCTCATGGAGGGTGGCCATGCCGGGCAACGAGAAATCCGAGGTCGGATGCCTGATCGCCGGCTCCTGGGTGACCAGCGGGACGCAGTCGGACCGGGTCGGCCCGTGGACCCGCCGGGTCGTCAGCACCACCCGGCAGGCCGACGATCACGACGTCGAGAAGGCCCGGTGGTACGCGCGACGCGGCGCCAGGGCAGTCGCCCGGATGTCACCCGCGGCCCGCGCCGACGTGCTGGAGCGCGCCGCCGCCGAGGCCCTGAACCGCCGCGACGATCTGGCCCGGCTGCTCGCCCTGGAGCTCGGCAAACCGGTCAAGGACGGCCGCGGCGAGATCCTGCGGGTCGCCGACACCTTCGCGGTCGCCGCTGCCGAGGCCCGGCGGATCGGCGGCGAGGTCCTGCCGGTGGCCGGCTGGGCCCGCGGGGTGGGCAACACCGCGATGACCTACCGGGCGCCGGTCGGGGTCGCGCTGTCGATCACCCCGTTCAACGCCCCGGCCAACCTGCTCGCCCACAAGCTCGGCGCCGCGTTCGCCGCCGGCAACACCACCATCGTCAAACCGCCGCCGCAGGCCCCGGCCTCCTCGGTTGCCGTCGTGCAGCTGCTGCTCGACAGCGGGATGCCGCCGGAAGCCGTCCAGGTGCTGCACGGCGGCGGCGAGGTCGGCGCGGCGCTCAGCGCGGCGCCCGAGGTGGGCGTCATCAGCTTCACCGGAAGCCCGGCCACCGGCAATGCGGTGGCCCGGGCCGCCGGCGCGAAACGCCTGGTCATGGAACTGGGCGGCAACGCCGCGACGATCGTGTGCGCCGACGCGGACATCGCCGCGGCCGCGGCCGTCTGCGCGGCCACCGGCTACAGCAACTCGGGGCAGAGCTGCATCTCGGTGCAGCGTGTCTACGTGGACCGGCAGCGCTACGACGATTTCCTGGACGCGTTCACCGGCCAGGTGCGCGCGCTGCGCGTCGGGGATCCGCTCGACCCGGCCACCGACGTCGGCTCGATGGTCGACGACGAGGCGGCCGAACGGGTGGTCACCTGGGCGCGGGAGGCGGTGGCGGCCGGCGCGAGCATCACCACCGGCGGCAGCCGCGACGGCGCGACGGTGACCCCGACCGTGGTGGCGGCCCCGCCCGCGGACGCCCGGCTGATCCGCGACGAGGTGTTCGGCGCCGTGGTCAGCGTGGTGCCGTTCGACGACTTCGACGAGGTCATCGCCACCTGCAACGACAGCCGGTACGGGTTGCAGGCCGGCCTGTTCACCCACGACGTCCGCCGCATCGTCACCGCCTGGCGCGAGCTGGAGGTCGGCGGCCTCGTCGTCAACGGGTCGTCGAACTTCCGGCTCGACCACGTGCCGTTCGGCGGCGTCAAGGACTCCGGGTTCGGCCGCGAGTCACCGCGCTGGATGCTCGACGACTACACCACGGTCAAGACGCTGCTGCTGCGCGGCATGTCCCTATTCGGCGAGGTCCTGTTCGGCGAGGAGGAGGCCTGATGGGCACGGTCACCGCGGCTGAGGCGATGGTCAGCCAGCTCGAGTCGTACGGCGTCGAGCACATCTTCGGCACCTGCGGGCACACCAACATCGCGCTGCTGGACGCGATCGGGCGCAGCCGCATCCGGTTCGTCATCGCCCGCCACGAGCAGGCCGCCGCGCACGCCGCCGACGGGTATGCGCGGGCCACCGGCCGTACCGGGGTGGTGTTGCTGCACGTCGGCCCCGGCATGACCAACGCGGTGACCGGGGTGATGACCGCGGCGCTGGACTCGGTGCCGATCGTCGCGATCGCCGGCGACATCCCGTCCTACTACTTCGGCCGGCACCCGCACCAGGAGGTGAACCTGCACGCCGACGCCGACCAGTCGGCCATCTACCGGCCGTTCGTGAAACGGGCCTGGCAGGTGCACCGGGCCGACGACCTGGCCCGCTACACCGAACGCGCCTTCTGGACCGCTGCCTCCGGCCGGCCCGGCGCGGTACTGCTCAGCGTGCCGATGGACCACTTCTCCCGCCCGGTGAACCCGGCCGAGTTCCCGCTCGCCGAACCGCAGCGCCCGGACCTGCCCGCCGACGTCGCCGCGCAGATCGCCGAGCTGCTGCTCAGCGCCGAGCGCCCCCTGGTCTACCTGGGCGGCGGTCTGCGCCGCGGTCCCAGCCTGGACGCCCTGCGCGGCCTGGTCGAACACCTGGACATCCCGGTCGTGCACTCGCTGATGGCCAAGGGCACGCTGCCCGACGATCACCCGTTGCTGCTCGGCATGCCTGGCTTCTGGGGCCTGGAGATGACCAACCGGTACACCCGGGAGGCCGACGTGGTCCTCGCCCTGGCCACCCGGTTCGCCGAGACCGACGCCAGTTCCTGGGACCGCCGCTACACCTGGCAGTTCCCGCCCGGCAAGCTGATCCAGATCGACATCGACCCGGCCGAGATCGGGCGCAACTTCCCGGTCACCGTCGGCGCGGTCGCCGACGTCGGCCGGGCCGTGCACGCGATCGACAGCGCCGTCCGGTCGCGGCGACCCGAACCCCGCAAGCGCGACGGGCAGCGCGAGACCATCACCGCGGCCCGGCGCAGCCTGTTCGCCGACAGCCGCGGGCGCGGCGCCAGCGACCGGTTCCCGCTGCGCCCGGAACGTATTCTCACCGATCTGCGGGCGCTCCTGCCCGCCGACGCCGTCCTGGTCACCGACGTGGGCTGGAACAAGAACGGCGTCGCCCAGTGCTACGAGCTGCCCGAGCCGGGGCGGTTCATCACCCCCGGCGGCGCGTCCACCATGGGCTTCGGCCCGGCCGCCGCCGTCGGCGTGCAGATCGCCCAGCCCGGCCGCACCGTGGTCGCGCTGATCGGCGACGGCGGCATGAGCGCCCAGCTGCCCGCGCTGCCGATGGCCGTCGAACAGGGCGCTCCGGTGATCTTCGTGGTGATGAACAACCGCTCCCACGGCACGATCAGTGACCTGCAGGCGGCCAACTTCGGGCAGAGCTACGGCTGCGACTTCACCGGGCCGGACGGCGAGGCGTACAGCCCGGATTTCGCCGCTCTCGGCCGGGCCTGCGGTGCCGACGGCTACAGCCTGACCAGCGCTGATGGCTTCGGCGAGGCGCTGCGGGCGGCGCTGCAGGCACGCCGGCCGGCGGTGATCGACGTGCCGATGGTCAACGAGCCGGTGCCGACGCCCGGCCACTGGAACATCAAGGACATCTACCAGGGCATATTCGAGTAGAGGGGACACGCGTGGCCCACATCGACAGACGACACCTGCTCAAGGGCGCCGCCGCGGCAGCCACCGGCCTGGCGATCTCCGGCACCCCGGCAATGGCGGGCGGCCGCACCGGCGCCGCCGACCTGAAATTCTTCGACACCCCCGGGGACGCCGATTTCCCCAAGGTCGGCGGCAACCTCGGCAACCAGAACTACAGCGGCCTGCGCCGCATCAACCCCGGCAATGTACGCGGACTGCGCGGCGCCTGGATGAACTCGATCGAGGGTGGGCTGCGCACCGGCAACAGCCAGAGCACCGCGGTGGCCGTCGACGGCGTGCTCTACATCGAGTCGGCGCTGGGCAACGTGATCGCGGTCGACGGTGTCACCGGCGCGACCAAGTGGCGTTACGACCAGACACGCGGCACGCTGACCCGCCGCGGCGTCGCCGTCAGTGACAAGCACGTCTTCACCAAGTCGAACGAGAACTACGTGATCGCCCTGGACCGCGCGACCGGGCAGGTGGTCTGGGAGCGGCAGGTCAGCGGGTTCGGCAACATCGAGAAGGTGGCCGTGGTCTACCACGACGGCCTGCTGTTCTGCGGCACCAACGACGGCCCGCGCGGCGCCGCCCTGGCCCTGGACGCCACCACCGGCGACGTGCTCTGGCACTTCTGGGGCACGCCCGGTCCGGGCGAGTTCGGCAACGACACCTGGGAGGGCGAGTCCTGGGCCGAGGGCGGGGCCACCCCGTGGATCCATCCGGCCGTCGACCCGGAGCTGGGCCTGACCTACTGGACGTTCGGCAACGCGCGGGGCAGCAACTCGTCGCAGGACGGCTCGGCCCGCGGCGGGTCGAACCTGTTCGCGAACTCCCTGGTGGCGCTGGACATGCGCACCGGCGCGTACCGGTGGCACTTCCAGTCGATCCACCACGACATCTGGGACATGGACAACGTGATGTCGCCGGTGCTCGCCGACGTGCGGATCCGCGGCCGCATGCGCAAGGTCGTCGTCTACGGCAGCAAGTCCGGCATGTTCTTCATCCTGGACCGCACCGACGGCACCGCCCCGCTGGGCATCGTCGAACGGCCGGTGCCGCAGGAGCCGCGGCAGAAGACCTGGCCCACTCAGCCGTTCCCGGTGCAGGGCGGCTGGACCGAGCAGCGCGTCGTCGACCAGCCGCTCGGCACGTCGGTGCCGGGCGACCCGAACCGGGCGGTGCCGAACTACGTACCGGGCGCCCTCTACGACCCGCACTGGGACGTTCCGATCCTGTCGATCCCCGGGCACGGCGGCGGCGCGGACTGGTCGCACCTGTCGTTCAGCCATCGCACCGGCCTGGTCTACACCGGATACGGGTACGTGGCCGCCGCGCACTCGCTGACCGAGAGCAGCAACGGGCTGCGGCCGCCCGGTGAGTACCAGACCGGCGGGATCGTCGCCGTCGACGTGAGCACCAACCGGGTGAAGTGGAAGCGGCGGATGCCGTACTCCCTGGCGCACGGCAACGGCATCCTGACCACCGCGAGCGACCTGATGTTCATCGGGCAGCCGGACGGCAACCTGCTCGCCATGGACGCGCGCACCGGCCGGGAGCTGTGGCGGTTCCAGACCGGCGCGGCGATCAGCTCCAGCCCGATCATGTACCGGGCCGGCGGTAAGGAGTACCTGGCCGTGTACGCGGGCGGGACCAGCATCCCGTACGGCAACTCGGCGCCGCGCGGCGACTTCCTGTGGGCGTTCGAGATCGGCGGCGACCTCGGGCCGGCGGCCACCCCGCCACCGCCGGTGATCCGCCGGCCGGTTTCCGGAACTCCGGTGGAGGGCACGGCGGTGGCGAACACCGTGGTAATCGGCCGCACCTACAGCGGTGGCACGGTCGGGGCCACCGAGTCGTTCGCGGTCGCAGGGATGGCGCCGACCCACCTGCGGGTCCCGGTGGGCACCACGGTGACGTTCACCAACCATCCGGGCAACGCCGGGCCGCGCGGGGTCACCCAGTTCTTCGAAGGCCTGTTCAACGTGACACTGGCGCCGGGGGAGTCGTTCACCTACACGTTCAACCGGGCCGGGGAGTACTTCTTCAACGACCCGGCCAGCCCGCGCTCCACCGGCAAGATCGAGGTCTACCAGCCGTGACCGAGCGGCTGTTCATCCTCAACGGCCCGAACCTGAACATGCTGGGCCGGCGGGAACCCGCCCTATACGGGCGGGTCACCCTCGCCGAGATCGAGAAGCGGTGCCGGGACCTCGCCCCGGAGCTCGGTTTCGACGTGTTCTTCGGGCAGTCCAACGCGGAGGCGCAGCTGATCGACTGGGTGCACCGGGCGTACGACGAGGCGGTCGGGGTGCTCATCAACCCGGCCGGCCTGTCCACCCGCTCGGTCGCTCTCTACGACGCGCTGCGCATGCTCGACCAGCCGGTCGTCGAGGTGCACCTGACCAACGTGCTCGGCCGGGAACCGCTCTACCGGGAACTGCTGACCGCGGCTGCGGCCTGGGGCTTCGTGGCCGGGTTCGGCGCGGACGTCTACGAGCTGGGGATGCGCGGACTGGCCGGGAGGTTGTCGTGCGATTCGGCATCATCGGCTGCGGGAGGATCGCCCGCAACCACGTGAGCGCACTGCGGGCGGTCGCCGGCGTCGAGGTCACCGCCGTGGCCGACGTCGACGGGCAGCGGGCCCGTGCCTTCGCTGCCGAGCACGGGGTGCCGGACGCGTTCGAGGCCGTCGACGACATGTTCGCCGGCGGCCTGGAGGCGGTGAGCATCTGCACCCCGCACGGCGCCCACGAGGCCGGGGTGCTGGCGGCTGCCCGGCATCGCGTCCACGTGCTGTGCGAAAAGCCGGTCGCGCTGGACGTGGCGCAGGCCGGGCGGATGGTCGCGGCCGCCGAGGCGGCCGGGGTGCGCTTCGGCGTGGTCTTCCAGCGCCGGTTCTGGCCGGCCGCGCAGCGGATCCGGGCCGCGATCGAGGATGGGAGTCTCGGGGCGCCGGTCGCCGGTGGCATCGTGGCGCGGCTCAACCGGGATGCGGACTATTACGCCGAGCCGTGGCGCGGGCGGCAGGCGTCCGAGGGCGGCGGCGTGCTGATGACCCAGGTCATCCACCACATCGACCTGCTGCGCTGGTTCATGGGCCCGGCGGTGTGGGTGAGTGGGCGGTGCGCGACGCTGGTGCCGCGGGCCGGCATCGACGTGGAGGACACCGCCGGGGCGGTGATCGGGTTCCGGTCCGGGGCGATCGCGACGGTGCAGGCCGGGACCACGTTCCAGCCGGGCCTCGGGGTGCACGTGTGGGTGTCCGACGCGCAGGGCCGCACGGCCGGGGTGATGGAGTATCCGGAAGGGGTGGGCTCCGCCGACGTGTGGCCGCGGCCGGGGGCGGAGGTCGGCGATCTGCCGCTCGGGGCCATCCACGAGCACCTGGTGCCGTACCACGCACGGCAGATCGCGGACTTCGTGGCGGCGGTGCGTGAGGGGCGCGAGCCCGCCGTGACCGGCCGCGACGCGGTGCGGTCCCTGGAGATCGTCGAGGCCGTCTACGAGTCGTCGCGATCCGGGACAGCCGTGCGGCTGGCCGGGCACTGAGATGCGGCAGACTGCTTCAGCCCGGCGGCCGCGCTGCGGCCGTGCGTGGCAGCCGGTCGCGCGGAGCAGGCGGGACCTTTCGAAAAATCGTACGAATAAGAAATCAAGCCGTGCCGAACGGGCGGTCGAAACCGCGCTCCGAGATCTCCTTGGCCATCTCCTGCAGGTCGGCGGCGAACTCGGTGACCCGGTCCGGGGTGAAGCGGATGCTGGGGCCGCTCAGCGTGAGCGCGGCGACGACCGTGCCGGAGCGGCCGATGATCGGCGCGGCGACCGCGGACAGGCCCTCCTCCCGCTCGCCGTGGCTCTCGCCGAACCCGTTGCGGGCCGCCTCGTCGATCCACGCCCGGATCTGCTTGGCGTGGCCGGGACCGTGCGGGGAGCCTTTGGCGATGCGCTCCAGCAGACCGAAAGTGGCGTCGCGCAGCAGCACCTTCGAGGAGGCGCCGGCCCACATCGGCAGCTCGTCGCCGACCTGCACGACGTGCCGCAACGGTTGCGGGCTCTCCTGCTGGGCGACGCAGACCCGGTAGATGTCGCGGGCCACGTAGAGGTTGACGGTCTCGCGCCGGCGGGCGGCGAGCTCGCGCATGCCGCGCTGGGTCTCCGGCGGCAGCTCCCAGCTGCGGCGGGCCAGGTGCGCCCACCGCCACAGGCCGGGCCCGGCCATGTAGCCGCCGGTGGTGGCCCAGAGCAGGCCGCTCTGCTCCAGGGTGGACACCAGCCGCAGCACGGTGGTCTTGGCCAGGCCAGTGGCCTCGACGATCTCCCGGACACTCACGATCGGCCGGTCGTCGGTGAGCAGGCCGAGGATGCCCAGGGCGCGCTGGACGCTGCGAACGCCCTGCTGGTCGACGGACTCGGCCGATTTCTCCACGGTGACCCACTTTCCTCACGTCGGTGCCTCACCAGGATTCTGCTGCATTTCGCTAATCCGTAACGGACGGCGGTCAGCCCCTTGCCAGAACCGATCGACGCCCGTACGTTACACGCAGTCCACGTGACGGTCCAATAGGTCCGGCTGGTGGTCGGAATCAAGCGTCGACGATTCCGCTCGGAGAGCGAGGTCCTTCGTTGAGCACATCCATCGAACCGGCTGAGAAGGCCGATCCGGTGCGCGAGTGGCGTGAGCCGGCGGTGTTGCGCGCCTGGGGCTCGGCCGAGTTGTGGGTCGCCGTCGTGGCGCTGGTGGTGATCTTCGTCAGCGTGCTGTGGCAGGTGGTCAGCCGCTACGTCCCGGCGCTCAACTGGCCGGGGGTGGGGGAGCTCGCCAACTACTCACTGATCGTCCTGACCTTCATCATGGTCGGCTACCTGATCGGCAACAACGGGCACATCACCATCCAGATCATCGACTACCTGGTGAAGGGCAGGGCCTTCACCGTCGTCAAGGCGCTCTCCGCGGCCTGCACCGGGCTGATCTGCACGCTGCTGGTCTGGGAGGCGTACCAGTTGATCCTGATGTACCCGGCCCGCCGGACCGCCGCCCTCGGCATCCCGGTCTGGCTGCTCTACGCGGTCCCGCTGCTCGGCTTCGCCTCCGGAGCGGTGCGGGCCTTCGTGCGGGTCTTCGTGGCCAACCGGCCGGACGCCCCGTTCGACGCGGCGGAGGCGAGATGATCCTCGAACTTTGGATGGTCGGCGCCGCCATCGCCTTCCTGCTGCTGATCCGGGTGCCGGTCGGGCTCGCCTTCATCGGCCCCAGCCTCTGGTGGGCGCTGGCCGACGGCCGCTCCGAGGGCTTCGCGCTGAAGACCACCTTCGACGGGCTCAACAGCTTCCCGCTGCTGGCGGTCCCGCTGTTCATCCTGGTCGGCGTGCTGGCCAACCGGCTCGGCATCGCCGACCGGCTCTACGAGTTCTGCCTGGCCGCGCTGGGCCGGCTGCGCGGCAACCTGGCCTACGTCAACGTCGGCTCGGCGGTCGGCTTCTCCTGGATGAGCGGGTCCGCGCTGGCCGACGTGGCCGGTCTGGGCAAGATGCAGATCCCGCAGATGGTCAAGGCCGGCTATCCGCACGGGTTCGCCTCCGGCCTGACCGCGTCGTCGTCGCTGATCAGCCCGGTCATGCCGCCGAGCATCCCGGCCGTCATCTACGCGGCGACCGCCACTGTCTCCACCGGCGCGCTGTTCGCCGCCTCCGTGCTGCCCGCCTTCGCGATGGCGATCGGGCTCTGCGTCTACATCTTCCTCTGGACCGCCCGCCGGCCGCAATTCGGCTCGGTGCCGTTCGACCGGGCCCGGTTCGCCCGGGCCTCGGTCGGCGCGGTGGGCGCGCTGCTCACCCCGGTGATCCTGCTCGGCGGCATCCTGTCCGGTGTCTTCACCCCGACCGAGGCGGCCTCGGTGGCGGTGCTCTACATGCTGATCCTCGGCGTGGTCTACCGCACCGCCAGAGTCCGGGTGCTGTTGCAGGCGGCCCGCGAGACCGCGGTGATCACCGGCGGCATCATGCTGATCCTGGGCGCCGCCGCGCTGCTCGGCCTGCTCCTCACCCGGGCGCACGTGTCGCGCAACGTCGCCGAGTTCCTGACCGGGGTCTCCGACAACCCGTGGGTCTTCATGATCCTGGTCAACCTCATCCTGTTCATCCTCGGCTGCCTGATCGACGCCACCGCGGTCATCCTGGTCACGGTGCCGGTCCTGCTGCCGATCGCGATCGACTTCGGCATCGACCCGATCTACTTCGGCGTCGTAATGATCATCAACCTGATGATCGGCCTGCTCACTCCACCGGTGGGCAGCGTCCTCTACATCACCAGTTCGGTGACCGGCAAGCCGGTCGACGTGATCTTCCGCGGGGTCGCCCCGTTCCTGATCCCGCTGCTTCTCGTCCTCATCGTGGTCACCGCACTGCCCGGTGTCGTGCTGTGGCTGCCCAGCCTGCTCGGATTCTGACAATTCGGGAGAAGCCATGAAACGCTCTGTCATCGCCCTTACGCTCGTCCTCCTCGCCGCCGGATGCACCACCGCCGACAACACCACCGCCGCCGAGGGGGAGAACCCTCAGCTCACCATCAAGATCGGCAGCTCGCAGCCGGAGACCCAGCCGAACTACTACTGCGGCATGCAGCTGCTCAAGGAACGCCTGGAGTCGCAGCAGGGCCTCAACCTGACCCTCGACCTGTTCCCGAACAGCCAGCTGGGACCGGACGCCGAACGATTCGCCAGCGTGCAGAGCGGCGACATCGACATCGACCTGCAGGGCGGCTCGGCGATGTCCACCGCCTTCCCGAAGATCGGGGTGCTCGACGCGGCGTACGCGTTCAACGACATCGACCACTTCTTCAAGTGGATCGACCAGAACGGCAAGGACTTCTTCGCCGAGTTCAACACGGCGACCGACACCACCATCGTGGACGCCTGGTACTTCGGGATGCGTACCTTCACCGCCACCAAACCGATCAAGACGCCGGCCGACCTGTCCGGCCTGAAGATCCGCTTCCCGAACACCCCGCAGTTCCTGGCCAACGCCGAGGCGCTCGGCGCGACCGCGGTCGCCATCGCCGTCGAGGAGCTGTACCTGGCACTGCAGCAGGGCGTCGCGCAGGGGCAGGAGAACCCGGTCACCGCCACCCACGCCCAGAAGTTCGACGAGATCCTCAAGGTCGCCAGCCTGAACAACCACCAGGTCGGCGCCCACTACGTGGTGGTCTCCGACAAGACGCTGGACAAGATGAGCCAGGCGCAGAAGGACGCGCTGTTCAAAGCGGTGCACGACATCCGCGCCGAGAACCGCAAGTGCGTCGACGAGGAGACCGAGAAGGTGCTCGACGGGTGGCGGGGCGACTCCAGCCGTACCGTGGTGGAAATCGACCAGGTGGACCGCGACGCCTTCATCAGCAAGGCTGAGGCCTACTTCAACAGCCACTACACCGGTGAGAACCTCGAGCTCTACAAGAACATCCGGGCGTCCGCCTGACCGTGGCCCGTTCCGGGGGCTGCGGCCCCCGGAACGCCGACCTGCGAAAGAGGCACGGTGACGACCCGCGTACTGATCGGCCTGATCGGCGCCGGCATCCGGCAGTCGCACTCGCCGTTGCTGCACCAGCACGAGGCCGACCGCCACGGCATCCGCCTGCTCTACACCACCATCGACTCGCACGCCCTCGGGCTGCACGCCGAGGACCTGCCCGAGCTGCTGCGCTGGGCCCGCGCCCTGGGTTACCGGGGACTCAACGTCACCCATCCGTTCAAGCAGCAGATCATCGGCCACCTCGACCGTCTCTCGGCGCAGGCACGCACGCTCGGCGCGGTCAACACCGTCGTCTTCGACGACGAGACAACCACCGGGCACAACACTGATGCGTACGGCTTCCAGCACAGTTTCGCCGAACACTTCCCGACCGTGGCGCGCGATCGGGTCGTGCAACTCGGCGCCGGAGGAGCCGGCGCCGCCGTCGCGCACGCCATGCTCACCCTCGGCGCCGGGCACCTGAGCATCGTCGACCTCGACGCCGGCCGGGTGGCCGCCCTGGTCCGGGCCCTGGCCGGCCAGTTCGGCGCCGACCGGGTCAGCGCCGGCACCCCTGCCGGGCAGAGCGCCCTGCTCGCCGCCGCCGACGGTGTCATCAACGCCACCCCGGTCGGCATGGCCCACCACCCCGGCCTGCCGGTGGCCGCCGCCGACCTGCGCGCCGATCTGTGGGTGGCCGACCTGGTCTACCGGCCCGCCGACACCGCCCTGCTGCAAGCCGCCCGGGCCGTGGGCGCCGCCACTCTGCCCGGCGCCCCGATGAGCGTCTACCAGGCGGTCGCCGCGTTCGAACTGTTCACCGGGGTGCCCGCCGACCCCGGCGCGATGCTCGCCGACTCCGCCTCCCTGCTGCGCGCCGGCCACTGAGGCATGCAGCTGCCCCTGTGGACCGCCGCGCCGTTCGTCCTGCTGCTGCTCGCGGTGGCGCTGTGCGAGGTGCTGGCCGCGAACTGGTGGGGCCGGCTCGCCAACAAGGCGCTGGTGGCCGCCGCGCTGGCCGTCCCCGCCGCGGTGCAGCTGCTGACGGTGGCGGGCGGCCTGCACGCGCTGGCCCACTCGCTCGCCGAGTACGCCTCGTTCCTGTCCCTGCTCGCCGCGCTGTTCGTCATCGCCGGCGGCATCCACCTGCGCGGTTCGCTCGCCGGCACACCCCTGTCCAACGCCGGCCTGCTCGCGGTCGGCGCGGTGCTGGCCAACGTCATCGGCACCACCGGCGCCGCCATGCTGCTGATCCGCCCGTTCCTGCGGGCCAACGCCCGCCGCCGGCACCGGACCCACCTGGTCGTCTTCTTCATCCTGATCGTCGCGAACGCCGGTGGCCTGCTCACCCCGATCGGCGACCCGCCGCTCTACCTCGGCTTCCTCAAGGGCGTGCCGTTCGACTGGACGTTCCGGTTGTGGGCGCCGTGGCTGTTCGTCAACGGCACCCTGATCCTGCTGTTCAACCTGGTCGACCAGTTCCTCGTCAACCGCGAGGAACGCCGTGACCGGGTCGTCGGGCTGATGGACGAGCTCTTCGAACACGAGCCCCTGGCGGTCGCCGGCCGGCGCAACCTGCTGTTCCTGGCCCTGCTCGTGCTCGTCCTGCTCTCCAAGGGGGTGATCGCCTGGCCGTACGGGGTTCCGGAGGTGGCCCTGCTTGCGATCGCGTACGCGTCGTACCGCCTCACGCCCCGCGAGGTGCACGACGCCAACCACTTCACCTTCGGCCCGATCCTGTCGGTTGCGATCATCTTCGCCGCGGTGTTCGTCACGATGACCCAGCCACTGCTCATCCTCAACGCCCGCGCCGAACAGATCGGCCTGGACCAACCCTGGCAGTACTTCTGGGTAACCGGGGCGCTGTCCTCGACGCTGGACAACGCCCCCACCTACCTGGCCTTCACCTCGGTCGCCGCCGGCCAGCTCGGCATCAGCGTGGACGACCCGCACTACCTGACCGCCCTGATCAGCACCGCGACCGGCAACGACCTGCTGTACGCCATCGCCTGCGGCGCGGTGATGATGGGCTCGCTCACCTACATCGGCAACGGGCCCAACCTGATGGTCAAGGAGGTCGCCGAGCACCGCGGTGTCTCGATGCCGCACTTCTTCGCCTACGCCTTCCTCGCCATGCTGATCATGCTGCCGGTGCTGGCGGCGACCACTTTCCTGTTCTTCCCACCCTGACGGCGGCTCCTCGCCGCCACGGATCCGGTCCGGGATGCGTGCCTCGCGGGCGGCCCGCGGTGGCGAGCCGCCGAGCGGGCGGTTCCGGGTCTCGGTTGCAGGCCTTGGCGGCGGCTGGTGGTGGCGGGCCGCCTACCAGGAGCGTTTCAGGGCGGCCGGGTGATCGGAGAGGCCGGCCGGCCCGCGGCTACACCGGGGCCGGGGTCGGGGTCGGGACGGATGTGCGGGCGCGCAGGCCGAACGCGGTGATGATCGCGGCGAGGACCGCGGCGGCGGCGGGCAGGATCAGGGCGGTGCGGATCGCCTCCAGGGTGATCGGGGAGCCGGCCGTGTCGAGGGCGACCACGCTCAGCGCGGTCACCGCCGACACGCCCAGCGCGGTGCCGAACTGGATCGAGGTGTAGAGCAGGCCGCCGGCCAGGCCGTGCTCGTGCTCGGCGACGCCGTCGGTGGCCGCGGTGGTCAGCGGGCCGTAGGCCAGCGAGAACGCCAGGCCGAGCAGCAGCATGCTGGGCAGCATCGCGGCGTACGTCCAGTCCGCGCTGACCGGCAGGAACAGCGCGTAGCCCAGCACCGCCGAGCAGATGCCGGCGAACAGCACCCGGGCGGTGCCGAACCGGTTGACCAGCTTCGGCGTCAGCGTGGGCGCCAGAATCGTGTCGATGCCGACGATCAGCATCGCCAGACCGGTCTGCAGCGGACTCCAGCCGCGCAGCTCCTGCAGGTAGAGCGTGATGACGAACTGGAACCCGGCGAACGCGGTCAGGAACAGCAGCGCGCCGGCGTTGACCCGGACCAGACCCGGGGTGCGCAGGATCCCGAGCCGGACCAGCGGGGCGGGGGAGCGCCGTTCGATGCCGACGAACGCAGCCAGCGCGGCGAAACCGGCGGCGAACACGGACAGGGTGATGCCGAAACCTTCGGTGCCGTGTTCCAGGCGGACCACCCCGTACGCCAGAAGCAACATGCTGGTGGTGACCGCGGCTGCGCCGGCCAGGTCGAAGCTGCCTCGCGCCGGGCGTGCCGGGGGAGTGTCGTCGCGCAGCAGCGGTATCGCGGCGGCCAGGATCACCGCGGCCAGGATGACCGGGGCGAAGAACACCCAGCGCCAGCCGGCCGAAGCCAGCACCCCGCCGGCGACCAGGCCGAGCGAGAAGCCGCCGGCCGCGGTGCCGGCGTAGACGCCGAGGGCCCGGTTGCGCGGCGGGCCCTCCGGGAACGTGCCGGTGATCAGGGCCAGGCCGGCGGGCGCCATGAACGCGGCGGCGACCCCGGTGACGAAGCGGGCGGTGAGCAGCATCCAGCCTTCGGTGGCGAACCCGCCGAGGCCCGAGAAGATCAGGAAGACGGTCAGCCAGAGCAGGAACATCCGCCGCTTGCCGAGCAGGTCCGCGGCCCGCCCGCCGAGCAGCATGAAGCCGCCGTAGCCGAGGACGTACGCGCTGACCACACCGCTGAGGGTGCCGGTACTCAACCCGAGGTCGTCGCGGATCGCGGGTAATGCCACGTTGAGCATCGCCACGTCGATGCCTTCCAGGAAGATCGCCCCGCTCAGGACGAACAGGACTCCCCATGCCCGTACGTTCATCTGTTTTCTCCCGGTTCTTTTTGGTAACCGGGTCGATCGTCGGGCAGTATCGGGAACCATGGAAGAACGCACTTCCGAAGAACCCGGTTCCTGCGAGGTAACCGACGGCGACTACGACGTCTGGCAGTGGGACACCCGGGAGGACTGCGAGGTCCGGCAGATCCTCGACCGGGTGGCCGACAAGTGGTCGCTGCTGGTGATCGCCCTGCTGGAGCGGCGCACGCTGCGGTTCACCGAGCTCAAGCGCAAGATCGACGGCGTGAGCCAGCGGATGCTCGCGCAGACCCTGCGGCACCTGGAACGCGACGGCTTGGTCTCGCGCACCGTGCACGCGACCGTGCCGCCGCGGGTCGACTACGCGCTGACGCCCCTCGGCGCGACTCTGCACGAGACCATCCGCACGCTGGTCACCTGGACCGAGTCGCATCAGGGCGAGATCGTGGCGGCCCGCAACACTTACGACCGGCGGGTAGTGGCCGAGAAGGCGGAGGCCGAGCGGGCGGCCGCGGAGCGGGACGCCATCGCCCGCGCTATTTGACGGCGCCGCCGGTGATGCCCGAGATGATCTTTCGCTGGGCGACCGCGAAGACAGCGACCAGCGGCAGGCTCATCAGGATCACGTACGCGAAGATCAGGTGCCAGTTGTTCAGGTACAGGCCGGCGCTGGCCACCCGGAACAGGTTCAGCGGCAGGGTGTCCAGCCGGCCGCCGACCACGAAGAACGCGTAGAACACGTCGTTCCAGACGTACAGGCAGATCAGGATGGTCGCGGTGGCCAGCACCGGGCGCAGCAGCGGCAGCACCACCTTGCGGAACACCGCGACCGGCCCGGCCCCGTCGATCTGCGCCGCCTCCTCCAACGAGGAGGGGATGGTCCGGACGAATCCGGTGACGAAGAAGATCACCGTGGACAGGTAGATGCCGAGGTAGACGCCGATCATCCCGATCGCGGTGCCGGCCAGGCCGAGCTGGCGCAGCAGCAGCACCACGGTGACCACGGCCGGCGGCAGGATGATGCCGCTGATGCCGAGCGCGTACAGCACCGCGGTCAGCCGGGAGCCGCGCCGGGCCAGCACCCAGGCCGCCATCGAGCCGAGCACCAGGACCCCGGCCACGGTCGGCACCACGATCAGCAGGCTGCCGAACAGCGCGGCCGGCACGTCGGCGTCGATCCACACCTGCCGCAGGTTGTCCCACAGGTGCCACTCGGTGGGCGGGCTCAGGTTCGGATCGATCGCCTCGCCCTGCGACTTGCCGGCGGTCGCCACGACCAGCCACAGCGGAATCCCGATCAGCGCGACGACCAGGACGAGTGCGGCGACGGGTTGCAGCCGCCGCCAGATCGGCAGGTCGCTCACGACATGACCTCCTCGCGTTTGCGCAGCAGCCGGATGACCGGGAACGCCAGCACCACCACCATCAGGAACAGGACCAGGCTCATGGTGGTGGCCTGGGCGAACAGGCCCTGGCCGAAGGTGCGGTAGATGAAGATGTTGAGCAGTTCGGTGGTCCGCGCCGGGCCGCCGCCGGTGGTGGCCTGCACGATGTCGAAGCCGTTCATCGAGCCGAGCAGGGCGGTCGCCACGTTGAAGGTGACAGCCGGGGCGAGCAGCGGGGCGCGGACCTTCCAGAAGGTCCGCCACCGGGAGGCGCCGTCGATGCGGGCCGCCTCCAGGACGTCGAGCGGGACGGTCTTCAGGCCGGCCAGGTAGATCAGCATGGCCAGGCCCATCCACTTCCAGGCGTGGATCAGTGAGACGACCACGATGGTCCAGGTGGTGTCGGCCAGCAGGCCGGTGCCCTTGAACAGGGCCTGGAAGATGTAGCCGACGGCGAGCGCGGACATCAGCACCGGGATCAGGAAGAACGTGCGGGCGATCCGGTTGAGCACGGTGTCGCGTTCCAGGAGCACGGCCAGGCCGAAGCCGAACACATTCTGGAAGATCGCCACGAGTACGGCGTACACGAGCGTGATCCGCAGCGACCGGAACAGCGTGCCGTCCGAGGCGAGCTGGGCGAAGTTCTCCGTGCCGACCGGGTTGATCGACGCCTTGAACCCGGACCAGTCGGTGAACGCGTAGATGAACTGGTAGACCGTCGGCAGCACGAAGAAGACGAGCAGCAACGCGTACGCGGGAAGAAGGAACCACAGTGGATGCGTGCGCCGGGTGATGGTGCCCGGGGCTGCTTTCGGCAGCGCCCGGGCCTTCGTCAGCGTTCCGATGGCAGTGGTCACTTGAGGTAACCGGCGGCCTTGGCGAGCTGCTCGAACTGGTCCTGGGTGGCCTGGGCGACCTGCTGCGGGGTCATCGTGCCGGCGATCATGTCGGCCAGGTTGAGGTACAGGTCGGGGTTGGCGACCGCGAGGGCCTGCATCGAGCCGGCCGAGGAGCCGACCGCGGCGTGCACGTCGAGAAGGGCCTGAGGTACGCCGGACGGGTTGGCCACCCCGGTCTGCAGCGAGACCGTGTTGCGGTCGGTGATGAAGTCCTGGTAGCCGGGGCCCATCCAGTAGGCGAGCAGCTGCCGGGCCGCCGCCTCGCGCTTGGCGTCACCGGTCTTGAAGGCGACCAGCGCGTTGGACTGGTCCGGGATGAAGGTGCCGATGTTGCCGGACGGCGCGATCGGGAAGAAGCCGATCTTCTTGTTCAGCGTGGCGGTGTCGGCCTTGGCCTGCAGCTGACCGAAGAACGAGTTGACCTGCACGACCATCGCCGCCTTGCCGTCCAGCAGCGCCGTACCCTGGTCCTCGAATTTGGCGGTCTTGATGTCCTTGTTGAACAG
Source organism: Actinoplanes sp. NBC_00393 (assembly GCF_036053395.1). Lineage (NCBI taxonomy): Bacteria > Bacillati > Actinomycetota > Actinomycetes > Micromonosporales > Micromonosporaceae > Actinoplanes > Actinoplanes sp. NBC_00393. Next base: position 4,326,450 of record NZ_CP107942.1, on the reverse strand, counting down.
ACCATCCTTGATCAGCGCCTGATATTTTTCGATGGCGGAAAGAACCGTCTTGTCGGTGAACTTCTCCTGCCCGGTGTTGATCCGGTCCCACAGCCCGGCCTTGGCCGCGTCGGCGAGCTGCACCTGCACCCACCACTGGGTGGCCCAGCGGTCCGCGCCCATCTCGTAGAACGGGGTGACGCCCTTGCCCTTGAGGGTGCGCGCGACCTCGATCAGCTCGTCGAAGTTCTTCGGGTTCGCCGTGATCCCGTTGGCCGCGAAGACCTCCTTGTTGTAGTAGACGCCCTCGACGGCCGGGCTGGTGACCAGGGCGGCGTACCGGGTGTCGTCGAGGATGCCGGTGATGTCCTTGAGGGCGGGGTCCACCGACGAGAGCCAGGGGGCGCCGGTCAGCGGCTGCAGGTTGGTCTTCGCGTTGATCGCGGTCAGCATGGAGGCGGTCGGCTGCCAGAACGCCAGGTCCGGTTTGTCGCCGGTGGCGACCTTGGTCTGGATGCCCTGCTCGTACGGGTCGGGGATGGTGACCACCTCGACCGTGGCGCCGGTGGCCTGCTGGAAGCCCTCGACCACTTTCTTCGGGACGGTGTTGCTGTTCTGCGCGGCCCAGATGGTCAGCTTGACGCCGTCCAGCTTGGCGGCCGGGTCGGCCCAGGTGATCGCGGTCGCGTCGGTGGTCGTCTCGGCGCCCGGGTCGGTGCAGGCGGCGAGACCGGCGGCGAGCAGCAGTGCGCCGGCGGCGCTGATCCAGCGTTTCATCGCAATCCTTATCGGGAGGGGCGGTGGCGGATCCGGAAGATCCGGGCCGCGTACGGGTCGGTCTGATCGGTGGTCACGGTGAGCCCCCCGGGCGCCCAGGAGTATGACCACTCCGGGAGGCGTCGCGGGTAGAGCACCTCGACCTCGCCGGCGGACAGCGGCAGGGTGACGCTCGGGTCGGCGCCCGGGCGCCGCCAGAGGCCGAGGTAGGTGGTGTCGCCGGCGCGCAACCCGAGGGCGAGCCAGGTGTCGTCCCAGCCGGGCAGGCCAGTCGGCCAGAGCGGGACGCTCGCGGCGATCTCCGGACGGACGGCCTGGTGGGCGAGCACGCCCTCGCGTACGAGTTCCTGCTGGTCAGGGCGCATGATGTCGAGACGCCCGGAAAGGTAGAGCCGGCCCAGCAGACCGGTGCACATGGTGTACGCGATCTCCTCGGCGGTCATCTCCGGCTGCGGGTAGGCCCAGCTCGCCGCCTGCTCGGGCAGCACGGACAGCGGCGCGGCCACCGCGATCGGCGGGTACAGCCGGAAGTCCTGCTGGTCGCTGGTCGACTGCAGGTGCATCCGGCTGAGCAGGGCGTAGTCGGCGCGCATCGCCCCGGAGGCGCAGTTCTCCAGGATCAGGCCGGGATGCCGGGCCAGGACCTCGTCGAGCCAGGCCAGGTGGGCACGGTTGTGGGCGAGCAGCCCGGCGCCGGTGCTGGGTGTGCCGAGGTCGGTGCCGGTGCCCGGGTCGATGTTGTAGTCCAGCTTGAAATAGCCGACCCCGAGCTGCTCGACGAGGCGGTCCACCACGTCGTCGAGGTGCGCGATCGCGGCCGGGTGCCGCAGGTCCAGGTGGTAGCGGCCGTGCTCGACCAGCCGCACACCGCCACGCTGCAGGAACGCGGCGTCGGGCAGTTTGTCGGCGACCGGGCTGCGCACCCCGATCACCTCCGGCTCCAGCCACAGCCCGGGGACCAGGCCGTGGCCGCGGATCCGGCCGATCACCTCCTCGAGACCGCGCGGGAAGCGGGTCTGCGACGGCTGCCACTCGCCGACGCTGTCCCACCAGTCGGCCTCGTTGTCGTACCAGCCGGCGTCGATGCAGAACACCTCGGCGCCGGCCTGCGCGGCGGCGTCGATCAGCGGCAGCAGTTTCGCCGTGGTCGGGTCGCCCATCAGCGTGTTCATGTAGTCGTTGAAGATCACCGGGTGGGCGCTGTCCGAGTGGCGCAGCGCCCGCCGGTGCGCGGTGAGGTCCTCGATCGAGTCGGCCAGCGAGACCGGGACCGTGGTGAACGACTCGCCCGGGGCGAGCCACTGCTGCCACTGGTGGTCGATGTCGGTCGGCCCGAGCAGGGCCAGGTAGACGCCGTCGCGGCGTTCCCCGACCTCGTAGCGCCACGGGCCGTTGTGCTCGATCTGCCACCACCAGGACCGGCCGGTGGTCCGGTCGGTCAGGCCGCCGGTCGGCAGGTGGGTGCCGGTGGACCAGGTTCCGGTGCTGGTCACGGTATGGCAGCCGCGACCGTCCTGGCCGTGCGCGCGCAGGTGCAGGTCGGGCACCAGGTCGCGCACTGGGCGCCGGGTCCACCGGCCCTCGCCGAGCCACTCGCTGTCGCCGGTGACCAGGTCGAGGTCGTCGACCGGGCCGGGCCGGCCGGCCGCGAGGGAGGTGACACCGAGCAGCAGGACCGGGTCGGGGCCGTTGTTGGTCACCGTCGTGCGTACCTGGACGGCCGCGACGCCGTCGGTCCGGCGCAGAGCGAGGCGTACGCCCAGACCGGTCCGCTCGTCGTGCTGGTCGAGCCGCAGCTCGTGCCAGTCGCCGTCGCGGGTCTGCGCGACCCCGGTGAACCGCAGCCGGCGGCCGATCGAGGTCTCCGAGAAGCGCCGCGACACGTGGTCGCGGCCCTCCCCGGCGACCAGGACCTCGACCAGCGGCTGCCCGGTTCCGCGGAGCACCGCGGGCCCGTCCACGCCGGGGTCGATGACCAGGTTTGCCCATTCCAAGGTCACTGTTGCTCCTGTTTCTCAGCCCAGCACTGCGGCGATCTGGATCCGGTCGATGTTCGGCGCGAACCCGCTGGAGGCGTTGCCGAACGTGATGGTGTTGGCCCCGGCGGCCAGGTCGACGTCGACCACCGCGGTCCGGTAGGTGGACCAGCCGAAGGTGTTGCGGAAAACCGCCCGTTTCGCGGCGCCGCCGTTCACGCTGATGTCCGCGTGCCGGTCGACGATGTTGTTGTTGTAGGCGTGCTCGCCCACCACCTCGGCGTTCGCATAGCTCACGACCAGGCGGTACCGGCCGGCCGCGTGTGCGGTCACGCCGTTGAAGCGCAGCGTGTTGGCGGCGCCGGCGCCGATCCAGCCGACGTAGCGGCCGCCGGAAGCGGCGGCGTCGCTGACGTTGACGGCCGTCCCGCTGAGCGTGTTGGTCGCGCTTTCGGCTTCGTACGCGGTGACGGCGCCCGTGGCGGCGGTGACGTCGAGGTAGTCGAGGTTGACGGCATCCCGGTCGTCGCTGGCGAAGGCCCGGTAGTCGATCCGGTTGATCCCGGCCGGCAGGTAGACCTTGGTGGTGGCGGTCCGCCAGGTGTTCCAGTCAGCCGTGCCCGGCAGCGCCACGTCGGTCAGATCCGACCCGTTGACCCGCAGCCGGATCGAGCGGTTCGCGGGCGCCCCGGTCAGCGGCCCGGCCGAGTACCGCAACGCCAGCTGGTAGTAGCCGTCGGCGGGCGCGGTGACGACGAAGTTGGTGGCGGCGGTGCTGCTCGACCCGTACCCCTCGGTGAAGTAGGTCCCGGAGTAGCCGCTGTTGCTGCCGTAGGTGATCCGCGCGGTGCCGCCGATGGCGGCATATTCGGCCTCGTAGCGGTTGGCCGAGGCCGCGGTCAGATCCCGGTCCGGAGTCAGGATGACGTGGTACGCCGACTGGCCCTTCAGCCCCGTCAACGGCACCGTGATCTGCCCGTTGGCGGCGGTGAAGTCATTCTCCTTGACGACGTACGGCCCGCCGGACGGGTTGGTCCCGGACGTGTCGACACCCCAGACAGTGGCGTGCACCCGGCTGCCCAGGTACGACGGCAGACCCTTGACCAGCACGTTCGTGTCGTAGGTGCCGCTGGCCGGATTGTTGCCGCCCAGAATGACCCGGGCCTGCTTCTTGTTCGCGTCCAGCGCGGCCAGGCCCTGCAGCGACCCACTCGCCGACGGCGGCGTGACCGCGACCGTGTTGCCGGTCAGCTCGCCGTACCACTTGTAGAGCCACCACGCGCCGGTCGCCTGGTTGTTGCGGGTGACCAGATCGTTGAGCCCGCCCGCGGTGGTCCAGTAGGCGAGGCAGCCGTCCACCTTGCTGGCCTCGAACTTGGCGACGAACTGAACCAGGTTGCCGGACACGCCGAGGTCGCCGGAGGAGCGGCCGTACTCGTTGATGGTGATCTGCCGGGCGCTGACCCCGAGGCTGCGCTCGATCGCCCGGTAGTCGTCGAAGTGCTGCTGCCAGCTGGTGAAGAAATCGTTGCCGAGCTCGTGCCAGGCCATCACGTCCGGCAGCACGTTGTTGTCGCGGGCGTAGGTGAGGAAGGCGCGCAGGTCGGCGGAGCGGTAGGAGGCGAAGTTCGGGCCGGCGATCCGGGCGCCCGGGTCGATCGAGCGGATCCGGCGGAACACCGTGCGCCAGTCGGCGAGCAGCCCGGACAGGTTGCCGCCGTACCAGATCAAGTCGGGCTCGTTGAACGGGACGTAGACGTAGGAGCTGCGGTACGGATCGACGACCACCTTGCGGGTGATGGTGTCCACCTTGGCCAGGTAGTCGTTGATGCCGAGGTTCTCGTACGGCCACTGCTGGTAGATGTCCTGCATGTAGATCTGGATCTCGCGGCCGCCGGCGCGCTTGAACATCGGGGCGATCTTCAGGGCGTCGCCGTTCGGGTGCTGCAGACCGTCCGGTGCTTTCTGGGCGGTGACCTGCGGTTTGAGGGCGGCGAGCATGGTCTCGGTGGGGATGCCCTCGTCGCCGAGGCCGTAGAGGAAGCCGGTGGCGCCGTAGCGCAGGGCGCCGGTGCTCGTCGCCAGGTCGACGGTGAACTGCGAGGGTGCGGCCTGGGCGGGGACGGCGGGGAGGGTCGCCGCGAGGACGGTCGCGGCGATGGCGGTGGTGATGTGTCTCGATCGCACGGGGGTCTCCTCGAGGAGATGTGACCGGTCACATTTACTTCGGACGCGTCGAGTGTGACCGGTCACACGCTGCGCGCGGAAGGGTGCGTTACGGTTTCGTTACACGGGTGCTACCGGGGTGGGGCGGTGGACTCCCGCACCACCAGGTGCGGCGGATCCACGCTCACCGGCGCCGCGTCCTCGGCCAGGGCGGCCACGCAGGCCCGGCCGAGTCCGACGAAGTCCATCCGAACCGTGGTCAGCGCCGGCGTCCAGTAAGCCGCGCCCGGCACGTCGTCGAACCCGACGATGCTCACGTCGCCCGGTACGTCGCGGCCGGCTTCGTGCAGCGCGCGCCGGACGGCCAGGGCGGTGTCGTCGTTGCCGCAGAGGATGGCGGTCACCGCGGGGTCCGCGGCCAGCGCCTGCCCGGCCCGGTACGCCGACGCCAGGTTCCAGCCGGCGTGCACCACCTCGGGCACCTCGGCGCTGGCCTGCTCCAGCGCGGTACGCCAGCCGCCCTGCCGGGCGCTGTCCCGCACCTCGGACGGGATCGTCACATGGTGGACCGTGCGGTGTCCCAGCCCGAGCAGGTGCCGGGTCGCGTCCGCGGCGGCCTCCCGCTCGTCCAAGAAGATCATGGTGCGGTCGACTCCCGGCAGGCCGCCGGCCTCGGTGGCGGCCACCATCGGGAGGTCCTCCGGCATCGCGCGCAGCACACCGCTGCCGGCCGGGTCGAACGCCACCACGATGACGTTGCCGCAGCTCGGATCGGTGACGTACTCGACCGCGTGCCGCACGTCGTCGGCCGCCTCGGATTCGACCACGCGCACGCCGACGGTCAGCCCGAGCAGCCGGCCCGCCTCCTCGACGCCCTGCAGCACTCCGGCGTACCCATAAAGGGTGGTGTTCGCGGTGACCACGGTGACCGCGTTCGCCCGGCCCGAGCCCAGCGCCCGCGCCGCCCGGTTCGGCCGGTAGTCCAGCCGCTCGATCGCCTCCAGGACCAGCTGCCGGGTGTCGGCCCGCACGTTCGGCGAGTTGTTCAGCACCCGCGACACGGTCTGATACGACACCCCGGCAGCCGCCGCCACATCCCGAATCTGCGGCGTCGCGCGCTTCATCCCGCCCACCCTAGTAGGTGGGCCCCGCCTCGCCCGGCGCGGCAGGAGATTCCGTGCTACGGCCAGCTGGGGGAGCCCGGCCGGCGTTGATGCGCCGAATTCGGCCCGGGTTCCGTGCGTTGCGGCCAGCCGGCTGGGCTGGGCCGGCGTTGAGCCACGGAATCAGTCACCACCGCACCGGGAGGGCTCGGAGGAACGAGGTGAGCACGCCGGCCAGCAGTTGGTGGTCGCGGGCCGACGGGTGCCAGTCGCAGCCGAGGGAGTCCAGGCCCAGGGCGTCGGTCTCGTAATGCAGCGCCCGGACGCGGTTGTCGCCGGCGGCGTTGCGCTCGGCGACGATCTGCTCGACCGACGAGGCGAAGGCCGTCGTGTTCCACATGTCCGGGTAGGTGAGCACCAGCTGAACGCGCGCCCCGTACCGTTGCCGAAGTTTGTCCAGAAAGCCCTGGTAGGCCGTGCGGTAGGCGGCGGCCAGCGCGGCCTCGTCGGCCCACTGCTCGCCGGGGTTGAGGGCGGTGGAGAAGTCGTTGATGCCCAGGCCGATCACCACGACCTGCGGCTTCCAGCTGCCCGGCCGCCACACCGCGGGGTCGGCGGCCTGCAGGGTCCGGTCGTAGTACGTGCGGTAGTCGGTGCCGGGATCGCCGCCGTTGTAGTTGCGGACCATGCCCCGGCCGGACCAGGCGTTGAGCTGGTAGTCGGCGCCCAGCGCGCGGGCGGTGAGCGCGCCGAAGGACTGGTCGGCGTTGCTGTTGCGGTCGACGCCGCCGGTCGTGCTGCAGTCGCGGCTGGCCGACATGTTGCCGTACCCGGCCGTCCAGGAGTCGCCGATGAACTCGATCTGCCGGCTGCGGGGGACCGGCCTGCTCAGCACGGCGCCGCCGGCGCCGACGACAAACCCGCCGAACTGTCCCGCTGACCAGGGGCTTTCGGTGCGTTTCGCGATCCGTACGCGGTGCGCGCCCGGATCCAGCCCACGCACCCAGTGGGTGGTGCGTCCCGGGGTGACCAGGTTGACCGGGGCCTGGTCGTCAATCTGGATCGCGTAGTCGTTGACCGCGTCGTCGAGCACGATTCCCACGCTGCTACCGCGGAACCGGCCTTCGAAGTACACGCCGGGCCAGGTGTACCGCACCCCGGCGCCACGGTCCTCGACCCGGCCGGCGGTGTGCACGCGGGCCAGGACGCGGGTGTCCGGGGCGACGGCCTGCCCGGACGCGAGGACGGCCGTGGACGGGTGGGCGACGATCCCGGCGGCGACCAGGGCGGTCGTGGCGGTCAGCGCGGCAAGACGTTTCATCGACTTCCCTTCGAAGGGCGCTTCTCGGGAGCGCTCCCACCTCGAAGCCTATCGATGTATATGCGCCGAGTGCCAGACAGCGGGAGTACGGCGACGCGTCATCGATGCGGCTGGTCGTCCGCGACTCCGGCTGACCGCAACGGGAGGATACGGCCGGCGACCGCGATGAGCAGGGCGACCACCAGGACGGTCAGAGCGGGCACGGCCAGGCCGCCGAACTCGTCGGTCGGGACCAGCGCGCGCCAGAACGGCATGTCCTGCGCGCCCCGGCCGGTGAGCGTGCTGAGGAAGCTCAGGCTGCTGAACAGCCACGCCGGCGCCAGCGTGAGAATGCCGATGACCGCGGCCACGCCTGCCGCGTAGGACATGCCGGCGCGGCCGCGCAGACCGCGGCTCGCCCATCCGGTCAGCACCCATCCGGCGAGGGCGCCCAGCAGGCCGGCCAGCAGGGTGGTGACGGTCAGCCACCGCGGTTCGGCGCGGTGCAGCACGACGCTGAGGCCGCCCTCGTCGTACGCCGCGTCGAAGTAGTCCTCGAACGAGAGCACGAGCGTGTCGTTACGGGCGATCAGCGCCTGCGAGTTGTTCTGCGGTACGCCGGTCGCGATGTCGGTCGGGCTGGTCGGCCAGCTGTCGAGGACCCGCCAGCCGGCCGCGTCCAGGCGCTGCTCGAGGCCGGCCAGGTAGCCGTCGACGTCCTCGGTGGCCGGGGTGCGCCCGGTGTCGTACTGCAGGGACGCGGCGTCGGTCTCGCCACCGTTGTTCTCGAAGGTGGACGTGCTCTCGTACCAGTCGGCCGCCATGCCGGGCGTGAACAGCTCGGCGAGCTGGTCCCGCTCGGCCCCCGCCGGGAAGGCCGGCACAGCCTCCCACCCGATGCGATTGCCGAGCGCGGCACCCAGAAAGCCGGTCATCACCGCCACTGCCGCCGCCAGGACAGCACCCTTGCCGACTCGCTCGATCATGGCGGCCAGCATAGAGACCGTTACGCGGCGGCGGCGTTCGCCATCCTGACCCGGCCCCGGCGGGCGAAGCCACGGGCCGCGCCCGGGCGGGTGTTCGTGGCCTCCCGGGCGAAGACGGTCACGCGCGTGCGGCGCAACGTCGGATGCCGGGTCTCCCAGGCCTCGCGGACCCGGGACGGCAGGTGCAGGTCACGCCACACCCGGCGCAGCATGGCCGGATTCAGCAGATCCTCGACCTCGCCGCAGTTGGCCGCCTCGCAGAGCACCTGCTCGTAGGCGTGCCGGCACTGCACCGGGTCGTCGAGGTCGTACCGGCGCCGGCTGGCATGCCCGGTCGCCATGTGGTGCGGCACCTCGATGACGCCGATGCTGTGGCCGTGCAGGTCGTCGAGCCGGTCGGGAACGGACGGGGCCCGGGTCGCGGCGCTGCGGTTCTTGCGGCCGTCGCGGGCGGCAACATACGACATGCCGTTCAGGCTAGGCGCGCGGCGTTGCCCGGGCGGGCGCGTCGCCAGGACCGGTGACCTCGGTCCACCGATGAGGCAGAAGTGACCGAAGGCAGCTCCTGAGTTCAGACGTGCGGTTCGAAGGCGACGGCACAGACCAGGAACGAGCGGCTGGCCAGCTGCCAGCGCCAGGGCATGGAGAGGGCGACCTGGTGGGCCCGGATCTGCGGGTCGGTCATCAGGCGCTGCCGGATGGCGACCGGGTTGGTCCCGGTGAAGAAGTCGCCGGCGTTGATGGAGTCGATCATCAGGGCGGCCAGTTCGTGATGGCCGGCCGCCGGGAGCCGGGTGCAGGTGTCCGAGGAGACCACGTCGGTGATGAGCAGGCCGCTGCCCTTCGGCGTCAGCAGCCGCGCGATCAGCCGCAGGTGGGCGTCGCGGACGGTCAGCAGCTGCGTGCCGGTCTGCCCGGTCTGTTCGGCGGTGTCGATCAGCTGGGTCAGCAGGGCAGAGGAGACGGCCACGTCGGCCGGGTCGATCTGCCAGGCCGGGTCGGTGACGTCGACGCCACCGTGCAGCACCAGGCCGGTTGCGGACTCGACCTGCTGCCGGGCCACGCCCTCGGCCAGGGCCTGTTCGTCGATGTCGACCAGGTGCACCTCGGCGTAGGTGTCGAGGATCCGGGGCAGATCGAGGTCGTTGCTGTTGCCGGCGCCGAGCACGGAGCCGTTCCGAAGCGTGAACAATCAGATCGGACATTGACGCATGGAACCGCCTGTCCAGCCTGTCGGCATTGACCCTGCTCGCCACCGCCGGCGCGGCGGCGCTGGCACCCAGCCCGGCCCTCGCCAACCCGTTCGGCTCGGTCTGCGACAACGCCTACGACTGCGTGAGCATGGCGAACAACCCCGACCACGCGATCCGATTCCAGAACCTGTCCGACCCGGACGATTACTGGAACGGCATTCCCGGTGCGGCGGTGGCCGCGAATCACGCGATCTCCCAGTTGAACCGGACTGACATGACCGTGTACCGGAACGAGTCGGACTCGCTGCCGGACGTGTGGGTGCACGATTTCGACTACGGCGCCAGCGGGTGGCTCGGGATCGCGCGGTGCCCGGCGAACAACACCGGTACCGGCGGCTCGCACCCGAACCGCTGGTGCCGGGGCCAGAACATAATCATGAACTCCTGGTACTACTGGAACACCACCTACCTGGACACCGAGTTCACCCGCCGGGTGCTCGCCTGTCACGAGCTGGGCCACACGGTCGGTCTGCAGCACTCCGACGACACCAACAGCTGCATGTACACGTACCCGCGCAGCGCCACCGGATCGATCCTGCAGGCCCACGACATCGCGCACGTCAACGCGCGCTACTGAGAACCGGGAGGTGACAGCAATGCTGAAGATGATCCGTACCGCTGCCGTCCTGTCGGTGGCCACCGCGATGATCGCCGGTTGCGCGGGGAACCAGCCGTCGGCTCCGGCCGCGCAGCCCGCGCCGGTCGTGGAGCAGGCCGCGAAGCACAGCGGCACCGGCTTCTACGACGCCCTGCGCCCGGCCGAGAGTGCCCTGCTCGTTCCGCAGCCCGAGTCGCTGGCGGCCGCCTACGGTCAGGCCACCGCCACGATCGAGGCCGAGGTGATCGGGGTACGCCCCGGCCGCCCCATCCACGACCTGCAGCAGATCGTGGTCGAGCTGAAGCCGACCCAGGTGCTGCGCGGCGCGCTGCGCCCGGAGCTCAAGGGCAGGGTCGAGGTCGAGTTCCCGGTCGCCTTCGTGCCGGAGCCGATCGCCCCGATCGTCGAGAAGATGAAGGCGGACATGCCCGAGGGCCGCGGCGTCTGGCTGCTGCGCTGGCAGGGCGCCCCGCCGCCGGCCGCCAAGCCGAGGGCGGTCAAGTCGTCGGCTCTGGACCCGGCGTTCTACTCGGTGGTGCACCCCAACTGCGGTGTCTTCGTCGAGAACGAGGGCGGCGTGGAGTCGGTCGCCGCCCAGCACGAGGGCGGCGAGGAGCCGATCGCCGCGCAGGCCGAGGGCCAGCGTTTCGGCAAGCTGAAGGATCTGGTCGCACACGCCCGCAAGAAATGAGTACGACCGATGGCCGGGCATTCCTTGCCCGGCCATCGGGTGCTGCCATCGACGATCGTGACGTACGGTGCTGAGCGTGAACGGCCGTCGGGTGGTGAGTGACGACGAGGTGGCGCGCGCCGGATGCCACTTCTTTCTGCGGCACGGCACCGTCGACATGGATCGGCTGGCCGCCGCGATGTGTATCAGCCGGGCCACCCTGTACCGGGTGACGCACGGCCGGGACCGGCTGCTCGGCGAGGTGCTGTGGCGGCTGGCCGAGCGGATGCTCGCTGAGGCGCGACGGAGCCGTACCCGGTCCGGTGTGGACGGCGCTGTCGAGATCACCTACCGGTTCACCGGTCGGCTGCTGGCCGCCGAGCCGTTCCGCCGGTTCATCGCGGCCGAGCCGGAGGCCGCCGCGCGGATCCTGCTGACCAGCGCGGGCGGGCTGACCGAGCGGATCGTGGCCGCCCAGCAGGAGATCTTCACCGAGGTCGGGCTGGACAGCGCCGGCCCGGACCTCGCCTACCTGTATGTGCGGATCATCGAGTCGGCGCTCTACGGCGAACTGGTCGCGGGCCGTCCCGCCGATCTCAACCTGGCGCACCGCGCCGCCCGGACCCTGTTGCTCGCCGCTTGCTGAGACAGGTGTCGCAGCCTTGGCCGCGACCATGGCGTGACGTATAGACGGCTGCTTATGGTGCGGCATGGTCAAGCACTCGTGGCGATCCGCCGCCGTCGCGATCGCCGTCCTGGGCGGCACGCTGCTCACCGGCGCCCCGCCCGCTGTCGCCGGCACACCGGCGGAGGTCATCGGGCCGCTGCCCGGCACCGCGCCCGGCGACCCGAAGTCGCCGGATATCGCCGACACCTATCCGTTCTTCGCCACTGTGGACGATCTGGCCGCGCGCGGCTATGTCGAGCAGGAGTTCCTGATCTCCGGCCGGGCCGACGGATGGGACACCGCCGGGGTACGGGTCGCCGAGGACGTCCCGTACACCACCCGGATCGTGGTGCGCCGCCCGGCGAAGGCGAAGCACTTCAACGGGACCGCCCTGGTCGAGTGGCAGAACGTCACGGCCGGCTACGACCTGGACGCGCTGTGGAACGTGGACACCGTCACCCGGGCCGGGTACGCGTGGATCGGCGTCTCCGCGCAGCGGGTGGGCGTGGACCAGCTGCGGGGCTGGAGTCCGGCGCGTTACGGTTCGCTCGATGTCACCGGTGGCGGCCGGTTCGCTGCCGACGAGCTCTCGTACGACATCTTCGCCCAGGCCGCGAAGGCGCTCACCGCGAGCCGCAAACCGCTCGGCGGGCTGACGGCCCGCACCTTGCTCGCGATCGGCGCCTCGCAGTCGGCGGCCCGGATGACGGTCTACTACGACCGGGTGTTGCCGCAGGTGGCGCCGGTCTTCGACGGCTACGGGTTCATCGTCGGCAGCGCCCCGGCGCGGCGCGGCCCGGAACCGGTGTTCCAGGTGCTGTCCGAGACTGACGTGCGCAGCCCGGTGCGGCCGCCGGACACCGACCGGTTCCGCCGCTGGGAGGTCGCCGGCAGCGCCCACTCCGGCCATGCCGGCCAGGTGTATCGGGAGCCCATCCAGGTGCGCGATCTGGGCGCGGCGCCGGTGTACGACTGCGCGCAGCCCCCGTTCAGCCGGGTGCCGCTGCATCACGTGGTGGCCGCGTCCTACCGGCATCTGGAGCGCTGGGTGCGCCGCGGCACCCCGCCGCCGGCCGCCGAACCGCTCGTGGTCAACGAGGACGGCAGCAAACAGCGCGACGAGCTGGGCCTGGCCCGGGGCGGGATCCGGCTCTCCGAGGTGGCCGTGCCGACCGCGCTGAACAGCGGGGACAACAGCGGTGAGTCGTTCTGCCGGCTGTTCGGCACGTATGTGCCGTTCGACCGGGCGCTTCTCGAGCAGTTGTATCCGAGCCGTGTCGCGTACCTCATCAAGGTCGCGCGCACTGATCTGCGCAACATTCGGGCGGGTTACCTGTTGCCCGCGGACGCGCGGTAAGCGACGCCTTTCTCACGTGCGGCACGCCCTCGGGCGTGCCGCACGCTGTTGAGCGCATTCCTGACAAGGAGATCCATGTCCCGCCATTGGCAATGGCTGCTGATTCTGCCGGCCGTCGCACCGCTGCTCACCCCGTACGCCAACCGGATTGAACCGACCGTGCTCGGGGTGCCGTTCTTCTTCTGGTACCAGTTCGCCTGCGCGCTGTTCGCGATCGTCGTCATCTCCGTCGTGCACGTGGCCACCCGCGAGGACGATCATGAGTGAGCGTGACATCGAGGTCGGCGTCTTTGCCGTGCTGATGGCGGTGGTGCTGGTCCTCGGCTTCGGCGCGGCCCGCTGGCGGCGGCCGGAGAACCCGCACACCCTCGAGGAATGGGGTGTCGGCGGGCGCGCGTTCGGCAACTGGGCGATCTGGTTCCTGATCGGCGGGAGCATGTACAGCGCGTACACGTTCATCGCGGTGCCGGCGTTGACCTACGGCATCGGGGCGATCGGGTTCTTCGCGGTGCCGTTCGCCATCATCACGACGCCATTGACGTTCGTGTTCACGACCCGGGCCTGGTCGGTCGCGAGGCGGCACGGTTTCCTCACCCACAGCGAGTTCGCGGCTGCCCGATTCGGATCACCCGGGCTGGGCGCGCTCGTCGCGGTCACCGGGATTCTGGCGACCATGCCGTACGTCGCGGTGCAGCTGCTGTCGTTGCAGGCGGTGCTGCGTACGGTCGGGTTCGGCGGGGAGTGGCCGCTGCTGGCCGCGGTGACGGTCGTGTCGGTGTGCACGTTCCGGTCCGGGTTGCGCGCGCCGGCTCTGCTGTCGGTCGTCAAGGACGCGCTGATGGCGTGGATGTTGCTGACCGCGCTGCTGGTGGTCGCCATGTACGGCGGGTGGGACCGCACCTTCCGGGTGGCCGGGGAGCATTTCGCGGCGACGCCGTCCCGTATCGACGGGCTGTTGTTGCCGGACACCGGTCATCTCGGGTTCCTGACTCTGATCATCGGCTCGGCGCTGGCCGTTTTCGCGTACCCTCATGCTCTGGTCGGCATGCTTGCCGCCAAGGACCGCGCAACTGTTCGGCGTAACGCCGCCGCCCTGCCGGTTTACTGCATGGCCCTCGCCGTGATGGCGCTGCTCGGTTTCTTCGCGCTCTCGCGCGGGGTGAAACCGGTCGACGGCGACCTCAACACCGTCATTCCGCAGCTGATCCATTCGCATTTCCCCGGCTGGTCGGCCGGGATCGCCTACGCCGCGCTGACCGTTGCCGCTCTGATTCCGGCCGCGGTGATGTCGATCGCCGCGGCGAACGCTTTCACCCGCAGTCTGTTCCGCCCGTATCTGCAGCCGAACGCGTCACCGGCCACCGAGGCGCGGGTGAGCCGGTGGGTGTCGCTGGTGGTGAAATTCGGTGCGGCGGCCCTGATCCTGGCGGTCGACCCGGCGTATTCGGTCGACCTGCAGCTGATCGGTGGGGTGGTCATCCTGCAGACCATTCCGGCGACGTTCCTGGGCCTGGTCACCGGCTGGTTCCATCGGGCCGCGCTCATTTCCGGGCTGATCGCCGGTCTGGGGGTCGGCGTGGCGATGCTTTACAGCATTCCGAAACTGGACGCGACCGGGCGGGTGGTCGCCGAGCATTTTGGCGGGTCCAGCTGGCCGTTGGGCAATGGGACGACGGTGTACGTGGGAATGGTCGCCCTGTTCGTCAATCTCGCCGTTGCCGCCCTGGCCACGGTGATGTTGAAGGCGGCCGGGGTGCCGGGCGGGCTGGACGCGACCCGGCCGGACGACTATCTGGCCGACGCGGGCGACGCGAAACTGAAGCGGCTGGACGAACTGATCGACGGCCTGCCCCGGCGGCGCGCGGAACCACCCGCCTACGTCGGACGGGCCCGGTTGCTATCCGGGGCCGTCGGCGAGCAGTCGCTCCGGGCTCCACGCGAGCGAGCCTGAGGCGGGCGGTTCGATCGTGCTGCCCCAGCCACGCCGCCTCCGCCCGTGGGAGGCGCTAACGCTTGCGGGGATGCTCGGTGGTCTGGACCGGGCTTCCGCCGCTCAGCAGCCGGGCCACGCCGCGGGCCAGGCCCTCGGCCGGCCACCACGTCTTCATGAACAGCCGGCCGCTCGCCCGCCGACCCTCGGCCCACCAGCCGAAATGGCGGCCCGGGTGCACTTTCATCTGTCGAGTGCCCATGGGCTCGACGCTATAGCGCAAGGATCGCCATCGATATGCCATCTTCCGCGGGCTCGTACGATCGGCGCATGGTGACTCTGCAGGATGTCCGGGACGCCGCGGAGCGGATCGAGGGTTTCGCTCACCGCACGCCGGTGATCCGGTCCCGCACGCTCGACGAGCGGGTGGGCGCGCAGGTGTTCCTGAAGGCGGAGAACCTGCAGCGTGTCGGCGCCTTCAAGATTCGCGGCGCGTACAACGCCATCAAGCAGCTGGCGCCGGAGCAGCTGGCCCGGGGGATCGTCGCCTACTCGTCCGGCAACCACGCCCAGGCGGTCGCGCTGTCGGCGCGGGAGCTGGGAAGCACCGCGGTGATCGTGATGCCGGCCGACACCCCGGCCTCCAAACTGGACGCGGTCCGCGGGTACGGCGCCGAGATCGTCACCTACGACCGGTACACCGGCAACCGCGAGGAGATCGGCCGGCGGCTGGCCGAGGAGCGGGGCCTGGCGCTGATCCCGCCGTACGATCATCCGCACATCATCGCCGGCCAGGGCACCGCCGCCCTGGAACTGCTCGAGGAGACCGGCGCCCTGGACGCGCTGGTCGTGCCGGTCGGTGGCGGCGGGCTGATCGCCGGGAGCGCGACCGCTGCCAAGGGCCTGCAGCCGGGCATCCGCGTGATCGGCGTCGAACCGCAGGCCGGCGACGACACCAGGCGCTCGCTCGCCGCCGGTGAGCGGGTCCGCATCGACGTGCCGCGCACCATCGCCGACGGGCAGGCCGCCCCGATTCCCGGCGAGCTGACCTTCGCGATCAATCGGCGGCTGGTCGACGAGATCGTGCTGGTCAGCGACGACGAGCTGCGCGAGGCGATGCGGTTCGCCGTGGACCGGCTCAAGCTGGTGATGGAGCCCAGCGGCGCGTCCGGGCCGGCCGCGCTGCTGGCCGGGCGGCTGAATCCGGCGCCGGCCCGGATCGGTGTGATCATCTCGGGCGGCAACGTCGGGGCGGCCCGGCTCGCGCAGTTGCTCGGCGACGGCGTTTCGCCGGGCTCCACCGGGGCATGAGCACCACATGTTCCCGGCTGAGAATCTTCGTGACTGGCGCGGCGAGAACGTCATCGACCCGGAGGGCGACAAGATCGGCGATCTGGAAGCCGTCTACGTCGACACGATCAATGACGAGCCGGCGTTCGCCACCGTGCGGGTGGGCATCATCGGACGGCACCGGCTCGTCTTCGTTCCGCTCACCGGCGCGACGGTCACGCCCAAGGCCGTGCGGGTCCGCTACGACAAGAAGCTGGTCGGCAACGCGCCCAGCATCGGACTCGACGGGGAACTGGCCGCCACCGACGAGCCGGCGCTGTTCGAGCACTACGGCCTGCCGTACGAGGCGGGGATCTCCGGGGCCCGGCGGCTGGCTCGCCGCTGAGCCCCGGTCGGCTACCGCCCGGCCGGCTCAAGGGCGTCGCGGCCGCGGCTGCCCACTCCAGCGTCGCGGCTCGGCACGACGGCGAGCACCAGCAGCGCGGCGATCACGGCGAGCACTGCCGCCACGGTGAGCATCGCGTTCAGCCCGTCTGCGAACGCCGCCGGCTGACCGTGCCCGTCGCTCACCCGGTTCGCGAAGATCGTGCCGAAGACCGCGACGCCGAGCGCGAACCCGAGCTGCCGGAACGTGTTGAGCGCCCCGCCGGCCATGCCGCTGCGCTCCCGCGGCACCGCGCCGAGCACCGCGGACGACAGCGACGGCAGCACCGAGCCGACCCCGAGTCCGACCAGGATCAGGCCGGGGATCAGCGCGGCGCCGCTGCTGTCCGCGTCCAGGCGCGCCTGCAGCAGGTCGCCGGCGGCGATCAGCAGCAGGCCGAGTCCGACGGTCCAGCGCGGGGCGACGCGCTGCAGCAGCCGTCCGGCCGCGGCGCCGACCACCAGTGAGGCGGCGGCCATCGGCAGCGCACCGTACAGGCCGGCGTCGACCGGGCCGTTGCCGAGCACCTGCTGCAGCCAGACCGTGGTGAACGGCAGGTACCCGAAGGCGGCGGCCTGGGTGAGGAACGCGGCCACGATCAGCACGGCGAACGACGGCTGCCGGAACAGCGCCAGGTCCAGCATCGGGTGATCGGAGCGGCGTTCGGCGGCGAGGAACGCGATCGAGGCGAGGGCGCCGGCAGCGAACGCGGCGAGGGCCAGGGTGTCGGTCCATCCGGCTTCGCCGGCGCGGATCAGCGCGTACGTCCACGCGCCCGCCGCCACCGTGAAGCTGATCGTGCCGGGCAGGTCGAAGCGGCCGCCGGACGGCGCCTTGGACTCGGTCACGCCGCGCACCGTGAACCAGACGGCGGCCAGGCAGACCGGCAGGTTGACCAGGAAGATCCAGCGCCAGCCGAAGTGCTCGGTGAGCAGGCCACCGGCGAGGGGCCCGGCCGCCGCGGCGGCGCCGTTGACCGCGCCCCAGATCCCGAACGCGGTGCCCCGGTCGCGGCCCTGGTAGGTGACGTTGAGCAGGGCCGCGGTCGTGGCGAACATGGCCGCGCCGCCGGCGCCCTGCAGGATGCGGGCGGCGATCAGCGCCTGCTCGTTAGGGGCGATCGCGCACAGCAGTGAGGAGAACGCGAACAGGCCGATCCCGGCGAGGTAGGTGCGGCGGCGGCCGTACCGGTCGGCGAGCGAGCCGGCGCCGAGCAGCAGGGCGGCGAGCGCGAGGGCGTACCCGTCGAGGACCCACTGCAGGTCGGCGTAGCCGGCCCGGAACTCGTCGCCGACGGTCGGAAGCGCGACGACGACGATGGTGACGTCGACGAGCAGCAGGAAGGTGCCGAGACAGACGGCGATCAGGGGTGACCATTTGCGCATGCTGTGCAGAGTGCCGCCTGCCTCGCAGAATCCGTTAACCAGTGCACGGGATCCTGCGGATCTCGACAAAGGCTAGGCTCGGATGGTGGAAATCGACGAGCTGGACCGGCAGGTGACGCACGCGCTGCGGATCAACGGCCGGGCCGGTTACCGCGAGATCGGTACGGTGCTCGGCGTCTCCGACCAGACGGTCGCCCGGCGCTATCGCCGGTTGCGCGAGGAGGCGGGGCTGCGGGTGGTGGGGCTGCCCAATGCCATCGAGCTGGGGTACGAGATGTGGACGCTCCGCCTGAGCGCGGCGCCGGACGCCGCGGTGCCGATCGCCGGGGCGCTGGCCCGCCGCCCGGACACCGGGTGGGTGGCGATCATGTCCGGCGGGACCGAGATCGCGTGCAGCGTACGCGTTCCGGCGACTGCGGATCGTGAGTCGCTGCTGCTGCAGAAACTGCCGCGCACACCGCGCCTGGTCGCGGTGACCGCGTATTGCGTGATCCACCAGTACGTCGGTGGCGCGGTCGGCCCGGACCGCCGCGACGACGCGCTCACCGCCGGGCAGATCGAAGCCCTGACCCCGCGCTGGCCGGCCGGTCCACCGGGGGCGGCGCGGCTCACCGGCGCCGACGCGGCGCTGGTCGAGGCGCTGTCGTGGGACGGCCGGCTCAGCTACACCGAGCTCGCCGCGGCGACCGGCTGGCCGGAGTCGACCGTGCGCCGGCGGGTGCAGGAGCTGCTCGGCTCGGGGTCGCTCTACACCGACGTGGAGATCGAGCCGGAGCTGTTCGGGTTCCGGGCCGCGGTGGTGCTGTGGCTGTCGGTCGCGCCGTCACGGGTGGCCTCGGTCGGCGCCGTGCTGGCCGAGCACGAGGAGGTGGTCTTCGCCGCCGCGACCACCGGCCCGACCAACCTGCAGGTGACTGCGGTCTGCCCGGACATGCCGGCGTTCTACCGCTACGTGACCGAGCGGCTCGGCTCGCTCGACGGGGTCGAGCGCATCGAGTCGGCGCCGGTGCTCAAGCACGTCAAACAGCTGGGCGCGGTGCGCTGACCGGGCTCACGGCATGGGCAGCGGGGACTGCGGCTTGGTGACGGCGAAGGCGAACGTCGTCTTGATCGAGGCGAGCGACGGGATCGACCGGATCTCGCGGCGCAGCAGATCCTCGTAGTCCTCGAACGACTTGATGACGATCTTGACGAGGTAGTCGTCGTCGCCGGCGAGCAGGTAGGCCTCGACCACCTCGGGGATCGCCCGCAGTCGCTCCTCGACCTCGTCGACGACCGGCGAGGCGTGCGAGAGCAGGGTCAGGCGCGCGAAGGCGGTGATCGACAGGCCGAGCGCCTTCGGCGACACCACCGCGGTGTAGCGCTCGATCACCCCGGACTCCTGCAGTTGCCGGACCCGCCGCAGGCACGGCGACGGCGAGAGCCCGATCCGGTCGGCCAGCTCCTGGTTGGTGAGCCGGCCGTCCTTCTGCAGTTCCAGCAGAATCCGGCGGTCGATGCTGTCCAAGGCGATCATGTGGCAGATTCTGCCACTCATGGCCATGTCCGTGGCATAACTAGCAATCGCATGCCCCACCGTACTTCCTAGCCTTGCCCCTATGGGACGACCTGTTCGTGCCGTCGCGGCGCTCGCGACGGCTGTGCTGTTGTGGGCGTCGTTCGCGCTCACCATCCGCGGGATCGGCGGGTCCGGCCTGATGCCCGTCGACGCGGCGATCCTGCGATTCGTGACACCGGTGATCCTGCTGGCGCCGTGGTTGCCGCGGGCGATCCGGGCGGCACGCCGCGAGCGCGCCGGCCTCGTCGCCGCGCTCTGCCTGGCCGGGCTGCCGCATTTCCTGCTCTCCGCGCTGGGCGGCAGCCTGACCTCGGCGGCGCTCGTCGGCCTGTTGCTGCCCGGATCGGTGCCGCTGTTCGTGGCGCTCATCCTGGCCGGGTGGCGGCACGAGCGGGTCGGCCGGCAGCGGGCGGTCGCGCTGGCCGCGATCGTCTCCGGGGTGGTGGCGGCCGCCGTGCTGACGACCTCGGCGGCCACGCTCGCCGGGATCGGTGTGCTGCTGGCCGCCGGGTGCGCGTGGGCGATCTACACGATCGCGCTGCGCTCCACCGCGCTGGATCTGGTCAGCCTCGTCCTGGTCGTCTGCGTTCCGTCCGCGCTGGCCGCCGTCGTCCTGGCCGCGACCGGAGTGCTGCCGTCGAGCCTGGGGCGCCGCGCCGGCGTCGAACATCGCGCTGTTCGCGGTCCTGCAGGGCGTCGGAACCGGCATCCTGTCGACGTTGAGCTACGCGTACGCGGTCCGCCGGCTCGGCAGCAGCATTCCGGCGGTGACCGGCGCGATCAGCCCGGTGCTCACCACACTGCTGGCCGTCCCACTGTTCGGCGAGCCGATCACGGTCGGGATCAGCACCGCGCTGGCGCTCATCGTCGGTGGGGTGATCACGTTCAATCTCGCTGCGTCGCCCGTACGAAATGCGGTTGTTCGATGAACGTGCCGAGGGCGACCATGCTCGGGTGAGGTCGCCGCTGCAGGGTGGGTTGCCGCCGACGGGCGCGGTGGCCGGCGCGGTCGTGGAGATCGCGTGCGACGAGTCGGGGTTCTCCGGCTCCAATCTGCTCGATCCGGCCACGCCGGTGATCACGCACGCGAGCGTCGACCTGAGCGGGCCCGAGGCCGTCGAGTTGATCACCGAGCTGCGGTCCGGCTTCCGGTTCTCGCCGCACGAGCTGAAGTCCGGGCAGTTCCTGCGCCGGCCGCGCGCGGGTGAGGCGCTGGAGTGGTTCCTGACCGCGCTCCGCGGCCGGGCGCAGGTCTATCTGGTCGACAAGGAGTTCTTCCTGGTCACCCGGATCGTCGACCTGCTGCTGAGTGAGCCGTCGTATGCGGCCGGCACCCGGCTGGCGCTGGATCGCCGGCCGGCCGCCCTCGCGCTGTACCGGGCCGGGCGCGCGGCCGGAAACGACTGGGACGAGTTCCTGGCGGCCTTCGTCGACCTGGTCCGGATCAAACGCAGGCCGCCGGCTCAGCCCGGTGTGGACCGCTTCTTCCAGGCCCGCGACGCGCTGGCCCGGCACGGTCTGGGGGAGCCCGTCCTGGACGCCCTCGATCCGGGCGTGGTGTGGGCGGTGCTGACCAGGCTCGACCGCGACGACCGTACGATTCCGCCCCCGCTGGAGCCGCTGCTGCCGGCGCTGGCCGAAACCGTGCTGTTCTGGAGCGGCGGGCAGCGGCAGGTGCTGGTCTTCCACGACGAGCAGAGCGCGCTCACCGCCGACCGGCTGACCCGCCTGAAACAGGCACTGACCGGTCCGGCGGGCGTGTCGCCGCTGGCCGGGCTGGTGATGGTCGACTCCCGCGACGACCCGCGGGTCCAGGTCGCCGACCTGCTCGCCGGCGTCGTCCGGCGGCCGCGGGGCATCATCGGCGACGCCCTGCTGCAACCCCTGATCTCGCCCACCTCACTGAGGGATCCCGATGCTTGACCGTTTTCCGGTGCTCTGGTTGTGCGGCCCGTCCGGCGTCGGGAAGTCCACCATCGCGTGGGAGTTGTTCAACGAGCGGCCCGGCGCCGCTCACGTCGACATCGACCAGCTGGGCATGTGCTACCCGGAGATCCCGTCCGACCCCGGCCGCACGATCCTCGAGGCGCGCATCCTCGGGCAGGTGGCGGCCAACTACGCGGCGGCCGGCGCGACCAGCCTGATCGTCTCCGGCTACATCGACTCGCACCGCGGCATCCATACCGAGCACCTGACCGGGGTTGAGCTCACTGTACTGCGGTTGCGCTGCGACCAGCCTGAACACCGCCGGCGCCTGGTGGACCGGGCCCGCCCTGGTGAAGAGCGCGAAGCCGCGCTGCGGGCGGGAGTCGTGCTCGACCGCAGCGGCTTGCCGTATCCCGTCCTGGACACCACCGGGCGCACTGCGGCTGATGTGCTCGCCGAGGTCCGCGAGCGGTGGCCGTTCTGCCCGTCCCGGCAGCCGGGCGACTGGCCGCAACCGGCTGCGACGCCGGGGGAGATCATCTTTGTCTGCGGGGCGCCCGCGGTCGGCAAGTCGACGTTCGGATGGGAGCTTGCCGAGCGGTTCCGGCGGGACGGCCACACCACCGGATTCGTCGACCTCCAGCAGATCGGCTTCGGCCACGATCATCGGCTCAAGGCGGCCAATCTGGCCGCTGTCCATACAAACTTCTCGGCGTACGGTGCACAGCGACTCGTTGTTGTCGGCCGGATCGAGAACCCGGACCAGCTGAAGCTCTACCGCGACGCGCTGCCCGCGGCGCGCATCACCGTCTACCGGCTGCACGCGGGCCCGGATCAGCTGCGCGAGCGGATCCGGCAGCGCGGACTCGGATACGGCCCGCCGATCATCGGCGACGAGCTGCGCGGGCAGCCCGCTGACGTGCTGGCCGCGGCGCACGAAGACGCGGTCGCGCAGGCCGAGAAGCTGGAGCGCCTCTCATTCGGCGACGTCCGCGTCGAATGGTGACGGTCGTCAGTGGAACAGGTGGACGTCGATGTTCGTGGTTTCCTTCATCCGGTCGCAGTGGGCGCACGCCTTCCACCGATTGCCGTCCTCGGTGCTGCGGGTCCGCCACTGATGACGCAGGTTGAGCCGGCAGGAGAGCGGGATCTTCCGACTGGTGGTCATGCCTCAGGGTTTCATTCTCGAAGGAGAGTTTCCAGTAGTGACCGTACGCATCGAGACCGGCCACCGGTCCGGCTCGGCCGGCACTCCGACCCAGGACCGCATCGTCGTCCTGGACGACGCCGTGATCGTGCTCGACGGCGCCTCGTCGTGGGTCCCGGAGGAACGGGACGGCGGCTGGTATGCCGATCAGCTCGCCGCCGAGCTCGCCCGATGCCTGCGACGCCCGGACGACCTGCCCCTGACCGCGCACCTCGCCGACGCCATCCGGGCCGTCGTCGCCCGCACGCAGCTCATGCCTGGTGACGCCCCGTCGTCGACCGTGCTGATCTGCCGCTGGACCGAGGAGACGATCGAGGTACTGACGCTCGGCGACTCCACCGCGATCGTCTACACCCGCGACCAGCGCGCCCATCGCGTCTACGACGACCGCCTCGACCCGATCGCGGCCTCACAGCGTGCCGCCCTCCAGGCGCGATGCCCGACCGGGGACGAGCTCACCCGGCTCATGATCGAGCTGCAGGCCGCCCAGCGTGCGCTGCGCAACCGCCCCGGCGGGTACTGGATCGCCGAGGCCGACCCGGCTGCCGCCCACGAAGCCGTCGTGCGCAGCTGGCCGCGTGCTGAGGTCGACGCCGTCCTGCTGATGACCGACGGGGTGGCCGACGTCGTCGACCGTTACGCGGTCAACGGGTTCCCGCACTGGTACGGCATCTTCGAACTGGTCGCGGCCGAAGGTGTGCAGGCACTCGCCGACCACGTGCACGGCGTCGAGGAGACCGACTCCGACCGGTCGCGCTGGCCCCGCAGCAAGGTCCACGACGACAAGGCCGCGGCGCTGATCAAGATCTCCGAGCTGGATCACCGCCTGCAGCCGCCGTTCTCCATCCTCGCCGCCGCCGACCGGGCCAGAGAGCGAGGCGACTACGCGGCTGCGGTCGATCTGTTCGCGTCGGTCACCGGCGCCCGGTTCCCCGAGGTCGTGGACGACCTGGACGGCACACTTCACCAGGCCTACTACGGATATCTGGACGCGCTGGCCCGCGCTGGGCGACTCGACGAACTCGCCGCGCTGGCGACCAATGACGCCCGGGCACGCCGGCGCCTCGACCGGCAACTGCACGAGGAAGGCCGCGCCGACGACCTGCGAGCCCGCGCTGCTTCCGGTGACCGGACCGCGCTCTACCTGCTGATCCGCCTGCTGCGGGCCCGCGGCGAGCAGGACGCTGCCCGTCAGGCGGTCGACGATATCGCGCCCGACGACGAATACGCGCGGCGACTGGCCGTGGGAGCATGACCCATGACCGCATCGCCGCCGGTGGCCGTACCGATGACTCTGCCGGACGACTACGGCCGCCCGCCGGACCGGCTGCTGGCCTGGGCGGACGTGTCCGCCCGGTTGGCCTCGGCGCCCCGCTACTGGCTGGCGACGGTCCGGCCGGACGGCCGCCCGCACATCGTGCCCACCGACGGCCTGTGGGTCGATGACGCGCTGTGGTTCGGCGGCAGCACGGCCACCGTCCACCACCGCAACCTGCTCGCCGACGGCGCCGCCGCGGCCCACGTGGAGGACGGCGCCCGGGCCGTCATCGTGGAGGGCACCGCGGGCCTGACCACGCCGACCGCCTCGCAGGCGCGCGAGTTGGCCGCGCTGTCCAAGACGAAGTACGGCTACGCGGCCCCACCCGAGGCCTACACCGCCGAGCTGTGGCTGCTGACCCCGTCCCGGGTGCTGGCCTGGACCGAGTTCCCCCGCGACGCCACCCGGTTCACCTTCCGTCGGCACCGACACGCGCGCCACGGGTGACTTTCGTTGCGTGCCGGGCCGCTGGGTTGTTAGCTTTCTCGCGGCTCCACGAGAGCCTTACCGCAGGATCACCCGGACCTGATCCGTTGCGCGGTCGAAGGGTCTTGCGGCCGTCCGCTGGGCATTCTGATTCCGCATGTCGTCATCGTCGTCGTGGCGGTCGCGCTGGTGCCGATCGTCGCGATCGGCGGGCTCATCAGCCCGCATCGTTACGGGATGTTCGCCAACGACGTGCTGGATCGGCTCATCGAGTGGAGCCGGTCCGCCTTGGGGAAGACAGCGGACGGCAGCGATGAGCAATAGCAGCCGCCGGAAGCGCATCGCAACCGTGGCCGAACGCCTCGGCGTGCCGTACCAGACGGCCCAGCAGGCGGCGCGGAAGCTGATCGCGGCCGGCGCCTACCACCATCGTGAGCACTGCGATGACGAACTGGTGGGCCGGATCGGCGATCTCCTGCGGCAGTCGGCACGCGGACCGATCATGCGTAGGCTGCCGGTTCTCCGGGCCGGCTCGGGTGGATTCCGGGAGATCCTGGATCGGGTGGCGTCGCGCCGGGTGGCTGAACTGGTCGAGCTTCGCACTCACGCCGCCGTGCCGGCTCTCGCCGCAGCGCCGGTCTGCGAATGCATGTCTACTTTCGCGTGCATGTTTCTGATCGCGCGCCGCGATGTGGACGCGGCGATGGCACGCTGCGGCGGGCCCGGCCGGGCAGCTCCGGCCATGATCCAACTGCGGGCGGAGATCGATGGCGCGTTGGCCTTTGATTCGGAAACCATGCCGCGGATCAGGGGCGTGCGGGAGCTGGCCGGGAGGTTGGGTCTGCGGTCGGTCCACGCCGGGTTCACCGAATTCGAGACGTTGCTGGCCGACTTCTCCGGGAAAGATCTCGGTGCTGTTGATCTGCGCGGGGTTCCGTTCGAAGGGATCAGGTGGTCTCGGACCACGGCGTGGCCGGCCAAGTGGCGCGATCATGTGGTGCGGAACTCGGTGACCCGCGGTCCCGACGGCTACGAGTTCCGAGTAGATGAGGCGCGGGTCAGAGCACTTCGCGGATATCTGGAGGGCTATCTCGCGAAGCGCATGCCACCCGGACGCAGGGCTGGGCCAGTGGTGGACAAGTTTCTGGCGAAATTCGGGCCGCGCATGGTGCCCACCCGCACAGACCAGTATCGAGCGGTCGCACATTTCGCGCTGCGGGAGATCGTCCCGGTGTGGCGAGAGGCGTTTGAGGATCCGGCCTCGATCATGGGAGAGATCGAGAAAGCGCCGTCGGTGGCAAGCTGGTCGACCGAGGGGAAAGCGGTCTACTTTCTGTGCTGCGTCATGTCCTTCAGCATTCAGCAGACGGCTGAGATCACGCGAATGGACCGTCAGGTCGTGACAAGCCTCCTGTGGGACACGCATCGGGCCCCTACCTGACTGCAGGTGTGCTGGTCGGAGGCCAAGATCCGAACATGCGTACGATGACGCGGTGGGGAACACGCGGCCGGAGCGGCAGGCGCCGTTGGCTCGTAGCCGGTATGTGGCTGCGGCCCGGCGGTTCGTGCGCGCCTACGCCACGTTGCTCGCGCGCGGGGTGCCGATCGATCCCGGGCGCGACGTCAAGGTGCGGGACTGGACTGCGGTCGACGTCGCGGTGCTGCGCGAGCTGCACGAGGCGCTCGGGCAGATGCTGGACGCCCGCCGGGAATGGGACGGTTTGCGCCGCCACCGGTGACCCGGTGGCGGCCCGGTCGCGCTGTCGCCGGACCGGCCGGCGTCCTTGACCGGGCCGGGCTTGCGGCCTCGGCCGGGCTTGCGGCCTCGGCCGGGCTTGCGGCCTCGGTCGGGCATGCGGCTTCAGGTGGGGCCGCACAGGTGGTCGAGGCCGACCACCGTGAGGACCCGTTCCACGATGCCGCGCGCCTCGACGAGGTGGAAGGCGATGCCGGCCTTTTCGGCGGCGAGGTAGCCCTCGATGAGGGCGCTCAGCGCCTCCGAGTCGATGAAGCGCACCTGCCGGAGGTCCACCAGCAGGCGGGCGCACTCGCCGGCCTCGATGACGGCGAGCAGGGCGGCGCGCAAGTCGTCGCGGGTGGCTATGTCGAGGTCTCCGGCGAGCCGGATCCGCGATGTCGTCACCTCGTCGTCGCCGACGCGCACCGGGTCTGTGGCGATGGCGAAGTGTCTGTCGAGCACGATACTTGTCTACCAGCAAATAATGCGGTGTGGATTATCCCGATCAGGGGGTTTCTGCCCGGCGTAGCCAGAACGTCAGGCTCAAGCCGGTGTGGGCCTGTTGCGCCCAGGCCGGCCTGCCGGCGGCGAAACTCGTCGCGAGGACCTCGTCGGCCACCAGAGCCGCATGTTCGGTGAGGGCGGCGGTGACCTGCTCGTCCGCCGACTCGTAGTGCAGCTCGATGCGGTCGGTAACCTCCAGGCCGGTGGACTTGCGGGCGTCCTGGATCAGCCGGATCGCTTCGCGGGCCAGGCCGGCCCGCCGCAGCGAAGGGGTGAGGTGCAGGTCGAGGGCCAGGCTCGCGCCGGCCTCGGAGGCGACGGCCCAGCCTTCCCGCGGTGTCTCGGTGATGATCACCTCGTCGGTGGACAGCGTGACCGGCGAGCCGTCGACCAGGACCGTGGCGGTACCGGCGGCCAGATCGCGGTTGAGCGCTGCGGCGTCCGCTTCGGCGATCGCCCGGGCGACGGCCTGCACCTGTTTGCCGAAGCGCTTGCCGAGCGTACGGAAATTGGCTTTTGCGGTGGTGTCCACCAGCGACTCCGCGGAGTCGCTGACCGGAAGCACGGCGGCCACGTTGAGTTCCGCGGCGATCTCGGCGATCAGTTCCGGGTCCAGTGCGGCGAAGCCGGGCGCCGAGGCGAGCGACCGGGACAGCGGCTGACGGATCTTGACGCCGGATTCGGCGCGGGCCGTGCGACCGAGTTCGACCAGGCGCCGGGTGAGCGTGACCTGCTCGCCGAGGGCCGGGTCGATCAGCGTCTCGTCGGCGGCCGGGTAGTCGGCCAGGTGCACCGACGTGGGGGCGGTGGGGTCGACGGCGACGACCAGGTCCTGCCAGACGCGCTCGGTGATGAACGGGACGATCGGCGCGAGCAGCAGCGTCACGGTGCGCAACGCTTCGTGCAGGGTCGCCAGCGCCGCCGGGTCGCCGCGCCAGAAACGGCGGCGGCTGCGCCGCACGTACCAATTGGAGAGATCGTCGATGAAGGCCGCGAGCTGCCGCCCGGCCTCCTGCGTGTCGAACGCGGCCATGGCCGCGTCGACCCGGCCCACCAGCAGGTTGAGCTCGGAGAGGACCCAGCGGTCCAGGACCGGGCGGTCGGCCGCGGCGGGGTCGGCCGCGGACGGGGACCATTGCGAGGTACGCCCGTAGAGCGCCTGGAACGCAACGGTGTTCCAGTACGTCAGCAGGGTCTTGCGCACCACCTCCTGCAGGGTGGCGTGCCCGACCCGCCGCGCTGACCAGGGCGAACCGGCCGCGGCCATGTACCACCGGACGGCGTCCGCGCCGT
Organism: Actinoplanes sp. NBC_00393; assembly: GCF_036053395.1. Classification (NCBI taxonomy): domain Bacteria; kingdom Bacillati; phylum Actinomycetota; class Actinomycetes; order Micromonosporales; family Micromonosporaceae; genus Actinoplanes; species Actinoplanes sp. NBC_00393. Next base: position 4,298,619 of record NZ_CP107942.1, on the reverse strand, counting down.
GCTGCTCCAGCAGCGGGATCGGCTCGAGGATGTTGCCGAGGTGCTTGGACATCTTGCGGCCGTCCTCGGCCAGGATGTGCCCGAGGCAGACCACGTTCTCGTACGCCGAGCGACCGAAAACGATCGTGCCGACGGTCATCAGCGTGTAGAACCAGCCGCGGGTCTGGTCGATCGCCTCGCAGATGAACTGGGCCGGATAGCTCTTCTCGAACAACTCCCGGTTCCGGTGCGGGTAGCCGAACTGGGCGAACGGCATGGCGCCGGAGTCGTACCAGGCGTCGATCACCTCCGGGACGCGGTTCGCGGTGGCGCCGCAGTGACAGGTCAGGGTGACGTCGTCGACGAACGGGCGGTGCGGGTCCAGGGCGGACAGATTCCGGCCGGCCAGCTCGCCCAGCTCGGCGAGGGAGCCGACACAGGTCAGGTGGTTCTCCGGGCAGCGCCAGATCGGCAGGGGAGTGCCCCAGTAACGGGACCGGGACAGCGCCCAGTCGACGTTGTTGACCAGCCAGTCGCCGTACCGTCCATGCTTGATCGTCGCGGGCTGCCAGTTGGTGCGCTCGTTCTCGCGGAGCAGGTCGTCGCGGACCGCGGTGGTGCGCACGTACCACGACGGCTGCGCGTAGTAGATCAGCGGCGTGTGGCAGCGCCAGCAGTGCGGGTAGCTGTGCTGATATTGCTCGGCGCGGAACAGCAGGCCGCGTTCGCTCAGGTCGGCGACGAGCAGGGGGTCGGCGTCCTTGAAGAACCGGCCGCCGACCAGGGCGGTCTGCGGGGCGAAGGTGCCGTCCGGGCGGATCGGGTTGACCAGCGGCAGGCCGTAGGCGCGGCAGCTGGCCAGGTCGTCGGCGCCGAACGCGGGCGCCTGATGCACCAGGCCGGTGCCGCTGTCGGTGGTGACGTAGCCGGCCAGGATGACGATGTGCGCGTCCGGCACGTCGACCAGGTCGAACGGCGGACGGTACGCCCAGCGCTCCAGCTCCTTGCCGGTGAAGCTGCGGCCGGTGGCCGTCCAGCCGTCGCCGAGAGCCGGCTGCAGCAGCGCCTCGGCCACGACGAGCTGCTCGTTGCCGTCGGTCGCGACCACATAGGTCACCTCGGGGTGCACGGCGACCGCGGTGTTCGACACCAGCGTCCACGGGGTGGTCGTCCACACCAACAGCGACGCCTCGCCGGCCAGGGGGCCTTCGGTGAGCGGCAATCGGACGTACACCGAAGGGTCGGTGTCGTCCTCGTAGCCCTGCGCCAGTTCGTGATCGGAGAGCGCGGTCTGGTCGCGCGGGCACCACGGCGCCACCCGGAAGTCCTCGACCAGCAGACCCTTGTCGAAGATCTGCTTGAGCGACCACCAGACGGATTCCACGTACTCCGGGTCCATGGTCCGGTACGCGTCGTCCATGTCGACCCAGTAGCCCATGCGCTCGGTCAGCCGGGCGAACGCGTCGGTGTGCCGGGTCACCGACTCCCGGCAGCGGGCGTTGAACTCGGCGATCCCGTACTTCTCGATGTCCTGCTTGCCGGCGAAGCCCAGCTCCTTCTCCACCGCCAGCTCCACCGGCAGACCGTGACAATCCCAGCCGGCCTTGCGCGGGACCCGGAAGCCCTTCATCGTCCGGTAGCGCGGGAAGACGTCCTTGAAGACGCGCGCCTCGATGTGGTGGGTGCCGGGCATGCCGTTGGCGGTCGGCGGCCCCTCGTAGAAGATCCAGTCGGGGCGCCCCTCGGACTGCTCGAGGCTGCGGGCGAAGACCTGGTCGGCCTGCCAGAACTCCAGCACCTCGTGGTCGAGGGCGGGCAGGTCGACCTGCGCGGGCACGGGCCGGTACATCGCATCCTCCGTCGGGCTTCGCTCAAAACGTCGCTCAACGACGCCGTCCTCCGGCGTCGCTCTCCAACGGAGGGACGAGGCTCGCGCCCCGCAGAGCCTACAGTGGCGGCCCGGCGTCGGTCGCCCGGTTTTCCGTCGAGCCGGCCAGCATCTCGAAGCACGGGCGCAGCAGATCGACGATGTCGCCGGGCGCGGCGTCGGCGAGCGGGCCGAGACGCAGCAGGTAGCGCTCGATGATCACGCCGTGGACGATGGCGCTGAGCAGGGCGGCGCGCAGGTCGGCGTCGGCGGCGGGAATCGCGGCGGCGATCCGGTCCAGCTCGGGCCCGGCCGCAGCCCGGTAACGCTGCGCGGCGTCCGGGTTGGTGAGCATGGAGCGCAGAACGGCGAGCGAGGCGGTCGGCTCGTCCTGCAGGCGGTTGGCGAGCGAGGCGAGCAGCGTCTCGCCGGACATCTCGTCGGTGGACAGTTCGGTGGAGCGGGCGAACAGCTCGTCCTTGCTGCCGAAATAGTGCATGACCAGGCCGGCGTCGACGCCGGCGACCCGGGCGACCGCGCGGATCGTGGTGCGGTCGTAGCCGAGGTCGGCGAACATCTGGCGGGCCGCGGCGAGGATCTTCTCCTCGGTGCGGCGGCGTTGCTCGGCCCGGGTCACCCGGCGATTCTACGGCCGTTGACCGAACCGGCCGTTCGTTCTACGGTCGTTCAATCAACACGCGTTCAACGAGAGGCGAAGCCATGGCCCGCGAGATCGTCGAACAACTGCTCGGAGCCGCCCGCGAGCAGGACATCGAAACGTTCGCCGCATTGATGGCGCCCGACGGATACCTGGAATGGCCGTATCGGCCGCCCGGTGTGCCGGCGCGAGTGCAAGGCCGGGACGAGATCCGGCGGCACCTGGCTGCGACCGCTGACGGACTCATCCGGCTGGGTGAGCACCGCAACGTGGTGATGCACGAGACCACCGACCCGGAGGTGGTCATCGTCGAGTACGAATCGCACGGCACCGTCGTCGCGACCGGCGCGCCTTTCGAGCAGGCGGTCATCGCCGTGTTCCGGGTCCGCGACGGGCGGATCGTGTCCTGCCGCGACTACATCAATCCGCTGCCGCTGATGGAGGCGCTCGCGAGCATCGCTTAGGTGCTCAGCAGTTGTCCCGGTACCAGTAACCAGCCTCGCGGACCCACGGCTCCTTGGTCTGCTCGATCGCCTTCACCGGGTAGGCGTAGGAGACCTTGGCGGAATTTCCGCTGGCGGTCGCCGAGTAGGTTTTGAAGCGCAGCGGGGTGCCATGCTGCTGCTTCGCCGCGGTGACCAGGTCGGTGAACTCGGTCTCGGTGATCCGCTGCCGGCATCGCTCGGAGAGCAATCCGTACGCGGTGGTGGCGTCACCCGTCAGGTAGGCGTCGCTGTAGGCCTCCACCGCCTTTCGCAGATCCTTCTGGGAATTCTTCACCGGTTTAGCCTTGGTCGTCGGTTTCTTGGTGGACGTCACCGACTTGTTGGACTTGCTGGTGCTCTTGTTACGGGTCGAGGAGTTGCTGCTCCCGCAGCCGGTCAGGAGAACGCCGGTGAGCAGGACCGCAGTGATGGTCTTGAAACGCATCGGGACATCCTGCGACATCGAACAATTCCCATGATTGACCAGGTGGCCCGCCGGATCCATTTATCGCCGACTGGGGTAATTTCGGCCGGTGACGCTGCTCGACATCATCGGCTGGGCCGGATCCGCCCTGCTCGTCTGGTCCCTGCTGCAGAGCCGGCTGCTCCGGCTGCGGGCGCTCAACCTGGCCGGCTGCCTGGTGCTGCTCGGTTTCAACGCGGCCATCCAGGTCTGGCCCATGGTGGGGCTCAACGTCGTGCTGGCCGCGATCAACGTCTGGTACCTGTGGCGGATGCTGTCCACCCGGCACGACGCGGCGACCTATCAGGTGGTCGAGGTGCGTACCGACGACGAGTTTCTGGCGCACACGCTGCGGCTGCATCACGACGACATCGTCCGGTTCAACCCGCAGTTCACCTGGGACGACGGGACCCGCCGCGACGCCGCCGCGTTCCTGGTGGTCAGCGGCGACGAGGTGGTCGGCGTGGTGGTGTTCCGGACGGTCGGGGACGGGGTGGCGCAGGTGGTCCTGGACTACGTGACCCAGCGGTACCGGGACTTCACACCGGGCGAGTTCGTGTACCGGCAGAGCAGGTACTTCTCGGGTCGCGGCTGCCGCACCGTGATCACGCCGCCGGGGATGCGGGCGCCCTACTACGACAGGCTGGGGTTCCGGCGCGACGGTGACGCGTACGTGCTGACGCTCTGATCCGGCGACGGGCGGGCGCTGCGCAGCACGCTGATGCCGAAGGCCAGCAGCCAGTAGCTGAGCAGGGCGCCCAGGCTGGCGGTGGTGCCCCAGCCGTTGGCGGCGTAGAAGTTCGCCGGGTCGTTGCCGAAGAAGATCGATCAGGGCGGCCGCGGTGAGGATGCCGCACAGGCCGGTGACGCGTCGGACGACTGCTTGGTTCATGCCCCCTGGATAGCGACCTGCGGCGTCAGTCCGGCTTCACGCCGGCGGCGACCAGCTCGGCCGCGGTCGCGGACAGGGCGCGGATCGCCGGGGTCTCGCGGGCGGTCAGCCAGACCAGCACGTTGGTCGCGGCGGGCAGACCCCGCAACGGTACGTACGTCACCTCCGGATGCCGGTAGTAGGTGCTGAACGACGCCACCGTCGGGTGCACGATCTCCCCGCGCGCGACCAGTTGCAGCACGTCGCTGGTGGTGGCGATGCTCGGCCCGCGCCGGATCGGCTGCCCGGACGGCGTGGTGGCCGGCCAGTACTCGGCGTACACCCGCTCGGGGATGCCGGAACGTTCGATCACCACCTCGCCGGCCAGGTCCTCCAGCGTCGCCCAGCCACGGTCGAGCAGCGGATGGCCGGTGCGCACCAGCAGCACCCGCTCGTCGACGCTGAGGGTGGCGCCGATCGTCACGTCGGGCTCGTCGATCGGCAGCCGCTGGCAGAGCACGTCGTAGCGGCCGCGCCGCAGCCGGTCGAAGTCGCCGGGGAACTCCTCGGTGACCTCGACCCGGCATTTCGGGTAGCGCTGCTCGAACTCGCGCAGCACCGCGGTGAAGCGGGGACCGGCCATCGAGTAGGTGGGCACGCCGATGCGCAACAGCCCGTGTACGCCGCCGGCGGTCTCACGGCCGCGGCGTACGGCGAGCCGGAGCTGCTCGACGGCGGGGCGGACGTCGTCGCGGAACTGCTCGCCGAGCGCGGTCAGCGCCACCCGCCGGCTGGTGCGCTCGAACAGCGCCCCGCCGAGCCGGTCCTCCAGCCCGCGCACGATCTGGCTGACCCGGCTCTGGGTGAGGTAGAGCCGTTTCGCCGTACGCCCGAAGTGGAGCTCCTCGGCCAGCACGAGGAACGTCTCCAGCTCCCGCATCTCCACGGCTTCGAAGGTAGTGGATCCATGAGCGAAGCTCATCGGTGGTGTGCCGGATCCGGCGTTGTTCCAAGCCCTCGGACAGGCCGACGATCGGCGGTGTCAACCAGCCGGAAGGGGCACGTGATGGCGATCGCCGAGATCGCGCTCGGTGACGTACGGGATCTGCGGGTCGATCTGACGGTCATGCCGATGGCCACGGTGTTGTCGCTGGCCGGCGACGTCGCCGGCACCTCGCAGGGCGTGCCGCCACCGTGGCGGCAGGTGGTGCGCTCGGGCCTGCCGTCGCACGGGCTGGAGACGCTCACCCCGCTGTTCGGCTCCGGGCCACCAAACATCCCGCATTGCCTGGGACCGTCGGTGTCGGTGCGGGACACCGACTTTGACGCGCACCTGGACCAGATCATCGAGACCGCCGGCGCCCATCTGACCGAACAGGTCGAGGAACTGCACGGCGCGGCGCCGCCGGCCGCGTGGCGTTCGGTGCTGCGCCGGCCGGCGAAATGGCTCGACGGTTACGCCGCGACGCTGCGATCCACCTGGCGCAGTTTCCAGCCGGTGTGGCGGCGCGCCACCACGCTGATCGACCGGGAGACCACCCGGATCGGGGTGGCGTCGGTGCGCGGCGGCTTCGACATGGTGCTCGCCGACCTCAACCCGCGCTGGCGCTACCGCGATCAGACGCTGTCCATCCCGATCCGGCAGGCGGAATGGTTCGACCTGGCCGGCCGGCGGCTGGTGCTGACGCCGACGGTGTCGGGGGCCGGCGCATCCATCTTCGACCCGGACCTGCCCGACCAGATCTGGCTCGGCTATCCGGTGCCCGGCCTGGACTCGCTGTGGCGGCCCGGCCGGCCGATCGAGCAGCGCGACGCGCTGGAACTGCTGGTCGGGCCGGTGCGGGCACGCCTGCTGCGGGCCGCCCACGTGCCGGTGCCGATGCGCACGCTCGCCGAGGCCGCGGGCTGCGCGCCGAACGTCGCCACCTACCACTGCGCGCAACTCGTCGACGCCGGTCTGCTGACTCGCCGGCAGCGTGGCCGTCACGTGTACGTCGGGCGTACCGATCGCGGGCATGCGGTTGTCGATCTGCTGTCCTGACACTTCGAGGATCGCCGAATCGTTTGGCTGCCGCGCCGGCCCGTTCCTACTGTCACCGTCCGGGGGGGACGGCATGCGATACAGGGTTCTCGGTCCCGTGCTCGTCGAGGACGAGCGCGGGACCCGGCCGGTGAGCGGCGGCAAGGTGCGCACGGTCCTGGCGGCGCTGCTGCTGCACGCCAACCGGGAGCTGTCGGTGACGCAGCTGGCCGACCGGATGTGGCACCGCGAGCCGCCGGCGTCACCGCGCCGGGCGGTGCAGACCAACATCGTCCGGTTGCGCCAGGAACTGCCCTGGCCGGGCGCGATCGTCACCGGCTCGACCGGGTACGTGCTGCGGGTCGCTCCCGGCGAACTCGACCTGCACGTGTTCGACCAGCTGATCGCCGAGGCGGCCACGGCCGGCTCACCGGAGCACGAGCGGCGGCTACTGCACCGGGCCCTGGAGTTGTGGCGGGACCAGCCGTGCGCCGATGTCGCCTCGCCGGTGCTGCACGACCTGGACGTGGCGCCGCTGCAGGAGCGGCGGCTGCTCGCTCTGGAACGGCGCATTGCGATCGACATGCGGCTCGGCCGGCTTGACGGGCTGGTCACCGAGCTGCACGGGCTGACCGCCGAGCATCCGTTCCGGGAACGGTTCTGGGCGCAGCTGCTGACCGCGCTGTATCGGCAGGGACGGCAGGCCGAGGCGCTCGGCGCGTACCACACGGTGTCGCACCGGCTGATCGGCGAACTCGGTGTCGAACCCGGCAGCGAGCTGCGCGAACTGCACCAGCGGATGCTGCGCGGCGACGCCCTGGCCCCGGCCGGCCGGGTGACCGTCGCCGCCGCGGCCAGCGTGCCGGCCGTTCCCGCGCACACCGTCGGGCACGGCGCCGAGCTGGCCGCGCTCGACAAGCACCTCGGCGACGCGGACCCGGACACGGCCGCGATCGCGGTGATCGACGGCCCGGCCGGGATCGGCAAGTCGGCGCTGGCGGCGCGGTGGCTGCACGCCCACGCCGAGGCCTTCCCGGACGGCATGTTCCATCTGGACCTGAACGGGTTCGCCGACGGGCCCCCGCTCGAGCCGGCCCAAGCGCTGGCCGCGCTGCTCGGCGAGGCCGGTGCCACCGGGCTGCCCGACGGGGTGCCGGCCCGGGCCCGGCTGTGGCGGTCGCTGACCGCTCGCCGCCGGATCGCGGTGCTGCTGGACAACGCGGCCGACGCCGATCAGGTACGCCCACTGCTGCCCGGACCCGGCAGCACGGTCCTGGTCACCAGCCGTGACCAGTTGCGTGCCCTGGTCGGGCTCGACGGCGCGGACCGGGTCACCGTCGGCCGGCTGGACCACGACGAGTCCGTGGCGGTCCTCAGCGCCTGCGCCGGGCGTGACCTGGCAGCGCAGGAGCACCAGGCGCGGCAGCTGGCCGACCTGTGCGACCGCAATCCGCTGGCCCTGCGCCTGCTCGCCGAACGGATCGCCCGGCTGCCGGACGTGCCGCTGCGGTCCTGGGTGCAGGACCTGCACGACGCGGCCGGCCGGATCGCCGCGATCGACGACGGCGCCGCCCGGCACCTGCACCGGCGGCTGTCCTGGTCGTACCGGCGGCTCGACCCGTCCACCGCCGCCCTGGCCCGCCGCCTCGGCGACCGCTGTTTCACGGTCGCCGACGCCGCGCAGCCGGCCCACTCGTCCCGGCACACCGCGCGCCGCCACCTGGACCGGCTCGTCGCCGTCCACCTGGTGGAGCAGCTCGACTACGACCGGTTCCGGCTGCACCCGCTCGCCGCGCTCTACGGGCGGCACCACGGACCGGTCGCGGTCGGCTCGGAGTGGGGTGAGCGGGCCTGCTGACCTCAGCGCCCCGGACGAGGACGTGGACACCCGCCGCCTCGCCGCTGCCCGATGCCGACGAGGCGCGCGCCACCACGCTCGGGCTGCGCGCGGCCCGGCTGGTGGTCGACACCATCACGGTGACCACCTGCGGGGTGGCGTTCGTGTACGTGCAGCAGTCCGCCACACCGACGGCCGGGAAGGTGCTGGCGGCGCCGCTGCTGGTCGCCGTCGCGGTGCTGCACCTGTGGTTCACCCGCAGTGGACGGGCCCTCGGCGACCGCCGGGTGCGGGCGGTGCTCACGGCGCAGGCGGTGCTGACGGTCGTCCCGATCGTTTGGTACGGCCCGTCCTGGACGGCCATGCCCGGGCTGTGCATGGCCGCGCTGCTCGTGGTCGGCGGCTGGTGGGCGATCCCGGTGACGGTCGTGGTGATCGCTGCGAGCATATCCACCTACGCGCAGCTCACCGGCACCCTCGCGCCCTATCCGCTGCTCGTGTCGGCGGTGTCGGCGGCGGTGTTCCTGCTGCAGGCGTACGGGTTGACCCGCCTCGGCCGGCTCGTCGGCGAACTGCGCCGCACCCGCCGGGCACTGGCCGAGGTGGCGGTGTGGGCGGAACGGACCCGGCTGGCGGACGACCTGCGCGGCCTGCTGCCGAGCAGCCTCACGCTGGTCGCCCGCAAGGCGGAGACGGCGCGCCGGCTCGTGACCGACCGGCCCGAGGCGGCGGGGCGTGAACTCGACGAGATGGTGGTGATCGCGCGCCGGGGACTGGCGGGGATGCGCGGGCTGGCCCGTGACTACCGGGTGGACGGCCCGCCGCCGGTGCTCGACGAGGTTCCGTGGCGGACAGTGCGGTTCGCGACCTGGCTGTTGCGGGCTGTCGTCGGGTTGTGGTTCGTCGCGTGGGTGCTGTCCGCCGTCGACCGGGCCGGGGTGTCGGTGGCTGCGGCGGTCGCGGTCGGCTGCGGGGTGGTCTGCGCGGTGCTGCAGCTGGGCTATCTCAGCCGGGTCACGCCACCGTCCGCGCCGTGGAGTTACGTGGCGTTGGGTGTGCAGTCGGGCGCGGTGCTCGTACCCCTGATGGTTTTCGGTCTGTGGGGTCTGAACCCCCGCGGCGTGCTCGCCGGATCCTGCCTGCTGGTGCTGCGGCCGCTGCCGGCGGTGACCTGCTTCGGGATGATCATGGTGCTGGACACGGTGCTGCGGCTGCGGATGTCGCCCGATCTCGGGGACGCGGCGAACGGCGTCGCCGGCACGCTCATCGTCGGGCTCGCCACCTTCGGGATGACCCAGAACGTGCGGCTGACCAGCCGGCTGCGCACGCTGCGGCACCGGCTGGCCCGGGAGGCGGCCGGGCAGGAACGCGTCCGGATCGCCCGTGACCTGCACGACCTGCTGGGTCTGGGGATGTCCGCGATCGCGCTGAAGACCGAGGTGGCGGCCCGGCTGGCGAAGCGCGACCCGCAGCGGGCCCGGGCGGAACTCGCGGAGATCGTCGAGGTGTGCCGCAGCGCGCGGGCCGACGTCGACAACGTCGCGGCCGGCCGGCGCGACCTGTCGTGGCCGGACGAACTGCGCGCAGCCGAGGCCACGCTGACCGGCGCCGGCCTGCAGGTCCGGGTGCAGGCCGCCGACGAGCCGCCGGAACGGGTGCGGGCGCTGCTGGCCGTGGTGCTGCGCGAGGGCGTGACCAACGTGCTCCGGCACGGCGCCGCGACGCACTGCGAGATCACCCTGTCCGGCGCCACGCTGACCATCGTCAACGATCTCGCCGCGACCGCCGATCCGGCTTCGCCGCCCGGATCCGGGCTCACCAACCTGCGGGAACGGGTGGCGCGGCTCGGCGGCGAGCTGAGCGCCGCCCCGACCGGCGACGGCCGCTTCGTGCTGCGCATCGCTGTGTAACGCAAGTCCCCGAGTTGCGCGGTGACGTGACGGGCGGCTGGATGGCGAGTAGGTAGGCCAGCCCGTACGCTCCCGCATCCATGCGTATCCAGCCGGTATCGGTGTGGCCCAGCCCAGCCCCGCCTTGATCAGCCCGGCCCCGCCCAGCCCCGCCCGGCCCAGCCCGGCTCGGCCCAGCCCGGCCCAGCCCGGCCCCGCCAAGCCCCGCCCGGCCCCGCCAAGCCCCGCCCGGCCCCGCCCGGCCCCGCCAAGCCCCGCCCGGCCCCGCCCGGTCCGGCCCGCCCGGTCCGGTGGACGATCGGTCAGGCTGCCGGCCGGTTGCGGATCATCGTGGCAACCGTAACTCCCAGCTCGGTGGCTCCAGAGGCCGGTTCGCGGGCGCCGGCTGTGCACTGTGGCTCTCAAAACCGCCGCGAGGCAGCCACCGCTCCCAGCCGGATGCTCGAAAAGCCCGGAAATGCGGGCCCGGCTGTGTTTCATGGCTCGAGCGGGCTCGGCCCTGCCCGGCCCGGTCTGGCTCGGCCCGGCCCGGCTCGGCCCGGCCCGGCCCGGCTCGGCCCGGCTCGGCTCGGCTCGGCTCGGGCATGCGGGCACTGCGCGATAGGGGTGGCAGGCGGCCTCAGATCCAGCCGGCGTCGCGGGCCGTGCGGATCGCGCTGATGCGGTTGCGGGCGCCGGTCTTGGCGATCGCGTTGGACAGGTAGTTGCGCACTGTGGTGGGCGAGAGGAACAGGCGGGCGCCGATGTCGGTGGTGGACAGGCCGTCGGCGGCTGCGCGCAGCACCTCGGCCTCGCGCGGGGTGAGCGGGCTGGCGCCGGTCTCGACGGCGGTGGCGACCAGGTCCGGGTCGATGGCCCGCCGGCCGGCGGCGACCCGGCGGATGCCGTCGAGCAGGTGGTCGGCGGGGGCGTCCTTGATGATGAAACCGCGGACGTGGGCGGACAGCGCCCGCAGCAGGTTGCTGGGCTGGCTGAGGCCGGTGAGCACGACGGTACGCACGCCGGGCAGCCGCTCGTGCAACAGGGCGGCCGCGGTGAGGCCGTCGGCGCCGGGCAGGTCGATGTCGAGCAGCGCCACGTCCGGGCGTGACTCGACCGCCCGGTCCACCACCTCGTCGCCGCGGTCCACCTCGGCGACGACCTGCATGTCCGGCTCCAGCGACAGCAGTGCGACCAGCGCCTTGCGCAGGATCGGCATGTCCTCGGCGATCAGGATGCGGATCATCCGGGTCGCACCGGGACGTCGTTGACCAGCAGCGTCCAGTTCAGGTCGGCGGACGGCTCGATGCTGAGCCGGCAGACCGGGGTGCTGGCCCGGCACAGCAGGTCCACGGTCGCCTCCCGTACCGCCCGGACCAGCAGTTCCTCGGCCCGGCGCGGGATCGAGCCCTCGGCCAGCCGGATCTGCGTGCCGATGCCGGCCGCCTCCAGCAGGGTCGCTGCGCGATCCAGTTCGCGGCGCAGCGACACCGGCCGCGCCGCTGGGGCTACCGCGCGCAGTTCGCGCAGCACGGCCCGGACCACGGCCAGCAGCCCCTCCAGCTCGCGGCGGGCGGCGGCCGGGTTGCGCTCGATGAGCCGTACCGCCAACTCGGCCTTGACCAGCACGGCGGCGAGGACCTGGGCGTAGCGGTCGGACATCGCCCCTCCTCGGCTCGGTGGTGCGGCCAGTCTCGGCGGTCGCGCCGGGCGGGCACCAGGTGCGTTTGTCACCGGCGGACGGCGACAACGGCATCTACGAGGGGAGGGGGTCCCGGCGGCAGATTGATCGGCGACCGCAACAACCGACCCGAAAGGGAACCCACCGTGAACGCCGCCAAGATCTTCGTGAACCTGCCGGTCGCCGACGTCGCCCGCTCCACCTCGTTCTTCACCGCGCTCGGCTTCGCGCCGCGACCCGAGTACAGCAACGACGAGGTGGCCGGCATCGCCATCTGCGACGGCATCAACGCCCTGCTCGTGCAGTGGGAGCTGTTCGGCACCTTCACCAACCGCGCGGTGGCCGATGCCGCGCAGGTCACCGAGGTCGGCCTGGCCCTGGAGGTGGAGAGCCGGGAGCGGGTCGACGAGATCGCCGACGCCGCCATCGCCGCCGGCGCAGAGAAGTACGAGGAGGTCGACGACGAAGTGATGTACAGCCGCGGCTTCTACGACCTGGACGGCCACCTGTGGCACGCGCTGGTCATGAAGGCGCCGGCGTGAAGCCCCCGACGTTCTGGAGAAAGGCGGACCGTTGACCTCGCTTCTGGAGAAACCGGTACGGGAGGACCGGCGGGCCTGGCTGGGCCTGGCCGTGCTCGCGTTGCCGACCTTGCTGCTGTCGGTCGACGTCAGCGTGCTGTACCTGGCGCTGCCACAGCTCAGCGCCGAACTCGGCGCCGACGCCACCCAGCAGTTATGGATTCTGGACATCTACTCGTTCCTGCTCGCCGGGTTCCTGGTCACGATGGGCACCCTCGGCGACCGGATCGGCCGGCGACGGCTGCTGCTGATCGGGGCCGCCGCGTTCGGGGCCGCGTCGGTGATCGCCGCGTACGCGCCCACTCCGGAACTGCTGATCGCCGCGCGGGCACTGCTCGGCGTGGCCGGGGCGACCCTCATGCCGTCGACGATGGCGCTGATCAGGACGCTCTTCCCGGACCCGAAGAAGATGGCCCGGGCGGTGTCGATCTGGTTCGCCTCGTTCATGGGCGGGATGACGCTCGGGCCGCTGGTCGGCGGGGCGCTGCTGGAGCACTTCTGGTGGGGGTCGGCGTTTCTGCTCGGCGTACCCATCATGGTTCTGCTGCTCTTGATCGGGCCGGTGCTGCTGCCGGAGTCCCGCGGCAGCGGGACCGGCCGGCTGGACCTGGCCAGCGTGGCCCTGTCACTGGCGACCATCCTGCCGCTGGTGTACGGCCTGAAGGAGACCGCCCGGCACGGGGTCGAGCCGGTCACCACCCTGGCCGTGCTGGCCGGCATCGTCTGCGGCGTGCTGTTCCTGCGCCGGCAGCGCAGGCTCGCCGAGCCGCTGCTCGACCTGACCCTGTTCCGCAACCCGGCGGTCGGCACCGGGCTCAGCGTCATGCTGCTGACCGGCGTGGTGATGGCCGGCGTCTCGCTGCTGGCAGCGCAGTACCTGCAGGTCAGCCTGGGTCTGTCGCCGCTGGCCGCCGGGTTGTGGCTGATCCCGCAGAACGTGGCCATGGTCGCCGGGCTGTTGCTCGCGCCCAGCCTGGCCCAGCGGTTCCCGCCGTCGCTGGTGATGTGCACCGGGTTGCTGATCTCGGCGGCGGGACTGCTGTTGCACACCGGCGTGGACGGCGCTGACGGGCGTACCCCGCTGGTCCTGGGGTTGAGCGTGGCCTCCTTCGGCATCGCGCTGCCGATGGCGCTGTTGCAGAACCTGGTCCTGGCGGCGGCGCCGCCGGAGAAGGCCGGCTCGGCGGCCTCGCTGTCGGAGACCGGCGCGGAGTTCGGCATCGCGGTCGGGGTGGCCACGCTCGGCAGCCTCGCGGCGGTCATCTACCGCGAGGAACTGATCGGTACGGCGCCGCAGCTCCCGGCCGAAGTGCTGGACACCGCGTCGACCGGGATCGCCGGGGCACAGGCGGCCGCGCAGACCGCCGGACCGGCGCTGTTCGACGCGGCGCGGACCGCGTTCGCCTCCGGCATCCACACCGTCGCGGTGATCGGCACCGTCGTGTACGTGGTGCTGGGCCTGGTCACGCTGGTGGTGCTCCGCCGGCGAGCGAACGACTGATCGCGTGCAGGACACGGTCCGAGTCGCTGCCCGGCTCCGCGTGGAAGACGATCAGCAACTGGTCGTCGTCCTCGGCAGCGCGCAGGACCGTGTCCCGCAGGTGCAGGGTGCCGTAGCGGTCGTGGTCGAGCCGTACCCCGCCGAGCGACCGCTCCCGGACCGGATGCGCGTGCCACAGCCGGGCGAACTCGCTGCTCGCGGTGAGCAGCTCGGTCACGACCGCGCGGACCTGCGGATCGTCCGGGTGCCGGGCCTGCGACGCGCGCAGCCGGCCGACGATGTCGTAGGCGACGGCGTCCCAGTCGGCGAACCGGCTGCGATAGACATCGTCGGTGAACAGCTGGCGGACCCAGTTCACCGCGCCGGAAGCCTCGAACGGCAGGTGATCGGCGAAGACCGCATGGGCCATCCGGTTCCAGGCCAGCACGGTCATCGACCGGCCGAGCACCGCGGCCGGGGCCTCCCGGACGGTACGCAGCACCAGCCGCAGATCCGGATTCACGGTCTCCGGCACGCCGGTGGTCTTCGCCGGCTTCGCCCGGGCCAGTCGGTGCATGTGGGCGCGGTCCTCCTCGTCGAGTTTCAGGGCGTTCGCGACAGCGTCCAGAACGGACGGCGACGCCGCGACGGCTCCCTGCTCGATCCGGGTGTAGTAGGACACGCTGACCCCGGCGAGCAGCGCAAGCTCCTCCCGGCGGATCCCCGGGACCCGCCGCCGGCCGTAGCCCGGCACCGGCAGGCGCTGGGGGTCGAAGGCGGCGCGGCGGCTCCGGAGGAACTCCCCGAGCGCGACATGTCTGCTGCGTGCGGTGGCCATCCTCGCAGGCTACGAAGGTGCGGCGTCAACCCGGCTTCATAACCGTGGCGTGGATACCCATCGCTGAGTGCTGGTTGCCGCCGGCCGCTTCCCGAACGCTGAAGTGCATGAACACATTGGTAACCGCGGCGACCGGCAAGACCGGCCGCCGAGTCCTGGAGCTGCTGCGTCAATGGGGGTACGAGCCCCGCGCCGCCCACCGCGCCGCCGGGTTCGACTGGGACAAGCCGGCGACGTGGCCGGCGTTCCTCACCGGCGCCCGCGCTGTCTACCTCGCCTACGCTCCCGACATCGCCGTGCCCGGCGCGGACGACGTGGTGGCCTCGTTCGCCACGGCGGCCCGCGACCACGGGGCCGAGCGTCTGGTGCTGCTGTCCGGCCGGGGCGAGGAGGCCGCGGCCGTCGCCGAGGAGGCGGCGCGGGCGGTCATGCCGGCCACGACGGTGGTCCGGTGCGCGTTCTTCGCGCAGAACTTCAACGAGGGCGCTCTCGCTGACGCGATCACGCACGGGGAGCTGTCGCTGCCGCGCATCGACGTTCCCGAGCCGCTCGTCGACGCCGACGACGTCGCTGAGGTGGCGGCGCACGCGCTGATCTCGGGTGGGTATGAGGGGCAGACGTACGAGCTGACCGGCCCGTCGCTGCTGACGTTCGCCGAGGCTGTGGCGCTGATCGGCGAGCGGACCGGTCGGCAGGTGCGCACCACCGCGGTGCCGGTCGACGCCTGGCGCACCGAGTTGGCCGCGCAAGGGCTGCCCGGCGAGCTGATCGACCTGCTCGCCTACCTGTTCACCGACCTGCTGGACGGGCGCAACAGCCACCTCACCGACGGAGTGCAGCGCGCCCTGGGCCGGCCGCCGCGCTCGTTCGCCTCCTTCGTCGATCGCGCGTACGCATGAGCGGCACGCTGATGGCCGCGGCCCTGCTGGGGTCCGCGGCCGCCGGAGGGGTGTTCTTCGCGTTCTCGAGTTTCGTGATGCGCGGGCTCACCGACGCGGGCAGCACCAACGCGGTGCCCGCCATGCAGCAGATCAACGTGGCGGCGGTCCGGCCGCCGCTGATGATCCTGTTGTTCGGCACCCTGGTCGTGATGGGCGCCGCAGTCGTGGTCCAGTCCCGGGACACCGGGTGGTCGGCGCCGGCCGTGATCGCGTTCGGCGTCTACCTGGTGGGTGTGGTCGGGGTGACCGCGTTCGGCAACGTGCCGCTGAACAACGAGCTCGCCGCGTTCCAGGCGGGCTCGTCGGTGGACGCGTGGGCGGCGTACGCCCCGGGCTGGACCTGGCTCAACCACGCCCGGACGATCGCGAGCCTGGCCAGCGCGGGCCTGCTCGCCGCCGCCCTGCGGGTGGGCTGACCTCGGGTGCGATACTGCCGCGGTGACCATCAGGACTGTCCAGCTGCGGGCCGTCCTGGCGGTCGCGGCGTGCTGCGCGCTGCTGTGGGCCGGGCACACCAGGTACGGACCGCTGACCGCGCCGCGGCTTCCCGGCACACCGCTCGCCGCGCCGGTGTGGGTGAAGACCGAGCGGCCGGGTCCGGCGACCGTGGTCACCGGCGGCCGGGCGTGGACGACCGAAACCGGCGGCACCTATCTGGGGCTGGCAGAGGCCGGCTCGGACGAGAACCGGCCGTTCGACGGCTCCGGCGCCCCCGGACTGTGGTCCCAGATCTCGCCGGACGGGCGCCGGCTGGCCGACCTGGACGTGGTCGTCGACCTGGCCGATCCCTCCCGTTACGAAGTCTGGGGCGCAGAGAACGACGAGTACCTGAGACCGCAAGCGTGGTCGCCGGACGGCCGGTATGTGGCGATGCTGGCCAACCTGGACCGGACGGTCCTCGGGCAAGACGGCCGGCCGGGCGACCGCGTCCTGCGGGTCATCGACACGCGTACCGGGCGGGCCAGCGGCGACCTGGCGGCCATCCGCTGGCCGCAGTGGCCGATCCTGGGCTGGGCCGTCGCCTTCTCGCCGGACAGCGAGAAGATCGCATTCCAGGACGGCGACCGGATCCGCATCATCGACCTCGACGGGAAGCCGGTGACCGACGTGCCGATCCCGGCCGGCAGCCGGCTGGCTGGGAAGGGCGCCTGGACCCGCGACGGCGACGGCCTGCTCGTCGTGTCCGGCGAACGGTGCGACTGCGGCGCCTACCCGGTCCGGTGGACGCTGCGGACGGTGTCGATCGGGACCGGCGAGGTTTCCGGCGCCGGCTACCAGGTCGACGGCGCCTACGCGGTACGGGTGCTGGGCTGGTGGCGTTCGTCGGGACAGCCGGTCGTCGCCGAGTATCTGCCGGCCGCCGGCACACCGGTCACCTTCTTCACCGAGCCGGACGCCGAGGACGCCCTGGTCGCGATGCGTGACGTCGCGTCGGTGCGGCTGCTGCGGCTGGCTCCGGGCGCGGAGCCTGACATCCTGTTGCAGGCCGCGGCACAATCAATCGATGTGGCCGACTATCTGATCAATCCGATCCCGCCGGGCGGCCGGCCCCTGGCGGACCGCCACCTCGTCGCGGCCATCGGCGGCGCCCTGACACTGATCGCGCTCGGCGTCGGGGCCGTTCCCCGCAGGCGCCGGCGATGAACACCGATCACGTCATGTCCCGCATCGCCGAGGGCGTGGACCTGCACCATCATCGGGGTGAGCGGGACGCCGCGCGCGTTCTGTTCGCGCAGATCTGGGACGACATCGGCGGTGAGCAGGGCGATCCGATGCAGGTCTGCGTCCTCGCGCACTCGATGGCCGACGTGCAGGACGACGTCCACGACGAGCTGATCTGGGACCAGCGGGCGCTGGCGGCGGCCGATCTGCTGGATGACGCGACCGCGGCGGGTCTGTATCCGTCGCTGCACCTGAACCTGTGCGAGTGCTACCGCAAGCTCGGCGACCTCGGCCGGGCCCGTGAGCACCTGGAGCGGGCGCGGGCCGGGATGGGCGCGCTCGGCGACGACGATTACGGGCGGTTGATCAGGGACGGCCTGGCACAGGTGGAACAGCTTCTGGACTAGCGAGGACGCAGAACTCGTGGCCGTCCGGGTCGGTCAGGGAGGTCCACGGGACGTCGCCCTGGCCGAGGTCGAGGTCGGTGGCGCCGAGGGCCCGTAGCCGGGCCACCTCGGCCGCCTTGTCGTCGCCCGGGTAGGGCAGCAGGTCGAGATGGACGCGGTCCGGCACGGTCTTGCGGCCGGGCCGGCGGAGAAATTCGAGGTACGGGCCGGTGGCGCGCAGCGAGGCGAAGTCGTCGTTCACCTCGTGCACGGTCCAGTCCGTCGCCTCACCCCAGAACCGGGCCATGGCCCGCGGGTCGACGCAGTCGACGACCACCGCGGCGATCGGCCCGGTGTCGCGGTAGACCTCGCGGCGCTCCAGCACGCAGAACTCGTTGCCCTCCGGGTCGGCGAGCACCGCCCACGGCACGTCGGCCTGGCCCACGTCGGCGGGCGTCGCCCCGAGAGCCAGCAGCCGTTCGACCAGCTCGGCCTGATGGGCCGGTGACGTGGTAGCGAGGTCGAGATGGGTCCGGTTCTTCGTCGCGGACTTGGGCTCCGGGACGGGGACCACGTCGATGCCGACGAAGACCGGGTCCGGCCAGACGAAGTCGCTGCCGGGCCCGACGTAGGTGGTCTGCCGGCTGTGCACACCCCAGCCGAGCGCCGCCGCCCAGAACCGGCCCACCGCCGCGTGGTCGACAGCCTTGATGTTCACCTGAACCGGTCGCAGCGCCATGCCGGAATCCTACGAAGCCGGGCGCGCGATCAGGCGGTCAGGCAGCGGCCGTCCGGGAGCAGGCCGGCGTACCACTCGTGCCAGCGCCGTTCCGGGCCGACGATGTCACCGAACACGCAGACGTCGCCGACGCGGACCGCCCAGAGCAGCGCGCCCGGCACCGTCGGATCCTCGGGCCGGCCCAGCCGCACCACCGCATCGGTGTAACCGCGCCGCGCGAGCGCCTGCTGGACCAGGGGCACGTACTCCTCCGTCGCCTCCAGCACGGCCTCCCCGTGACACATCCCGGTGCTGTCGACCTCCTCCAGGCAGCCGCCGCTGCGCGCGGTGTTGAACACGTCGGCACCGGTCTTGTCCAGCGCCTCACTGTCCCCGATCCGGGGCGCGCTGGTGCGAAGGTGGCTGTCCTTCAACTCGTACGCGCAGTGGTCCGGGTCGTTGATCGGATCGGCGCAGACGGCCGGCGGCGCGCTGCTCGCCGGCGCCCGGATCGCGCTGCGCTCACTCTCCGCGCCGCGCCCACTCTCCGCGCCGCAGGCCGCGACCATCGACAGGAGCAGCGCGGCCGGAGCGAGCCGCGCTTTCGGTGATGTCGTGTGCACGCCGATCACGCTACTTGATCTTGGTCAGCGGCCGGTTCCACCGAAAGCGTCCAGTTCAGCGTCGGTCGGCGGTTGTGGCCCGGGCGAGAGCCCGGACCACAACGACGGTCGGATCAGCAGGGGAACGAGTAGATGGCGTAGAACGTCGTCCCACCGATCAGGTGAACGCCCGGCCCCAGGTCGGGCAGGGCGGCGTGGGGCCGCGGCACGGGCTGCCGCGACCGACGCTGCCTGCGTCGGAGCCGCGTGTGCCGGTGCCGCCGCGGCCACCACGGCGAGAATCAGCGGTAGGGCGAACAGGGTCAGGGGTCTGACACGGGTCACGAGGAACCTCCGAAGACGACGTCACAACGGACAGCTGTCCCTCGGCTGCCGCTCTGTGTCCGTGAGGGACACATGGGCCGTTGGAGGGCATGTCGCATAATGCAGTTCATCGATGTCTGGGGGAGTGCATGAGCGATCCGATGGCACCGTGGTGGCAGGAAGTTCACCGCGCCGCGCAGTTGCTGGCCTCGACGGTCGGCGCGGCAGCGGCCCGGGCCGGGCGGGACGGCGTCTACACCGCGCCGCCGGGCACACCACAACCGCGCCGGCGGCGGCAGGCCGGCTCGCTGCGGCATCTGGCCGAGGTGATCCGGACCGAGCGGCTGGCGCCCGGCCTCTCGGTCGACAAGGACATCGTGGCCGGGGTGCTCGCCGGCGACCTGCGCTACATCACCGACCCGACGGCCGTCGTCGCGGTGGCCAGGGCCGCTCACCAGATCGGCGGGGTGCCGTTCGACGACACCGAAGCGCAGCGCCTAACCGTCGCCTCCCAGCACGTCGCCGCGCTCGTCGAGGCGGCGCGGGAGGCTGATCGGGTGGCGCCCGAACGGGTACCCGTGGCAGCTCAGGAGAAGAGCCCGGAACCGGTCGTCCTCGACGCGTACTTCACCACCCGCCGGCCGGGCCGCAGGCGCCGCATGCTGATCGCCGGCAGCGCGGCTGCAGTCCTGGTCGGGGCGGCGGCCGGCGCCGCGCTGACGCTGCGCTCGGGCGATGGCGCGGACGGCGGCGAACAGCTCGCGGACGCCGACTGCCACCTGGGCGCCGGCGGCACGGACATCGTCATGGAGACGACGAAGGTGTTCAAGGACGACACCGCGACCCGGTTGGACCCCACGCTGGACTTCGACGCGATGAACGGCTCCGCCCGCTACGACCGCTACCAGGGCCGCACGTACTACTGGGGGCGGGCCGGCTCGGACGACGAGGCCCCGCACGCCGGCGGCACCCGGGTCCGGTGGCGAACGGCGGACGGGCGGTGGCGCAGCTGCGCCACCGCCCTGGCGGTCACCGAACGCGGTTATGTGCACACCCCGGCCGTCGCCACCACGATCGGCGGCCAGCCGGTCACCGTGCAGATCTGCCTCTGGCGGGACACGCCGCACCGGGAGAACTGCACCGCGGAGGTCGCCACCGGTTGATCAGGGTTTCTGCCACGCGGAGGCGAAGTCCGGTCCTCTCGTCAGTTGCGAGCTTGTCGTCGTTGCAGCGCCCGCGCTGCCGCCCGGCGGTCGGCGCGCAGCGGGTCCTCGATGGCGCCGGGTCCGCGGCCCGGCGCCGAGCGCCACCCGCCGAACCGGTCGGCGAGCCGTCCGAGCCGGGGGTCGCCGGGCGCCACGTCGATCTGGAAGTGCCCCTCGGCCGGGATGCCGGCCTCGTCGCCGCCCCACCGCACCAGCCCCTCGCACTCGGCGAGGATGTCGCGCACCACCAACAGCTGGACCGGGAAGAATCCGCCACGCACGCCGGCCGGATAGGCGCCCGGTCGGAGCGCGACGGCCGTACCGGAGAATCGGTTGACCTCGCATCCGGCCGTCACCGCGCCCGGCGCGCGGTGCCCGGCCGCCTCACCTGCGGCGAGCGCGTCGATCTCGTAATGGAAGCGCCGGCAGACATGCAGCAGAAGGCCCGCAGTCGGTCCCGGCAGCAGCATCAGCTGCGCATTACTGCCTTCGATCCGGTACGCACGAAGCGCGCCAGCCTCCACCACGGGCCAGCCGTTCGGGGTGACCCGCCGGGGCGGCGCCGCGTGACCCGTACCGGGAAAGAGCGGAACCGACATGCCGGCGGCGACCCCCGCCGTGATCAGAAGTTGCCTGCGGGTCAGACCGCTCATCGCGGTGGCCTCCTCACGGGGTTCGCGGGTCATGCCAGTCCCGCACGATCGGTGAGCATCTCGGCGAAGCCCTGACAGAACGCCGCCAGGTCGGGGTCCGGCAGATCGAAGGGGAAGACCGGCGTCAGGCCTCCGGTGCTCTGGATCAGGGCGATCCGGCCCGCGGAGATCACCACGTCGTCGTCGGCGACCAGCATGTCCCGGGCGATCGCCGCAGCGTCGCCGCCGAACCGGCCGGCCCGGAACGCGGAGAACCGTTTGAGCAGGCCGCCGCCGCGGTAGTAGTCCTCCATCGCGTCGATCACGTTGGCGCCGGCCCGGATCCGGGCTGCCAGGTTGTACGCGTCGGCGTCCTCGATCAGATCGCGGAGCTTGAACGTGCCGCCGCCGGAGTCCCCGGTGACCTTGGCCAGCTTCTCCCGGCAGTAGGTGAGCCCGGACGGGTAGCTGAGCGAGTCCCGGCGCCACTCGCCGTAGAAGGTCATCAGGTCGCCGCCCCAGCCGGCCACGTCGCCGCGGTTGGTGCCGGTGCCGGACGGGCGGCCTTCGACGAGCGCGCCGTTGCAGGACGCGCCGAGATGTGACACCTTCAGGTCCACGCCGAAGAACGGGTCGCGGATCTCCCGGACCATGCTGATCTGCTGGTCCTTGATCTGGGCCACGAATCCGCTGTCGACGCCGCCGATCAGTGCCCGCCACCGGGTGTCGTTGTATTCCTCGTGCCGCAGGTACTGCAGGACCAGCTCGTTCGGGTCGGCCGGTTTCGCGCCGGCGGGCGCCTTGTTCCAGTACGCCTGCGCCTCCAGGTAGAGCAGGCCGACGTAGTCGAGGAACTCCTCCAGCGGCGAGGCGGCGTCGTTGACCGAGGCGGTGCCGGGATCGGTGCCGGGTCGCCAGATGTTCTTGTCGATCTCGATGGCCCGGTCGCCGACGCCCACGGTGAGGGTCTGGATCTGGTTGAACGACCAGTTCTCCGGCAGCGGGAAGCCCATGTTGCCGGAGAAGCCGTACGACATGCCGGAGACGAACGACCAGCGGGCCAGGGTGGTCTTGGAAACCTGGGTGCAGACGTTGCGGGAGCCGTAGACGCCGTGCACGTACCGTTTGCCCTTCGACGCCAGGCCGGCGACGACCCCGCGGAAGTACGGGACGATGTGGGAGGCGATCTCCTCCTGGGTGGCGTCGTAGTCCACCGCGAAGTAGATGACCGTGCCGGCGTTGAAGCCGTACCCCGCTGCCGCGTCGTGGGCCTTGACGGCCTCGGCATACCCCTTGTCGTAGGTGAAGTCGCCGACCTCCCGGGCGTTGTACTGCGAGATCGGGAAGACCCGCAGCCCGTTGCGGAAGATGGTGGCGAGCTCGCCCGGCCGCAGCATCTTGTCGATCTTCGTTTTGTCGGACTCGTCGAGGTAGCGGCCGACGACGCGGTAGTCCGACTCGTACAGGGCCTGGGCGCGGGCGTCGGTGATCTCGGTGACGCAGTCGCAGGCGGTGCCCTTGCGGCCCGGATCGCCGGTGGAGACGAGCACCTGGCACCAGGTCGCGTAGTCGGCCCGGCCGCTGACCCGCAGCACGGCGAACTCCTGCAGCGCGCGGACCGCCTCAGTGAGATCGGGCAGGAAGTGATCGCTGAAGTCGTCGTAGGCGCCGTTGAACATCATCGCCGCGGTGAACAGCCGCACCCAGATGCCCGTCGACCCCTGCTCCAGCTCGTGCCCGGCGAGCCCGGCGCGGGTGCCCGGGCCGAACACGCCGGTGGCTTCGGCGTCGCTCATCCCCAGCTCGTACTGGACGGCCAGGTACATGGCCTTCTGCACGTCGCGGGAGAAGCCGCCGTCGCACGGGACCACGAAGAAGCCGGCCCGGCCCAGATAGCGCTGGTTGAGCCACTGCTGCACCTCGCGGACCGCCGTCGTGCCCCCCTCGACCACGACGTACGCGTCCATCGTGAGCAGCGCCTTGAAGATCTTCGGCGCGACCGTGGTGCTACCGGACCCGCCGGTGATGTCCCCGGTCAGCTCGGTCACGGCGGCCTCGGTCCCGGCGCCGTACGTGCCGTTGATGGCGCCCGGCCCATACCCCTTGCAGTACAACCCGGACTGCACGATCTTGACGATGTTCCGGTTCGTCTCGCCCGGTCCGATGCTGCCGTGCGCACTCAGCGCCGTCAGCGTGCCCGGCCCGAACGAGTCGGAGAGCGTGGTGATGCCCAGCTCGTGCTGCAGGGCGCGGATCAGCGCGTACATCGTCGGCCATCCGGTCCGGCCGTTCTCCGGCGCCGGCGTGAAACCGGCGACGCTGCCGTAGGTGGCGTTCACCCATCGCTGCGCCTCGAGTACCCGTTCGTCCACGGTGCTGTGCCCCCTTTTCGGTCGGGCACATCATCGACAGACGGGAATCCCGCGGACAACAGCGATCCGTCCCCGACCTGCGCTATCTGTCCCCGGGGACAGATAGCGCAGCGGGTTTCGTCAGCGGTTGCGCCAGCGCGGCCTGCGTTTCTGCGCGAACGCGGTGAGGCCCTCGATCGCGTCCTCGCTGACCATCAGGTCGTCGAATGCGGAACTGTGGTGGGTGACCGCGTCGACCACGTCCGGGATGCCGCGGGTCTCCTCCATCACCTGCAGCGAGATCCGGACCGAGGTGGGGGAGGAGTCCAGGATGTCGGCGGCCAGGGCGCGGGCGCCGTCGAGGGCCGCGCCGGCCTCGGTGACCCGGTTGACCAGGCCGTGGGCGAGCGCCTCGTCGGCGGTGAGGCGGCGGCCGGTCAGGATCATCTCGTTGGCGAGCTTCGGCGGAACCGTGCGGGGCAGCCGGACCACCCCACCGGCGCCGGCGATCAGGCCGACCTTGACCTCGCTGAGCGCGAACTTCGCGGTGGCGTCGGCGACGACCAGGTGGCAGGCGAGGGCGATCTCGAAGCCGCCGCCCATGGCGAAGCCGTTGACCGCGGCGATCACCGGTTTCGGCATCGAACGGCGACTGGTCAGGCCGGCGAAGCCGTTCTTCGGCACCCACATCGGCTTGCCGGAAGCGGAGTAGATCAGGTCGTTGCCGGCGCTGAACGCCTTGTCGCCGGCGCCGGTCAGGATGGCCACCCACAGGTCGTCGTCGGCGAAAAACGCGGAGAAGGCGTGGTCGAGCTCGTCGTTGGCCATCGGGTGCAGGCTGTTGCGTGCCTCCGGCCGGTTGATCGTCACTTCGAGGAGGTGGCCGTCACGGCGTACCAGAATGTGCTCGTATCGGTCCTTGAGCACCGCCGGGCCCGGCGGCGGGAAGGCTGCCTCGCTCGCTGCGACCCGGTTGCCCTTGCCCGACGATTGCACGTAGACCCGCTGCCCGATGGGCTCGGCGGTGTCGAGCAGCGAGAGGTCGTCGGTGAGCGCGAGAAAGCGCCGGTTGTCGGCTTCCAGGCGGCCGACGACGATGCCGGTACGCCGGCCGTCGCGACTGTGCTTGACCGTGTACGTCTCGATGGTCGCCCAGCCGTCGGCGTGCCGTGCCTCTTCCGGCGCCGGCCAGGCGTCGACCTCGGCCTGCAGGGCGGCGCTGTTGCCGGCCGTCCACGGCGACGGTGTGGTGGTGTAGATGCCGACCGAGTACTTGCTCATCATGCCGCCGTTGGCGCCGACGAACCCGTAGCTGCCCGGCGCCCGGCGCACCCGCTCCACCATCGAGGCGATGGCGTGCATCGAGTAGTTGTTGCCGGCGCCGCCGAAGAACGGCAGCCCGCCGGTGACGGTCAGGCCGCGCGGGTCGTCCGGGGACAAACCGAACGCGTCGGCGATGTTGAACACCGGCGCGGGGAAGCAGCTGTAGAGGTCGAGGTGGGCGAGCTCGTCGAAGCCGATCCCGGCGACCTCCAGCGCGTGCCGGGTGGCCAGCACCGACGCCGGGCTCGCGGACAGGTCGGCGCGCTCCATCAGGTCGCGTTCGCGCAGGTCGGCGTGGCCGGGCAGGAACACCCAGCGGTCGGTGGGCACGCCGAGGCGCCGGGCCGCGGCGACCGACATGATCAGTACGGCAGCGCCCTGGTTGACCTTGTCGCGGGCGACGACGTAGCGGGTGTACGGGTCCGCGATCGGCCGGTTCACGGCGGTCGGGGTGACCAGTTCCGCCGCGGTGCGCTCGGTCGGCGCGGCCGCGTGCGGGTTGGCGGCGGCGACCCGGGTGAACGGTGCGAACAGCTCGCCGATCGCGGTCGCGTACTCGTCGCGGGACAGCTTGAGCCGGGCCCGGCGGGCGTTGTCGAACAACGCGTACTGGCTGGGCGCGTCGGTCAGGCCGTGCGCGGCGTGGTGCCGGGACATCAGCCCGCGCAACCCCAGGCCGCGGTCCTCCAGGGTGCCGTCGACGTGTTCGCTGAAGTCGGGGCGGTCGTCGTCTTTCGCGTACTTCTCGATGGTGGAGATGGCCTCCGAACCGGCGAGAAGAACCACCTCGGCCTCGCCGGCGGCAATCGTCGCGGCGAACTCGTTGACCAGGTGCTGCGGGCTCTGCCCGCCGGCGACCTCGAGCACCGCGCGCCGCGGGTCGGCGCCGATCCGGCCGGCGACCGAGCGCGGGAAGTTGTCCGAGCGGCCCAGCGGCGCCCGCGCGCCGGGGAACGAGTTCTCGAACTGGCGGGTGCCGGCGACCGTGTCGATCGCGGCGGCCACGGTCTCGGGGTCGGCGCCGGTGTCGGCCAGGGCGTCGCGGGCGGCGTCGGCGGCCAGGTCGACCGGTGAACGGCGCCGGTAGTCCGGGCTGTCGAGGAGTTCGGAGGCCTGGCCGACGCCCACCACGATCGGGGTGCGCGGGTCGAGGTCGTCAATCTGCGGCATGTCGGTGCTCCCAGCGCCCGGTGACTTTGTAACCGGGCACCATGGTCGCATCGGCTGACGTGCGCGCGCTGCCTACGCTCCAGCCATGGCCAGCAATCAGTTGTACGACACGATCGGAGCCACCTATACGGTCACGCGGCGTACCGAACCGCGCATCGCCGCAGCACTGTGGGCCGCGCTCGGCGATGCGCGGACCGTGCTGAACGTCGGGGCCGGCACCGGGTCCTACGAGCCCGCCGACCGGGACCTGATCGCGGTGGAGCCGTCGGCGCTGATGCGGGCGCAGCGCCCGGCGAACGCGGCGCCGTGCTTGGCCGCCGCCGCGGACAGCCTGCCGTTCGAGGACCAGAGCTTCGACGCGGCGATGGCCTTCGCCACCATCCACCACTGGCCGGACCCGATCGCCGGCCTGCGGGAGATGAAGCGGGTGGCCCGCCGGGTGGTGGTGTTCACGCACGACACCACGGACAGCGGATGGCTCCGCCGGTTCTGGCTGACCCGCGACTACCTGCCGGAGGTCGCGGGCCTGATCGCCGGCCGGCCGTCGCTGACCGAGCTGGCCGGCGCCCTCGGCGCCCGGGTGGAGCCGGTGCTCATCCCGTGGGACTGCCTCGACGGCTTCTTCGAGGCCTACTGGCGCCGGCCCGAGGCGTACCTGGAGGAGCCGGTGCGCCGCGGGGTGTCGGTGTGGGCCAAGGTCGGGCCGGACGCCGAGCAGCGGGCGGTGCGCCGCCTGCGCGCTGATCTGGAGTCGGGCCGCTGGGCGGAGCGCAACCGCGACCTCCTCGACCTCGACACGGCGGAGCTCGGCCTCCGCCTGCTCATCGCCTGAACGCCTGGCGCAGGAACCGGTCGATGGTGTCCCAGCTCGGATCCGGGGCGCCGACAGTGATGCGTTCGCTGCCGTCGCGGGTGCGGTACACCGTGTGGCCGGTGTGGTTGGCCGGGTCGAGGACCTGCTGCCAGTCGTGCCCGGCGCCGGGCACCGAGAAGAAGGTGGCCTCGCTGCCCTTCGCGCGCAGGGCGTTGTAGAGCAGGATGCTCTGCGCGTGCGGGACCAGCGTGTCCTGCTGACCGTGCAGGATCATGATCGGCGGGTCCCGGCGGCTGACGTAGTTGACCGGGTTGGCCGCCTGCGCCGCTCGCGGACAGGTCTGGATCGGGCAGCCGACCAGCAACGACTCCGGCGAGGCCGGATCGTCGTGGCAGTCGGTGAGGCCGAAGGTCTCGTTGAACGAGGCGCACGCCCCGGGCAGCATCTGCTCGTCCATCTGCAGGAAGTCGGTCGGCGGGTAGAACGCCACGGCCGCCTGCACCGCGCTGGACCCCCTGATCACCCCGACGTTGCCGGCCAGGGCGGGCACGTCGCCGGTGAGCGCGGCCATCGCGGTGGTCCAGCCGCCGGACGAGTCGCCCATGATGGCGAACCGGCGGGTGTCCAGGCGATGCTCGCGGGCGTGGGCGCGCAGCCAGCGGATGGCCGCCTTGATGTCGTGCAGCTGCCCCGGGAACTGCACCTGGGAACTGGAGCGGATGCTCACGCCCGCTACCGCGTACCCCCGGGGGTTGAAGGCCTGGGCGATCGGCCCGGCGCTGTCCTTGCCGTTGTCGGCCATCCATCCGGAGCCGCCGGTCCAGATGAGCAGCGGCCACGGGGCGTCGTGCGGGGCCTGCGGCAGATACAGATCCAGCAGGTGGCCGCGGCTGGTGGGCGGATCAGCAGGGGCGTACGGGATGTCGGTGATCACCCGGGTGGCTCCCTGCGCGGCGGTGGACGGTGGGGCGGTGATCAGGAGCGTAGCGCTGCCCAGGACGGCCAGGCACGCACGAACGGCTCTGTTCATGGCTCACTCCCAGCGGATCAGTGATGAACCTCGATCCCCCGTGGGTCCACGGCCAGTATCCGCCGGAAACGGCTGGGTGGTACTGACAGGGACTCCCACCGGGCGGCGATCGGCGGTTGACTGGGAAGCCTGGGACTGCCCGGAGGACCTGGCCGCGATCAGCTGATCAGGAGCCTTCGGTGTCCCGGAGAAGGAACGGGGCCAGCAGGCCGGGGATGGCCGCATCGGCCGCGTCGAGGCCGGTGCCGGTGTCCACGTCGCGGATGGCATAGGCGCCGGAGCCCGCCGCCGTGGTCGCCAGGACGTGGGCCAGGCCGGCCCGGCGCTGGAACACCGACTGGCGCACCGTCCAGCCGATGATGCCGCGGCGCTGCAGTGCCACGGTGACCCGGCGCACCGAGCCGCTGCGCGCCACCAGGTAGTCGTCGTCCAAGCCGTGGCCGAGGCCGCGATAGGCGTCCAGGGCGAGGGCCACCGCCACCGGTACGGCGACCACGGCCGTGATCCACGCGATGTGCAGCAGCACGTCGGTGAGCAGCAGGCCGAGCACGACCAGCGGCAGTTCGGCGACCAGCACGGTGGCCAGCGCCCAGCGCAGCCGGCGCCCGCGGGCAGCGACCGGGTGCGGCGACAGGTGGACGGCCTCGGTCGGCGAGACCGGCACCCGCAGCACCTCGGCGGCGACCCGCTCGGCCACCGGTCGGTTCGCGGGCGGCAGCAGCGTACGGTGCTGGGTCTTGTTCTCCTCGGCCCCGGTGGCCATGCCGGTGGCCACCACGTCGACCCGCGCCGCCCCGGCCAGCCGGTTGCCGAGCGGCTCGACCACCTCGATGCCGCGCACCCGGTCCTCCTCGACCGAGATGGACCGGGTGGTCAGCAGCCCGCGCCGCACCCGCAGCGTGCCGCCCGGCTCACGGTCGAGCCGGTAGTTCCACCACATCTCCACCCACAGCCCGAGCGCCCCGAGCACGCCGACCACCATGGCCACCGCGAACAGCACCGCGATGCCGCCGATCAGGCCCAGGCCGCCCAGCAGGTCGATCGCCCACTCGACGAGGTCGCCGGAGAGGCCGAACCAGTCCGCCACGTTGAGGGCGGCGCCGACCGCGGAGACGCCGAGCAGCGGGGCGACGAACGACAGCGGCGCGTAGCGGATCCAGCCCCGGTCGAGCTCGGCGAGGGTGCCTTCGGCGGTCGCGTCGGCGGTGCGGTCGAGCAGCGTACGCCGTAGCTCGTCCCCGGTCGCGTGGGTGACCGGGCCCAGCCGCACAGTGCCCTTCTCGGCGTGCTCGCCGGTGCCGATCCGCACCGAGACCAGCCCGAACATCCGCAGCAACGGGTTGGCGGTGACGTCGACGGTGCGGATCCGGTCGCGCTGCAGGGAACGCCGGTTACGGATCAGCACGCCGGTGTGCAGCTCGACCCGGTCCGAACCGATGCGGTAGCGGCTGAACCGCAGTCGCAGCCATTCCGCGAACACCCCGATCGCCACGATGAACACCGCACCGGGCAGCACCCAGGCCAGCGCGACCCCGACGGAGATCTCCGACAGCCCGATCGCGGACGGGACGCCGGCCGCCACCGCGACCCCGGTCATGAACACCGCGGAGACCGGCACCGCCCGCCGGTCGAGCTTGCGCCACTCGCTGCTCACGTGGCATCGCCCGGCACAGCCTGGGTGGCCACGGTGAGCTGCTCGGCGATCTCCTCGGCCTGCGCATGTGCCAGGCCGGGCATGGTCACCGCGCCTTTCGCCGACGCCGTGGTCACGACCACGGTCGCCAGGCCGAACCGCTGTTCCACCGGCCCGCGACGGGTGTCCACGGTCTGGATCCGCGACAGCGGCGCCACCCGCCACTCCTGCCAGAACCAGCCGGTGCGGGTGTAGACGGCGGTGCCGGTGACCTCCCACCGGTGCACCCGGAACCACCAGCGCGGCAGCGTCAGCACCGCGAGCAGGCCGATCGCCGCGATGACCGCGGCGGGCAGCAGGAGCCAGAACCGCGCGGGCCGGATCAGTACGCCCAGCACGACCAGAACCACGACCGGCCCGGCGAACAGCAGCACCAGATCGGTCGACCACCAGCCCACGGCACGCCGGTCGACGGGATGGCGTGGCGGCCGAAGCCGGGTCCCGGTCTCTGCGCCACCCGTCACGTCACGTCCCCCGATCGATCCGCGGAGCCGTCAGCCTACCCACTCGCCGATGTCGATGACCTGCGCCTGCATCGGGAAGACCTTCCCGGTCAGCACCCGGTGCACCTGGACGGGCTCCGAGGTCCGGCCGGCCATCGCGCTGGGGGCAGTCTCAGAGCATGGCCCGGATGCGGCCGGCGAGCCCTTCCGGATCGGTCAGCGGCGTGCAGGTTCGCGGTTCGGGATCGGACCAGCCGGTCAGCGGCACCGGCTGGCGCCAGGGGGAGAGTTCGAGCCAGGATCGGTACGCGCTGAGCAGCACCGGATCCCGGCGGGGCACCGCGAACGGCCGGTAGATCGACGGCACCTGCTCGATGCCGGCCTCGGCCAGCACGGCTTCGACGTCGTTGCCGGTCCGCCCGCCCGTACCGTCGATGATCGTGGCTGCGTGGGTCGCGTAGTTCTCGGCGAGCGCGGCGGCGAGGCAGCCCGTGTTGGCGTGCGCGACCACCACCGGCGCCAGGTTCGCGCGCACGGAGTGCAGCAGCAACGCGAGTTGGGCGGCGACGTGGTCGGGCGTGCAGCCGCCGGCTGGTGGCGTCTCGCCGTGGCCGGGCAGGTCGGGGGCGATGACCGTGCAGAATCCGGCGAGTTCGGCGGCGACCGGCCACCACAGGGTGCGGTCGAGCAGCAGGCTGTGCAGCAGCAGGACGGGCCGGCCGGCGGTGCCCCAGCGGTCGTAGACGAGCGGGTTGCCGGCCTCGGTGAAGGTGTGCGTGGTGCGGCACGGTGGTTGCGGTTGCATGGCGGGCTCTTCCTGCGGGGAGGGTGTGGGGCGAGCGGCGCGCACAGCGGTGCGCGGCGGCTCCTCCTACACCCGCAGGACGCCCGGTTGGCTCAGATCACCCGCCGCCACTGTCCGTACGGCCGGGCGCGCCGTGGCCTTCGGCAGGGTTCCGTGGGTGGCCGGCGGGCTGCCGGCGACCTTGACCAGGACGACCGGGCGCAGCCGTTTGCCCGGGGCCCACTCGTCGCCGTCGTGGTGGTCGTGCACCTCGAGCTGTTGCGCCGCATACCGGTCCGCCGCGGGAGCGGGCGAGGAGAGCAGTCCGGCGCAGAGCAGAAGCAGCATCAGGAGGACGGCGGGGGCGCGCCGTGCCGGGCTGCTCATCCCAGCATGGTATGCCCCGCCGATTCGTGAGAAGCAGTCGCGTTTTTCATGACTTCTGCAACTACAAATCGACCCGTACCGGCTGGGATCCTTTTTGCACCCGCATTTCTCGGACGGAGGGCCTCTGCCGCGATGAGTGTCCGCGTCGCCCCGATCCTGTCGGCTGACGTGCCCGCGGTGGCGGAGTTCCTGCACCGGCACCTCAACGCACGCCAGTCACCGGCCGAGTGGGCCGAGTCGATGACGCCGCCCTGGCAGGGGCCGGCGCCCAACCATGGATTCATGCTCGTCGACGACGGCCGGCCGGATCCGGTCGTCGGCGCCTACCTGGCGTTCTACTCGACGCGCACGATCGGCGGCGCCGAGGAGTCGTTCTGCAACCTGGCCGGCTGGTGTGTGCTGCCCGACCGCCGGATCCACAGTGTCCGGCTGTTGAAGGCGCTACTTGATCAGCCGGATTACACGTTCACCGACCTGACCCCGAGCGGCAACGCCATCAAGATCAACACGCGGCTGGGGTTCCGGTTCCTCGACGCGGAAGCGGTGGCCGTACCGAATCTGCCCTGGTTGTCGGCCCGCGGCCGGGTCAGTTCCGACCCCCGCGATCTGGAGCGCCTCCTCACCGGCGCCGAGCTGGAGCGATACCGCGATCACCGGCGGGCCCGGGCGGCCCGGCACGTGGTGCTCAGCGCCGGCGACGACTGGTGCTACGTGATGTTCCGGCGCGATCACCCGAGGAATCTGCCGCTGTTCGCCTCGCTGATCCACGTCAGCGACCCGGTGTTGTTCCGCCGGCTGTTCCGGCCGTTCTGCGCGCACCTGCTGCTGCGGTACGGGATTCCCGCCACCCTCGTGGAGCCGAGGCTCGCCGGGTTCCGGCCGCGCGGGTCCGTGGCCGTGCCGTCCCAGCGCCGCAAGATGTTCCGCAGCCCGAAGCTGCAGCCCGACCAGATCGACTATCTGTACAGCGAGCTGGCCTGTGTGACGACCGCCACGTGAAAGGGACCGGGCTGTGCCTACCCAACTGCATCATCTGCTCGCTGGCAGCGCCCACCGGCACGGCGACCGTCCCGCCCTGACGGTGAAGGACATTACGGTCAGCTACGCCGAGCTGTGGGGCCGGGTGCGCGGGGCCGCGCAGGGCCTGCGCAGCCTCGGCATCGCGCGTGGCGAGCGGATCGCCGTGTACGCCGACAAGCGCATCGAGACCGTGACCGCGATCTTCGCAACCTCCGCGGCCGGCGCGGTCGTCGTCCCGGCCAACCCGCTGCTGCGCGCCGAGCAGGTCGGCCACATCCTCACCGACTGCACGGTCACCGCCCTGGTCACCACCCCGGAGCGGCTCACGCTGCTCACCGCCGAACTCGAACGGTGCAAGTCGATCCGCCACGTCGTGGTCCTCGGCACGCCGCGCGCGGTCCCGTCCGACGCCCACTACACCGTCGTGACCTGGGACGACCTGACCGGGGAAGCCGAGCTGGCCGACGGGATCGACGCCGACCTCGCGGCGATCTTCTACACCTCCGGCAGCACGGGCCGGCCCAAGGGCGTCGTGCTGTCGCACCGGAATCTGATCGCCGGCGCCGAAAGCGTCAGCGGATACCTCGGCAACACCGCCGACGACGCGATCGCGGCGGCGCTGCCGCTCAGCTTCGACGCCGGGTTCAGCCAGTTGACCACCGGGTTCAGCGTGGGCGCGCACGTCGTACTGATCAATTATCTCGGCGCCGCGGACGTCGTGGCCGCCTGCTCCCGGCATGGTGTTACCGGCCTGACCTGCGTGCCGCCGCTCTGGATCCAGCTGGCCGAGCACGACTGGCCGCCGCAGGCGGCAGGCCGCCTGCGCTATTTCGCCAACACCGGCGGCCGCATGCCGCGGCCCGTCCTGGACCGCTTGCGCCAGCTGTTCCCCCAGGCCAGACCCTTCTTGATGTACGGGTTGACCGAGGCGTTCCGGTCGACCTACCTCGACCCGGCGCAGGTGGACCGCCGGCCCGACTCGATCGGTAAGGCGATCCCGAACGTGGAGCTGATGGTCGTGCGCCCCGACGGCACCGAGTGCGCCGCGGGTGAGCCCGGCGAGCTGGTGCACCGCGGCGCCCTGGTGGCGCAGGGCTACTGGAACGCCCCGGAGGCCACCGCCGCCCGCTTCCGACCGGCGCCGGGACGCGACGCCGCGCTGTGCCTGAGCGAGATCGCGGTCTGGTCCGGCGACATCGTGGTCCGCGACGAGGACGGCTTCCTGTACTTCGTGGGCCGCAACGACGAAATGATCAAGACGTCCGGCTACCGGGTCAGTCCCACCGAGATCGAGGAGGCCGTCTACGACACCGGCCTGATCCGCGACGTGGTGGCGCTCGGCGTCGACGACGACCGGCTCGGCCAGCACGTCGCCCTGGTCGTCAGCCCCCGGCCGGGCGCCGAGGTCGACACCGCCGGCCTGGTCAAACAGCTGCGCCGCCGGCTGCCGCTGTACATGGTGCCGCAGACCGTCCTGGTCCGCGACGAGCTTCCCCGCTCACCCAACGGCAAGTTCGACCGCACCACGCTGCGCCGGGAGGTCACCGCATGAGTAGCACGATCGCCGCGTTCGGCCGCAGCGGCGGACGTCTGACGGTCGGCGGTGTGCCGGTCGACCGGCTGGCCGAGCGGGTCGGCGGCACCCCGTTCTTCGCCTACGACCGGGCGCTGCTCACCGCGCGGGTCGACCAGGTCCGGTCCGTGCTGCCGGCCGCCGTCGAGCTCGGGTACGCGGTCAAGGCCAACCCGATGCCCGCGGTCGTGCAGCACCTCAGCGGCCTGGTCGACGCGCTGGACGTGGCGTCGGCCGGCGAGATGCGCACGGCGCTGGACACCACCATCCCGGCCCAGCGGATCAGCTTCGCCGGGCCGGGCAAGACCGACGCCGAGCTGCGCCAGGCCGTCGCGGCCGGGGTGACCATCGAGATGGAGTCGGCCGGCGAGGCAGCCCGGGTGATCGCGGCGGGGGAGCGGCTCGGCCTGCGCCCGCAGGTGGCCGTGCGGGTCAATCCGGACTTCGCGGTCAAGGGCTCCGGGATGCGGATGGGCGGCGGCCCGCAGCAGTTCGGCGTCGACTGCGAACAGGTGCCCGCCCTGCTCAAGGACCTCGCCGCCGCCGACCTCGACGTGCTCGGCCTGCACATCTTCGCCGGCTCGCAGTGCCTCGACGCCGACATCCTGTGCCAGGCGCAGCGCAACACCGTCGACCTGGCGCTGCGGCTCGCCGAGGCCGCCCCGGAACCGTTCCGCTACCTCAACCTCGGCGGCGGCTTCGGCATCCCGTACTTCGACGGCGACCGGCCACTGGACCTGCGCCCGATCAGCGACAACCTGGCCGCGCTGCTGGCCGACCGGATCAGGCCCCGCCTGCCGCGGGCCCGGGTCGCCGTGGAACTCGGGCGGTACCTGGTCGGCGAGTGCGGCGTCTACGTCACCCGGGTCGTCGACCGTAAGGAGTCGCGCGGCACGACCTACCTCGTCGTCGACGGCGGCCTGCACCACCAGCTCGCCGCCTCCGGCAACTTCGGGCAGGTGATCCGCCGCAACTATCCGCTGGCCGTCGGCACCCGGATGGACCAGGAAGCCGCCGGGAAGGTCACCGTCGTCGGCTCGCTGTGCACCCCGCTCGACCTGCTCGGCGACAAGGTGGCCCTGCCGCACGCCGAGCCGGGCGACCTGATCGTGGTGTTCCAGGCCGGGGCGTACGGGCTGACTGCCAGCCCGACCGCGTTCCTGAGCCACCCTGCCCCGGCCGAAGTGCTGGTCTGAACGAGAGGAACGAGATGGACGTGCTCAACGACGAGACGGTCGGCCGGGTGAAGGCCGTCCTGGTCACCACCCTCGGCGTCGAGGACCGGGCGGACACGATCGACGCGTCGACACCGCTGCTCGGCGGACTGCCGGAGATGGACTCGCTGGCAGTGCTCGAACTGGTCGAGGCCCTGCACAGCGAGCTGGGCATCACCATGGACGACGACGAGATCAACGCCGAGGTGTTCGAGACGCTCGGCAGCCTCGCCGCCCTCGTCGACAGCAAACTGCGGGCCGGTTGAGCTCAGCGCGGCCCGGTCAAACCGAAGACGTCGGCCAGGCCGGTGACCTCGATCGCCTTGCGGACCGGCGGGGACGGGTCCACCAGGGTCAGGGTGACGCCGACACTCGCGGCGCTGTTGCGGGCGCTGACCAGGGCGCCCATAGCGTACGAGTCGATCAGGGTCACGTCGCTGACGTCCACCAGCAGGTACCGGCACGACGTGTTCGCCGCGGCAGCGGCGAGGCTGTCACGGATCTCGTCCGACTCGGCGAGGTCGAGCTCACCGCTGATCGTTGCCGACAGCACCCCGCTGTCGGCGTCCTCCTGGAACGTCACTGCCGCCAAATTCGACATCGCCGAGCCCTACCCGGCATCCCTGTTGATCAAACTCCGGGCTCGCTGAACAGATCGGGCAGATCATCGGCCGGCCGGGTCGCGGTGAGCACCTGAACAGCGGTGTCACCGACCGGGACGTGCTCCAGCGCCTGACCGGTCCACAACATCAGCGACAGGTCGACACCGGGCAGCGGCGCAGGCGCGCGCGAGACGGTCCAGACCGCGGCCGACGGCACCTGGGCGGCCGTGACCAGCGCCGACGGGCCGGCCAGCAGGAAGTCGAAGTCGAAGTCGACCATCATGCGCAGCATCGTCGACCGGTTCGGGGTGTCGACGCCGGTGAACGCCTCGTCCAGCCACAACGGCCGCGGCGCATCGGGTGACTCGGCGAACAGGGTGACCAGGGTGGCCAGCAGCGGCTGCAACAGGGTGACCACCTTGCCGCCGCCGGAGTCGACCGAGTGCACCTGCTTGGTCAGCGGCCGCCACTTGCTGTCGCCGATCCGGAACTCCGGAACCACGTCGAACCAGGCCCGGTAGTCCAGCAGCCGGGCCAGGTGCTCCACCCAGTCGTCGGTGCCGACCAGGCCGGACTCCTGGGCCTCGCGCAGCCGGTCGCCGAGGAACAGCCGCATCTGCTCCTGCGAGTCCGCCGAGTCGATGGTTCCCTTCTCGAGGGCGTCGAGCACGTTGAAGCCGTACCGCTGCCCGTCGGCGGGCCGCCGGATCAGCCGCAGCTTGGTCTTGTTGACCCCGGTCGGGTGCCGGTCCAGGACCGTGTTGACGTCCCTGAGCAGCTCGACCACCCGGCCCAGCCGGTCGGCGAGGTGGTTGATGAACGTCGAGGACAGCAACTCGGTGTACATCTGGTGCAGCTTGTCGTCGTGGCTGGCCGACAGTTGGGTGACCAGTTCGTCGAGGTGCTCGATCGCGGCGGGCGGGGTGAGCTGGGTGCCGGACGCGTCGACGACCAGCATGACGGCCGGCAGCGGGGTGATCTCGTCGGCATCTACGGCGATCACCGACCGGCCGCCGGACGCCTCCAGCTTGGCCTGCAGCTCGAAACGCGGGTTGGTGAACGCCCGGTGCTGCGCCGCACCGACCCGCCGGGCCCGCTCCTCGGCGGAGTCCGGCCAGGACGGCGGCCGCAGCGCCTGAACCGCAACACGGGCCTGGGCCAGCGCGGCAGCCAGGTCCCGCCCGCCCGGCTCGGGCAGCTCACGTTCGGCCGGCTCGGGCAGATCACGTTCGGCCGGCTCGGGAAGGTCATGTTCGGCCGTCTCGGGCAGGGCGCGGTCGG
Organism: Actinoplanes sp. NBC_00393; assembly: GCF_036053395.1. Lineage (NCBI taxonomy): Bacteria > Bacillati > Actinomycetota > Actinomycetes > Micromonosporales > Micromonosporaceae > Actinoplanes > Actinoplanes sp. NBC_00393. Next base: position 4,261,815 of record NZ_CP107942.1, on the reverse strand, counting down.
TCGGCTCGGGCAGGTTGCGGGCGGCGGCGATGCCGGCGTCGACGGGCACCCACCAGTCGGCCACCGCGGCGTCGCGGTGCGCGAGCGCGGCGGTGTGCTCCTGGCGGCGTGTCTCGGTGAGGTTGCGGGCGGTCGAGGTGTGCGCGGCCAGCGTGAGACCGCGTTTGCGGCTGGCGGAGGCGGACCGGTTGAGGGTCTCGATCTCCTTCTCCAGCTCGGCGGCCCGTTCCAGCTGGGCGTGGTCGTCCCGGTCGATCGACGCGGCTGCCTCGGCGGCCTCGATCCGCAGCCGGGCTGCGGTCTCGGCGGCGTCGCGGTCCGCGTCGTCGGCCTCTTCGACGGCTGCCGCGGCGGCCTCGACCCCGGCGAGCGCGCCGGTCACCTCACGCTGTGCGGTGTCGCGCTCGCGCAGGGCCAGCCTCAGGTCGGCGCCCGCGCGGGCGGCAGTGTCCACGGCCGTGCCGACTGCGTCGAGCTGCTCGTCGGTGGCGGGCAGCCGGTGCTCGGCGGCGTAGCCGGTCGCAGCGGCCGCGGCGTCGTCGGCAGCGCGTTTGCCGGCGACCGCCTTCTCCTGCGCCTGGACGTGGGCGGTGTGGGCACGGTCCCGCTCGGTGACCGCGGCGTTGTACTCGTTCGCGGCGGCCACCACACCCGCGTCGTCGGGGCAGGAGTCGGCGGCCGTACGCAGCATGGTCATCTTGTTGGTGGCAGTGGTGACCTGCGCGGCCAGCGCTTCGGCCTCGCGCCGCTGCCGCTCGGCCTCCTGCCGCAACTCGTCGATGCGGCGGCGCCGGGCGTGGGTGCGCGCAGCGGTCCCGATCAGCTCGGCGCCGTGTTCAGCGCGCCCGGCCCGCCCGGCCAGCGCCGCGGTCCGCCACCGCCCGTCCCCGGCCACGGCGATCTCGCCGCTCAGCTCTCCGCCGTCCCGGGTGTACCCGATGCTCGCCAGCAGTCCGGTGACCGTCGCGGTCATCGCCCCGGCATCCTCGGCCGGCTGCAGAATCGCCGCCAGCGCGGAGGCCGGCTGGCGGTTCGCGGCCGGCGCGGACGCCGGCTGATGATTCGCCGCCGACTTCGCCGCCGGCGCGGTGGCCGCCGAGATTCCAGCGGTGACCGTGACGTCCGTGCCGTCCCGGTCGGCGGCCCACAGCCCGTCCGGCGTGACCCAGGCATCGAGCAGTCCGGCCGCGGCCAGCGCCGCCTCGACGTGATCGAGCACGCCGTCGGCCAGGCCGTCGACCGGGTCGAGCAGCCGCCACAGCGGCGCCCCCTCCGGCCCGGGGAAGGCCGGCCGCTCGCGGCGGGCCCAGCCGTGCGGCATCGGTGCCTGCGGCTCCCCGGCCAGGCCCAGCTCGTCGGCGTCCCGGTCGGCGTCGGCCGCCCGTTGCTGCGCGGCCGCAGCCGCCGCCCGCAGCGTCGCGACCTGCTCGGTCAGCGGAGCGATCGCCGGGTCGAGCCACTGCCGGGTGACCAACATCCGCAGCTGCTCACGAGGCCGGGCCGTGCTGGTCTGCCCGGTCACCTCCTGCACCCACCGGTCGCGCAGCTCCCCGTCCGGCGCGTCGGCGCCGAGGCGGGCCGCCCACCGCTCCAGGCCGTCCGACAGCTGCTGCAGCGCGTCGCTGACCTGGGTCTGCGCGATCCGGGCGGTGGCCACCCGGGACTGCCATTCGGTACGGGCCTGCTCGGCGATCCGGTCGGTGCTCTGCCACGACGAGTGGGTGCCCGCGGCGTCGCGCAGCAGCCGGCGCAACGCCCCGATCCGGGTTCGGCGTTCGGTGACGGCAGCGTCGATCCGGTCGACGTCGCCGCCGGTGACCCACCCGGTCGCCTCCTCGCCGAGCCCGGCTGCAGTCACGGCCCCGGTCGCGTGCGAAGCGGACTGCCCGACTGCGCTCTGCGCCGACTCCAGCTGGCCGATCGCGCTGCGGTGCACGGTCTCGGCCCGGTCCTGGTCCGCGCGTACCCGGTCAAGCCGCCGCTGGGCCGCCTCCCGCTGCTTCTGCGCCTCCTCGGTCTCGCGGCGCAGCCGCTCCGCGTTCTCGGTCCGCCCGGCGGCGTCGCGATAGGCGTCGGACCGCAGCAGTTGAGTGAGCGCGGCCTGCGCGTTGCGGCCCTGGGTCTCCAGCTGCTCGGTGCGGCCGTTCTCCCCGGTCAGGTCCTGATGCGCCCGGTCGTGCGCCGCATCGGCCGACGCGACGGCAGCCTCGGCCTCCGTGACGGCATGGTCCGCGGCGATCAGCGCGTCCGCGCGGGCACGCAGCAGCGCGTCCGCCCACGGCCGCCACGCCTTGCTCAGGTAGAGGCCGACCGCGTCGCGGGCCGCCGCGGCGTCGTCCCGGTCGCGGCTGAGCTGCTCGAGCTGCTGCCAGCCGGCGGCCAACTCCTCCACTTCGGTACGCGCAACCGGCGGCAGAGCGGCCCGGATCTGCTGGGTGAACCAGTCCGGGTCCAGGCGCTGGCCCAGGTGCGGGGTCCGCAGCACCTTCAGCATCTCCAGCACCGTCGAGAACCGGTCGGTGTCGGAGAACCCGAACAGCTCGGTGGCGATCCGGTCCGCGTACTTGCGACCGTTCTCCATCACCGTCAGCCCGTCGATGCCGTGCAGGTCCCGCGGCTCGACCGCGGCCCGGCCCACGGCCAGGTCGATGCCGTCGCGGACCCGGGCCTTGCCCCGGCAGATGATCCACGTCGGCGGCATGTGGCTGACGCCGCGCTTGGCCTGCGCGTACAGCAGCGCGGTGAAGTACTCCGGCTCGCCGTCCCCGGTGAGCCGGGCGAACTCGACCCACGCCCAGCCCCGGTTGGTCAGCGCGGTCGTCTCCCGCCGGTCGCGCGGGTCGTCGGTGGGCTCCACGTAGTAGCGGAACGACTTGTCCGACTGGCCGAACGTGTCGATGTACTGCCGGTCGAGGGCGCCGGCCAGCATGGTCAGGGTGGTCAGCGCCATCAGCGTCGACTTGCCGGACTGGTTCGCGCCGACGAACTGGGCGCGCCCGTCGGCGAACCAGTACTCGCTGATGTCGAACTCCCACAGGTTCACCAGCCCGGCCCGCGAGGCCTGCCAGCGGGTGCGGGTCGGTTCGGGCAGCGAGGCCTGGGTGACCGCGTCACGCCAGGCGGCCAGCTGCGCGTCGGAGCTGTCGGGGCCGACCTGCTGCGGGGACGTCATCGGGTGTGCTCCGGAGTTTCGGTGTAGGTGATCGTCGGGTCCCGGTACCGCCCGGCCGCGGCGGCGAGCGTCCACGAGCCGTCCACGGCGACGGTCAGCAGACCGAGTTCGGTCAGCAGGGTCTCGGCGTCGCGGCGTACGACACCGGGCACGGTCTTCTGCGGCTTGTTCATGTATTCGCCGCGGTCGTCGACCAGGTAGTCGATCACCGCGTCGACCTCGGCGTTGGTCAGGTACACGGTGCCGTCGGGGAGGCGGGTGCCGTCCCGGCCGGCCTGGTCGGCGGCGAGCAGGGCCACCCAGTCGGCGGCCCGCGGGCGCGGCCACTCGGCCACCGTGGGCGGGGTCTGCTCGTCGTCGGTGAGCACCAGCAGCAGGCCCTCGGCGCGGGCCTCCAGGGTGCCACCGGTCATCTGCGCCACGTCGCCGGCGCGCAGGCCGCGGGCCGTCCGCAGCGCCTCGGCGTCGGCTTCGGGCAGGTCGGCGTACGCCACCTGCGGGGTCTCCAGCAGCGCCCGCAGGTGATGCAGGGTCCGGGTCCCGCTCAGCTCCTCGTCCTCGTCGGCGGGCTCCGGGTGCAGTGCCATGCCGAGCACGTCGGGGCTGGTCATCAGCAGCAGCGCGTCCCGGTCGACCTCGTAGCCGGCGCCCGGCCCGGCGCCGTTCTCGGTCCACTCGTCGAGCAGTTTCTCGTCACTGGTCCGCCGCCGCAGCACCCCCCACCCGGCGAGGAACGCGGCGGCGTCGCGCAGCTGTTTGCGCTGCACCCGGTCGTCCGGGTCGTAGCCGGACAGCTGCACGCCGGGCGCCGCCGACAGGTCGCGGACCATGTCGGACAGCCGTTGCAGGGTGACCGCGCCGGAGATCTCCTCGCAGCAGGCGGCGAGCCGGCAGGCCAGCGACAGCAGCCGGCGTTCCGGCGCCTCGGCGGGCCGCGCCGGGGTGGTGACCCGGCCGCCGATCGGTACGCGGATCAGGCGCACCGCGTGCCCGACCCGCTGGATGCGGTAGCCGACCCGGCGGGCGAACTCGGTGACCAGCTGCTGGCGCTGCACGACCTGCCGGTACAGCGCCGCGTCGGTGGCCGGGGTGACCAGGGGACGGGCCAGCAGGCCGAGGAACGCCTGCTGGGCCTCCCGTACGTCCGTGGTGGTGCTCATCCGAGGCTCCCCGCGGGTTCGATGTGCAGCCGGATGTCCGGGTGCACGAGCCGCCCGTCGGGGGTGTGCAGGACCGCGGACGGCGCGCCGTCGGGCGCCGGGTCGGCGCGCAACGACCAGCGGGCGTCGTCGCTGACCGTGCTGCGGACACCGGCCGCGTCCGGGCGGGCCGTGTTGACCGCGCCGAGCAGCAGCAACAGCAGGTCCAGCTCGGCGGCGGTGACCTCGCGCCACTGCGACAGCGGCAGCCCGGAGCGGGCCAGCACCCGGGCCTCGGTGCCGGCCGCCTCGTCGCGCAGCCGGGCCGACAGGTCGCGGGCCGCGCGGCGGGCGGCGCCGCGGTCGGTGATCCGGGCCGGGTTGCCGCCGGTGGCCGCCTTCGGCCCCTGCCGGCGTAGCCGGGCCTCGACGGCGACCGGCTCGGCCTCCCAGAACGACAGCCCACCCGGGTTGCCGGCCGGCGCCGGCGCGACGCCGGGCAGGTGCCGCGCCGAGAACAGGCCGGTGGCCGCGCACCACAGCTGCCAGGCCCCGTCCTCGCCGGGCGCCGCCTCGATGCCGGTGGCCAGGCGCAGCAGCTCGGCGCGCCGGGACACGTGCCCGCCGACCGCCGCGAGCACCCGCTGGCTGCTCAGCAGCGGCCGGATCGTGTCGCGCATCTGCCGGCGCAGCCGCCGGGCCTGGCAGTCCGGGCCGTCGAACCAGTTGCGCAGCGTCGCCAGGGTGCGCAGGTAGGAGCCGGTCAGCTCGTCGATGGCCGCGTCGTCGGCGGAGGCGCCGAGGGTGTGCACCGCGACCCGGCGCCACTGCCCGGTGCTGACCGCGGCGAGCCCGGTCACCAGCTCGGTGATGGCGTCGGAGTGGGTGTCGACCCCGGCGCCCCACATGTCGACGTAGCGCCGCAGCGTCTCCTGCACGACGGTGACCTTGCGCTGGTCAGGGGCGCCGGCCAGCGCGCCGGCGAGGCGGGCCTGCCAGCTGGCGGCGGCGTCGGCCATCGCCCGGTACGTCGTCTGGATCACCGACCAGGCCGCCGCGGCCGCCACCGGATCGTTGCCGGCGGCCGCGGACAGGGCCGCGAGCTGCGCGGTCAGCACCCCGGGCGCGAGGGTGGCCGCCGCGCCGGAGGCCACGTCCTCACCGAGGGCCAGCACCGCCCGGTGCAGCTGGGCGGCGGTCTCGGTCAGCTGGTAGCGGTCGAAGTCGAGGACGAAGTCGGCGTCGCGGGTGACCCGGTCCTGGAAGATGTGGACGACCTGCCACCGTTTCAGGTCGGCCATCCGCGCCTTGAGGTGAAATGCCGGATCGTCGACCACACCCGGGTCGGCGCCGGCCCGCAGGATGTGCTCGCGCAGCAGGCCGGGAAGGTCGGCCGCCGCGATCCCGGTCAGGGTGTGCTGCTGCTGGGCGAGCAGCACGTCGACGATCAACCGGTACTGCGCGGCGTGCTGACGGTGGGTGAGATAGCTCGCCTCGATCAGCCCACCGGGCAGCCCGGCCAGCTGCCACAGATCGGCGTCGGCCTCGCCCGCATGATCGGCAGGGTTCTCCACGCCGCTGTGCCCCCTCGTCGCTTCCGGCTCCGGCCGGAAGCCGGTATCGCGCCAGGCAGCATAGGCAGCACCCCCGACAGTTCCGGGTAACCGGCAGACCGAGATGCGATCCGCACCACTCGAACGGGTGGCGGCCTCACTGCCCTGACCTGCGGCAACGCGCGGGACTGTCGGCTGACCGACAAATCGGCCTAGTTCCGGCGCAGCGCGGCGGTCATCCGGGAGCGGAACTCGTCGAGTTCGAGAACGGCCGCGTGCCGGTCGTCGACCGGGAAGAGCGCGATGGCCGCGTCGTCGTCCTTCAGCTGCGGCAGCCACTCGTCGAGGAACACCTGCACCGGGATGCGGATGGCGTGCTCGCCGGAGACCTCACCCTCGTTCTCCAGCCGGGCGACCGTCGCGTGCGGCCAGATCGGCAGCAGCGTACGCCGCTCCCCGTTCTCGGTGAACAGGATCTCGTCCTCGTCGCCCCACACCCAGACCGCGCCGTTGCCGGCGAGCAGTTCGAACGTCTTGGCCGCGCGGGCCGCCTCGTCCAGCCCGCGGAGCCGCTCCGCCTGGCCGCGCGAGATGTCATCCCGTGCCACGTGACCTCCGATGTTGGGATCGCCTGCATGCCGCGACGATCGTATCGGTCGCCGGATGAGGCAGGATTCCGCTGGGCCGCCAACCGAAGGGACACCGATGAACAGCACCGCAGATCTGTACGACGAGCACGGCGAGAACCTCGGCTCGTGCGACACCCAACTGCGCCAGTACGGCGGTGTCCCGGTCTTCGCCGGCCCGGCCGTCACAGTCTCCTGTTTCGAGGACAACGCCCTGCTCAAGTCGGTGCTCAGCGAGCCGGGCGAGGGCCGCGTGCTGGTCGTCGACGGCGGCGGTTCGCTGCACTGCGCGCTGATGGGCGACATCATCGGGGGCCTCGCGGTCAGCAACGGCTGGGCCGGTGTGATCATCAACGGCGCGGTCCGTGACGTGGCGGCCCTGCGCGAGCTGCCGGTCGGCATCAAGGCGCTCGGCTCCAACCCGCGCAAGAGCAGCAAGACCGGCGCGGGCCAGCGCGACGTCGTGGTGGAGTTCGGCGGTTGCCGCTTCACCCCGGGCGCCCAGGTGGTCAGCGACGATGACGGCGTCGTCGTCCTCCCGGCGTAGGGCGGTTCTCATCGACGTCGGCGGCGTCCTGGTGGACGACGATCTGGACGCTGCCGCGGCGATGTGGGGCAGCCGGCTCGGCATGACCGCGGAGGACTTCCTCGGCGCGGTGTTCGCCGGCAACGACGAGCAGGTTCTCATCGGCCGGGTCAGTGAGGACGCCTGGTGGGCGATCGTCGCCGGCCGGCTGCGTATCGGCCCGGATCTGGTCGCGGCGATCCGGCACGACTTGGCCGTACGCCAGATCTGGGACCCTGCCCTGCTGGCCTGCCTGCGCCGCGTGCGCGCCCGGGCGGCCATCGCGATCGTCAGCAACGCCTGGCCCGGCACCCGGGCCGGGATCGCCTCGGCCGGGCTCGACGGCCTCACCGACGCCGTCGTCCTGTCCTGCGAGGTCGGCTGGGCCAAGCCCGACCCGCGCATCTTCGCGGCCACGCTGGACCGCCTCGGCGTGGACGCCGGCCAGGCGCTGTTCGTCGACGACACGCCCGGCCATGTCGAGGCCGCCCGGTCGCTCGGCATGGCCGGTCATCTCCACACCGGCACCGGTGGAACCATCGAGCGGATGGAAACCTTCGTGGCGGCCGCCTGACGACGGCGGTACCGGGCGGATGACCCGGTACCGCCGGTTGCTCAGCTGTGGTCGACGGCTGCCTGCTGCACCGGCAGGGCGGCGACGTAACGCTCCATGAACGCGTTGAAGCCCTCGACGTCCGCCTGGTCCGGGTCGGCGGTGTCCAGCTGCGCGCCGGCGAACACCGATGTGGTCAGGAAGTCGTCCAGGCTCTGCCCGGGGGTGCGGGCGGTGAGGAACGCGGCGAGCACCGCGATGCCCCACGCGCCGCCCTCGGAGGCGAGGTTGCCGACCGACACCGGGGTGTTGATCGCGGCGGCCAGCAGCTTCTGGGCCACGCCCTCGGTCTTGAACAGGCCGCCGTGCGCGAACATCCGGTCCAGCTGCACCGACTCGGCCTTCTGCAGCACGTCCATGCCGATGCGCAGGGTGGCCAGGGCGGCGTACAGCTGGGTGCGCATGAACGTGGCCAGGTTGAGCGAGCTGCCCGGTACGCGCAGGAACAGCGGGCGGCCCTCGTGCAGCTTGGTGATCGGCTCGCCGGACAGGTTGTTGAAGGCCATCAGGCCACCGCCGTCGGGCGCGCCGTTCAGCGCCGAGCGGAACAGCGTCTCGAAGATCGTGTTGCTGTCCTTGTCGACGCCGAGCGCGGCGGCGAACTCGGCGAACAGGCCGGCCCAGGAGTTCAGCTCACTCGCGCCGTTGTTGCAGTGCACCATCGCCACGAGATCGCCGGCCGGGGTGGTGACCAGGTCGATCTCCGGGTGCATCCGGCTCAGCTCACGGTCGAGCACGATCATCGCGAAGATGCTGGTGCCGGCGCTGACGTTGCCGGTGCGGCGGGCCACCGAGTTGGTGGCGACCATGCCGGTGCCGGCGTCGCCCTCGGGCGGGCACACCGCGGCGCCGGGCTGCAGCGCGCCGCTCGGGTCGAGCAGCCGCGCGCCCTCCTCGGTGAGCGTGCCGGCCGGTTCACCGGCGGGCAGCACGGCCGGCAGCAGCTCGGCCAGCTTCAGCGGCACCCGGCCGGCGGCGAGCTCGTCGAACTGGCCCAGCATCCGGGCGTCGTAGCCGCCGGTCGCGATGTCGATCGGGAACATGCCGCTGGCGTCGCCGACACCGAGCACCTGGCGGCCGGTGAGCTTCCAGTGCACGTACCCGGCCAGGGTGGTCAGGTGGGCGAGCCGGCCGACGTGCTCCTCGCCGTTGAGCACGGCCTGGTACAGGTGGGCGATGCTCCAGCGGTGCGGGATGTTGTAGCCGAACAGCTCACTGAGCTGCTCGGAGGCGTCACCGGTGTTGGTGTTGCGCCAGGTGCGGAACGGCGTCAGCAGCTCGCCCTCGCCGTCGAAGGCCAGGTAGCCGTGCATCATCGCGGAGACGCCGAGCGCGCCGACCGTACGCAGCTCGGTGTTGTGCTTGCGGCGCACGTCCTCGGCGAGCGAGGCGAAACAGTCCTGCAGGCCGGCCCAGACCGCCTCCAGGGAGTAGGTCCAGGTCCGGTCGACGAACTGGTTCTCCCAGTCGTGGCTGCCGACCGCGATCGCCTCGTGGCCTGGGCCGGTGAGCACGGCCTTGATCCGGGTGGACCCCAACTCGATCCCGAGCGCGGTCCGGCCCTGGTCGATTGCCTCGCGCAAGTCGGCCGTCGGCCGTGCATCCTTAGTCATCGTCATGTTGTACCTCAAGCCCCCGGGCGGGTGAGACCGACCCGGTACGGAAAGCGAGACTGATCATGCGCGCAGTGCAGATTGCCCAGCACGCTGACGACCTGCCGCGTGCCACCGCCTTCTACGCCGAGCTGTTCGGCCGCGGGCCGGTCGCCTCGTTCGACCCGCCGGGGCTGGTCTTCTTCGACCTCGACGGGCAGCGCCTGCTGCTGGAGGAAGGGGCGCCCTCCGCGCTGCACTACTACCTCGTCGAGGACGTCGACGCGGTGATCGCGCGGATGCGCGCCGCCGGCACCGCCGTCGAGTCGGAGCCGCACGTCATCTTCACGCACCGCGACGACCAGCTCGGGCCCGCCGGCACCGAGGAGGTGCAGGCCTTCCTGCGCGACACCGAGGGCAACCTGGTGGGCCTCGTCGAGCATCGCCCTACTGCAGGCCGGAGCGGACCGACGTGATGCGCTGGGTGTTGAAGCCCAGCCAGTGCATGCGGCCCACGTAACGGGCGTGTTCCACCTTGAGGCAGCGGTCCACGATCACGGTCAGGCCGCCGGCCTCGGCGATGTCCGCGCCCTCCTGGTTGATCACGCCGAACTGGGTCCACAGCGTGCCGGCGCCGGCCGCCACCGACTCCCGGGCGATCTGCGGCAGCGCGTCGGGCGCGCGGAAGACGTTGACCATGTCGATCGGGATCGGTACGTCGGACAGGCTCGGATACGACGTCTCGCCGAGGATCTCCTTCTCCCGCGGGTTGACCGGCACCACCCGGTAGCCGTGCCGCTTGAGGTAGTAGCCGACGAAGTAGCTGGCCCGCAGCTCGTTGCCGGACAACCCGACGATCGCGATGGTCTTCGCCGTGTTCAGCACCCGCTGGATGGTCAGCGCGTCCTGGTACCGCGCGAGATCGGTCATCGGGCCACCTCCCGGAACGCCTGCTCGAGATCCCAGATCAGATCCTGCACGGATTCGGTGCCGACCGACAGCCGTACCGTTCCCGGGCCGACGCCCGCGGCCCGCAGCTCGTCGTCGCCCAGCTGACGGTGCGTCGTGCTGGCCGGGTGGATGATCAGGCTCTTCGCGTCGCCGACGTTGGCCAGGTGCGACCACAGCCGTACCCCGCGGATCAGGTCCTGGCCGCCCTGGCGGCCGCCGGAGACGTCGAAGGAGAACACCGCGCCGGCGCCATCCTTGAGGTATTTATCGGTCAACGGTCGATATCTGCTGTTCGGCAGACCGGGATAGCTGACGTTGGACGCCAGCGGATGTCCCTCCAGGAACTCGGCGATCCGAACGGCGTTGGCGACGTGCCGTTCCATCCGCAGCGACAACGTCTCCAGACCCTGCAGGAACAGGAACGCGTTGAACGGCGACAGCGCCCCGCCCAGGTCGCGCAGCGTCTCGGCGCGCAGCTTCATCAGGTAGCCGTAGGTGCCGAACGTCTCGTGGAACTTCAGCCCGTGGTACGCCGGCGACGGATCCGCCACCACCGGGAACCGCCCGTTCGACCAGTCGAACGTGCCGGCCTCCACCACGACACCGCCGATGCTCGTGCCGTGCCCGCCGATGAACTTGGTCGCCGAGTGCACCACGATGTCGGCGCCCCACTCGATCGGCCGGCACAGGTACGGCGTGGCGAACGTGTTGTCCACGATCAGCGGCAGCCGGTGCTCGTGGGCGATCCCGGCGACCGTCTCGATGTCCAGGACGTTGCCGGCCGGGTTGCCGATGGTCTCGCCGAAGAACGCCTTGGTGGTGGCCCGGACCGCCTTGCGCCAGGCCTCCGCGTCGTCCGGGTCGACCCAGGTCAGCTCCACGTTCATCTTGCGCAGCAGGTGTTTGAGCTGGTTGACCGTGCCGCCGTAGAGCGCCGACGACGCCACCACGTGGTCACCCGGCTCGAGCAGCGTGAACAGGGCGGCGGCCTGCGCGGCGATGCCACTGGCGAAGGCGACCGCGCCGCTGCCGCCCTCCAGGTTCGCCACCCGCTCCTCGAACACCGCGGTCGTCGGGTTCATGATCCGCGAGTACGTGTTGCCGTACTCCTGCAGATTGAAGTACGCCGCGGCGGACTCCGGGTCCTCGAAGACGTAGCTGGTGGTCTGGAAGATCGGCACCGCGCGGGCGCCGGTGTTCGGGTCGGGCCGCTGGCCGGCGTGCAGCTGGCGGGTTTCGAAGCCGAACTCGTGCGGCTCTTCTGGTCGGCTCATCGGTTCAGGAATCTCCGGACTATCGGCGTTTGGCGGGCCTCTTCGAGCAGGAAGCAGTCGTGGCCGTACGGAGCGTCGATCACGTGGCACTCGACCGGCTTGCCGAGCTCCGTCAGCGCCGCCTCGATCTCCAGGCTGGCGGTCGGCGGGTAGAGCCAGTCGGAGCTGAACGAGATCAGCAGCGTCCGCGCCTCGATGCTCTCCAGAGCCTTGACGAGAGTCGACCCGCGCGCAAGGTCGAAGTACGTCAGCGCGCGCGACGTGTAGAGGTAGGTGTTGGCGTCGAAGCGCCGGACGAACGAGGCCGCCTGATGCCGCAGGTAGCTCTCCACCTCGAACTCCGGTTCAGTGATCGTGTACCGGAGGTCGTCGCCGTCCTGCAGCCGCCGCCCGAACTTGCCGGCCAGCCCCGGCGCGGACAGGTAGGTGATGTGCCCGACCATGCGGGCCACACCCATCCCGGCCTCGGGCGCCCGGCCGGTGCCGTAGTAGCGGCCGCCCTGCCAGTCCGGGTCGCGCAGGATCGACTCCCGGGCGATCGCGTTCCACGCCACGCCCTGCGGCTGCAGCGCGTGCGTGGAGGCGATCACCACGATCGCGTCCACCTGGTCCGGGTAGGTCACCGCCCACTGCAGGGCCTGCATCCCGCCGAGCGAGCCGCCGGCCACCGCCGCGAGCCGCTCGATGCCCAGCTGGTCGAGGAACGCCCGCTCGCAGCGCACCATGTCGGCCACGGTGATGACCGGGAAGTCCGGCCCGTACGCCGCTGACGTCTCGGGGTTGATCGAACCCGGCCCGGTGGTGCCCCGGCAGCCGCCCAGCAGGTTGGTGGAGACCACGAAGAAGCGGTCGGTGTCGAACGCCTTGCCCGGTCCGATCATGCCGTCCCACCAGCCGATGCCCTTGACCGCCGGGCCGGCCCCGAAACCGTCGCGGGTGCTCTCCTCGGGCGGCGTCGCGGCGATGCCGGCCGCGTGGGCGTCGCCGCTGAGCGCGTGACAGACCAGGATGACGTTGTCGCGGGCGGGGGAGAGGGTTCCGTAGGTCTCGTAGGCGACCCGGACGCCGCTCAGCGTGCGGCCGCGGTCGAGCGGCAACGGTCCCGGCAGGTCCAGGAACCGCGTCTCCACGACCCCGACGCTTTTCATAGGCCACCCACGCTATGCCAGTGCCATGATCATTGTCTAGCATCCCGATGGGTCTTGTAGATGCGCCCGGCGACCGGAAGGATCACGTCATGACCACCACCGATAATGGCGTCAACGTACAGGCTCTGCTCGAAGCGCGCGAGGCGCTGAAGGGCGCGCCAGAGGCGGCCCAGTTCACCTGGCGGGCCACCTCCAAGTGGGAGAAGGGCGTGCACAGCACGACCACCATCCAGAACTTCTTCGGTCTCGGCCAGGAGCAGACCCACAAGAGTGAGACCACGTTCTCCGCCGACCACCCGGAGGTCTTCGCCGCCGAGGACAACGGCATCACCCCGATCGAGTACCTGTTGGTCGGCCTGGCCAGTTGCCTGACGGCCGGGGTCGCCTCGGTCGCGCAGAACCGGGGCATCCAGCTGCGCTCGGTCACCTCCACGGTCGAGGGCAACCACGACATCCGCGGCATCCTCGGCGCGGACAGCGACGTGCGCAACGGCTTCAACGACATCAAGGTCACCTTCAACATCGACGCCGACGCCAGCCCGGAGGAGATCGAGGCCCTGGTCGCGCAGTCGCAGAAGCGCTCCGCCGTCTACGACGCGCTGACCAACCCGACCAGCGTCACGGTCGAGGTCGCTTGAGCCCCACCACAGTCGTCGTCGGCGCCGGGCACGCGGGCCTGGCGGCCAGCCACTTCCTGCGCGAGCGGTCGATCGACCACGTCGTGCTGGAACGCGGCGAGGTCGCCAATGCGTGGCGGCGGGAACGCTGGGACTCGCTGCGCCTGCTCACGCCGAACTGGCTGACCCGCCTGCCCGGCCGGCCCTACGCCGGGCCGGACCCGGACGGTTACATGACAGCCGGCGAGGTGGCGTCGTTCATCACCGAGTTCGGGGCCGCGGCGCCGGTGCGGACCGGCACCACCGTCACCTCGGTGCGGCGTGCCGGCGACGGCTATCGGGTGGCCTCCGAGGGCGGCGAACTGCGCTGCCAATCGGTGATCATCGCGAGCGGGGCCTGCAACGTGCCGGTCGTGCCCGCGCTCGCCCCCGGGGTTCCGGAGCGGGTGCTGCAGCTGACGCCGTTCGACTACCGGGATCCGGCCCAGCTGCCGCACGGCGGGGTCCTGGTCGTCGGCGCGTCCGCGACCGGGGTGCAGATCGCCGCCGAGCTGCAGCGGTCCGGCCGGCAGGTCACCCTCGCGGTCGGTGAGCACGTACGCCTGCCGCGCACCCACCGCGACCGCGACGTGCTGTGGTGGATGGACGCCTCCGGTGTCTGGGCACAGCGCTACGACGAGGTCGACGACCTGAGCCGGGCCCGAAGACTGCCCTCGCCGCAGCTCGTCGGCGACCCGAAACGCGTCACGCTCGACCTGAACACCCTCACCGGCCTCGGCGTCGAACTGGTCGGCCGGATGGCGATGGTCCGCGACGGCGAGGCGCTGTTCTCCGGCGGCCTGCGCAACGTCTGCTCGCTGGCCGACCTGAAGATGAAGCGCCTGCTGGCCGGCTTCGACGAGTGGGCGGGGGAGTCCGGCCCGGCCGGCGAGATCGAACCGACCCGGGTTCCGGCCGCCGCCCGCCTGCGGCTCGACCTGCGCCGCGGCGAGATCAGTACGATCATCTGGGCGACCGGGTTCCGTCCCGACTACGGCTGGCTGGACGTGCCGGTCGTCGACGAGAAGGGCCGGCTGCGCCATGACGGCGGGGTGGTCGACAGCCCCGGCCTGTACGCGCTCGGCCTGCCGGTGCTGCGGCGGCGCCGGTCCACGTTCATCCACGGCATCGAGGACGACGCCCGGTTCGTCGTCGACCACCTCGTACGCTCGATGGCATGACGGCCACCCATCGCCGGCAGACCTCGCCGTTCGTCTGGGAGGGCGGCAGTGGCGTGGGCACGTTCCGCTCGGTGACCCGGCAGGAGCTCACCGGCGCCGAGCACGGCCAGGGCACCTCGCTGCGCTATTTCGAGGTCGGCCCCGGGCGGGCACACCACTCTGGAACGGCATGAGCACACGCACGTGGTCGTACCGATCCGCGGGCGCGGCAGCGCTCTGACAGTCGATCGCATGATGCCGCTCGCCCGGCACGACGTGGTGTTCGTGCCGTCCTGAGGCTGGCACCAGTTCCGACGAGCCGTTCGGCTTCCTGTGCGCGGTCACCGTGGACCGCGACCGCCCGGTGCTGCCGCACCGCCCCGGCCACCCGCGGCACCCGCTCCGCGAACGGCGCCCACGGCTGATCTGCCAGCCCCTGATCCTCCTTCCCGACGTGCAACCCACCGGCCGCCACCGCATAGGCCGGCGCCGCCAGCTGCTCACCGGTCATCCCCACCGCCACCAGCCCGGCCCGCCCCACCGGATCCTCCGCGCTGATCTCTTACACGGCCGTGATGACGTCGTCTGCCACAACGTGCTCCTCGTCTGCGTCACGAAAGAGGTAAGGGCTGCACTTTCCCGTTTCGATCAACCTGCTCAGACGATAGAGTCCAGGCCCGGCAGACCTCGCCCTACCATCAGGGAAATCATGAGTCGTGTGAGATTCGACCGGCACGCGCTGACGTGGCGCGTCGCCACCCGCAGCGCCAACGGCAACTGCGTCGAGGTCGCCCGGGCCGGCGATGAGATCGCGGTCCGCAATTCCCGCCACCCGGACGGCGAGATCATCGTCTACACGAGGGCGGAGTTCGCGGCCTTCCTGGACGGTGCCAAGAAGGGCGAGTTCGACGACCTGCTGGACTAGTTTCTCAGCGGGCTGACAGCGGGCTGCGAGTACTTTCCGGCACCGTGATAATCGCTGCCGTACCCTCGACGAGCCGCTGCGGGCGTTCGGCATCTGAGAGGGCGGTCTCAGCGTCTGGGGCGCGGTGGCCGGTGGAGCGGTCGGCGCCTGGGTGGCGGCCCGCAGGCTCGGCATCCCGTTGGGCGTGATCGCCGACGCGCTGGCCCCGGGCCTGCCGGTCGGTCAGGCGATCGGGCGGCTCGGCAACTGGTTCAACAACGAGGTGTACGGCAAGCTCACCACCCTGCCGTGGGGTCTGCAGGTGCACGACATGGACACCGGCGAGACCAGGCCTGGCCTCTACCACCCCGTGTTCGCGTACGAGGCACTCTGGAACCTGGGCGTGGCCGGGCTGGTCTGGTGGCTCGACCGCCACTTCACGTTCAGCCGCGGCCGGGCGTTCGCCCTGTACCTGATGGGCTACACCGCCGGCCGCTTCTGGGTCGAGCTGCTCCGGGTCGACGAGGCCAACACCCTGTTCGGCGTACGCCTCAACGTCTTCACCGCGGCCCTGGTGTTCCTGGGCGCCGCCGTCTACTTCGTCGCCGTCCGCCCGGGAAAGGCCGCCGAGCAGGCAGCTCTGACCGGAACTCAGCACGGCTGATCCTCCTGCCAGGACGCGCGCAGGTCCTTGCGGGTGTCGCGCGGCCCCGGAGAGGTGCCGCTGTCACACCGCCGGAGGGTACGCGTTAACGGCGCGTCAAAATCGGGACCGGCGGCGTAGGCATCGCGTGAACAACGCTGTCAAAGCGCTGCGGCGCGCGCTTGGCTCCATGTGCAACCCCTCGCACAACAAGGAGCTTTTCGTGGCTGACCTCGTGTTCGTCGTGCTCACGGTGGCGCTGTTCGCAGCGCTGACCGTGCTCATCAAGGCGGCCGAACGCTGATGAGCGCCGTCAACCTCGCCGGCCTGATCCTGGCCGTCGCCCTGGCCGCCCTGCTGGTGGCCGCCCTGCTCTTCCCGGAGAAGTTCTGATGGCCGGCTGGCTCTTCGTGCTGACGCTGGTCGCCGCGCTGGTGGCGGTGTACCGGCCGTTCGGCGACTACCTGTACCGCGTGGTGTCCGGCAAGCGGCACAACGCGGTCGAGCGGGGCGTGTACCGCCTGGTCGGCGTGGACCGCGACACCGAGCAGAGCTGGGGTGTCTACGCCCGCAGCGTCCTGGCGTTCTCCGCGGTCTCGATCCTGTTCCTCTACCTGTTCCTGCGGGTGCAGGACCGGCTGTGGCTTGCGCTCGGCCTGCCCGCCGTCACCGACCACATCGCCTGGAACACCGCGGTCAGCTTCGTGACGAACACGAACTGGCAGGCGTACTCCGGTGAATCGACGATGGGCCATCTGGTGCAGATGGCGGGCCTCGCGGTGCAGAACTTCGTCTCCGCGAGTGTCGGCGTCGCCGTCGCGGTGGCCCTGATGCGCGGCTTCGCCGCCCGTAAGGCGCAGGCCCTGGGCAACTTCTGGGTCGACCTGACCCGGATCACGCTGCGCGTCCTGCTGCCGGTCTGCGTGCTGGCCACGCTGGTCTTCATGGTCGCCGGCGTGGTGCAGAACCTGTCCGCGGGCACCGACATCACCACGCTGACCGGCGACAGCCAGCATCTGACCGGCGGGCCGGTGGCCTCGCAGGAGGCGATCAAGCTGCTGGGCACGAACGGTGGCGGTTTCTACAACGCCAATTCCGCCCATCCGTACGAGAATCCGACCGCCTGGACCAACTGGCTGCAGATCTTCCTGATCTTCCTGATCCCGTTCAGCATGCCGCGGGTGTTCGGCCGGATGGTCGGCCAGAACCGGCAGGGGTACGCGATCGCCGCCGTCATGGCGCTCCTGGCCCTGGGCAGCATCGCGCTGACCGTCGCCTTCGAGACGCACGGCGCCGGAACCGTCCCGCAGGCGGTCGGTGCGGCCATGGAGGGCAAGGAGACCCGGTTCGGCATCCCGAACTCGGCCACCTTCGCCGCGGCCACGACCCTGACGTCGACCGGTGCGGTCAACTCGTTCCACGACTCGTACACCGCGCTCGGCGGGATGATGCCGCTGGTCAACATGATGCTCGGCGAGGTGGCGCCGGGCGGTGCCGGCTCGGGCCTGTACGGGATGCTGATCCTCGCCGTGATCACGGTGTTCGTGGCCGGGCTGATGGTCGGGCGCACCCCGGAGTACCTGGGCAAGAAGATCGGCGCCCGCGAGATGAAGCTGGCCTCGCTGTACTTCCTGGTCACCCCGATCATCGTGCTGGCCGGCACCGCGGCGGCGTTCGCCACCGGCAACAACGCGACGGCGCTCAACGTAGGCCCGCACGGGCTTTCCGAGGTCCTGTACGCGTTCACCAGCGCCGCCAACAACAACGGCTCGGCGTTCGCCGGCATCACGGTGAACACCGCCTGGTGGGACACCGCGCTCGGCCTGGCCATGCTGCTCGGCCGGTTCCTGCCGCTGATCCTGGTCCTCGCCCTGGCCGGCTCGCTGGCCGGACAGCAGCCGGTACCGGCGTCCGAGGGCACGCTGCCCACCCACCAGCCATTGTTCGTCGGCATGGTCGCCGGCGTGACCGTCGTGCTGGTCGCCCTCACCTTCCTGCCTGCTCTCGCTCTCGGACCCCTCGCGGAGGGACTGTCATGACCGTCGTCCTGGACGACCTCGTCGAACTCGAACCGGAACCCGCGCCCGCCCCGGTCAAGGCCGGCCTGCTCGACCCGAAGCAACTGTGGCGTTCCCTGCCGGACGCGCTGCGCAAGCTGGACCCGCGCGTCATGTGGCGCAACCCGGTGATGTTCATCGTGGAGGTCGGCGCGGTCTTCACCACCGTCCTGTCGATCGCCGAGCCCAGCCTGTTCGCCTGGCTGATCACGGCCTGGTTGTGGCTGACCGTGGTCTTCGCCAACCTGGCCGAGGCGGTCGCCGAGGGCCGCGGCAAGGCGCAGGCGGCCGCGTTGCGCTCGGCCAAGCAGGACACCGTCGCCCACCTCAGGGACGGCCGGACCGTCCCGGCGCCGGAGCTGCAGCAGGGTGACGTGGTGGTCGTCGAGGCCGGGCAGATCATCCCCGGCGACGGGGACGTGATCGAGGGCATCGCCAGCGTCGACGAGTCGGCGATCACCGGCGAGTCGGCGCCGGTGATCCGCGAGTCCGGCGGCGACCGGTCCGCGGTCACCGGTGGCACCAAGGTGCTGTCCGACCGGATCGTCGTGCGGATCACGCAGAAACCGGGGGAGAGCTTCGTCGACCGGATGATCGCGCTGGTCGAGGGCGCCGACCGGCAGAAGACGCCGAACGAGATCGCGCTGAACATCCTGCTCTCCGCGCTCACGATCATCTTCCTGCTCGCGGTGGTCACCCTGCAGCCGCTGGCGATCTTCTCGAAGGCCTACCAGGCGGCGGCGCCGGACACCGCGGCGATCGACGGCGACGGGGTCACCGGGATCGTGCTGGTGTCGCTGCTGGTCTGCCTCATCCCGACCACGATCGGGGCGCTGCTCTCGGCGATCGGCATCGCCGGGATGGACCGTCTCGTGCAACGCAACGTGCTGGCGATGAGCGGGCGCGCCGTCGAGGCGGCCGGTGACGTGAACACCCTGCTGCTCGACAAGACGGGCACGATCACTCTCGGTAACCGGCAGGCTGCTTCGTTCGTACCCCTCAGCGGGGTTGATCCGAAAGATCTCGCCGACGCTGCGCAACTGAGCAGCCTGGCGGATGAGACGCCCGAGGGGCGGTCGGTCGTGGTGCTCGCCAAGAACGAGTACGGGCTGCGGGAGCGCGAGCCGGGCCTGATGGCGGACGCGGTGTGGGTGCCGTTCACCGCGCAGACCCGGATGAGTGGGGTGGATCTGGGTGAACGCCGGATCCGCAAGGGCGCGGCGGCCGCGGTGATGCGCTGGGCCGGGACCGCGGACGCCGAGGTCGACGAGATCGTCGACGGGATCAGCGCCTCCGGTGGCACGCCGCTGGTGGTGGCCGAGAACGATCGGGTGCTGGGCGTCATCCACCTCAAGGACGTGGTCAAGTCCGGGATGCGGGCGCGCTTCGACGAGATGCGGCGAATGGGCATCCGCACGGTGATGATCACGGGCGACAACCCGCGCACGGCTGCGGCGATCGCCGCCGAGGCCGGCGTCGACGACTTCCTCGCCGAGGCCACCCCGGAGGACAAACTCGCCCTGATCAGGAGGGAACAGCTGGGTGGGCGCCTGGTCGCGATGACCGGCGACGGTACGAACGACGCGCCCGCCCTAGCCCAGGCCGACGTCGGCGTGGCGATGAACACCGGCACCTCGGCCGCGAAAGAGGCCGGCAACATGGTCGACCTCGACTCCGACCCGACCAAGCTGATCGAGATCGTCGAGATCGGCAAGCAGCTTCTGATCACCCGTGGAGCGTTGACGACGTTCTCGATCGCGAACGACATCGCCAAGTACTTCGCGATCATCCCGGCCATGTTCGCGGCGGTCTACCCGGGCCTGGACACGCTCAACATCATGCGGCTGCACTCGCCGGGCTCGGCGATCCTGTCCGCGGTCATCTTCAACGCCCTGGTGATCATCGTGCTGATCCCGCTGGCCCTGCGCGGCGTGCGGTACCGGCCCTCGTCGGCGAGCGCGCTGCTGCGCCGCAACCTGCTCGTCTACGGCCTCGGCGGCGTCGTCGCGCCGTTCCTCGGCATCAAGCTCATCGACCTGTTCATCCAGCTCATCCCCGGGATCTGATCGAGATGCGCGTACCTTCCTGGCTTGCCCAGCACATCGCGGCGCTGCGCGCGCTGCTCGTCCTCACCGCGGTCCTCGGCCTCGCCTACCCCCTGCTCATGGTCGGGATCGGCCGGCTCCCCGGCCTCTCCGGCACGGCCGCCGGCTCGATGACACCCGTCGGCAGCAGCCTGATCGGCCAGTCCTTCGACGACGATCCCCGCTATTTTCATAGCCGGCCCTCGGCGACCGGTTACGCCCCCACCGCTACCGGCGCCAGCAACCTCGGCCCGGAAAGTGTGGTCGACATCCTCTCCGACGATCCGGAGACGGCCTCGCAGAGCCTGCTCACCCAGGTCTGCGCCCGCAGTCTCGCGGCCGGCGAGTTGGAGGGCGTCGACGGCAGCCGCCCCTACTGCACCTCCGACGGGGTCGGTGCGGTCCTTGCGGTCTTCTACCGCGACGGCTTCACCGGCCCGATCACCCGGGTGGTGTCGGTCAATCAGACCGGCACCCCGTTCCTCGCGGCCTACCAGGGCGTTCCCGTCGAGCCGGCCGTCAACGACGAGGACTACGTCGCTCTCGGCGGGGTGATCACCCCGATCCGCGGCGACGCGCCGGACCAGCCCGCGGTCCCGGCCGACGCGGTCACCGCCAGCGGCAGCGGCCTCGACCCGCACATCAGCCCGGCTTACGCCGAACTGCAGGCGTTTCGGGTCGCCCGCGAACGTGGTCTCGACCTCGACCGGGTCCGCGACCTGATCGCGGAGCACACCGACGGCCGGGCCCTCGGGTTCCTCGGCGAGCCCGGCGTCAACGTCCTGGAGCTGAACCTGGCTCTCGACGGCCGCTAACCGAATCGGAGACCCTTCCAACCGCCCCGCCCGCCACCCAAAAGCGGAAGGTGCCCCTCATGCCGCGCGGAGAACTGCGGATCTACCTGGGCGCCGCACCCGGCGTCGGCAAGACCTACGCCATGCTCGAGGAGGCGCACCGGCGTGCCGACCGCGGCACCGACGTGGTGATCGCCCTGGTGGAGACGCACGACCGCCCGCACACCGCCGCGATGATCGGCGACCTCGAAGTGGTGCCGCGGCGGGCGATGGCCCACCGCGGCGCCGACTTCACCGAGATGGACCTGGACGCGGTGCTGGCCCGGCGCCCGGACGTCGCGGTCGTCGACGAGCTGGCGCACACCAACGTGCCCGGCAGCCGCAACGCCAAGCGCTGGCAGGACGTGCACGCGCTGCTCGACGCCGGGATCACCGTGCTGACCACGGTGAACATCCAGCACCTGGCGTCGCTCAACGACGTGGTCGCCCGGATCACCGGCGTCGAGCAGCGCGAGACCGTGCCCGACGCCGTGGTCCGCGCCGCCGAGCAGGTCGAGCTGGTCGACATGACGCCGGAGGCGCTGCGCCGCCGGATGGCGCACGGCAACATCTACCGGCCGGAGAAGATCGATGCGGCGCTCGGCAACTGGTTCCGCACCGGCAACCTCACCGCGCTGCGCGAGCTGGCGCTGCTCTGGCTGGCCGACCAGGTCGAGGAGCAACTCGACCGGTACCGCGCCGACCACGACATCGACGACACCTGGGAGACCCGGGAGCGGGTGGTCGTGGCGCTCACCGGCGGCCGCGAGGGGGAGACCCTGATCCGGCGGGCCGCCCGGATCGCCGCCCGGACCAGAGGGGCGGACCTGCTCGCCGTACACGTCACTCGTAACGACGGCCTGGCCGGCGCCGACCCGGCCCAGCTGGCCCGGCAGCGGGTGCTGGTGGAGAGCCTCGGCGGCTCCTACCACCAGGTGGTCGGCACCGACGTCCCGCAGGCGCTGCTCGACTTCGCCCGCGGCGTCAACGCCACCCAGATCGTGCTCGGCGCGTCCAGCCGGGGCCGGGCCGCGCAGCTGTTCGCCGCCGGGGTGGGCGTCACCACGATCGCCCGGTCCGGCTCGATCGACGTACACCTGGTCACCCACGAACGGGCCGGCCGCGGCCGCCGCCGGGGGCCGATCCCGGCGGCGCTGTCCCGCAGCCGGCGCCTCGCCGGGTTCGGCACGGTCCTGGCCGGCCTGCCGCTGCTCACCGTGCTGCTCACCACCGGTCCCGCGTTGTCGCTGGTCAACGACATCCTGCTGTTCCTGGCCGCGGTCGTCGGGGTGGCGCTGATCGGCGGGCTGTGGCCGGCCCTGGCCGCGGCGGTCGGCGGATCGTTGCTGCTCAACTGGTTCTTCACCCCGCCGGTCGGCCGCTTCACGATCGCCGAGGGGCAGAACCTGCTCGCCCTGGCGATCTTCATCGTGGTGGCGCTCGCCGTCAGTTGGGTCGTGGACACCGCGGCCCGCAGGACCCGCCAGGCCGCACAGGCCGCCGCCGACGCCGAGACGCTGTCCACGGTGGCCGGTAGCGTGCTGCGCGGCGAGCGCCCGCTGACCGCGCTGCTCGGCCGGCTCCGCGAGACGTTCTCCCTCGACTCGGTCACCCTGCTGGCGGACGGGCTGGTCGTGGCGGGCGTGGGGCAGCCGGCCTGCGGGCGGGCTGCCGAGGCGGACATCGAGGTCAGAGCCGATGACCACGTGCTGATGCTGATCAAAGGCCGGCTGTTGCAGGCCTCCGACCGGCGCATCGTCGAGGCGTTCGCCGCGCAGGCCGCGATCGCGTTCAAGCAGGGAAAACTGGCCGATGCGGCCGCGACCAACAGGTTACGCACGGCACTGCTCGCGGCGGTCAGCCACGATCTGCGTACGCCCCTCGCGTCCGCCAAGGCCGCGGTGGCCGGACTGCGCAACCGCGACGTGCACTTCGACGACGAGGACCGGGACGAGCTGCTGGCCACCGCCGACGAGTCGCTCGACCGGCTGCACCGGCTCGTCGCCAACCTGCTCGACATGAGCCGGCTGCAGGCCGGTGCGCTCGGCGTCGCCGCGGTCGACCTGGGCGCCGAGGAGGTCGTACCGATGGCGCTGGAAGATCTCGGCCCGGAAGGCCGCCGCGTCCTGGTGCGCGTGCCCGATGACCTGCCGATGTTGCGGGCCGACCCCGGCCTGCTGGAGCGGGTGCTGGTCAATCTGGTCACCAATGCGCTGCGGCACAGCCCGCCGGACCAGCCGCCGATGATCACCGGCAGCGCGCACGGCGACACCGTCGAACTGCGGATCATCGACCGCGGCCCCGGCATCCCGGCTGCGAAGCGGGACGACGTGTTCCTGCCGTTCCAGCGGCTCGGCGACCGCGACAACCACACCGGCACCGGCCTCGGCCTGGCCCTGTCCCGCGGCCTGACCGAGGCGATGGGTGGCACGCTCACCCCCGACGACACGCCGGGCGGCGGTCTCACCATGATCCTCGCCCTGCCGGCGGTCACCCCCTGACCGCGTCACGGTCGCCGCGTCAACGGAGCGTCAAAAGTGTGCTCGCATTCGTACCAGCGGCCGCGCTCGCCGAAGCACGAGTCGCTGGAGTCGCTGCTGCTGCGCGACCGCCCGGCGGCAGTGAGCCGGTACCGGCCCGGCGGTCAGAGGCAGGGCGGGGTGTAGCGGTGGACGCGCAGCCCCCGGAACTCCAGTTCGTTCGCGGTCTTGCCGACGAAGACCAGGCCGCGCGCCTCGCTGAGCGCGGCGGCGAATGAGTGCGCCGGCTCGCCGAGCTCCGGCACGTGGGTCCAGGCCTGCGGCCGGAAGCTGAAGAACCGGGTGACCGTCCGCCCGTGGGTGGACGGGATCCGGGTGGCCCACTGCGCGCCACCGCTCCAGTGCGACGCCGGCCGGAGCTGCACGTAAAGATCCTCGGTAGCGCTGTAGGTGAGCCGGAAGCCCGCTGAGCGGGACAGGTCGGCCTGGGCCTCGAACTGGTTGCCCAGCCAGACCACCACCACGTGCCACTCGTCGTTCAGGAAGGTGACCTTGGCGGTGTACCCCTTCCGCGCCGGGACGAGCAGACTGCCGGTGGCCGGTATGGTGGTGCCTTCGCCGCTGGCCAGCCACTGCTGAAGGCGGTCGATCGACGGGGTCGCGCACTCCCGGGACTTCCCGGGACCGGCAGCCGCCGCGGGCGCCACCAGGGCCGGCACCGCCAGCACGACAACCGAGAGTGCCACCGCAACCGGCATCCTCCGCATGAAATCTGCCCCCTCGCGAATAGTAAATGTTGTTCAGAGTTTCCGGATCGCACGCCGCCCAGTCAAGGGGATCGATGTTCTGGAGTGCCGCCGAGCTCTCGGCAGCGATCCGCAGCCGCGCGGTGAGCTGCGTCGACGTGATGACCGCGTACCTCGGCCGGATCGACGAGCTCAACCCGAAGGTCAACGCGATCGTCAATCTGCGCCCGCGCGCCGAGCTGCTGGCCGAGGCCGCCGAGAAGGACCGGCTGCTGAGCCGGGGCATCCATCAGGGCTGGATGCACGGCTTCCCGCACGCCGTGAAGGACCTCGCCGACGTCGCCGGGCTCGAGACCAGCTACGGCCTGATACCGCCGGGGGCCGCCGGGCCGGCCACCGCGGACTCGCTGTTCGTCGAGCGCATCCGGGCCGCCGGCGCGATCTTCATCGGCAAGACCAACGTCCCGGAGCTGGGGCTCGGCTCGCACACCTACAACAACGTCTTCGGTACGACCTACAACGCCTACGACCACACGAAGTCCGCAGGTGGCAGCAGTGGCGGCGCGGCCGTCGCGGTGGCCCTGCGGATGGTCCCGGTCGCCGACGGCAGCGACTTCATGGGTTCGCTGCGCAACCCGCCCGGCTGGAACAACGTCTACGGCCTGCGCCCGTCGGTGGGCCGGGTCCCGTCCTTCGGCGGGGAGAAGTTCGTCGCCCAGGCCGGTGTCGAGGGGCCGATCGCGCGTACCGCCACCGACCTCGGGTTGCTGCTGCGCACGATGGCCGGCTACGACGCCCGCGCCCCGCTCTCCCTGCACGGCGACAGCCCGCGCACACCATCCCTGCATGGCAGGAGGATCGCCTGGTTCGGCGACCTCGGCGGTTACCTGCCGATGGAACCAGAGGTCCTCGCGATCACCCAGGCCGCGCTCAGCCACTTCACCGCTCTCGGCATGACCGTCGACACCCTCGATGATCTGCCCGCCGCGGGCACGTTCACCGGCAACGAGAGCCTCTGGCCGACGTGGCTGACGCTGCGGCACTGGCTGGCCGGCATGTCCGTCAAGGCCGTCCACGACGTCCCGGCGCTGCGTGCCCGGCTCAAACCCGAGGCGCTCTTCGAGTACGAGGGCCTCACCGGGCTGTCCGCGATCGAGGTGCACCAGGCCTCCGAGGCGCGCAGCGGCCTTTACGAGGCCTTCCGCCGGCTCTTCGAGACGTACGAGTACGCCGTACTGCCCACCGCCCAGGTGCTGCCCTTCGACGCCGCCCTGCACTGGCCGCAGCGGATCGGCGACACCGAGATGACCACCTACCACCGGTGGATGGAGGTCACCGCGATCGGCACTCTGATCAACGCCCCGGTCCTGGCCGTCCCGGCCGGCTTCAGCGCCGCCGGCCTCCCGATCGGGTTGCAGATCATCGGCCGCAACCACGACGACTTCGCCCTGCTGGATCTCGCCGCCGCCTGGGAGGCCCGGACCGCTACCCGGTGACCGGCTGCCGCAGGATGGTGCGCTGCTTCTCCGGCGCCACCTTACGGAAGTCGCTGAGGTAGATCTCGTGATGCTTTCCGGTCATCCGCAG
This sequence comes from Actinoplanes sp. NBC_00393, assembly GCF_036053395.1. NCBI lineage: Bacteria > Bacillati > Actinomycetota > Actinomycetes > Micromonosporales > Micromonosporaceae > Actinoplanes > Actinoplanes sp. NBC_00393. Next base: position 4,236,032 of record NZ_CP107942.1, on the reverse strand, counting down.
CCCCTGGCCGGGGATGAACTCGTCGTGCAGCTCGGCCAGCACCTTCGTCTCGTCGTCGAACGAGCCGATGTGCAACGTCTGCACGCACCGCCCTTCGGACAGGCTCTCCAGGCGGACGCCCTGCTTGCCGGCCCGCTCGACCGCGGTGGCGAACATGTCCTGGCTGATCCAGTCCGGCGTCATGAGCATCAGCGTCCAGTCCCACCGCGACTTGTCCCGCGCCGCGGTGAACGACTCCATGTCGTCGGCCCACCACAGGCCCTCCAGCGGCGGGACGACGTAATCACGCCCCAGGTCCTGCTTGCTGGCGAACTTCAGCTTGTAGGCCACCGGGTACAGCGTCTGGATCGCCTCGGCGAAGGCCGGCGAACTGTTCGGATCCCCATGTCCGTCGATCATGAGGTACCGCAGCTCCGGCACGTCCAAGAACCGGAACCGGCCCTGCCGCGCCTGATAGCCGTCGAGCGTCTTCTTGAAGTCGATCTTGTTGGTCATCCGTCACCTCAGGATTGGCTGCCCGGATCCGCGGGTATGCGTGCGCGGGCTGGTGCTGTACTCGCGAGATGGTTCCCGGTCAAGGCTCTGGACGGCAAACTGGGACCGTCCAGAGCCGCCTCATTGCCGAAAGGGCCGCGACGATGGCACAGGATCGAGGGAGCCGCGGCGGCAAGGGGCAGCCGTCGATCAATTACACCGCGGGCGTACGCGCGAACGAGCTCGCCGAGACCTTGAGCGATCTGGCCCGCTCACTTCAGGACGAACGCGATGTCGACGACACCCTCACCGCGATCGTGTCCGCTGCCGTGCACACCGTGCCCGGCACCCGGTACGCCGGGATCACCGTCGTGCAGGCCCGCCGTGCCGTGGAGACCCGCGCCGCGAGTGACGAGCTGGTCCGCAAGGTCGACGAGGCGCAGTACGACACCGGGCAGGGGCCCTGCCTGGACGCCACCTGGGTGCAGCAGACCGTCCGGCTGACCGACATGGCCGCCGAACAACGCTGGCCCGAGTTCACCCGGCGGGCCGCGCATCTCGGCGTCCGCAGCATGCTCTCCTTCCAGCTCTTCGTGACCCGCGACAACCTGGGCGCGCTGAACCTGTACTCCGACGAGCCGGAGGCGTTCACCGACGAGTCGGAGTACGTCGGCCTGCTGTTCGCCGCGCACGCCGCTGTCGCGCTCGTCGGCGCTCAGCAGCATCAGTCCCTGACCCTGGCCGTCTCGATGCGTGACCTCATCGGGCAGGCCAAGGGCATCCTGATGGAACGGCACCGGATCAGCGCCGACCAGGCCTTCGAGCTCCTGGTCCGGGCCAGCCAGCGGACCAACACGAAACTGGCCGAGATCGCCCGCGTGCTCACCGAGACCGGTGAGCTGCCACGGCCCGGCAAGCGCCGGTGATGGTCACTCGACCAGGTCGAAGACGCCGATCAGGCCGGTGATGGCGAGGACCTGGCGCACCGGGGGAGCGGGATCGCGCAGGCGCAGATGCCGTCCGGCGGCCCGGGCGACCGTCCGGCAGCGCAGCAGCGCCCGGATCCCGCCGGAGTCGAGGAACGTCAGGCCGTTGATGTCGAGGTCGATCGGGTCGGCTGCCGGGTCGTCGAGCGTGGCGCGGAAGGCCGCCACCAGCTGGTCGGTGTTGAGTCCGTCGAGCACACCGGTCGAATACAGCGTGACCGCATGGCCGTCGACGGCCGTGGGACCAATGATGTGCAGGTCATGGCGGTGGGCAGGAGGAGCGGTGCGGAGATCCATGAATTGTCCCCAGACGATTGGGGCCGCCGCGTTCCCTCACTGTTGAAGGCAAGGACTGCCGTCCCTGACAGTACCGCAGTTTCGTGCGCCGGCGCTCAACCGGCGGTGGTCCATGCCGCCAGAGCCGCCAGCACCGCACGGAGATCACCGGTACCCTGATGGATCCGTCGCTGCCGGCCGGCGCCGTCGCCGGTGTGCCGCAGCCGGGCCAGCTCGTCCACGACCAGATTGAGGTCGCCGCTGAACAGCAGGGCGGGGCTGACCGTGGCGAAGAACTCGTCGATCAGCTCCCAGGCCGGCCGGGCGCGGCCGAGGCGCAGGTCGACGAGTTCGCCGTCGAGACCGTCACGGGCGGCCTGCCAGTGCGCGGCCTCGACGATGCAGTCCTGCGGTTTCGGCGCGGGCCGATGGTCGAGGACGTCGGTGACGGCGGTGGCGACCGCGGCCCGGACCAGCGCGGTGACCAGGACAGCGTCGTCGACGTCGGTGCAGACGTCACCGACGCTGACCTCCACGGCCGGCTGCGTGGGGGCGAGCCGGGCATGCCAGCCGGCCCCGTCGAGCATGACCCCGTAGGTGCGCAGGCCGGCCAGGGTGGTCTCGTAGTCGGCGAGGGTGTCGAAGTGCGGCGTCGGGCCCACCCCGGGCCGGCGCAGCAGCTGCACCGCTCGCCAGCTGGCGTACCCGGTGTCGATGCCACCGGCGAACGGGGAGTTGCTGGTGAGCGCCTGGATCACCGGCAGCCAGACCCGCAGGTGGTTGCAGACCTGCACGGCGAGTTCCCGGTCCGGCACGCCGACCTGCACGTGCATACCGCAGACCGCGGGGTCGAGCGCCAGTAGGTCGTACCGGCCGATGATCTTCAGGAACGACGTGTCGGCCGCGGGCTCCTGCCCGGCTTCGCCGACCGGGGTGGCGCCGATCGCGACCAGCCGGGCGCCGGCGTCGGCTGCCGCGGTCGCGGCCCGGCGGCGCTGGGCGAGCAGCCGGGTACGCACGTCGCGCAGGTCGGTGCACACGCCGGAGCTGAGGCTGATCTTGCCGGGCGCGGTCTCCGGACCGCCGTGGTCGCCGCCCGCGACATTGTCGCCGGTCACCGGATCGAGCAGCAGAAACTCCTCGGTCACCCCGACACGGAGCTCAGCCGGCGCCGGGCCGCCGGTGACCGTACTGCCGGTGGTGATCGTGGAAGTCATCGCTTCGTCCCTTCGACATGCGCCGGGGTGCCGGTGCGGCGCGCTGGCTACCCGCGGCCACCGGTCTTGAAACGGATCACGATCAGTCCGGCCGATTCCGTGGGCCGCGAGTTTGCCGGCCTGATGGCCGCCGACGTGCGGGCGGTTCTCGGCGGTGACGCCTGCGCCGATCGGTTCCGGGGCGAACGAACGCGAGCCGGCGGCGCGCGGCATCACCGGGGATCCCGGCAGTGGTGATCGGCAGCCGGCCGCCGATCCCGGGTCTCCAGCCGACCAGCGACCTGCTGCGTCAGCGGCCGGGTTCGCCCAGGCCGCCGACCAGCCGGGTGGGGTGGTAGCGCAGGTAGCGCGGGGCGACGCCCGGGTAGGCCGCGCCGGCCTCGTTGAGGTCGGTGGGTCGCAGGCTCGGCCAGCGGCCGGTTGTGACGCGGTGCTCGAGGGCGTGCAGGGCGGTGAGGTGCTCGCTCGGGCGGAACACGCAGTGGCCGGACGTGTCGACGTAGAGGCTGCGGAAGCGGTCGGCGCGAGGCTGAGCGTGTTCGGCGTACCAGTTGACCTGCTCGACCGGGACCAGCTCGTCGGCGACGGTGTGGATGGCCAGGTGCGGCACCCGCAGCGGCCCGGTGGCCATCGACGAGCGGCGCAGATCGGCAACCGCCCACGGGTCCGCGGTGATGTCGGCGGTCGCGGTGAGGTGGTCGAGGTCGGCGCGCAGGTCCAGGCCGGCGTCGCGGTACAGGGCTTTGACCTGCGCCGACCGTACGCTGCCGGCGAGCAGAGCGCGGTAGTCGACGTCCTTGTTGAAGGCGCTGTTGCCGCCTGCCGAGAGTTCGATCTGCTGGCGGCCCGTGACATACAGGGTGAGGGCGCCGGCCAGCAGGGTGCGGTACTGGTGTTCCTGCTGGGTGACGTAGTCGTCCGGTGCGGGCCGGGGCTCTCCGCGTACCCAGCCGGTCAGGTTGAACAGGGCGGCGGCCAGCGCGATCCGGGCGCGCCCTTCTGCGGTGGCCTGCGCCTCGGTGACCAGGGCGGTGATCTCGGCGGCGGCCTGGGCGGCCTGCGCCGGACTCGTGTAGCGGACCAGCGGGATCTCCCGGCCGGGCGCCAGCAGCTCGGTGAGCGCGTGCAGGCCGTCGAGCTGGTAGTTGTTCAGATTCAGGCCGCCGGCCACGATGCCGCAGGTGGTCAGCGCGCCGTCGATCTCGCCGCGGGGCTGGTGCGCCTGGCGGGCGCTGACCAGGCCGCCCATCGAGCGGCCGACCGCGATCGTGCGGCGCGGCTCGGCGCCGAGCACGGCGGTGAACGCGTCCAGCGCGGCGAACTGGTCGTCGAGGGCGGTCTCCAGGGCCCACCAGGTCGGACCGGAATAGGAGGAGCCGACCATCGCGTACCCCTCGGCGAGCAGCAGGTCGCGGGTCTGGACGTCGGGCGAGTCCTGTGGCAGCAGCGGCCCGAAGCCGTGCGCGAAGAGCAGGACCGTGCCGTTCCAGCGCTGCGGGATGTGGCCGAGCCAGGTCGCGCCGTTGGCGAGCGTGCCCCGGTGCTCGCCCGGTGGTGGCGCGGCGCCGTGCGCGGCCGCCGGGGTGGCCGCCGTCGTCATCGTCAGGACGACCGCGAGGACCAGATGGGAGAGGCGTTTCACGGGTGACCTCCTGCCGTGTCGGTGCCATCGTCGCGGCCCATAGTTGAGAAAGTCAAACATTGAAGTTCTCAAATGGCGTGGGTGTTCTCCGGTAGAGTTCCGGCCAGAAGTGCAGATCGGGGGAGGATTCATGTCCGAGGCGCAGGCCGCCCAGCTCGGACACCGGCTGCTGGCCTCCGGCCTCGCCGCCGATCCCGCCTTCCTACTGGCCCGCGCCCGGGCCGTGACCAGCAGCGCGGCGAACGCGCGGCTGGCGCCGCTCGGTCTGAAGGTCCGCTCGATGTCGGTGCTGTGGCTGGCTGCTCAGGGGCTCGGCCCCTCCCAGCGCGAGCTCAGCGAGTTCCTCGGGCTGGATCCCAGTCAGGTGGTCAGCCTGGTCGACGACCTGCAACAGCGCGGCCTGGTGGAACGGCGGCCCGACGAGCGGGACCGGCGCTCGCGCATCATCGTGGCGACCGCCGAGGGACAGCGGCTGCTGGGCGAGGCGCTGGTCGTGGCCCGAGCAGCCGGCGACGCCTGCTTCGCGAAGCTGACCGACCATGAGCGGACGACTCTGTCCGAGCTTTTGCTGAAGGTGGCCTTCTGAGCGAACCGGGATCACGGCGGTGGCCGCTGTCCTAGATTAGGGATATGTCCGATCCGATGCTGGAGACCCGTGCTGTGCGTTCCGACTGGGCCGAGCCGGACGGCGTGCTCGCCAACTACGTCTCGCTCACGGATCAGCTCGTCGAGCACGTCGATCCGGGCACCCCGTTCACGCTGACCGTGGGCGGGCTCGTGGTGGACGGCGAACTGATCCCGCAATGGCAGTGGTTCGCCGAGCTCAGCGAACTCAACGACCACGAGGACGCGTATTACGTCGGCATGGCCGAGTACGTCAAGGAGCAGTCCGACCTGGCCCATGCCGCGGTGAAGAGCCGTGACATCGGTGAGGAGATCTCCTACCGGCAGTACCAGGCGCTGTCCGCTCCGACCAGGTACATCCACCTGCGCAACGCCCGCATCTCGCGGCCCGGTCACACCATCAACGCCCCGGGCCGGCTGTGGCGTGGCCGGCTGCGCGACGTGTCCGGGTGGACACCCGGGCGAACCGACGGCTGAGGGCGTACTGAGAGAGGTTTTCCGGTTCGGCTGCGGGCGCATAGCCTCGACCGGTGATCCTCGTATTTCTGCTGGTGCTGGCCGTGGTGCTGGCGATCCTCGCAAGCGCTCACTGGTACGTCTGGCGCCGGCTCGTCCGCGACACCACCGCACCCCGCACCGGGTGGCGCAGGGCCGGCAACGCCGTGTTCATCGCCGGCCCGGTGCTGGCGGTCGGCGCCCTGGCCGGCGGGCAGTCCGGGCTGCCGCACAGCCTCGTACGGGTCGTCGCGTGGCCCGGATATCTGTGGCTGGCGCTGCTGATCTACCTGTTCCTCGGGGTGCTCGCCGGCGAGGTGGTCCGGCCGCTGCTGAGCCGTTGGCTGGCACGCCGTCGCGAACCGGTGCCGGCCACCACCGCACCGGCTGCGGAAATCGCGCCGGAGCGCGTACCGGAAAATCCTGCCCAGATCTCGCGCCGGGTCTTCGTCTCCCGGATCGCCGGCGGCGCGGCCGCCGCCATCGCGGTCGGCACCGTCGGGGCCGGCGCCTACCGCACTCTCGACGGGCCCTCCGTCAAACGGATCACCGTGCCGCTGGCGAAGCTGCCGCGCAGCGCCCACGGGCTGCGGATCGCCGTGGTCAGCGACGTGCACCTCGGCCCGGTCCTCGGCAGCGGCTTCTGCCAACGGGTGGTCGACACGATCAACTCGACCCAGCCGGACCTGGTCGCGGTGGTCGGCGACCTGATCGACGGCGACGTGGAGGACCTGGCCGGCTCGGTGGAGCCGCTGCGCGGGCTGCGCTCGCGGCTCGGCACCTTCTTCGTGACCGGCAACCACGAGTACATCTCCGGCGTCGAGCCGTGGGTCGCCAAGGTGCGTGAGCTCGGCATGCAGCCGCTGCGCAACTCCCGGCTCGAGCTGCCCGGCTTCGACCTGGCCGGCGTCGACGACGTGTCCGGCGAGCGCGACGGCGGCGGTGGCGCCGACTTCGCCGCGGCGCTCAGCGACCGGGACCGCAGCCGTGCGGTGGTGCTGCTGGCCCACCAGCCGGTGGCCATTCACGAGGCCGTCGAGCACGGCGTCGACCTGCAGCTGTCCGGGCACACCCACGGTGGGCAGCTGTGGCCCGGCAACTACATCGCCGAGCTGGCGAACCCGACCAACGCCGGCCTGGAACGCTACGGCGACACCCAGCTGTACGTCAGCCGCGGCGCCGGCGCCTGGGGCCCGCCGGTCCGGGTCGGCGCCCCGTCCGACATCACCGTCGTGCAGCTGGCCTCCGGCTCGGCGTGATCTAGCATTCGGCATGGTGAAAGGGAGGGTGATGACGCAACCGATCGGACCGCTGCGGTGGTACGCCGGACTCGCCGTGGTGTTCTTCGGCATCGTCCCGGCGGTACTGGTGACCATGCTGGTGATCCGCGGCAACACGCCGGGGCAGGTCGGGCTGCTGCTCATCGGCGGTATCCCGCTGGTGCTCGCGGCGATCTTCTACGCGGTACGGGGATTCGGCACCGCCGAGCCGGAGCCGGCCGCCAAGTACCTGAACCGCAGCATGGCCCTGGTCGCCGGCGCCGACGTCCTGCTGCTGGGCGGCAACGCCCTGATCCGGATGGCCACCGGCTGAGCTCAGGCGGGAACCCGGGCGCGCATCTCGGCGACGCCGTCGCCCTCCAGTTCGGCGAGGGCGACCCGCCGGCCGGTCAGCGCCAGCATCACCGCCTCGCCTGTGCCGCGCACGAGCGGGCCGTCGCCCCAGGCCCAGTCCAGGTCGCTCGCCTCGATCCGCAGGCCGGCCGGTCGCTGTTTCGGCACGAAACCGACCGCGCGCCCGCCGACCAGGAAGTCCAGCGAGACCCGCAGCCGCTCGGGCCGCAGGTCGGCGGGCAGACCCAGCGGCCGGCGGATGTCCTGGCCGTGCACCTGCAGGTCGGTCAGCTGCCCCGGATAGCCGACGATCGGCGGGCGGAACGGGTTGTCCGCGTGCTCGCGCAGCAGCGCGGCCAGCTCACCGGCGGGCCGGTCCGCGGTCTGCACGGCCAGGCGCGCGTTCGCCTTGTGGATGCTGAACCCGCTGCGCGCCAGCAGTTTCAGCGCCGCGAGGTTCGACGCCGCGACCGCCGCCACCAGATGTCCCACCACCTGCTGGACGCTCCAGCCGGCACACAGGCTCGGCGTGTTCAGCTGCTCCGGGTTCAGCGCGTCGACCAGGTCAGCGAGCCGGCGCCGCTCATCGGCGATCATCTGCAGGAGATCCACCCAGGCGACGATATCGTGCACCCGGAAGTCCGCCACTTGGTGGAAACATGGCGGCATGGCCAATCCGCTCGGCATCGGCCGCGAGCTCGCCGACGGCAGCATCCTGAGCTTCACACCGGACAGCCGGTTCGGTCAGGTCGCTTTCGACTGCTACCGCGGCGACGAGGTCGCACTGACCGTCAGCCTGCCGTTCCTCGGCTGGGCGGTGGTCGCCTTCCGGCAGGTGGACGAGCCGGGCTGCTACCTCACCCGGCTGCTGGCCGTCGGGCTGGGCGAGGACGGCACGCCCTGCACCGAGGTGGACGTGCAGCGCCTGCACGACCTGGAGCCGGGCGAGGGAATCCAGACGAGGCTGATCGCCGTGGTCGCCGCGGTTGCCCCGGCCGTCGAACCGCGCAACCTGTCGCGCATCCCGATCGACGAGATCATCAGTAGCTTCGACATCGAACCGGATCCGCTTTTCGACGCTTCGATCTTCCCGCTGCCGAACACCTCCCCTGCGGAACTCCCCGACGACGCCGACGCTGACGCCGACCCAGAAATCTGACGCTACAGACCGCCGCGAACCCTCGGTCCGGCTGTCCCTGAGCGTTGTTTCCGGCGGGGTGAGGCTGCCGTGGTGGTCAGCCGGGCTGTCCCGGCTGGCGCTGAGTGTCGTTTCCGGCGGGGTGAGGCTGCCGTGGTGGTCAGCCGGACTGTCCCGGCTGTCGCTGAGTGTCGTTTACGGCGGGGTGAGGCAGCCCTGACGACCAGCTGGGTTGGTAGGCGTCGCCGCGATCAGGGGTTGGCCCGGTGCTGCGGTAGCGCTCCGCCGAGGCCGGGGTGTGGATCATCGGACAGCCGTAATCCCCAGCCGGATGATCCACAACCCCGGCTTGCCGGGGGCTGGTTGGGCGCTGTTGCTGCCTCAACCGGCCCGAAGGGTGTGCAACTTCCAGCCGGATGATCAAAAAGCCCGAAAACACGGGCGCGGCTGTGCCTTACGGCTATCACTCGACCCGAACCCCCGTATGTCCGGTCCATCGTCGAGTAAAACCAACGGGTGCCATCGGCATGGACCCGGCCGCCGCGGAGGCCCGCCGGCGGCGCCGGCCGATCCGTCGATCGCCGACGGTTGCCTGCGTGGGTGGCGGCTGGTGTTGGTGAGCCGCCGTTGGGGCCTGGAACGGCGGCCGGGTTGCCTGCGTGGGTGGCGGCTGGTGTTGGCGAGCCGCCGTTGGGGCCTGGAACGGCGGCCGGGTTGCCTGCGTAGGTGGCGGCTGGTGCTGGTGAGCCGCCGTTGAGGTCTGGAACGGCGGCCGGGTTGCCTGCGTGGGTGGCGGCTGGTGTTGGCGAGCCGCCGTTGAGGTCTGGAACGCGGCCTGGTCAGCTGCTTGGGTTGCGGAAGTGTTCTAGGAGATCGCGACGCGGTTGCGGCCGCCCTCCTTGGCCCGGTAGAGGGCGTGGTCGGCCCGCGCGAGGACCTGGTCGAGGCAGTCGGCGCCGTCCAGTTCGGCTAGGCCGACGCTGACCGTCACCGGGATCGGGCCGGCCGCGGTGGGGACCGGCGAAGCGGCGACGGCGGCGCGGATCCGCTCGGCCAGTGACGCGGCGAGGCCCTCGTGGTCGGGCAGGACCAGGGCGAACTCCTCACCGCCGTAGCGGCCCAGCACGTCGGAGGTGCGGATGACGGCGCCGACGCGCGCGGCGACCGTACGGATGACCTCGTCGCCGACGCCGTGCCCGTACGTGTCGTTGATGCTCTTGAACTTGTCGATGTCCAGCATCGCGGCCGCGAAACCGCGCGAGCCACGCGCGGCCGCCTCGATCAGCGCGCCGGCCAGGGCGTAGAAGTGCCGCCGGTTGTGCAGCCCGGTCAGCTCGTCGGTGGTGGCCAGCTCCTGCACCCGGCTGAACAGCCGGGCGTTGTCGTAGGCGCTCATGCCCTGCGCGACCAGGGCGGCCGCCACCTGCCGGGCGGTGTCGTCGAACGAACCGGCGCTCAGCAGCACCTCGCCGACGTGGCCCTCCTGGCTCACCAACGGCACCCGGAGCTCGAAGTCGCCGGCCGGCGGGCCGCCCAGCAGCGCCGGGTCGGCCGTGCCGGCGACCTCGATCACGGTGTCGGTCACCAGGCAGCCGGCCTCCGCGCCGACCCGGTCCACCAGCATCGCGAACAGGGCCCGCAGCACCTGGCCCGGGTCCTGCAGCGCGCTCAGCTCGGCGAGGCCGGCCCGCAGCATCTCGGAGAACGCCTGCTGCTGCTGGGCGGCCTGCACGGCGAGGTGCAGCTGGGCGGCGCGGGCGGTCTCCAGGGAGACCGCGACGTGGCTGGTGACCGCGGTGAGCACGTCGACGTCGTCGTCGGTGAAGATGCCGCGGGCGAGCCGGCTATCGAGGTAGACGACGCCGAGCATGGCGCCCTTGAACCGCACCGGGGCGACCAGGACGCTGCGCAGGCCGTACGCGACGGTGCTCTGCGAGCCCAGCGCGGCACCCTGCTCGGTGCTGGTGACCACGAGCGCCTCGTGCGTCTCGGCGACCTGGCGCACCAGCGAGGCGCCGTACGTGGTGGTCGCGGTGAGGTCTTCACCGCTGGTGCCGCGACCGGCGTACGGGACCGGGTTGCCGGCCTCGTCGAGCAGGAAGAACAGCGCCCGTTCGGCGCCCAGGATGCGCAGCGTCTCGTCGAGGGCGACCCCGGCCAGCTGCTGCGGGTCGAGCACGGTCGCGGCGGCGGTGCTGACCTGCTGCAACGCCTCGAGCTGCCGGTTGCGGCCGCTGCCGAGGGTGCCGGTGGTCAGCAGCCGGGCCGAGCCGGCGTCGTCGACCCCGAACTCGGCACGCACCTTGCGCCGGCGCGAGTCCAGCCCGGCCCGCTCGGCGAGGTCGTACGCGATCCGGGTGTGCCGCCGCATCTCGTGCGGCAGGTCCATGCCCCGGTAGATCCGCGCCCGCATCCGGGCGATCTCGAAGTGCATCAGCGGGGCGTCGACCGCGCGGACGGCCCGTTCCGCCTTGTCGGTCCAGCCGAGCGCCCGCTCGTGGTCACCGCGCATGGTCGCCAGCCCCGCCTCGCAGACCAGGTAGGTCGCGTTGATCAGCGGCGTGGCGTGCCGGACCCGGCGCAGTTCGGCGACGGCGGTACGGGCCGCGGCGTACCGGGCCGGGCGTTCCTGCTCGGGCGCCAGGCGCACCTGGGCCAGCCGGCCGTAGGCCTGGAAGACGTAGAACCACTTGTGCGCGGTCATCAGCTCGTGGCGGCGCAGGCCGAGCGCCCGGAACTCGGCGAGGGACCGCTCGAACGGCTCGCCGAACTCGCCCTCCTCGAGGACGGCGCAGGTGGCCGCGACCACCACGTTGGCGCGCTGCGCGGTGCTGCCGTCGGTGACCGCGGCCCGCAGGTCGGCCAGGGCGGCAGCGGCCCGCCCGGGCTGCCCGGAGATGGCCGGGATCATCACCGACAGCATGCCGAGCATGGTGACCTTGGCGGTGTCCGGGTCGGGCAGGCGGTTCAGCGCGCGCTCGTACTCGGCGCGGCTGTCCGCGATGTGCCCGGCCAGCAGCAGGCGCAGACCGCGGGTGAAGTGCCCGGAGATGTACTGGGCCGGGCCGTACCAGCGGGAGTGCTTGGTGATCGCGGCGAGCCACGTGGTGCCGTCGTCGTAGCCGCCGAACAGCATGGCGCTGCCGCGGATCCACTCGACGTAGGCGATCAGCGCGGGATCGCCCAGGTCAGCGGCGACACCGGCGGCCCGCTTCAGGCAGCGCTCGGCGGTGCCGCGCAGCTTCAGCACGGCGGCGACGTAGCCGGCCATGGCGTACACCCGCACGTACTCGGGGCAGGGGCCGAGACGGTTCACCGCGTACATCGCGCGCAGCGACAGCACGCCGGCGTCCTGCAACCGCAGGCCGATCGCCGCGGCATAGCCGCCGCTGTCCAGGGCCGCGGCGAGCACGGCGAGGTCGTCGCGGCGCCGGCCGCGAGCACTTCCGGAACCCCATCGGGTACGCCGGACGACGCCACCGGCGCCCGCGGCGGCCAGCGCGACCGGCAACGCGAGCAGACCGTTGCGGGGCAGCGGGCGGCGCAGTTCGGCGACCGCGCGGGCGGTGGCCTCCTGAGCGCGGTCGTCGTCCCACAGGGTGTGATGGATCTCGATCGCGGTGACCAGCAGCCGGGCCCGGGCGTGGCGGTCCGGTTCGGCGGCCACGGCCCGGTCGATCGTGGCCCGGGCGTCGGCGAGCCGGCCGGCCCGCAGGTAGGCGACGGCGAGGGGCTGCAGGACCTCGGCGGAGGCCGGGTCCGCGGCGAGCGCGTCCTCGAGGTAGTCGGCGGCCTCGGCCGGGGCCCGGTCGTCGAGGGCGCGCAGCCCGGCGGCGAGGGCGCCGGAGTGCCGCCGCTCGGCCGGGGCGGCGTCGGCCGCGGCGCGCAGGTGGCGGGCGACGGCGTAGACGTGGTCGGCGTCGCGGGCGTCCTCGGGCAGGCTGTCGAGGGCGTCGGCGAGGGCGGCGTGCAGGCGGCAGATCTGCTCGTCGGGGATGCCGTCGAGCAGGGCGTCGCGCAGGACGGGGTGCACGAAGACGTACCAGCCGTCGGTCCTCGACTCCAGGACCCGCCGGGTCACCGCGGCACTCACCGCAACCGCCACCTGGTCCGCGGGGTTGCCGGCCGCGGTCAGCGTGCCGGGGCGGAAGCGCCGGCCGGCCACCGCGGCGGTGACCAGCACCCGGCGGTCGGCCTCGGTGAGCAGGGCCAGCCGGTCGGTGAGCAGCGCACGGACGTCCGGTGCGGCCGGCAGCGCGTCGGCGCCGGTCTCGTCGAAGTGCCAGGCGCCCCAGTTCGGGGTGAGCAGGCCGGCGTCGAGCAGGCGCAGCAGGTATTCGACGACGGTGAGCGGGGTGCCGTCGGTGCGGGCGGCGACGTGGCGGGTCAGCTCCGCGGGGATCGCGGTGCCGGGCAGGCGGGAGGCGAGCAGCGCGCCGATCGCCTCCGCGTCCAGCGGCCCGCAGGCCACCTCGACGTCCGCGGCGACGGCTGGTTCGGCCGGCTCGTTCCCCGGCTCGGCCGCCGTGGTCTCCGGCTCGATCTCGGCGAGCACGACGAGCAGCGGCAGGTGCCGCCGGTTCGCGGCGAGCCGGGTCAGGACCTGGCGGCTGCCGGCGTCCAGCCAGTGCGCGTCGTCGAGCACCAGCATCATCGCGCCGGCTCGGGTGGCCAGCTCGCCGAGGAAGACGGCCGCCTCGGCGAACAGCTGCTCGTCGCTCTCCTCGCCGCCGGCGACCGCGCCGAGCAGCAGCTCGGCGCCCGGGCCGGCCGCCCGGGCCGCCTCTTCGACGAGTCGTTCGGCCTGGTCGCGCTGCGACTTCAGATAGCCGCCGACCGCGGCGCGCAGAGCGGCCAAGGGAAGCACGTCGTCGGCGTGCCCGCCGGCCCGCAACACCGGGTAGCCGTCCGCCGCCAGCGCGAGCTCGTCGGCGAGGCGGCTGCGGCCGGAGCCGGCCGCCCCACTAATGCGGGCCACCCCGCCCTGCCCGGCCACCGCGCGGCGCCAGCGGCCGGTGAGCAGGTCACGCTCGGCATCACGGCCGGCCAGCGGCCAGCGTACGACGGCGGGCTCCTCCGCGGCGGCGCCACCGGGGCACGCGCGCAGGTCGGCGAGCAGGGCGGCGGCGTCCGGGTAGCGGTCGTCGGGATCCTTGGCGAGCAGCCGGGTCACCACCGCGGCCAGCGCCGGGTCGAGGCCCGCGACCAGCTCACTGAGGTCGGGGACCGGCGCGGTGAGGTGCAGGCGCAGCAGTTGGCCCACGTCGTCGGCCTCGAACGGCAGCCGGCCGGTGAGGCACTCGAACAGCACGACGCCGAGCGAGTACAGGTCGGAGCGGCCGTCCACCGGGCGCTCGAGCATGCCGGACTGCTCGGGGGAGGCGTACCGGAAGGTGCCGACCGCGGCATCCTCGTCGACCTGCTCGGCGCCGGTGCGCAGCAGGGCCAGACCGAAGTCGATCAGCGTGGCCGACCCGTCCGGGCCGATCATGATGTTGGCCGGCTTGACGTCGCGGTGCACCAGGCCGGTGCGGTGCGCGGCCGCGAGGGCACGGGCCATCCGGGCGGCGAGCTCGACCACTCGCGCCTGGGGGAGCGGCTGGTCGGCGAGCAGGTCGGCGAGCGAAGCGCCGGGCAGGTAGCCGAGGACGAGCGCGGGCAGCCCGTCGTGGGTGCCGATCGCGTGGATGCGCGGCACCCCCGGGTCGTCGACGCAGGCCAGCAGCGCCGCCTCCCGGCGGAACGCGGTCAGCAGGCCGGGCGCGTCCTCGATCGGGCGCTTGAGCGCGTACGGAACACCGTCGCGCAGCACCCGGTGCACCGTGGTCGCCGCTCCGCGGCCCAGCTCGGCCCCGAGCTGCAGCCCGCTCAGCTCGTCCAGTACCCCGTGGGTAGTCACCCGCTCGATCCCGCCTCTCGCTCGCCTGCCTGTAATCGGCAGGCGAGCGAAAGACCTGACATTCGGCGCGGTGTCGGGTGCGGCACAGATGCGGGTCAGGCGGCTTTCTTCCCGGCCGGGGCCGCGACGAAGCGCTCCAGCTGGGCCACGTCGACGGCGGCGGCCATCGCGAGGAAACCGGCCCGGTTGGGGTGCAGGTGGTCACCGGGGCCGCCGGCGCTGCTGTTGGTGTCGTACGCCGGCAGCAGGTGCCCCGGGTTCGCCGGGTCCTCGGTCGCCGCCGAGAAGTCGGCGACGCCGTCGAACTCGCCGCTCGTACGGATGAAGGTGTTGATCGTCCGGCGCTTGGCGTCGGTCTCCGGGGTGCCGTAGAGACCGAATGCGGTGCCGGCGGACGGCGTCAGGGTGGCCCCGATGATCTTGATGCCGCGCGCGTGCACCCGCCGGATGATCTCCCGGTATCCGGCGATGACCTGCTCCGCGGTGGCGCCCCCACCACCCAGGTCGTTGATGCCCTCGAGCAGGATGACGGCCCGCACGCCGGGGCGGTCGAGCACGTCGCGGTCGAGCCGGTCGAGCGCGGGCGGCCCGTCGCAGGGGGTGCAGCCGCCGGGCGTACGCCCGATCCGGGTGACCATGTTGCCGCCGATCGCCTCGGTGACCACCGAGATCGGCCGGCTGTCCGGCCGTCGTTCGTCCAACCGGCGCTGCAGGACGTCCGGCCACCGGTCCTTCTCGTTGAGCGTGGCGAAGAAGCCGTCGGTGATCGAGTCGCCGAACGCCACCACGGTCGCGGCGTCGCGGCGCTGGACCTGCGCCTCGGAGACGAAGAACCACGAGGTGGTGGAGTGCGGGAACGCGGTGTCGGCGACGTCCCCGGTGTGATCACCGGCGTTCTGGTCGGACAGGTACGAGGTGGTGAAGGCCGCCGCGTGCCAGGTCATCGGTCCGCTCGCCCCGGCGACGTGCAGGCTGACCGCGAGATCCTGCGACTGTGCGTCGGTGACTTTGACGGACACCGGGTCGCTCAGCACGGTCCGGCCCGCCGCGACCGTGACCGAGCGCCGGCCGCCGAAGGTCAGCGCGCGGTTCGAACCGGCCTTGAGGTTGGCGCCGCTGGACTGCAGGCCCACCGCCGCGCGCCCGAAGGTCACCGGCCGGGTGCCGAACTCGTTGGTCAACCGGATGCGCCAGCTCGTGCCCTCGACGCTGGGGTGCACGATCATGCGCAGCGTCTGGTTGCGTGCCTGGTCGTCGGGGAACGCGGCGGTCAGCAGTGGCGCCGTGTTGCCCGGTCCGGCGGGGCCGGGCGGTCCGGGCTGGGCGACGGAGTAGCCGACCGGGTAGACGCCCTGGGCCGACCCGGTCCAGGCGTCGACCCAGGCGGCCGACGAGCCGTCGGCGCTCAGGATCGGTTCCTGCGCCACGGCGGCCACCGGCGTGAGAATCACCCACGCGAAGGCGGCGACAACGACTTTCCTCGGACGTGTGATGCGCATGTCTCTCCCCCAAGGGTCCGCATGCATCGACAATCATCGTTATCATGCGGGCCGGGCCCTTGGCGAGGGCTTGCTCAGGCGACCGAGCGGACCAGCTTGGACAGGTCGGGCCACAGCGGAGCGGCGGCGCCGATGGTGAGCTCGGTGGAGAACTCCGGGCCGTGCCCGCCGAGCACCACACCGGCCTCCCAGGCGATCAGGGCGCCGGCGGCGATGTCCCACAGGTTCGTGTCCAGTGCCAGCCCGCCGTCCAGCCGGCCGGCGGCCTGGTACACCAGGTTCAGCGCCGCCGGGATCCGGCGGATGTCACCGACCCGGGGCAGCAGCTCGCGGATCACCTTGCCGGTGCGTTCCTTGGTCCGCGGGTTGGGCTGGAAACTGACCCCGACCAGTGCCTCCGCCATGGGCGGGCCGCTCGACCCGGAGATCGGCTCGCCGTTGAGGAACGCGCCGCCGCCGGCGACCGCGCTGAACGTCTCGCCGGCGGCCGGATCGTGTACGACCGCCACCCGGGCCTGCTCCCCGTGGTACAGCGCGATGCACACCGACCACGGGCCGGTCCGGCTGATGTAGTTGCGGGTGCCGTCCAGCGGATCGATCACCCAGGTCCAGCCGCTCGTGCCGGCCCGGCCGTGACCCTCCTCGGCCTGCACCGCGTCGTCGGCCCAGTCCTGCTGGATCGCGTCGACGATCAGGCTCTCGCTGGCGATGTCGACATCGGAGACGACGTCGTTGGCGTGCGCCTTCGGCGTGCCGACTTTCAGGGTGTCGCGTCGCTCCAGCTGCAACCGGCCGGCGCGGACCGCCAGGCCGGCGGCGAGGTCGCGCGCCGCGATGAGATCTCGATCCATCACCGGCAGGCTATCGGATTCGGACACGGCGTCACGCACCGTCGCGAGATATCCAGTGTGGTGGATTAATCTGAGGCGCATGAAGATGCTGGGACATGCTCGTCAAGCGGCCGTCCTCGCGGCCGCCACGATGCTGGTGATCGGCGGCGCCGCGGGCTGCGCCAAGGAGGACACCGGCGGCACCACCGAGAGCGGCGTGCCGCTGATCAAGACCGGCGCGCTGACCACGTGCACCCACCTTCCGTACGCGCCGTTCCAGTCGAAGGACCAGTCCGGCAAGGTGGTCGGATTCGACGTCGCGCTGATCGACCTGGTCGCCGCCAAGCTCGGTGTGACACAGGAGATCGTGGACACCCCGTTCGAGGGCATCAAGTCCGGCGCCGACCTGAACTCCGGCAAGTGCGATGTGGCCGCGGCAGGCATGACCATCACCGAGGAACGCAAGAAGGTGCTGGACTTCTCCGAGCCGTACTTCGACGCCACCCAGGCGCTCGCCACGCAGACCGGTAAGGAGGTCAAGACCCTCGAGGAGATGGTCGGCAAGCGCCTCGGCGTGCAGGGCGGCACCACCGGCGAGGAGTACATCAACGGCCAGGTCAAGGAGAAGAGCCTGGACATCAAGGTGGTGTCGTACCGGGACCTCGCCGCGCTGCAGCAGGCGCTGGCGACCAACCAGATCGAGGGGGCCGTCAACGACCTGCCGGTCTGGAACGAGTACATCAAGGCCAACCCCGGCAAGGTCGTGGTGGCCACCGGCTTCGACACCGGCGAGCAGTACGGCTTCGCCGTGAAGAAGGGCAACGCGGAGCTTCTCAAGACGGTCAACGAGGCCATCGCGGCGGCCCGCAGCGACGGTACGTACGACAAGATCTACGCCGAGTGGATCGGTGCGAAGCCGGCTTCATGATCAAGCTGACCCCACGCCGGCGGCGACGGATCTTCCGCGTCGCCGGCTACGTCGTCTTCCTGCTGGTCATCCTGGCGGTGGTGGCCGCCGCGGACTGGGGCAGCCTGTCCGAGGCGTTCTTCCGCCTCGACATCGCCCGCAGCATGTTCCCGGACGCGATCACGATCGCGCTGCGCAACACCATCATCTACACGTTGCTGGCGTTCGTGTTCGGTCTGACGCTCGGGCTGATCCTCGCGCTGATGCGGCTGTCGACGATCCTGCCGTACCGCTGGTTCGCCACCGCCTACATCGAACTGTTCCGCGGGCTGCCCGCCCTACTGGTGCTGTTCATGGTCGGGTACGGCGTGCCGCTCGCCTTCCCGGACCGGGAGATCCCCGGCGGCGTCTACGGCTCGGTCACGATCGGCCTCGGGCTCACCGCCGCGGCGTACATGGCGGAGACCATCCGCGCCGGCATCCAGGCCGTCCCGAAAGGACAGCTCGAGGCCGCCCGTACGCTCGGCATGTCCCATCCCCGCGCGATGGTCTCCATCGTGCTGCCGCAGGCGTTCCGCATCGTCATCCCACCGCTGACCAACGAGATCATCCTGCTCACCAAGGACACCTCCCTGGTGTACGTCCTCGGCGTCACCGCGACGACGATCGAACTGACCAAGTTCGCCGGGGACACGCTCAACACGCGGGTCAACCCGACACCGCTGGTGGTGGCCGGGCTGCTCTACCTGGTGATCACCCTGCCGCTGTCACAGGTCGTCCGCGCGCTGGAGCGCCGGGCCGGAAGGGAGAGGTGACCGCGTGTCCACCATCGAGATCAGCCACCTGCACAAGTCCTTCGGCAAGTTGGAGGTGCTGCGCGGCATCGACCTGTCGGTCGAGCCCGGCGAGGTGGTCTGCGTGATCGGTCCGTCCGGATCCGGCAAGTCCACGCTGCTGCGCTGCGTGAACCTGCTCGAGGAGCCGACGTCCGGCTCGATCCGGGTGGCCGGCGTCGAGGTCACCGACCCGGACTGCGACATCGACGCGGTACGCCGCGGCATCGGCATGGTCTTCCAGCAGTTCAACCTGTTCGGTCACCTGACCGTCCGGGAGAACGTCACCATCGCCCAGCGCCGGGTCCTGAAACGCAGCCGTGCCGAGGCCGGCCGGATCGCGGCGGAGAACCTCGACCGGGTCGGCCTCGCCGACAAGGCGGAGTCCTATCCGGCGCAGCTGTCCGGCGGTCAGCAGCAGCGCGCCGCCATCGCCCGCTCGCTGGCGATGGAACCGCAGCTGATGCTCTTCGACGAGCCGACCAGCGCGCTGGATCCGGAGCTGGTCGGTGAGGTGCTCGCGGTCATGCGGGGACTGGCCGACGAGGGCATGACCATGCTCGTGGTCACCCACGAGATGGCCTTCGCCCGTGAGGTCGCCTCCCGCGTCGTCTTCATGGACGCCGGGGTGATCGTCGAACAGGGCCCGCCGGCCGAACTGTTCGGCAGTCCCCGCGAGGAGCGCACCCGCGAGTTCCTGCACCGGGTACTGGAGCCGGCCCGGGTCAGCGAGACCGAGATCGGCGCGCACCTGGCGGACTGACCTGGTCGCCGTGGCCGGTGCGGTACGGCCACGGTCGACCGGTGCACCTGATCAGACGACCGCGCAGGGGCTCGCGCTGGTGCGCGAGGAGGTGGTGGGCTGCCGGCGGTGCCCGCGCCTGGTCGCTTTCCGCGAACACGCCGCGGCACACACGCCACCGCTGACTGGCTGGTCGCGGCGATGCATCGCACCAGCCGACCTCGGCGCACCGGGCGGACGGGCTGCGGCTGACCAGGGCGTGGATGGCCTCGGCGGTGCAGAGGCGGCCGGGTCCTGCTGGGGTGCTATCACCCGAGCCCGCAGAACACCCGGCCCGGCCGCCTGACCGAACCCATGCTCGACGCCGTGTTGCACCGCGCGGAGGCTCTCGGCGCCGGCTGACGATCAGGCGGGTCGGCGATCGAGGAACTTGCACTCGTCTATTAAAACGGGCGCATGCGAAGACTTCTCGTGCCCGCGGCGTTCGCCATGGTTCTGGTGCTGGGCGGCGGCGGTCCGGGCTGGGCTGCTCCCGCCCCGGCCCCGTCCCCCGCAGTGCCCTCCGCGGCGGCCCGGCCCGCGCTGCCGGACGGATGGTCGGTCGAGCGCGGCAAGCTGACCTGGCGCGCCGACCGGCAGGTGCCGGCCGGTGACGCCGCGGTGGAGTTCTGGTCGGGTGAGCGGCGGCTCGGCGTGCCGGACTTCACGCCCGACCACACGACGTTCTCGCTCGATCTGAGCCGGGTGTGGAGCCTGGACGACCTCTCGGTGCGCTCCGGTGGCCGCCGCATCGATCGGGCGCCGCAGGCGGCGCGGCGCGGTGCTGCGCCGGTCGTCATCCCGCCCGCGCCGCTGCCGGAACACTCCGTCGACCCGGGGATCAAGGGGCCGTACCGGACCGTCGAAGGCGAATACCGGCTCGCCGACGTCACGCTGCCCGGCTATGCCGCGCCGGTCGAGATGCGAGCCGTGGTGGTGGCGCCGAAGGGCGCGCCCGGCAACCGCCCGCTGGCGCTGTTCCTGCAGGGCCGGCACACCACCTGCTTCGCCGGCGAGCAGGACAGCATCGAGTGGCCCTGTCCCGCCGGGATGCAGCCGATCCCGAGTCACCGCGGCTACCTGCAGGCGCAGGAACTGCTCGCCTCGCAGGGCTGGGTCACCGTCTCGATCGCTGCCAACGGCATCAACGGTCAGGACGGGCCACTGGAGGACGCGGGCGCCCAGGGTCGCTCCTCGCTGGTGCGGCAGCACCTGGGGAAGTGGGCCGACTGGTCCGGAACCGGCCGGGCGGGCGCTCCCGCTGTCGTCCGCGCCGCGCCGCGCGCCGACCTCGGCCGGGTGTTCCTGATGGGGCACTCGCGTGGGGGCGAGGGGGTGAGCCGGGCCGCGATGGACTCGCTGACCCCGCCACCCGCCGCGCAGGAGGGTTACCCGGGCGAGGTGCGCTGGACGATCCGCGGGTTGCTGCTCATCGGTCCCACGATCTTCGGGCACAACCCCGTCCCGGACGTGCCGTCGGCGACGATCCTCCCGGGCTGCGACGGCGACGTCTCCGACCTGCAGGGCCAGATGTTCATCGATGAGACCCGTGGGGTCAGTCGCGGGAGGGCGCTGCACAGCTCGCTGTACATGGTCGGCGCGAACCACAACTTCTTCAACACCGAGTGGACGCCAGGGCAGTCGGCGGCGCCGTCCATCGACGACTGGTCCTGGTGGGACGAGAACGACGCGGTGTGCGGGACGACGGCGCCCACCCGGCTGAGCGCGGCGCAGCAGCAGAGCGCCGGTGCCACGTACATCGCGGCCGCCGCCCGGTTGTTCGACGGCGACGAGCGGATGCTGCCGCTGCTCGACGGCAGCGGGGTCAGCGCGGCCTCGGCCGCGCCGGCGCGGGTGCTCAGCCACGCGCTCGGCGCCGCCCGAACCGCGGCGCTGTTGCCCGACCCGTCGGTCACCGCCACCGGCGGTGCCCGGATCTGCGAACAGGTCACCGCCGATCCGTCGGCCGCCTGCCTCGTGACGTCGACCGACGTGTGGCCGGCGGTGCACTTCGCGACGTACTTCGGGGCCGTTCCGGAACCGGGCCGGCATGCGGCCGACCTGACTTGGACGGCGGCCGGCACACCGCTGACCCTGGCGCCGCGGCGGCCGATGTCGCTCGGCGCCGCCCGGGGCCTGGCGCTGCGCCTGATCGTGCCGCCGAACTCCACCGGCACCCGATTCACCGTGGCGGTCACCGATCCGGCCGGGCGGCGTGCGGTCCTCGGCGAGGTCCGCGCCGACGGGCTGCCCGGCACCGGGCTGACGTCCTCGCACTGGGCGCAGGAGTTGCGGGTGCCGCTGCGGGGCTTCCGGGGCGAGGTGGCGAAGCTGGAGCTGACGCCGCGGACGGCGAACGGCCGCGCCTGGCTGCTCGACGCCTGGGGCCGAGGGCCCGACCTGCCGGATCCGCGGCCGGTGGCCCTGCCCCGTGTCGACCTCGGTGGGCTCGTCGTCGACGAGGGGGACTCGGGAACGAAGACGTACCAGGTGCCCCTACGGATCACCGGTCGCGGCGGCGGCCGGCTGTCATTGACCGTGCTGCACCTGCTCACCGGCGAGAGCCGGAGCTGGCAGACCACCGTGGAGCCGGATCAGCGCGTCATCGAGGTGCCGGTCGAGGTCGCCGGCGACACCAGGTACGCCGAGGGCGAGGCCACCTACGTGCTCGCCAAGTCGCAGCGGGGCTTCGTCGTCGGCGACTACGCCGGCGCGGTGGAGATCCGCAACGACGATCCGATGCCGACGATGAGTCTCGCGCCGGTCGCGGACACCGTGGCCGAGGGCGGAACACTCAGCTGGCGGCTGACGCTCTCCGCCGCGGCCGAGAGCTGGCTCGTGGCCGGCGGCTGGCCGGAGGCGCCCGCCACCGGCACCGAGCTGTCGACCCTCGACGTGCATCCGGACTGGTTCCGGGCGTACTCGGGTGAGGAGCCCGAGCCGGAGCGTCCGCTGTCGGCGTCGGGCCTGTCCCCGTACGTCTTCCTGGAGGCCGGCGAGACGTCCGCCGACATCGTCGTGCCGACGGTCCCGGACGACGTGGCCGAGGGTCCGGAGGTGGTCGACCTGCAGTTCGGCGACGAACTCGGCAAGGTCACCGGAACGGTGACGGACTGAGCGCCGCCCGGGTGGTCCGCCGTGCGCGGGCCACCCGGGCGTCAGTCGAGTCGCAGCTCCGGGTGCCGGCCGGCGATAGTGCGCATCCGCCACTTGTGCGGGAACACCGCGAGCAGGGCGCCGTCGCGGACCCGGGTCATCACCTCGACGTTCGCCTCGGTGCGCAGGATCTCCCGGCCGGCGGCGTCGGTGCGGGCGGCCACCTCGTACGGCAGGCGGTCGAGCTGCACCTTGACCCCGAACTCGGCCTCGAGGCGGTGCGTGGCGACCTCGAACTGCATCGGGCCCACCGCGGCGAACACCGGCGCCTGGTCGCCGCGCTGCTCCGAGCGCAGCACCTGCACCACGCCCTCGCCGTCGAGCTGCTCGATGCCGCGCCGGAACCGCTTGAACGTCGAGGTGTCCGAGGTGCGCACGACGGCGAAGTGCTCCGGCGGGAACGACGGCAGCGGCGGGAACTGCACCGCGTCCCCGGCGTACAGGGTGTCGCCGATGCCCAGCGCGGTCGCGTTGACCAGGCCGATCACGTCACCCGGGAACGCCTCGTCGATGGTGTCGCGGCCCTGGCCGAACATCTGCTGCGCGTACTTGGTGGTGAACGGCTTGCCGGTGCCGGCGTGGGTGACCACCATGCCCCGCTCGAACCGGCCGGAACAGACCCGTACGAAGGCGAGCTGATCGCGGTGGGTGCGGTTCATGTTCGCCTGGATCTTGAACACGAAACCGGAGAAGGTCCCGTCGACCGGCCGGTCGGTGCCCGACACGGTCGGCCGCGCGGAGGGTGCGGGCGCCAGCTCGAGCAGCACGTTCAGCAGCTGCCGGACCCCGAGGTTGGCGACCGCCGCGCCGAACAGCACCGGCGTGCTCCGGCCCGCCAGGAAGTCCTTCTCGTCGTAGTCGGCCTCGCTCAGCGCGAGCAGCTCCAGCTCCTCGTTGGCGGTGTCCCAGTCCCCGCCGAACTGCTGCGCCGCCTCCGCCGCGCTCATCTCCTCCTCGATGGCGAGGTCGGCGCCGCCGGGGGAGCGCTGCATCCGGGTGAACACGCCGGTGCGCCGGTCGACCACGCCGTGGAAGTGCCCGGCGATGCCCACCGGCCAGGTCAGCGGGGTCGGCCGCAGCCCGATCCGCTGCTCGATCTCGTCCATCAGCGCGAGGGCGTCCAGGCCGGGGCGGTCCCACTTGTTGATGAAGGTCATCACCGGGATGCCGCGCTGGCGGCACACCTCGAACAGCTTCAGCGTCTGCGGCTCCAGGCCTTTCGCCGCGTCCAGCAGCATCACCGCGCTGTCGACCGCGGTCAGCACCCGGTAGGTGTCCTCGGAGAAGTCGGCGTGGCCGGGCGTGTCCAGCAGGTTGATCACGGTGTCGCGGTAGGAGAACTGCAGCGCGGCCGAGGTGACCGAGATGCCACGCTCCTGCTCCATCGCCATCCAGTCGGAGACCACGCCGCGCCGGTCACCCTTGCCGTGCACCGCGCCGGCCTGCCCGATCACCCGGGCGTGCAGGGCCAGGGCCTCGGTCATCGTCGACTTACCGGCGTCGGGGTGCGAGATCACCGCGAACGTACGCCTCCGGCCGGCCTGAGCGGCCACCCCCGCCGAACCCAGCACGCTCTGACTCACCAATCCGCTCCCCACGACACCCGCGCCGCAGACCGGCGGCAACCCGGAGCCAACCTTAACGTCGCCCCCACCGAGATCCTCGCCAAGCCCCTGGTGGGGAGCGTCATATCGCCCGGGAGTACCTCGAATGCGGGGTATTAGCGATCGCGCGGCGTCAATAGGCTGTGACGGTATGAGCAGGCAGGTCGTCTGGGGCGCGGGTGTCGGTGTGGTGCTCAGCGCGGTGGTGGGTGCTCTCGTCAACGAGCTGCACGCGGGCTGGCCCTGGTGGATCGCCTGTGCGGTGGTGGTCCTCGGCGCCGCGCTCCTCGCGATGCGGGTCGCCTCGGCCGGGACGCGCAACCAGCCTGACCCGCCGCCGGGACGCTACGACATCCGCCAGGACGTGAAGGTGGAGGGCAACGGCCGCGCCGACGTCGTCGGCCAGGGTGAGCTCCGCATCGATGAGCGCTGACCGCGATCCCGCGCAGGTTCATCAGGAGATCCATGTCGCGGGCGACGCCCGCGCCTACGTCGTGGGCGTCGGCTCGCTGGTGGTCAACGTCCGCGACGACCCGGCCGACCCGCACGGGCGCCGGCTGGTCGAGACGTACGAGCGGCACAGCCGGCAGGAGCTGCTGCGCGGGATGACACAGCTGGTGCGCGAGCGTGCCGCGCACACCCTGGCCGCCGCGGTCACCCGCGCGTACGGCGCCGAGTTCCACCTCCCGGTCACCTTCGCCTACGCCCCGCACGTCGTCGACGGCCGGGCGCTGCGGCCGTGGGAGCGCCCCGGCGTGCAGGTCGAGCACCGCAGCGTGCAGGCCGTGGCGGACGCCTCCGGTGGCCTGCTGGTGATCGCCGGGCCGGCGGGCGCGGGCAAATCCACCCTGCTCCACCAGCTGGCCGAGGCGCTGACGCGGGCCGCCGCGGCGCCGGTGGACGGCAACGTCATCTCGCAGCTTCCGCTGCTGCTGCCGGTCGCCTCCCGCTTCGAGGCACAACAGTTCGGCGGTACGGCGCCGAAGTCCTTCCTGGAGTGGGTCACCCGGCAAGCGGAGATCGACTTCCGGGTGCCGGCCCGTACGGTGCGCGCCTGGCTGGAGACCGGCCAGATCTACCTGCTGCTCGACGACATGAACGCGCTGGGCGACGAGGAGCGGGAGACGTTCGTCACCGAGCTGATCGGGTTCCACCGCTCGTGTCCCGGCAACCACATCGTCCTGGCGACCCGCACGGAGGACCTGACCTCGGTGCCGGTCCGGCTGCCGTTCCACGCCGTGGAGGTCGAGGCGCCCAGCGCGGAGGCGGTGTCGGCCGCGCTCGCCGGTTCGCCGGTGAACGCCGTCGCCCGGGAACTGCTGCGGACCCCGCTGGACGTGGCGGCCGCCGCACTCGCGTCGCATACCGCCCCGGCCGTGGACCTCGACGTCAGTGACGCCGCTGAGCTGCGCGAACGGGTGATCGGCAGCTACGTCGACCACGTGCTCGCAGCCGAGGACGTCCGGCAGGAGTTCGATCCGCCGACGGCCCGGCGCTATGCAGGCTCCCTGGCCGCGCTGATGGCCGAACACCACAAGGCGTTCGTGGTGGGCGTGCCGGACCCGCGCTGGATCGGTGGCACCGGCCTGCGCCGGTTGATCCGGTACGGGCCCCGGCTGATCGGCTACCCGCTGACCGCGCTGCTGGTGGCCGGCTGCGGGTATCTCCTCGGCGGGTGGCTCGTCGCGCTGGTCGCCGCGGCCACGGCGATGCTGCTCATGCGCCTGACCTTCTTCAGCCCGGAGGGCCTGCACGACCCCTACGAGGGTCTGCGCGGGGCGCCCGGCAGGACGCGACGGGAGTTCATCGGGCGACGGCTGTTCGACTTTCCCGTACGCCTGACCGCGCTGGCAGCCGAGGGACTCCTGGTGGCCTGGGTGGTGGCCCGCGCCATCCAGTCCCCGACCCGCTCGGGGTTGAGCATGGCGGCCATCGTCGTCGCGTCGGGGGCGTACCTCTGCTATCAGCTGCTCACCCGCAGCGTGCCCGCCGACCCTGACCAGTACGAAGATCTCAGCTCGGGCCGCGACCCGATGCGGTGGCGCACCTTCGGCGTCCTGACCGCTGCCATGGCCTTCGCCATCGGTGTGGTGGGAGCGATCTGCGGCCTGCTCCTGGGCCTGCTGATCAACTGGGGCATGGCCCGCCCCGGTGTCCGGGCCACCATCGAGACGTATCGGGCCCTCGACCAGGAGCCCTGGGGCCACCTGAACGCGGCGGCGCTGTCCTACCTGGACGCCGCGCTCGCCGGGGCGCCGCTGGGCAGGTGGTACCTCGAGCCCGCCTG
Source organism: Actinoplanes sp. NBC_00393 (assembly GCF_036053395.1). NCBI lineage: Bacteria > Bacillati > Actinomycetota > Actinomycetes > Micromonosporales > Micromonosporaceae > Actinoplanes > Actinoplanes sp. NBC_00393. Next base: position 4,209,771 of record NZ_CP107942.1, on the reverse strand, counting down.
GCCCTGGCTCTGCGCCGCCCTCGTCGCGCTCATGGTGATCCTGCCGGTGGCGACACTGTTTCTCGCCGCGGGCGTCGCCAGCAGCCTCGCGCCGGCAGCGATCAGCATCGAGGATCGGTTGCCGCCGCAGTACCGGGCGTTCCTGGACCATCTGGTACGCACGACGCTCATGATCAAACTGAACGGCCGCTATTCGTTCAACCACCCACTGATCGCCGACTTCCTGCGCCGGTCCTGGACGTCGCCGGGGTGAGCAGCTCAGGCAGCCCGCCCTTTGCCGATCTGCCGGTGCAGGATCTCTGTCACGGAGTCGATGACCGCCGCCTTGACGTCGTCGTCGTTGGCTGCAGTGGGCTCGATGCTGAGCCCGCCCCAAACACCAACCGAGGGTTGAAGCCGTCAGAGAGGTGACAGGAGACCGTCGACGGTGGTGGCGATGTGGCCGGCGTCCGTGGTGCCGTCGACGATGATGATCGGGTAGCCCAGGTTGCGGGCCTGTACGGCGACGCGACGGGCGAAGAGGGCGTCGCGCTGCATCCAGCGATCGAAGGCCGCCTCCGGGTCGGGGGCGGCGGCGAGCAGGTCGCGCGCCCAGGTCCGCTGCCGGTAGTGGTGGCGCTGGAAGTCTTCGGTGGGGACCAGCCAGACGGCCTGGTCGCGAGGGACGCCCGCGCCGGCCAGCAGTTCAGGGAGCACGGCCGCGCCTTCGACCAGGGTGGGGTCGGTGAGGTCGGCCCGGATCAGCGGGAACTCGAGCTGGTGGCGGCCTGGACGAAGGCGCGGACCAGGGGCGTCTCGTTGGCGCTGCGCCACACCGGCGCGTACCGCAGCAGCGGCGCGTCGGTGATCGGCAGGAACTTGATGTCGCGGCGCAGGCGGGAGTCGGCCGCGTAGGCCCCGATCGGGGAGATCACGTCGCCGCCGCTGATCGCCGCGAAGGCCTCCGCCAAGGTGACCACGCTGAGTCCGGGCCGGATCGGCCGGCCGGACGGGGTCGTGGCCGGGGTGTGCGCCTGCCACACGTAGTCCGGAATCGGCCCCTCCGGCGACACCACCGGGTAGTCGCCGAGGTCCTCCACCTGGACGTCGTCCCGGCCGGCCAGCGGATGGTCGGGTGCGACGGCCAGCACCAGCCGTTCGGTGAACAGCTCCGGCCCCACGACCAGGTCGGGTTCGCGGATCGGCAGCCAGAGCACGCCGACGTCGACCCGGCCGGCGCGCAGACCGCCCAGCGGGTCGGTCGGCAGGACCTCCCGGATGCGCAGCTCGCACTGCGGGTTCTGCTGCCGGAACAGGTCGAGCAGGGCGGAGATCTCCTGCGAGTGGGTGTCGAACGTGCCGATGGTCAGGGTGCCGGCATGCCCGCGAGCGGTCGCGCCGGCCTCCTCGATGCCCGCCATGATCTCGCGGTAGCCCGCCCCGAGCCGGTCGCGGAGCCGTTCGCCGAGCGGGGTGAGCCGTACGCTGCGGCTGGTCCGCTCGAACAGGGCGCCGCCGATCCGGCGCTCCTGCTGCTTGATCGACTGACTGACCCGCGCCGCGGTCACGTGGAGGCGTTCGGCCGTACGCCCGAAATGCAGTTCCTCGGCGAGGGTCAGGAAGATCTCGATGTCGCGCAGTTCCACCTGACCCCGCCTCCCGGTTCGCGAGCCGGAAGTCTACGGCGAGGTGTCCACCGCTTGATCGCGGGGCGCGGCTGACGTCGAACGATAACCGTCGGCTAATCCGGCGGTTCGATCTTTCGCATTGTTCCGCCCGGCCGGCCCGGGCGATCGTGAGAGCCATGACCGAGGCCTTGATCGACATTGTGGCGACGCCGGGTCGTCCGGGGCTCCGGCGATGGCAGGCGGTGACAGCGCGTGGCCGGGTGGCCGGGACGGCCGGCCTGCGGCCGTTCCTTCCGACCGGTCAAGAGCTGCATCTGTACGTGGAACCGCGCTGGCGGCGTCGCGGGATCGGCTCACGGTTGCTGGCGACCGTACGGGCGGAGAGTCCCGGCTCCCGTCTGCTCGCGGATGTGGCGGCGGGGTCGGCGGCGGAGGCGTTCTGCCGGTGGCACGGCTTCCGGCGTACCTCCTCCCGGCGTCTCGATCTGCTCGCCTACTGCGATGTGCACCGCGCCTGGCTGGGTGAGCTGGTCGACGCCGAGCACCCGGGATACCGCCTGGTCCAGTGGACCGGCGACCTGCCCGACGCGGCCCGGATCGAGGAACTGCTGCGCAGCCCGAGCAGTCCCGGCAACGCCGTGCTGACCGCCGCCGACGCGGACGGTGATCTGGCGGCGTACGCCGTGGCGGTCGTCGGGACGTTCGCCGATCCTCGCGCCCGTCAGTACGGCCCGGTCGTGCTGCCCGACCATCACGGACGCCGGCTGGGCATCTGGGTGAACGCCGCCCTGATCCAGCGGCTGCGGGAGGTCCACCCGCACATCGACGAGATCGAGACCGTCACCGACGACGGCGATCCGCACCTGCTCGCCGTACGCAAAGACCTGGGTTTCCGTGCTTTGCGGCGGTCCCACCTCTACGAGCTCATCGGAGGTCTGTCATGAACGGCCGGGTGACACTGCGACCAGCCGAGCCCCGGAGCCGGCCGCCGCCCTGCGCCCGCCCCCGTTGCGGGGGACCCGTGCCGAAGCCATCGAACCGAGTCAAGGGAGCACAACCATGTCCACCATGATCACGGCCGCCGCGGACGGCGGAGCTGTGCTGGCTGCCGCCGGGCGCGACCGCCCTGAGTTGCAGCAGCTCATTGAGGAGATTGTCGACTCCGGCATCCTCGGCGTGACGCTGCGGGTAAACGACAGAAGCGGCGAATGGATAGGCAGCGCCGGGCTGGGGGAGCTCGGCGGGACCGCGAGACCCCCGGTGAACGGGCACCACCGCGTCGGCAGCAACACCAAGACCTTCACCGCGACCCTGGTGCTGCAGCTGGTGGCCGAGGGCCGGTTCGGGCTGGACGACTCGGTTGCGAACCATCTGCCCGGATTCGGGCTGGACCCGCGGATCACCGTGCGGATGCTGCTGCAGCACACCAGCGGCGTCTTCAACTTCACCGGCGAGTTCTTCGAGGACGGCACGATCGTCTCCGGGATTCCCAACCCGCAGGTGCTCGGCGACGAGTGGGTGGAGAAGAGGTTCAAGAACTACGAGCCCGAAGATCTGGTACGCCTGGCGTTGGCGAAGCCGCCGCGATTCGAGCCCGGGGCGGACTGGAGCTACTCCAACACCAACTACGTGCTGGCCCGGCTGCTCGTCGAGAAGGTCACCGGCCGCTCGGTCGCCGAGGAGATGCAGCGGCTGATCCTGGGCCCGCTCGGGCTGACCGGCACGGTCGCGCCGACCACGGAGACCGATCTCCCGTCGCCGTACGCCCACGCCTACTACCGGCACGAGAAGACGATCGACGTCACCCGGCACAACCCGTCCTGGATCTCCAGCGGCGGCAACATGATCTCGACCAGCCGGGACCTGCACGTCTTCATCTCCGCCCTGCTCGGCGGCAGGCTGCTGCCCGCCGCCCTGCTGGCCGAGATGTGCACCCCGGAAGCCAAGGCCGGCTACGGCCTGGGCGTGTTCGTGCAGAACGACGGCAAGCTGATCACCCACAACGGCGGCATCGCCGGCCACGGCGCGCTGATGTACAGCACCCCCGACGGCAGCACCACCCTGACCGCGACGCTGAACTACGTCGACGACGCCGCGATGTCGCTGGCCGTGCCGTTCCAGCAGGCGACGCAGCGTCTGGTCGAGGCCGTGTTCGGCGGTGGCGAGTAGGCGGTGCGCTGCTACTGCGCGGCGGCCGCTTCGGTGCGCTCGTTGTGGACGAGTTCCCACACGTGCCCGTCGGGGTCGCTGAAGTAGCCCGAGTACGACCCGTCTGCCTCGGCGGGCGGTGCGGCGACCGTGCCGCCCGCCGACGCAGCGCGGGCGACAGTGTCGTCGACCTCCTGCTTGCTGCCGATCGCGCAGGAGATGATGATCGCCCCCGCGGCCGGCGAGCCGGACGGAACGCCCGCCCGGCTCGCGTACTTCGCGTACTCGCTCTGTTCGATCAGGAACAGCGACAGGTTCGGCAGCTCGAAGGCGATGATGCCCTCGTCGACGTCGGCGGTCTCCAGGCCCAGCCCGTCGCGATAGAAGCGTAGCGACCGGTCGAGGTCGGTGATCGGCAGCGAGACGACGACGGTGGCGGGCTTCATGCCCTCACCCTAACCAGATTCAGTCTCCTCGGCGGCCAGCACGCGTTCCTCGTCAAGTGCCGAGGTCTGCACCACCAGGACGTCGCAGACGGCGTTCTTCACGACGCCGGCCGGCACCGAGCCGAGCAGCTGTCCCTGGCTCGCGCCCAGCCCGCGGTTGCCGACGACGATGAGGTTCGCCGGGTTTGCGCCGACCGCGTCGAGCAGGGCCTGCGCCGGATCGCCGATCACCAGGCGCTGGTCGATGTAGCGGGCCCGTTCCCGGGTCAGGCCGGTGACCGACCTCTCCATGGCCTCGCGGGCGGCGTCCACACCGTACAGATCACGATGTGCGCCCTCGGCCGGGTCGGCGGAAGGGCCCTCGCGGTAGGCGGTGATCACCACGAGGCGGGCCTGCGCGGCCTGCGCCACCTCGGCCGCCCGGTCCACGGCGTACAGGCTGGTGGGGGTGCCGTCCGAGCCGACCACGACCCGGTCGTAGACGGTGATGCTGCGCTTCGCGCCGAGCGGCACGATCGGCGACTCGTCGGCCTCGTCCGGCGGGTTGACCCAGAGCATCGCGAAGGCGCCGAGGCCGAGCAGGATCCCGGCGAGCATGATCGCGTTGCTGCCCTTGCCGTCCAGCCAGTGCTCGAAGATCCAGCCGAACGTGACGGTCTGGATCAGCATCGGCACCACGATCATCATGTTCAGGATGCCCATGTAGACACCGGTGCGCTTGGCCGGGACCATGCTGGCCACCATCAGGTACGGCACGCCGACCGCACTGGCCCAGAAGATGCCCAGGCCGATCATCGGGACCAGAGCCAGGTACTGGTTGGTGATCTGGGACAGCCAGACCAGCGAGACCGCGGCCAGCCCGAGCGCGACCGCGTGCACCCGTTTGGCGCCGATCCGCCGGGCGAAGCCGACCAGGAACAGCGCGGACACCATGGTGACGAAGTTGTAGGCGGCGTTCTCCAGGCCGCTCCACCCGATCGCCTCTTCCCAGGCCGGGCCGCCCTCCTCCGGGGTGGCGCCGAAGACCGTCTCGCCGAGGCTGACCGCCACGAACTGCCAGTAGATGAACATGGCGTACCACTGGAACATGAAGACCACGCCGATCTTGTGCATGGCCACCGGCATGACGCGTACGGCGTCCGCGATCTCCCGCACGGCGTGGTGCAGACCCTTCGGCGCCGACCGGATCTCGGCGAGATCCTCATCGGAAGGGGTCAATTCCTTGGTACGGGCCATCGCCGTCAGAACGGTCAGCAGAATGCAGAACGTACCGATCATGAAGCAGACGTACATCCAATAGGGCACCCCGTTGCCGGCGGTCCGCTGCAGCCCCTCGACCTTCTCCAGCAGGAACAGCGACAGGTTGGCCAGCACCGCGCCCGCACCGGTGAACATGCTCTGCGTCAGGAAGCCGCGGGCCAGCTGAGATTTCGGTAGCCGGTCGGAGATGAACGCCCGGTACGGCTCCATCGACGTGTTGTTGCCGGCGTCGAGCAGCCAGAAGCAGACGACGGCCAGCCACAGGATCCCGACGAACGGGAACAGGAACAGGATGACCGCGCAGAGCAGGGCGCCGGCCGTGATGAACGGGCGTCGCCGGCCCCAGCGTGGATGCCAGGTGCGGTCGCTGATCGCCCCGATCAGCGGTTGGATGATCAGCCCGGTGACCGGGCCGGCCAGGTTGAGGATCGGCAGCTGTTCGGGACTGGCGCCGATCAGCAGGAAGAGCGGGTTCACCGCGGACTGGGTCAGGCCGAAGCTGAACTGCACCCCGAAGAAGCCGAGGTTCATCATCAGCAGGGCGGGCCCCGACATCAGCGGCTTGTGTTCGATCTGCCCGCCGCCATCCGAAGTGACGGTTCCGGCGGTAGTTGTGGTGGTCACGAGAACCCCCTCTTTCAGCCGTTCGGCCATTGAGCGGAAGCTAAGCCCGTGGTAACCGGCCCGCAACTCGGCGTGATGACGAGCGCCAATGCGTGAAAATCCCCAGGTATGGCGGCCGGGCAAGATCTCGACCACTCTGGAAAGCACCGGGCTCGCATTTCTGACGCGGAGGAGACGACGGTGAGCGATTGGCGGAGCATCGTGGTCGGCGTCGACGGGTCGCCCGGCAGCCGCAAAGCGCTGACCTGGGCTGCCGCCGAGGCCGCGGAGCACGGCACCGACCTGGTCGTGCTCAACGTGTGGGAGCACACGCTGCTGCCGCCCGCCGGCAGTGTCAGCGTGTCCGAGCGGTATGTGCCCGACCCGATTCAGCGCACCGCCGACGACCTGCTTCAGGTGATCAAGGAGGAGCTCGGTGAGGACCCGCCGGTGCTGGTGCGCCCGCTGGTCAAGCAGGGCCGGCCGGCGAAGGTGCTGATCGAGGAGTCGGCGGACGCCGACCTGCTGGTGGTGGGCCAGCGCGGGCACGGCGGGTTCGCCGGCCTGGTGCTCGGGTCGGTCAGCCAGCACGTCGCGGCGTACGCGAAATGCACCGTAACCGTGGTCCGCTGATAAAGGGGGTCGGCTTCCGGCCATCCCCGGCGGATGAGGCGTCCAGGCTTGCGGGATGAGACGGCTGGTGCCGTTGCTGCTCTCTGCCGGTCTCCTGACGACTCCGGGGTTCGGGACCGTCGACGGCGGGGGACAGCACCGTGAGCACGAGCGGATAACCCGCACGGCTCGCACCCGCGAGCAGGCCACGGCGAGCATCACCGACTGCGTCACCCACCTGCGGCAGCGTTTCACCGAAGCGGTGAGCGGCGCCGGCGAGCTGCTCGATGATCAGGATCGGATCGTCGCCGCCGAGGTGAGCCTCGACAGCGGGTGCCGGCTGGCGGAGAACGGCGAGCAGCGGGCCAAGTGCACGGTCCTGGAGAGCTTCGGGCGGGCGCTGCACGGCGTGCAGGACTTCTACGCGCACAGCTCGTGGGCCGACGAGGCGGACCCGGCCCGCCCGGTCGGTCCGGACAACCCGCCGGGCCTGAACCGGCCCGCGCCCAGCTCCGTCCTCGACCTGCGGGGGACCGGCACGCCGAACGTGCCGCGCGACCTGGCGACGGGCTGCTTCGTGCTGCACGACACCGTGCCCGGCGTCGGCATGTGCGAGCGCCGCATCACCCACGCGGCCCTGAACAAGGACAACGGCCTGATCGACCCGGTCACCGGGAGCGTGACCAGCCCGGGGACACCGCGCGGCCAGGTGGGCCGCAACTTCGAGAAGGCGGTGACCGGCGCCCTCGTCGAGACCCGCCACCAGTGGCGCGAGCTGGGCATCGCGCTGCGCAGCGAGTACGGCGCGCGGCGTGGATCGCTGATGACGTGTGCGCTCACCCACGACGACCCGGTGGCGGACTGCCGGGATGCGGGGAGCAGCGTCGTGCGTACCGTTGCCCTGGCTCTTCTGGCTCTGGGCCTTGTCGTGCTGGCGGTGATCCTGGGCCGATCAGCTATGCGTACGGGTCACGGCCGGCCCCGCGCACCGCGGCGGCAGCAGCCTCGCGGTGACTCGCGGCGAGAACGCACTTGAGCCAGGGGCGCGGAAAGCACGCGCGGTCCGGCCGGTGCCGGCGGCGGCATCGAGTGCAGCATGCTCCAATGCTGCATGGCCTACGCTCGCACCCTCGCCGGGAATCAGACCTGCCGCATTCACATCTATGACGTCGCTGCTGGCCGCTCGACGCTGGTGTACACCAGCGCGGACGTGCTGTTCGAGGCGCCGAACTGGACGGCCGGTGGGGACCTGATCCTGAACGGGGACGGGCTGCTGTGGGCCCTGCCGGCCGACGGGTCGGGGCCGCCGCGGCGGATCTCGCTGGGCGGGGTGCCGGAGCTGAACAACGACCACGTCCTGGCGCCGGACGGCGAGACGATCTTTCTGTCCGCGAACGACGGGCACATCTACGAGGCGCCGCTGGCCGGTGGCCCGGGGCGGCGGATCACCCACGAGGAGCGGATGCACTTTCTGCACGGGGTGAGCCCGGACGGTGCGACCCTCGCCTACGTGGGCATCGAGCAGCAGCGCTGGGATGCCGGCAACCTGTGGACGATCGGCCGGTCCGGCGGGCCGTCGACCCGGCTCACCGCGGCGGGCGGGCCGGACGACGGGCCCGAGTACTCGCCGGACGGTGAGTGGATCTACTTCAACACCGAGCGGTTCTCCGGCAACGCGCAGATCGCCCGGATCCGGCCGGACGGTACGGGGATCGAGCAGCTGACCTTCGACGAGCGGGTCAACTGGTTCCCGCACTTCGCGCCGGACGGCGGCCGGGCTGTCTACCTCAGCTACCCCCCGGGCACGCAGGGCCACCCCGCCGACCTGGACGTTGAGCTTCGGCTCGTGGACGGGGACGACTGGCGTGAAGCGCGCACGGTCGTCGCGCTGCACGGCGGGCAGGGCACGATCAACGTCAACAGCTGGTCGCCGGATTCGCGGCGTTTCGCGTACGTCGACTATCCGGTCGCCGGATGAATCAGGGCCGGTGGGCCGGCCCCTGAGCTGCGCCGATGCCGCCCAGCAGGGCCAGGCATTGGGGTGGGCTCTCCACGTGCGCGTTGTGGCCGAGCCCGCCCAGCGTGACCACCGGGACGCGCAGCCGGCCCAGCTGGGCGTCGGTGTTCATCGGGTCGTTCTCACCGCGGGCCAGGGTGACCGTCGCCGGAGAGCCGGCGATCAGGCCCGGCATGTCCGGCGCGCCCACCCCGAACGCCGCCGGATCCAGGGCCAGCCGCCACCGGCCGTCCTCCGCGCGGATCCCGCTCTGCGCGGCCGGGTCGTCGCCGGCGATCAGCCCGGCCAGCCCGGAGACCCGCAGGTGCCGGGTCAGGGCCTCCTCCCGGGTGTCGAACCAGCTCACCGGACGCCGGGCCAGCGCCTGGGCGCGTTCCAGCTCCTCGTCGTTCCAGACGACCTTGATGCCCAGCCCGATCACCGCGGCCACCGGGGCCCGCGCGGCCAGCGCCAGCGCGACCACGCCGCCGAGCGAGTGTCCGAGCACGACGGTACGCACACCCGGCTCGACCAGCGGCCGGACCGCCTCGGCGAGGGTGTCGAACGTGTAGGAGGCCAGCGACGCCGACCCACCGTGTCCGGGCAGGTCGGGGGCCAGCCACCGGCCGGGCCAGTGCCGGGCCAGCTGCGGCTCCCACCCGGCCCAGACGTCGCCGGTCGCGCCGAGGCCGTGCAGCAACAGCAGCACCGGCCCGCCGTCGCCGCCCGCTCGCACCCGAAGGTCGTTGCTCATCCCGCGAATCCCGTCCGGTAGGCGACTCGTCCTGGTCGACGGTAGCCAACACCACGGTCGGCCGGTCTGCCGCATCGGTGATCACGGGGCCCGGACGACCAGCACCGCGATGTCGTCGTGTTCGGCGCCGCCGAGCCAGTCGCTCGTACACTGCTCGATCCGTTCCGCGACCACCGCGGCCGGTTGGCCGGCGTAGTCGCTGAGCATTGCGGTGAGCCGTTGCCGGCCGAACGCCTCACCCAGCGGGCCGCCCTCGGCGTCGATCACCCCGTCGGTGTAGAGCACGCACACGTCGCCGGATGCCAGCCAGATCACCGACTCGGTGAACGTCGCCGCCCGGTCGGCGCCGAGCATCATGCCGCCGAGCTGCGGTTCCTCCACCCGGCCGGTGCGCCGCACCACCACCGGCGACGGGTGACCGCCGGCGGCCAGCCGGAGCAGCACACCGCCGTGCGGCACCATCTGGACGACGCCGAGCAGCAGCGTGGCGAACTGTGTCGCGTCCATGGCGCTGGTATCGAAAGACGTCACGTTGAGCAGGTGCAGCAGGTCCAGGGGCTGTTGGGCGACCGGCGACAGGGTCTGCAGCGACCGGCGCAGGCGGCCGCCGGCCAACGCTGCTTCGACGCCCTTGCCGCAGACGTCGCCCAGCGCGCACAGTGCGCTGCCGTCGGGCCGGGCCTCGACGTGCAGGATGTCGCCGCCGATGCGGTGCGCCTCCCGGGCCGGCCGGTACGCCGCCGCCAGTTCGACCCCGGCGACCGTCGGCAGCGGCGCCGGCTGCAGGGCGGTCCGCAGCGTCTCGGCGAGTTCGGCCTGGTCGCGGTAGAGCATGGCCGCGGTCACCGCCCGGCTGACTGGTACGGCGAACTGCGCCGCGAGGGTGCGCTCGGCCTCGGTGAACGCCGGCCGGCCGGCGTCACGCAGCAGCACCAGCACGGCTTGGCACTGATACGAGCAGGACAACCGGACCACGGCTCCGTGACCGTCGTGCTGCCGCCCGCCGGGCAGGGACCGTTGTCCCGCGGGGAGCGGATTCACGCGGATGCCGTCGCCGTCGGCCAGGCGGTCCTGCAGCCACCGGGGCAGGGCGGCCGGGACAGCATGACCCCGTTGATCCGCCCGGCCGTCGGCTGTCCACCACTGCGCCTGGTGATCGAACGTCAGGACGAGCAGCGCCGTCCGGGCCAGCGCGGGAACGGCGAGCCGCACGGCGGCGGCCGCGGTGCGGTGCAGGTTCAGCGACTGGCCCAGGACCCGGTACGCCTCCCCGGGCAGGCCCTGCTGGGAGGGGAACCCGGTCACGACGGCAGGACGATGGTCAGCCGTACGGTCGTCCCGCCCGGCCCGGTCTCCACGTCGAACCGATCGCAGATCTCGCGGACCAGCCACAACCCGGCCAGACCGATGCGGCCGGGCCGCGGCCGGACGGGCGCCTCCAGGTAGCGGCGCGGAATGCCGGGCCCCTCGTCACTGATCTCGAGCAGCAGGTGGTCCTCCTGCGCGACGACCCGGATGTGCCCTCGCCCACCGCCGTGCCGCACGGCATTGGCCATGATCTCGGTGGCCGCGAGCATCAGTTTGTACTGGTCCATGTCGGACATCCCGACGCTTGCGGCATAGCTGGACAGCCGGTGCCGGACCACCCTGATGTCGTCGAGACCGAACGGCTGGTCGAGGACCTCGACCAGCGCCATGGCGTGGCTGTCACGCTCGGGTACGTGCGGCGCCGTCACGCCGGGCGTGGCCAGGCCGAAGAACGCGGTCAGGCCGGCCATGTGCAGATGCTGCCGGACCTCCGGGCGCAGGTCGTGCAACTGGAACGCCACCCCGGCGCGGTTGGCGCGGCGGCGCAGCAGGAGGAGCAGGGCGACGCCGGAGGAGTCCAGGGAGGTGGCCCGGCTCAGGTCGACGGACATCCGCGTGCTGGGCTCGGCCTTCATCGCCTGCTCGACGCGGGCGAGGACCTCGTCGTGCCGTACCAGGATCACCGACCCGGTGAGGACCACCCGGACGGTGCCCTGCGCTGTGACGTCGACCTGCACGGAATGGTCCATGCGAATGCCTTCGTTCGCCGATAGCTGCTCTACGAGGGTAAGTATCCGGACCGGGCTGGGCGAAGCATCGGCCGTGCCGAGTTCGCCGGAACGGGGGACCGGCTTTTGCGCGCAATCTGCGGAAGCAGTCAGCATCTGCGGAAGCAGTCAGCGGCGGTAGATCAGGATGCTGTGTCCGACGTGGCCGACCAGCCTGCTGCTGTCGAGCAGCTCGTCGAGTTGGCGCGGGCCCGGGTCGATGCCGGCCTTCACCGGGATGCAGAACGGGACGCGCAGGCAGTTGGTGGAGACCGCGATGATCCCGCGCACCTGATCCTCGGGGACCGTCAGCGGATGCTTCGCCCTGATGCCGTAGTAGCCCGGGTTGCCGCGGCCCTTGTAGGCCATCCACACCGGTTGACCGGGATATTTCTCGGCGAGCCGGTCGCCGAGCCGCGCCAGGTCCTGTCCCCAGTCGACGTTGGAGTCGGCGAGCCGCAGATAGGTCTTGCCGGGGCCGCCGAAGGCCTCGTTGGAATAGGGCAGGTAGTAGGGGAACGTCCGCACTGAGCTCACCGCCACGGACAGGACCAGCAACAGCGCCACGATGTGGGTCCATCGCTGCCGGAAGGCCAGCACGCAGCCCGCGGCAACAGCCAGGATGACCGGTACGAAGATCGCGTACCGCACGCCCCAGTCTCGGGAGCCGCCCATCGCCACGAGCAGGAGCACCGCGGTCGGCGCCAGGACGTACACCGCCGCGATCCGCAACCGGGGCACCACGACCATGGCCGTGGCGCCGGCGATCCAGAGGACCAGCATGCCGAGCGGCTCTTTGATCAGCAGGGCGACGGGCAGGTAGTACCACTTGGATCCGGTGTACGCCTCGCCGAGCAGGAAGCCCGGGAAAGCCATGTCCTCGAAGCCGAACTGCAGCCGGGCGCCGTCGCGGAACGGCTCGGGCAGCGGCAGCCAGTCGATGAGCGTGCCGGTGAGACCGTGCACGACCGGCAGGTCGGCCGGGGTGGTCCAGCGCAGGCCCGGGTCGACGAGAAGGTAGGTGACCCAGGTCGTCGCGATGGCGATGACGACGACCCCGGCCCCCGCGGCCAGCCGCCGGCCGATGCGGGCGTGCCGCATCGACAGCACGGCCAGCAGCGCCGCGAGCGGCAGCGCCGGCAGGGTGCTCATCTTGGTGGCGAGGGCGGCGCCGAGCGCGATCCCGGCGAGCGGCAGATACCGGTACGGCCGGGTGCGGGCGCGCCACAGCAGCCACAACGCGGTGAGCAGGAAGCCGGCCGCGGGCATGTCCAGTGTGGCCAGTGACCCGTGGGCGATGACGTCCGGCGAGAAGGCGTAGAGGCCGAGTGCTGCGAGCCCGGCCAGCGGCCCGGCGAGATCCCGGGCGAAGGAGAAGACCACCAGCCCGAACAACAGGGTCAGGATGATCATCGGCAGCCGGGCGAGGAAGAGCAGTTCCTGAGCGTCGTTGCCCTGCTGGTAGAGGACCTGCTCGCCGAGCTGCCACTGCGAGCCCTCGAACTCCGGCGGCGGCATGCGGGCATCAGCAGAGGCCAGACCGGTCGCCATGATCAGCTTGGCCAGCGGCGGATGCTCGAAGTTGTACTCCAGGCTGTGATCCTGCAGGTAGACCAGGCTCGTGGAGACATAGACGGGCTCGTCGACGATCGGTGACTGCTGCCGGGCGGCCGTCACCATGGCGAACGCCATCTGCCCGAGCAGGCCGGCGATGACCAGGGCGTAGATCCACCATCGCGAGGGCCGGGCCGGGGGCTCGGCTCGGGGCTGCGGCGGCGCGGGCGGCGCCTCGGTCACCGTCCGCTGACGGGGAATGCGCACGGTGGGCAATGCCACGGTGGTTTCACCAGGCATATGTCGTTCGTGCGTCATGAGGTGGTTAGTCCCATTCCCTTTCGGACAGGGCCCGACACGCCGTCCAGAAGGCTGGAATTCTGCCACGACACGGCACTTGACCGCTTCCCTCGTGCGGTCAGGGGCGGAGCAGCAGACTGGCGACCAGGCCGGCGGTGGTCAGCGCGAAACCGGCGATCAGGGCCGGGGTACGCACCGGGCGGCCGAGGACCAGACCGATGAGGCCGGTGAGCAAACCCACGAAAGCGGCCACGCCGGGAAGCGGGCGGGCCCAGTCCGGGCCGCTGGACGGGCAGACCATCTGGCCGGTGTCACCGATGCAGGCGTTCGACATCAGGTAGCTCGAGTCCAATACCGTGAAGCCGGCGAAAATGAACAACACGGCGAAGACCGCCACCGATCCGGCGAAAGCGGCCGGGCTGCCGTACCGGTCGCGGGTGAACCATCCGAGCTGCGCCGCGGTGCCGGTCTGAGCTGTCATGATTGTGGATCTAAGCACACCGGTTCCATACCGTCGGGTGATGGATTTCTGCGCCACCATGAGCCGATTCGAGGTGTCATGCGGAGACTGGCAGCGGTTCTGGTGATCGTCGTGACAGCGGTACTTCTTCCGGCCCAGCCGGCCGCCGCGGCGATTCCGGCGGATCTCGCCCATATCGGCAACGCGAAGCAGGTCATCGTGGTGACCGCCGCGGGCTGGTCGTCGACGAAGGCGACGCTGCGCGCCTACCAGCGCGGCGCCGACGGCCGGTGGCGCCAGGCGTTCGCCGGGATGGCCGCGCGCACCGGTTACGGCGGCTGGGCGTGGGCCTCGCGCCGGGTCCAGGACACCGGCACGACGCCGGTGGGCACGTTCAAGATCACAGAGGCGTTCGGGGTACGCGCGGACCCGGGCACCCGTCTGCCGTACCGGAAGGTCGACGGCAACGACTACTGGGTGGGTGACCAGCGCGACGCCCGTACCTATAACCTCTTTCAGCCGTCGGCCTCAGCCAAGCGCACCTGGCGCAAGTCGCAGGCCGAGCGTCTGGCCGCCTACCCCAAGCAGTACGCCCACGCCGCGGTGATCAATTTCAACCGCCCGTCCGGCGTGAAGTGGGACGCCAAACGCAGTCAGTATGTCGCGGGCAAACCAGCCCGCACCGGTCGCGGCTCGGCCATCTTCCTGCACGCCAGCGGCACGGGCGCGACCGCGGGTTGCGTCTCGGTGAGCCGCGCGAACATGGTCCGCCTGCTGAAGTGGCTGAACCCGGCGAAGCACCCACGCATCGTGATGGGCCCGTCTCAGGTGATCACCCGGGCGTGACTCTCGACGAGCTCGTCGACACCGCGCAGGAACGTCTGGCAGATCAGCTTGGGGTCGAAGAGGCAGCCGGCCGCCATCGCCCCGTCGCGGAGCATGACGAAGTGCTGCGCGGCGGGCTCGGCCCCGGCCTCCCGGATGCGCGTCATCAGGGTCGTGATCGTGTTGAGGAACCACTGCCGGTGCGCGCGGACCGCCTGGTGCACGGGCTGGTCAGGATGCGGATACTCGGCCACCGCGTTCAGAAAGGCGCAGCCACGGAAGCCCGGCGACTGGATGCCTTCGGCGATCGCCGCGGCGACGGCCCGGACAGCGTCGCCCGCTGACATGTCCGCGGCGAGGGCCGCCTCCACCTGGCCACGGATGCCCTGGTCGGCCGCCTGCAGGTGAGCCAGGACCAGATCCTCCTTGCTGGGGAAGTGCCGGTAGAAGGTCGCCCGGGTCACCTTGGCCTCGGCGATGATCCGGTCGACGCCGACGGAGTGGATGCCCTCGGCGTAGAAGATCCCGGACGCCGTGGTGAGTAGCCGCAGTCGTCCGCTTCGCGTTCGCCATCGCCTGGGCCCTCGTGATGTTCACGACCGCCGACCACCTCGGCCCGCTCGCCGTCACGCTGCTCGTGCTCTATCCGCTGTTCGACGTGGCCGCCGCCGTCATCGACGCCCGGGCGTCACGCGCCACCGGATCACCCACCCTGCTGTACGCCAACATCGCCGTCAGCTCACTCGCCGCTGCCGGCCTGGCCGTCGCCGCCACCTCCGGCATCCCGGCGGTCCTGCGCGTGTGGGGCGCCTGGGCCGTCGTCGCCGGCCTGATCCAGCTGGCCGTGGGCGTCACCCGCCGCGCGATGGGCGGCCAGTGGCCGATGATCATCAGCGGCGGCATCTCGACGCTGGCCGGCGCCTCGTTCATCGCGGGCGCCGCCGCCGACGACCCGACGCTGACCAACGCGATCGGCTACGCCATCCCCGGCGCCATCTTCTTCCTGATCTCCGCCATCCGCCTCAGCCGCGCCGCTGAGCCGGACTGAGCGTCAGCGGGCCGCGACCTCCGGGGCGGCGAGGGCGGCCGACATGTCCGCGCCGGTCAGGAAGGCGACGAGCACCGCGTTGGCGACGGTCAGCATGCGGGCCGGTTCGATCGTGGTCCGGGCGAGCATCGGAGCGACCAGCGAGTCCGGTCGCGCCGGGAGGAAGGCGACGTCCATGAAGCTCAGGTGGGTGGCGCCGGCGATCCGGACGGCGTTGCCGACGGTCGTCCAGCCGTCGAGGGTGATCGCCTTCTCCTCGGCGTACCAGTCGGGGTCCGGTGCGATGCCGGCCGCGACCGCATCCTCGGGTTTCATGTCGAACTCGGGATGGGGTGCCAGCAGTTGCAGCACCGGCCGGGGCAGGCCGAGCCGGCCGACCTCGGACCACAGCGCGCCGTCGAGGTTGACCGCGGCCTTGCAGCGCGGATCGTCGTGGCACCACTGCAGGGCGGCCGCGCCGCCGAAGGAGTGGCCGGCCGCGGTCAGCCGGTCCAGATCCAGGCGGCCGGGAAAGAGCCGGCCGAGGAACAGTTGATCGGCGAGGAAGGCGAGGTCTTCGGCTTTGTACCGGCACACCCCGGCACGCTGGTCGAACACCGTACGGTGCTCTCCGGACTGCGGGCCGAGAGCACCGGCGATCGCGGCCGGATTCCCCGGCACGGTGCGGCCGTCGGGGAAGACCGTCACCGTGGTCTCGTAGGTGTGATTGACGCCGACCACCACGAATCCCCGGCTGGCCAGCTCCTCGGCCGTGCCGGACAGCATCAGCGGCGGGAAGCCGCTCGGCGACAGCAGCACCACCGGGTACGCGGCACGATCCTCGGACAGGGGCGCGCCGTCGACGCTGTTCGCGGTCAGCCCGTTCGCGTCGATGCCGATCGTCCCGGCGGTGGCCTGCCAGGCGCCCGGCAGATAATCCGCGGGCGGGCCCGCCTGCGGCTGCGCCGGATACCAGATCCAGGTGACCAGCGATCGTGGCGGCGCGGGGTCGGGCGCGTACCGATCGGTCCGGGACCGGTCGGTCCAGTCACGCACGATGCGGCCCACGGCGTACGGTCCGGCCGGTTGCGGTAGTGCGGTTGTCATGATCAACACCTCTCCGGGGTGAGCGGTCCAGCACCACGACCGCCGCCGCGAAGCAGAGCAGCCCGACGGGCCCGATCGGTGGCGCGTGCATCAGCACGATCGACGACAGCCCGAGCAGCACGGTCGCGGCCAGGGGCGCGCCGGCCCGGTGGACGGCGGCCGCGGCGGCGAACACTGCCACCGCCCAGCCGATCGCGCCGATGGTCACGGCGAGGTCGTCGGACACCGGGTTGTCCCACAGTGCCTGTACCGCGCGGGCGCCCGCAACCCGTTCGCTCTCCGGTGCCTGGTTGACGTGCTGGACGAGCACGCCGACGCCGATTCCCTGGATCGCCTCGCCCGCGCCGTAGAACACCGCGAACACCCCGGCCCCGACCCGGCTGATCTTCGCTGCCGTTCCGGGCAGGCCGTCCACCAGCAGGTAGACGGCGGCGCCCATGAGTCCGATCAGGAACAGCGTGCCGAGGTGGACGGTCAGCCATCGGCCGGGCTCGTCGCGCAGGCTGTCGTACATGTCGCCGGGATCCGGGTTCGGATGGAACAGCAGCAGCACTGCCCAGGCCAGCGGGACGGCCAGCAGGAAGGCCCGGCGCATGCTCAGTACTCCCAGCTCGCGTACTCGGGGTGGCGGGTCTTCATGTCCTCGTACAGCAGCACCTGACGGTCGATGTACCAGGCCTTGGCGGTCTGCAGGATGATCAGGCCGGTGAGGGTGACGAGCAGGTCGTAGCGGACCAGCCCGTAGGTGAGTGCGGCCGCGCCGGCCAGCTGGATCGCATAGGTCACGGTGAAGACCTTGGCGTTGAATTGGGCGGGCACCGGGACCTTGAGACGCTCGGACCAGACACGCTCACCGAAGACGCCCTTGGACGCCCAGTTGCGGGTGGACCGCGGTTTCGGGAACAGCAGCGGGTTGACCATCATGAAGATCAGCGACGCGACGATCGGCACGAGGCTCCACCAGCCGATCCAGTCGCGGCTCCAGATGGAGATCGCGAGCAGGGGGAGTACGGCGAACCGGGTGATGACGCTGACCGGGCTGGCGTGCCGGGACCAGTTGTCGCCGGTGAGGCCGAAGACCTTGGCGACCCGTTGTTCGCCGGTGACCTGGGTGGGAGTGCTCATTGTGGACCTCCTGGCAAGCGATGCGATGTGATTGCCCTGAGGTTGCGCGCCCCCGCTTGACGCTCACTTGGCGCGAGCACCGGGCCGGCGTCAAGCCACCGCCAAGGCGCGACGAGCAGGATCACGCCGTGGTGATGGACATCGTGTTCCGCCGGCTCGGCGCCGCCGACGCCCGCGAGTTGTCGCTGGTCTACCGTTCGCCGCGGCTGTCCGGCGACGAACAGTGGTCCGGACTGTGGAACCTGACCGCCGCCAACGGCTCGGCGCTCACCGCGGCCGCCGCCACGGAACAGCTGTCGGCGCGGACGCTGGAGGTCCGCGCCCTGGCCGTCCGGCCGGGGCAGCCCGCTCCGGACCGATTGGTCCGCGAACTGGCCGATCTGTGCCGTGCCCGCGGCGTCGAACGGCTGGTGGCCGCCGTTGCCGACGGTGACGCCGTGCTGCGCCGGGCGGGTTTCGCACCCTCGGACGCCGCGTGGCTGGCCCGCGAGATCTAGGAAAGCGCGCGTAGGTCCGCGGTGGCCCGGCGGACGATCAGCTCGGCGCCCTGCCGCCCGGCGACCTCGAGTGCCAGGTGCAGGGCAGTGCGGGCGTCCGCGGTCCGGTCCGCTGCGAGCAGCGCCCGGCCGTGCAGCCGGTGCAGTTCCGCCTCGTGCAGCCGCTCACCGGTCTGCGTGACCAGCGACTGTGCCTCCGCCAACAGCCGCAGCGCCTCCTCGGCGTCCCCGGCCAGCGTCTCCGCCTCGGCGAGCATGCCGAGCACCCAGGCCACCAGGTGCCGGGCGCCGCGGGACCGGATCTCGTCGAGATTCTCCCGCAGCGCACGGGCGCCGCCGGCCGCATCATTCTCGACCGCCTGCGCCCACGACCGTACCGCCGCCGCATAGGCGAACCAGGCCGGCAGCGGGCCGGCAAGCTCGAGGGCCTGGCGCGCATGCGCGCCGGCCGCCGGCACATCCCGGCGCAGCGCGCTGATCAGCGCGGCACTGGTCAGCACACCCGCACGCACGAGCGGAGCCATGGTACGGGTACGCGCGACCGCCGTCTCCACATGATCAGCCGCCGCGCCCTCGTGCCCGAGCAGGTCCAGAACCGGCGCCAGCTGCAGCCGCGCCGTGATGTCGACGGGCAGGAACTCGTGCGGCCCGTCCGGCAGACCCGTGGCCAGCTCCAGGCTGCGTTCCAGGTGCTCGCGGGCCGGTCCCGGCTCTCCGAGGCACCACAGGGTGCGGCCCATCGCGAGGTGGGCCTGCGCGCTGTTCGTCCCGCGGCTGACCTCGAGCAGCCGTTCCGCCAGCTCCCGGGCCTGCGCGTGTTCGGCGCGGGCGACCGCCACCTCGTAGAGGCTGCGATAGGCGGCGATCGTGGCCGGCCGGTCGGCGAGCTGTTCGGCGAGTTCCCGGGCGCGGGTGACGGCGGCGCGACCGGACGCCGACTGGGCGCCGTGCAGCTGGGCGGACAGCGTGCCGAGGCGCATCTGCACATCGAGTTCGGCACGGGTGCGCTCGTCCGACAACGGTTCGGCGGCGAGCAGGTCCAGCGCGTTCGCCAGATGCTGTTCGGCCTGCTCGTGGGCCAGAGTGGCGAGCGCCTGGTCGGCGGCGGTCAGCAGGTGCGGCAGTGCGGCCCGGGCGCCGACGACCGGCGCGGCCAGCCACCAGTGCACGCCGGCCCGGTCGCCGGCGCCGGGCCGGCCGTCGAGCGCTTCGGCCACCCGGGCGTGCAGCCGGGCCCGGCGTACCCGGCTCACCTCGTGGTAGATCGTCTCCCGCATCAGGTCGTGCGCGAACCGGAACCGGCCCACCGTCTCGTCCTCGACCACCAGCCCGGACAGCAGCGCCGCCTCGATCGCGTCGAGGACGGTGTCGTCCTCCAGGCCGGAGACGTCGCGCAGCACGTCGAGGTCGAACTCGCGGCCGGTGACGGCGGCGACGAGCAGGACCGCCTGGGTCTGTTCCGGCAGGCCGGCTAGGCGGTGGCGCAGCACGTCGCGTACGCCCGCCGGCACTTGACCTGCTCTTCTACTGCTGAGCAGGCGGGCCAGCTCGAGGACGAAGAACGGGTTGCCGGCGCTGCGGTCGTGCACCTCGGTGACCAGGTGCCCGGCGGGTACGGCGCCGAGCCGCCCGGCCATCAGCTGCCGCACCTCGCCCTCGGTGAGGCCGTGCAGAGCGATCCGGTCGACCGTGGACAGCCGGGCCAGCGCGGCCAGGGTGCCGTCCAGCTGGGCTTCGCCGGGGTCGCGGTAGGTGGCGACGACCAGGATCCGGGCGGCGCCGAGCTGCTGGGCCAGCACCGGCAGCAGCCGCAGCGATCCGGTGTCCGCCCAGTGCAGGTCGTCGATCACAACCAGCAGCGGCCGGTCGGCAGCGAGCCGGAGCAACTGCGCGACCACGGCCTGGCACACCCGGAACCGGACCGCTTCGACATCCACGACCGGCGGTCCGGCCGGCTGTGGGCCGGTCAGCTCCGGCAGGTTCGGGGCGAGCTCGCGGAGCACCTGCGCCCACGGCCAGAACGGCGGCGCGCCCGGCTCCTCGTTGCAGCGGCCCCAGGCAACCGCGACGTCCTGTGCGCTCGCGCCGAGCTCCTCCGCGAGTCTGGTCTTGCCGACGCCTGGCTCCCCGCCCAGCAGCACCAGCCGGCCGTGCCCGTCGACAGCGGCGGCGAGCGCCCGCCGCAGGTCGCCCAGCTGCTCGGTGCGGCCGACGAGCGTGTGATCCGGCGCGGGCGGCTCGGGTCGCCCGGCCGGTGCCGGCCCGGACCGGATCGGCGCGGCCAGGTCGAGTTGCGGCGCGTGTTCCAGGATCTGCCGGTGCAGCAGCTCCAGTTGCGGTCCCGGTTCGACGCCGAGATCGTCGTCGAGCATCCGCCGGATCTGCCGGTAGGCGTCCAGTGCCTCGGCCTGCCGCCCGGCGCGGTAGAGCGCGAGCATCCGCAGACCGTGCAGCCCTTCCCGGTACGGGTGGGCCTTGACCAGCTGATCCAGCTCGGTGACGACGTTCGCGTGCCGGCCCAGCGTCAGGTTCGCCGCGATCCGGTCCTCGACGGCGCCCAACCGCACCTCGTCGAGGCGGGTTCGTTCGGTACGCGCGAACCCCGCGTCCGGGAAGTCGGCCAGCACCGGCCCGCGCCACAGCCCGAGCGCCCGCTCCAGGACGTCGCTGCCCTGGTCGGGCCGGCCGGCGTCGAGCAGCCGCCTTCCCTCGATCGTGAGCGTCTCGAAGCGGGCCGCGTCCAGATCGTCGGTGCTGACCTGCATCCGGTAGCCGGGCGCCTGGCTGACCAGCACCCGGGCCGGGTCGCGCGCCTCCCGGTCCGGTTCGAGCAGCCTGCGCAGATGCGACACGTACGCCTGCAGCGACGCGATGGCCTGCGCGGGTGGTTCCTCACCCCACAGCTCGTCGACCAGGTGCTCCAGCGAGACCGTCCGATTCGCGTGCACCAGCAGGATCGCCAGGACCGCGCGCTGCTTGGGGCGGCCCAGCTCCAGCAGCCGCCCATCCGCCGCGACCTCGAGAGGTCCGAGGATCCTGAACTCCACCTGTCCGTTCCCGTCGCCGGCGGGGGCCGCACGGCCACCCTACAAAGCGCAGCGCCGATGGAGAAGCCCGCCCGGACCGGGCCCGGCCCACCGCCACCGCATACGTTGGCGGCCGGCCGAAACGGAGGGTGGCACGGTGAGCGAGGCGTTGGAGGAGATCCGCAGCGTAGTCGCGGACGAGATCCGCCTCGGCCTGCCCGGCGATCGCGTCCAGCAGGGCCGGCAGCAGCGAGAAACCGCGCCAGCTGGCGTTGCCGTTGCGCTTGTCGACCGACAGGCGCGGGGCGGCGAGCAGGGCGCGGACGTCCGGGTAGCGGGTGACGAGCCAGACCGGCGATCCGTCCGGCAGGTCCACGCGGCAGGCCGGGGCCGTGTCACGCAGCTGCCGGTAGGCCGGGTACGGGTCGCTGGAGAACGCGGCGGCCTCCTCGCTGATGCCCGCACAAACAGAGGGCCGGGCATCCACGGGGGAGGATGCCCGGCTCTCTGACCAGATCGAATCACATTTATGGGTGGATGCGCTAGCCGAACGGCGGAGGTTGCTCAGAATTCGGTCAGGCGACGAGCTGCCACCAGGCGTCGACCGTGGGTGGAGCGTCCACATCGACGCGTTCGCCGGGCCGGGGGATGGCCAGCGCGACGTCGTGGTCCTTCGCGGCCCGCCAGGTGCGGTCGGCGGGCTCGGCCCAGTCGTGCAGGGCCAGGTCGAAGGTGGCCCAGTGCACCGGCACGAGTAGACCGCCGCGTACGTCGAGGTGGGCGCGCACGCCGTCCTCGGGCAGCATGTGGATGTCCGGCCAGGCCTCGTCGTACGCCCCGACCTGCACCAGCGTGACGTCGAACGGCCCGTGCCGCTCGCCGATCTCGGCGAACCCGGGGAAGTAGCCGGTGTCGCCGGAGTAGAACGCGCTGCGCGACGGCCCCTTGATCACCCAACTGGCCCACAGGGTCTCGTCGCGGTGCAGCCCGCGGCCGGAGAAGTGACGCGCCGGGGTGGCGATCAGCTCCAGCCCCCCGACCCGGGTGCCCTCGTGCCAGTCCAGCTCGACGATCCGGGCGGCCGGCACACCCCAGTGCTGCAGGTGGGCGCCGATACCGAGCGGGACCACGAAGAGTACGGGCTGACGCGCGCTCAGCTCCTGAACGGTGGCCATGTCCAGATGGTCGTAGTGGTCGTGGGAGATCACCACGGCGTCCAGCGCCGGCAGGTCCCGCAGCGCCACGGGCGGTTCGTGCAGCCGCTTCGGCCCGGCCAGCCGCGACGGGGAGCACCGCTGGCTCCACACCGGGTCGAGCAGCACCCGGTGTCCCTCGATCTCGATCAGCGTGGAGGAGTGGCCGTACCAGGTGACGTGCAGTCCGGCGGCGTCACCGGCCTCGGCCAGCATCGGCACCGGCTGGTGCGGGCGGCGGGCGTCGCGCCCGGTCATCGTCGCCAGGGCCATCCGCGGCGCCGAGGTCAGCGGCAGGCTCGAGGTCGGCAGCGTGTTGCGGAACCGGCCGTCCGCGAACTGGGGCGACGCCTCCATCCGGGTCCGGCGGCCGCCCGTCGCCCGCGCGCCGAGCTGGGCCGACAACTCGGCGAGGGGCCACACGTTCTTGTCACTCACGTTCGGTGTCCGTTCTGCAGGCGCTGGCCGGATGACGACGGGACGTCCCATCGGCACCGCGGCCGCCCACCTGAGCGGCCCACCACGACCGCCGGCCGTCAGGCCGAGCAGGTGCCCGGCGGCAGGGCCGGTCCGCTGAGCTGCGCCAACGACTGATTGACCTCGGTACGCGTGGCGAGCTGCTGATATTGGTCGCCGATGACGACGTCGATCACGTCGTCGGCCCGCGCCGCGCTGAACTGCGGCTCCGCCGCACCGAGGAAGTGCGCCCGGATCCACTGCGCGGCGCCGACCGCCTTCGGCCCGTAGTGGATGACGGCGACCCGGGTGAGCTTGTTCTTGCTCTTCGCGGGCGGCTGCACCTGGAAGCCGCGGTTCTTGAACTCCTCGGTGACCCGCTCGGCCGTGCCCTTGGCCTTGCTGCCGTTCAGCACGCGGATCTTCACCAGGGCCGGGTCGTTCGGCAGGGTCAGGTCCACCTTCGGTACGCCCGGCGGGCAGTCCCCAGTCGCCGCGTCGGCCTGGCTGTCCCGGACCATCGCCACCACGACGGCGACGATCGCCGTCACGACGAGAAGGCTGACGACGCTGAATGCTCGCATGCGTACAAAGCTCACCGAGCCTTGACGCACGCCGACCCGGATTTGTGTACTCCCAGTCGGCAGGTATGACGAAGACGGCCGGGAGGGATCGTGGCGAGCGGGGAGACGAGGACAGCCGTCGGCGCCGCCGTGATGCGGGCGATCGAGGGACGCGCCCGGCAGCCACTGTTCGACGACCCGCTCGCCGAGCGGCTCCTCACCGGCTGGACCGCCGTCATGGTGCGGAACCGGGCGCTGCGGTCGGCCTTCCTGCGCCTGCTGAACCGGGTCGGGCCCGGCTTCTACGGCGCGGTCGTGTGCCGTACCCGGGTGATCGACGACGCGTGCCGGGACGCGCTTGCCGCCGGCCTGCGGCAGGTGGTGATCCTCGGGGCGGGGATGGACACCCGGCCGTACCGGATGCCGGCGATGTCGCAGGCCCGGGTCTGGGAGCTGGACCTGCCGGCGGTACAGGCTGAGAAGAAGGCGGCGCTGGCACGCGTGCTGCCCGAGGCGGCGACGCACGTACGATATGCGCCGATCGATCTCACCGTGCAGACCGTCGGCGACGTGCTGGCGCAGGCCGGCGCGGACCTGTCCGTGCCCACGCTCCTGCTCTGCGAAGCGGTCACGATGTATGTGCCGGACAGCGCCGTCGACCGCCTGTTCAGCTTCACCGGAACGCTGGCGCGGGGCAGCCGGGTCGTGCTGACCTACCTGCCGGCCGCGGTCAGGGACGATCCGCACCATGCCGGCTGGGCGCAGCGGCTGAGCTGGCGGAGCGCCTTCGACCCGCCGGAAGTGGCCCGGCGACTGGCCGAACAGGGCCTGCGGGTCCGCGCTGACCTGGGCGCCGAGGAGTACCAGGTGCGCTTGCTGCGGCCGCTCGGCCGGACCCTGGACGTCTTCGCGGGGGAGCGCGTCGTGATCGCCGGCTGAGTCCAAACAGGGTGCCATTCGTGGTTTCGGCCGGCCGGGCGGTGGGAATACGCGGCCGGTGGCGAGGAGCGATGGTTGATGGCGCGACGTGACCTGATCGTGATCGGGGGCTCGGCCGGGGCCCATGCGGCGCTGCGGACGCTGCTGGCCCGGCTGCCGGCGGACCTGCCGGCCGCCGTTCTGGTGGTCACCCACATGGCGCCGGGGGCGCGCAGCGCGCTCGCGGAAATGCTGGCCAAGGAATCCGCGCTGCCCGTGATCACGGCGGCCGACGGGGAGAAGGTACGGCCGGGTCACGTTCATGTGGCGGTTCCGGATCGGCATCTGGTCATCGGCGCGGGGGACGTGCTGCGGCTCAGTGCCGGGCCGCGGGAGAACCGGGCACGCCCGGCCGTGGACGCGTTGTTCCGGGCGGCCGCACGTTGGTGCGGTTCCCGGGTTGCCGGTGTGGTGCTGTCCGGCAGCCTGGACGACGGGGCGGCGGGTCTGGCCGCGGTGGTTCAGCACGGGGGAATGGCGTTCGTGCAGGAGCCGCGGGAGGCACGGTTCCCCGGTATGCCGACGGCTGCGCTGGCCGCGGTGCCCTCGGCAACGGCGGCTCCGGCCGCGGAACTCGCGCGACTCATCGGAAAGGTCGCCGGGCAGCCGGTCGAGGACGTGGGAGCGGCGGACGAAGTACTGATCTGGGAGACGGACATGATCGCCGATGGCCGGACGGAGGCTGACCGTCCCGGGGACCCGGTGGCGCTGGGCTGCCCCGAATGCGGTGGTGGCATGTATCGGGTTCGCACCGGACGGGCCGTGCACTATGTGTGTCACGTCGGCCATTCCTGGTCGCCCGGGGCATTCGTCGCGGCCAGTGACGACGGCATCGAGACGGCGCTGTGGACCGCGGTCAGCGCCATGCAGGAGAAGGTCACGATCCTGCTGGAGCTGGCGATGCAGGCCGAGCGGTCCGGTGATCAGAAGGGCCGGCAGGTGTACCGGGCCGAGGCGGACCGGGTCGGCCGGGATGCGGAGCTGGTGCGCACCCGGGTGCTCGGCGACAAGCCGCAGAGCGGGCAGCCGCCCGTCGATGTCGCCGGGTAGGGCGTCAGCCGCCCGTGACGTCGGATTCCGAGGTGACCGCGAGTATCCCGAGGACACCGCTGAGCCGCAGCACCAGGTGCACCACTCCGGTCGCGTTGACCACCCGGAAGGCGCGGCCCGCCGAGTCGGCGGCATGGCGTCCCCGTAGGAGGGCACGGACGCCGGCGGCGGCCAGGAACGTGGTGTCCCGCAGGTCGACGACCACCTCTTGTACACCGTGCTGGTGTGCCGCTGCGATGAGCAGGTCGGCGACGTCGGCACACGTGTCGCTGTCGAGATCGCCGGTGATCGTAAGGCGCGACACGCCCGCGTTGTCGTGTCTGCTCATGGCGAAGGGCGTCATCGGGAGCCTCCCGGGCGAAACTGGCGGAAGTGGTTCAGTCAGGGGCCTCACGTCGTCGGAGCGTCGCCCAGACGACCTTGCCGCCGTACGCCGGCAGGGTGCCCCACCGATGGGCGATGGAGTTGATCAGTAGCAGGCCGCGCAGGTCGGCCGGGTCCGCCGAGGCAGCCGGCGGCAGGACCGGCGCGTCCTGGTTGCCGTCGCGGACGGCGACGACGAGATACCGGCGGCCCAGGGTGAGCCGGAAGTCGATCATCGTGCCGGCGTGCACGGCCGCGTTGGTGACCAGTTCGCCCGCGACGACGGCAGCCGCACCGGACATCGGGATCAGCCTCCATCGGGCGCACGCCTCGGCGACCAGTTCGCGCGCACGGCGCGCCGCACCGCCGACCGGCAGCAGAGTTTCCTGGACGATCGGGGTCCGTTGCCGCGGCTGGGCGGCGAAAGCGTCCTCCACCGAGGGATGCACCGACAGCCGGCCGTAGCCGTGGGTGAGCAGTTCAGCCAGTGCCGGATCGGGCGCGGCGAGGAGCAGCGGCGTGCCCGGCCACAGCGCGGCGTGGCGGGCGGCGGCCAGGAACACCGATGCCGCGGCCGGCTCGGCGACGACTGTCCCGCTGAGGTCGACCACCACCGCGTCGGGCTGCTCCACCAGGCATTTCAGCAGAGCTGTCCGCACCGTGGGTGCCGAGACCAGGGAGAGCTCACCGTGGACGCGGACCAACAGGCGGGTCCCCACGGGCTCGATGTCGCATCGCACAGTGGCCACCCCGCTATTGTGCGCGCGGTGACCGGGTATCACGCCGGCGGAGTTCACCCGATTTTCAGCTCTTGACCTCGCTGTGCAGGAAATCGACCAGCCCCTGCAGCTCCGGAGTCGCGGTGGCCTCCTGCAACGAGCGCTCCAGCGCCTGGTCGTGGGTGGGCCGGGCCTGCTCCAGCAGTTGCTGGCCGGCCTTCGTCAGTTCGGTGTAGATGCCGCGCCGGTCGTCGGCGCAGAGGATGCGGGTGAGCAGGCCGCGTTCCTCGAGGCGGGTGACCAGGCGGGTGGTGGCGCTGCTGGACAGGGCGGCGGCGCGGGCGAGCTGGCGCATGCGCATGTGCCAGCCGTCCTGCCGGCTGAGGGCGTCGAGAACCGTGTATTCCACCACGGAGAGCCGGTGCTCGGTCTGCAGGCAGCGCTCGAGCTCGGTCTCGATCAGGCCGTGCAGCGCGGCGAGCCGGCGCCAGCCCTGAGCCCGCACCTCGACCGCGTCGTCGGTGATTCCCACGTGGTCGACGATACACCTCCTTGCGCCGATATAGCGCGCGTGCAACTATCGGAGAACGTTGCGTCTGCAACTAGTGCAGGCGCTGCCTATCCTCGTACGCATGATTGGAAGGGCCGTTCCATGCCCCTCGCGCTCTACGCCCTCGCTCTCGGCGGGTTCGGCATCGGGCTGACCGAGTTCGTCATCGCGGGCCTGTTGCCGCAGGTCGCCGCGGACTTCGCGGTCACCGAGGCGGTCGCCGGATACCTCATCTCCGGGTACGCGCTGTCCGTCGCGGTCGGGGCCATAGCGATCACCGCCGCCCTCGGCCGGGTCGACCGGAAGAAAGCGCTGCTCGGCCTGATGATCCTGTTCATCGCGGGGAACCTGCTGTCCGCCGTCGCCGCGAGCTACGAGGTGATGCTGCTCGGCCGGATCCTCGCCGCGCTGTGCCACGGCGCGTTCTTCGGCATCGGCTCGGTCGTGGCCGCCGACCTCGTCCCGGCCAACCGCAAGGCCGCCGCCATCTCGATGATGTTCGCCGGCCTGACCATCGCGAACGTGCTCGGCGTCCCGCTCGGCACCTTCCTCGGCCAGGCAGCGGGCTGGCGGGCCACCTTCTGGGCGATCGCCGTGATCGGCGTGATCGCCTTCGCCGGCATCACGCTGCTGGTCAAGCCGACGCCGGCGGCGAGCACGACGACCAGTCTGCTCGGCGAGTTCCGGATCTTCCGCAACCGCCAGGTCTGGCTGTCGATGATCGTCACCGTGCTCGGCTTCGGCGGCATGTTCGGCGCGTTCTCGTTCATCGCGTACACGCTCACCGGCGTCAGCGGGTTCAGCGCGTCCGCCGTACCGTGGCTGCTTGTCCTCTTCGGGGTGGGCCTTTTCGCGGGCAACATCGCCGGCGGCCGCGCCGCCGATCACAATCTGGGGCGTACGCTCGCCGCGTTGCTCGCCGGACTGGCCATCGTCCTGGCCGTCTTCGCCATGGTCGCCACCAGCCAGATCGCCACCGTCGCGGCCTTGTTGCTGATGGGCGGATTCGGCTTCGCCACCGTCCCCGGCCTGCAGATGCGCATCCTCGCGCACGCCGCCGACGCGCCCACCCTGGCCTCCGGCGCGAACATCGCGGCCTTCAACGTCGGCAACGCCTTCGGCGCCTGGATCGGTGGGCTCACCCTCGCCGCCGGCCTCGGCTACACCGCCCCGCTCTGGGCCGGCGCCGCCGTCACCCTGGCCGGTCTGGTCGTCTTCCTCGTCGCCGCGTCCCTGCCGCACGGTGAGTTCCACCGCCCTCTCGCCCAACGGCTGAGCGGGACCGCCCGGTCCGTTACGGTGGGGCGTGGCCCACGATGACGGAGAGCGGCCGGCGCGGGTCGAGGATGTGCATGAGCTGGCGTCCGGCATGCCGCATGTGACGGTTGAGTACGGCAGCGACGACAACCCGGTCTACCAGGTGGGCCGCAAGTCGTTCGTCTTCTTCCGCACCCCGCGGCCGGACGCGGTCGACCCGGAGACCGGGGAGCGCTGGACCGATGTGATCGTCTTCTGGGTGGAGTCGGAGGCGGACAAACAGGCCCTGGTCCAGGACGGGACGACGCCGTTCTTCACGACGGCGCATTTCGACGGGCACCTGTCGGTGTTGCTGCGGGCGGGGCGGATCGGCGAGCTCACGCGTACCGAAGTGGCGGAGTTGATCCAGGATGCCTGGCTTGCGCGCGCATCTGCGCGCCGGGCCGCCGCATGGTTGAAGGACCGCGGGGGTACGGCGTGACGGCCGCACCCCCGCGTGCGATCAGCAGGACAGGTTGCCGCCCGGGCTGACGCCCAGGATCTGTGTGAACCGGTTGTACGCGTTGATCCGGCTCTGCACCTGGGCGGGGTTGCCGCCGTTGCACTCGAGCGAGCCGTTGATGCTGCGGATGGTCTCGCCGAAGCCGCGGCCGTTGACGATGGCGTCGTGCGGGGTCATCGTGCCCGGGCCGCGCTGGGTCATCCAGTACCAGACGGCGGTCTGGTAGGCGACCGACGTCTCGTTCTTGACCCGGTCCGGGTTGTTCAGCAGGTCGATGCCGAGCGCGTCACCGGCCGCCTTGTAGTTGAAGTTCCAGCTCAGCTGGATCGGGCCGCGACCGTGGTAGGCGCTCTGCCCGGCCGGGCATCCGTAGGACTGGCTGCGGTCGCAGTAGAGCGGCCAGTTCGCCTGGTTGATCTCCTCGACGTAGACCAGGCCGCCGGACTCGTGGTTGACGTTCGCCAGGAAGGCCGCGGCCTCCTGCTTGCGGACCGTGTCGCTGCCGGTGGTGGTGAACGCCGGGAACTTCTTGATCGCGTCGAGCAGGCCGGCGTACGAGTAGAAGGCGATCCGGTTCGGGAACATCTGGTTGAACTGGGCCTCACTGACCGGGAAGTTCCCCGATCCGGTGGGCGGCGGCGTGGTGGTGCCACCGCCGGTGCAGGTGTACGGCGACCAGTACCAGGTGCTGATGACCGGGTCGTAGCCCGGGTTCGCGTTCGTCGCCCGGTAGTACTGCCCGTTGGTGTAGCGCACGATCGAGCCGGCCGCGTAGTACTGACCCGCCACCCAGTTCGGGTGGTTGCAGTTGCCGGTGGCCGGCGGCGGGTTCGTGGTGCCGCCACCGCAGGCGCCGTTGTCGGCCCACACGCCGGACCCGCCGGTGCTGGGCGTCTCGCCCTGGGTCCACCACTTGGCGGTCCAGTTCCGGCCGTTGTGGGAGGCCCGCTGGCCGCCGGTGTAGACGGCCGAGTTGTTGTACGCGGCGACGCAGGCCTCCGCCGCGTTCGACGCGGTCATCGGCAGGATCGCGGCGGCAGCGCCCGCCACGGCGACGCTGACCGCGGCCAGGATCGACAGAAGCCGTTTTCTGGGCATGACTCACCTTCCGTACGTCGGGGGACGCACTGGTGCGAGGGGGATGAGGAGTACATCGACTCAACTAGATCCCGCACGGTGAAGTCAAGGAATCTGTAAAGAAACTTCAAGAATCAGCGTTACTGGTACGGGTTCCCGCCGATCAACCGGATCGTGAAGCCCCCGGCATGCCGGTACTGGGCGACGTGGTTGCACGACTGATGGGCGATCCACAGGCCGAGACCGCCGTTGGTGCCGTCACCGATCGGCAGGAGCCCGGCGAACGGGTCCTTGGGACCGGCGCCCGCGTCGGTGACGGTCACGACGATGCGATCGGGGCCTGCCCACAGCCGCACGCGGACCGGGCCGCGGCCGTGCCGGTACGCGTTGGTCACCGCCTCGCTGACGGCCACTAGCAGGTCGTCGACGTCGGGCGCCGAAAGGTGGCCCGGATCGGCGGTCCGGACCGCTTGGCGGGCCTCGGCCGCCGGGCAGTCGGTCAGGTCGACGGCCGGCTCGGTGTGCTGCAGCGGGTCCAGGACCGGCAGGCGCGGCTCGCTGAGGTAGGTGACCGGGTCGAGATAGGTGTCGTTGAGCTGGTGGCGGCCGTCCGGCAGGGCGGTGCGCGGATGCGTACGCAGCACGTCGACCATCACCGGCGCCGGGGTGCTCCGGGTGTCGTACGCGCACATGCTCCAGAGCGGGAATTCGTCGTACGCGTGGTTGATCGCCGATTCATAGCGGCCCCACCAGTCCCACGTCACGCCGAACGACTCCGGCGGCAGCTCGCCGATGATCCGGATCTGGGCCGCCCCGCCCGCGACGTGGTCGGCGAGCAACTTGCGGTACGACCGGATCGCGGCGGCGGGCCGGGCATACAGCGCGGCACCGGCCTGGAAGGTGATCGGCAGATCGGCCGGCAGCTCGGCGCGCAGCAGCTCGGTGTTGCGCCGGCCCATCGAGACCATGGTGGGCTCGCCGGCGGCGACGCCGCCCAGCAGGAACGGCACCGCCACGGCGAGGAAGTCGTCGTCCGACGAGTAGCAGACGGCCTCGTGGTAATAGCCGAGGTGCCCGGCGGCGGCTCCGGTCCTCATCCAGCGACCGGCGGGGCAGTGGTCATGCCCGCAACATTAGCGACCCCGTCAGGATTCGGCCGCTCAGGAGTCGAACGAGAAGCCGAGCAGGCCTGCCGCCCTCAGGATCAGCCCGTCCCGGCCGCCGTTGCGGTCCGAATCGGCGATCGCCCGCCGGATGACCTGCACCGCCGGATAGGCGAACGGTTCCGGCGGGATCGGCCGGGGCCGGCGGGTCGCCATCCGCAGCCGGGTCCGGGGGGTGTCCGCGCCGGCCAGCAGGTCGAGCATCACCGTCGCGGCGAACCGGGTGGCGGCCACGCCGAGGCCGGTGAACCCGCTGCTGTACGCCACCTTGCCGGACATCGCCACGCCCTGGAACGCGGCCAGCTGCGCCGACATGTCGATCATGCCGCCCCAGGCGTGGGTGAAACGGACGTCGCCGAGCTGCGGGAACGTACGCAGGAAGTGGTCGGCCAGCCGGGCGAAGGTTTCCGGGCGCTGGTCGTACTCGGCCCTGATGGCGCCGCCGCGGTGATAGACCGCGTCATAACCGCCCCAGAGAATCCGGTTATCGACGGTTTTGCGGTAGTAGTGGAACTGCCGTGAGGTGTCGGAGATGCCGAACGGCTCGTGCCAGCCGATCTCGTCGAGCTGGGCGGCGGTGAGCGGCTCGGTCATCAGCACGTAGTCGTAGATCGGGATGGTGAGCAGCCGGTTGCGGCGCAGCAATGACGGGAAGCCGTTCGTGGCGAGCACCACCTGTTTCGCCCGGATCGTCGCGGCGCTGGTGGCTGCCCGGACCGTGCTGCCCTCGTCGGTCAGCCGGGTGATCGGGGTGTGCTCGGCGATGCGTACGCCGAGCCGCAGGCAGGCGGCTTTCAGGCCCCAGGCGAGCTTGGCGGGATGGACGAGCGCCGCGCCCGACTTGGTGAACAACCCGGCCCGGTAGAGCGGGGAGCGGACCAGGGCGGTCAGCTCGTCACGCTCGTAGAAGGTCGCGTCGCCGCCGGCCTCGGCGCGCAGCCAGTCGATCTGGTGCGGCTCGGTGGCGACCGCCAGGGCGCCGCCGACGGTGAGTTCGGCGTCGATGCCGTGCCGGTCGAGGGATTGCTGGAAACCGGCGAAGTTCTCCTCGGCGAGCGCGTCGAGGACCGGCAGGTCACGGGCGAAGTGCCGGCGGCCGTTCTCCGGGCCGTGCGTCAGGCTGGCCTCGACGAAACCGCCGTTGCGGCCGCTGGCCGCCCAGCCGATCTCCTCGCTCTCGACGAGCAGCACCTCGCGGCCCGGATCGGCCTCTTTCGCGAGCAGGGCGGTCCAGAGCCCGCAGTACCCGCCGCCGATGATCAGCAGGTCCGTCTCGGCGCTGCCGGTGAGCGGCGCCTCCGGGGCGGGGCGGCCGGGGTCCTCGAGCCAGAACGGGGTGTGCGCCGCGTCGGCAAGCGCCGCGCGGATGCGCCGTTCGTCGGTCCGGATGTCGAGGTCGTAGGCCGGTGCTTCCGCCCGCATGCTGATCCTCCCTGGTCAGAACACCAGCAAACCGGGCCGCTAGGCTTACGTCAATGCGTTGACATAAGGAGGCAGGAGGATGGCGCGAGCCGGCTCCCCGCGTGTCCGGCGCCGCCCGACCCGTACCGGGGTGGTGCTGAACCCGGATCTGATCATCGAGGCCGCGCTGCGGCTGATCGAGGCGCCCGGCGGCAACGCGCTGACCGTGCGCCGCCTCGGCGTGGAACTCGGCGCCGACCCGACCGCGATCTACCGGTACTTCCGGGACCTGGACGCCCTGCTGATCGCCATCGCCGACCGGCTGATCGGCGAGACCACCGTCGGTTTCGTGCCGGGCCCGGACTGGGCGGCGTCCCTGCGGGAGCTGGGCGAGCGGGTGTACCGCTCGATGCTGAAGCACCCGCGGCTGGCGCAACTGCGGGCCGTACGGTTCACGGCCGGCCCCAACGAGCTGCGCACCGCCGACCTCGGTGTGGGGCTGCTGCTCGGTGCGGGGTTCAGTCCCGAGCAGGCGCTGCTGCACTACCGGGACTTCATCGACACCGTGCTGGCGCTGGCCGCGATCGACGCCGCCGAGCTCACCCCGAGTCAGCAGCAGGCCGAGGACCGGGCGCTGGCGCGGGTGTATGTTTCGCTTTCGGCCGACGAGTATCCGCATCTGGACGCGGTGCGCGAACACCTGCCGGCGGCCGTGCGCTCCGCGTTCCCCGGCGTGCTGGACAAGCTGATCTACGCGCTGTCAGCGGCAGGTGGCCAGCAGAGTGGCGCCCAGGCAGCAGGCGGCCACCAGGGTCAGTGACACGGCGGCCACGGCCCGGCCGGCGACGGCGGTCCGGGTGCGGCCCCACCAGGCCGCCGGGTGCGCCTGCTCGGCGACGACCAGGACCAGCCAGCCGAGCAGGACCAGCGGAAGGTAGAAGTCCCAGGCCGAGTTCGCGAACACGCTGGCATTCCCGGCGGCGCCGTAGTTGGGGCAGTCCTTCGGGTCGGTGACCGGCTGAAGGACCACGAGCAGCAGCGCCACGGCCGCGCCGCCCACCAGGAACCCCCAGAAGCCGCCGAGCCGAGACGGACGTTGCTGGTGCTCCGGTCGCGTCACGCCCGCCATTCTTGATCGACATCCGCATGGCGTCCACAGCCGGCGCCGGCCCGGTTGGCCGCTCGCGCCGTCAGCGATTGTCGCCGCAGCATTGATCTGCGCAGGTGGTGGCCGGTCCGGCGGTGGGAATCGGGGCGCAGCAGGCGTCGCCGTGCCAGGCGTCGCGGCCCTCCTTGATGGCGACGGCGGCGATGATCAGGGCGGCGACCGGATCGGCCCAGCTCCAGCCGAACAGGCTGTTGAGGGCCAGACCGACGAGAAGGACCGCGGAAAGGTACGTGCAGAGCAGCGTCTGCTTCGAGTCGGCGACCGCGGTGCGCGAGCCGAGTTCGCGTCCCGCCCTGCGCTGGGCGTAGGACAGGCCGGGCATGATTGCCAGCGACACCGCCGCCAGGACGAGCCCGACCGTGGAGTGCTCCGCGCCGGTGCTGTCGAGCAGCGTCCGCACGGACTCGACGGTGACATAGGCGGCCAGCGCGAAGAACGACACGGCGATGATCCGCAGTGCGGTCCTTTCCCGGCGTTGCGGATCGCGACCGGCGAACTGCCACGCGACCGCGGCGGCCGACGACACCTCGATGACCGAGTCGAGCCCGAACCCGATCAGCGCGGTGGACCCGGCCGCGTGCCCGGCGCTGACGGCGACCACCGCCTCGACCACGTTGTAACCGATCGTGACGGCGACCAGCAGCCGGATCCGCCGGGCCAGCACCGCGCTGCGCTGCGCCGGGCTGCGGGACATGACGGACGGCATCAGCAGCAGCCGTTCTCCGCGGAGTCGGGACAGGCTGCCGGATCGACGGCCAGCACCAGGCCGAGCAGGTCGTCGAGGGCGTGCCGGATCCGGTTGTCAGCCAGTTCGTACCGCGTGCGGCGGCCCTCGGGAACGGCGACGACCAGGCCGCAGCCGCGCAGGCAGGTCAGATGGTTGGACAGGTTCTGCCGGGTCACGTCGAGCTGGTCGGCGAGCTCGGACGGGTAGCCGGGGGAGTCGCGCAGGGCCAGCAGCAGCCGCGCGCGGGTCGCATCCGACAGGGCGTGACCGAATCGGGCGAGAGCTGCGCCGTGCACGACTGCTTCCACGCCCTGATAGTACAGCCGACGCTGTACTCACAGCAGCCGCCGCAGCCGGAGTTCCAGCCCGGCGGCGACGAGTGGATCGTGCTCACCGACCCGGAAGGCCACCCGTTCTGCCTGATGCTCTGAACGGCCAATGCCCCGACGATCGACGCTGACCTATTCTGCCTGGTATGGCTGCGGAACGCGGTGCCTACCAGGTGGGTGGGCGGTTGGCGGCCACGTCGCGGGCGGTGGGGTTCGCGGTCGTGGTGCTGGTCTATGTGGCGGCCGGGCTGGCCGCCTGGGCGGTGCTGGCTCTGCTCCGGGGGCAGCACCTGTTGGCGGTGACCTTCTACGCCGACCTGGTCGCCACCGTGGTGGTGTTCGGGGCGAGCGTGCTGGTCGCCAACGCGAGCGTCTACGACCCGTACTGGAGTGTGGCGCCGGCGGTGATCGTGGCCGGATGGGTGCTGTGGCAGGCCGGCGGTGACCTGGCCGCGGTCACCGGGCGGCAGGTGGCGGTGCTGCTGCTGGTGCTGGCCTGGTCGATCCGGTTGACGGCCAACTGGGCGTCCTCGTGGCGCGGGCTGAGTCACGAGGACTGGCGGTATGTGCAGCTGCGCGAGCAGCGGCCCGCCGGGGTGCCGTGGTGGCTGATCAATCTGACCGGCATTCAGCTGATGCCGACTCTCGTGGTCTTCGCCGGCCTGCTGGCGGTCTGGCCCGCGGTGACCGTGACCGGCCGGCCGTGGGGCCTGCTCGACATCGTGGCCGTGGTGGTGACCGCGGCCGCGGTGCTGATCGAGGCGACCGCGGACCGGCAGCTGCACCGGTTCGCCGGTGATCCCGCCAACCGGGGCCGGATCATCGATCGCGGACTGTGGCGGTACTCGCGGCATCCGAACTATCTGGGCGAGATCACGTTCTGGTGGGGGATGTGGCTGTTCGCGATGGCGGCGGCGCCCAGCTGGTGGTGGACGGTGATCGGGCCGGTCAGCATGGTGCTGCTGTTCGCGTTCGTCAGCGTGCCGATGATGGACCGCAGGTCTCTGGTCCGCCGTCCGGCATACGCCGAGCACATGCGCCAGGTTCCGGCGCTGCTGCCCAGACCGGCCATGCTGAGACCGCGCCGCGGCTGAAAGGCGCGTCAGCCGTACTTGGCGGCGGCCGCCTTCGCGGTCGGGCAGTGTCCCTCGTCGCGGCCACAGGCGGGCAGGTCGCACAGGCGGCAGATCCAGGCGCCGCCCTCCTTGTCCCGGACCACGCCCGCCATCACCTGCCCGAGCAGCTCGTGCAAAGTGGCTCGCTGCTCAGGCGCCAGGTCCCGCAACGCGCGTTCCAGCACGGCGGCGCGGGCTCCGGCCACCCGGGCCGCGGCCTGCCGGCCGGCCGGGGTCAGCGTCACCGACCGCGACCGGCCGTCCGCACCCGGGCCGCGCTCCACCAGACCGTCGGCGGCCAGGCGGTTCACCAATCGCACCGCGCCGGAATGGGTCAGGCCGAGAACGCGGCGCAACCGGTCGAGGGTGGCCCCGTCCAGGAACTCGTGGAGCGCGGAGAGCGCCGCGGCGGCCGCGCCGGACTCGCCGGCTCCGGTAGCCGCGCCGGCCGCCATCTGGTCGGTGAGCACCAGCGCGAGCGCGCCGAGCACGTTGCCCTCGGAGCTGAGCGGATCAGCCAAGATCGTACGTCAGCGTGAGAGGCATGTACGGATAGTCGGCGTGGGTGGAACTGCTGGTGGCCGTGCCGGTGATCCCCGAGAGCCCGCCGGTCGCCTCGATCACCCGGAACTCGCTGCGCGCCGTCGTCCCGTCGAAGGTGCCCTGGCCGGCCAGGATCACGGTGCCGTGCCGGCCGTCGAGCGTGCCGGTGAGCGACATCAGGCTGACGTAGGTGCTGGTCCCGTCACCGCGGTAATACATCAGCGCCTCGAAGGAACCCTCGGTCAGCTGGTCGCTCGTCCCGGCCAGCACGACCTCGGCCCGGGTCCACCTGGTGCCGTCCGGCATCTCCCGATACGGCTTCTCGTCCCATGACTTGATCTCGAGCTTGGTCTCCAGTGTCGTCGTCATCTCCCCACGATATATGACTGAGTCACATATTGCATGATCATCGGGTGCCGAGCGAGGGAGCGCAGATGACGCATCGGGCCGGCGGACAGCGTGCGCTGATCGCTGTCGTTCAGGTTCTCGGCATGGCGGTGTGGTTCTCCGCATCCGCCGTGGTGCCGGCGTTGCGCGAACAGTGGCACATCAGCGCCACGGCGGCGGTGTGGCTGACCGCCTCGGTGCAGCTCGGCTTCGTGGTCGGCGCGGTCACCTCGACCGCGCTGAACCTGGCCGACCGGGTGCGGGCTCATCTGCTGATGGCGCTCTGCGCGGCACTGGCGGCTGCGTGC